>NZ_CP032317.1:2400000-3000000 GCF_003574965.1 Hymenobacter oligotrophus | reverse complement strand
CCCCTGCCAGACATAGTCCAGCGCCTGGTCGTACACGTGGGTCTGCACTTGGATGAATTGTTGGGAGGCCTGCACCACCGTGTCCCAATCGTGGCGCTTGAGCTGGGCCGCGGGAATGGCTTGCCAGGCTACCTGAGGAGCTTGGTGCGCGACGAACTCTTGGAAGCGGCGGACCAAGCGCTTGTCCAAGGCCCCGGTGCCGTCGTGCTGGCAGTCAAGCTTCCAGACCAGCTCCTGCCGAAGCCCGTCGACACCGATGGTGAAGAAGATTTTGAACGCTTCGTGCCCCGGCCGGTAAAGCCGGGCCCAAGTGAAATGTTTGAACACCCGGTTCATGCGCTTCTGGCCCGCGGCGTTTGTCACCGTGCCCGCGCGCCGGATGGCCGACTTGCGCACCTGCGCTTCAAACCCGTCCCCGGCCAATTGCTCGGCCCAGTAAACCGTTTTGGCCCACACCCCCGCCAGCAGTTGGCGTTCGGCAAGGGCGTGGCCCGGGCTGCCGTCGTGCGGCTCGTTGGCGTAGGTATGCAGCAGGGCCAAGTCGGCCGGCGTAAAGAAGTCGGTCATGCGAAGGGCGTGTCGGGTAAAGCGGGATGGCGCACGGTCGAGGCTTAGCAACCAGCCCGCAACGAGGCAACGATCTTCGCCACGTGGGCGGCGCGGTCGGGTACTTCCAAGACCGTGTACTCGTCGTAATCCGGGTGCAGGACAACCAAGTGCATGCTGCGCACCCGACAGCCGTACTTGGATTCCAGCAGCCACTTGTAAATGTTTTGCTGGATGGAGTAGCGGCTGAACCGGGAATCGTCCAGGTCGTTCAGCGGGCCTTCGGCGGTTTGGTAATTGTTTCGCTGGATGCTCCCGTCCGCGTGGATAACCTTGGCGCTGCGCTTCCAGTCGTAGATCGATACCGTGCCATCCGCGTTGCGCGCCACGAAGTCCACCGTCCCGGCCATCATGAGCTCCTCGTTGAACACCCGCCACTCCGTCCGGTAAGGCTCCAAATGGCCGTGGTCGGCGTGAAAATCCAGGAACTGCTGGAATTCGGGCGTGACAACGCCCGCGTGCCCGCTGTTGTAGAACGCCTCGATGTGTTCGTGCAGGCGGGTGCCCAGGTCCGCCGACGTGCGGCCCTTTTGCTCCCACTCCTCGAGCACTGCTCCCGCCGTCATGCCGCGCTTCGCCGCGGTGCGGGGGGCCCAGTAGTGCTTGTCGAACTCGGGGAAGAACCGGTCGACCAAGGTGCTGACCGCCGTTGCCGGCTGCCCGTTGATGAAGTACTGGTGCGCTTCGGGGTCAAACTGCAAGCGGGCATCCCGCGGGTGACCGTTCACCGCCTCGAGTTGCCTGCGGTTGCGTGGCTCCGCCGCCGCTTTCAAAGGCGTTTTATCTACCAGTTCTTCGATGGCCAACTCCACGTCCAGGGCCGCGGCGGGCTGCCAGTCCGTCGCCACGTCCCGCCGCCCGAAATCGGCAATGCCCAGGTAGCTTTCCCGGTAGCGCTGCTTGGCCCATTTTTGGGCTTGTACGTTGTCCCAGCAAGTGACGGGTTGCAGAGCTAGCCCTTGAAGCGCAGCTGGCACCGCGTAGTCAGGAGCCAGGCGCTTGATCAGCTGCGCTACATACGCGCAGCACGCCTCCGGCTGCTGGTGCACCTGGATTTCCGCAAACCGCACCACCACCCAGCCGCGCCGGGTGAAAAACTCATCGCGCGCGTCGTCTTCTTGGAGGCAGTGAATGGGCTGGCGGAATACCCCGTCATAGGGCTCGTCGATCTCAATGTTCAGAAACAAGTTTAGCCCGTTCTGCTCGTTGATGACCACCAGGTCGGGCTCGTACGGGCTAACGGCGTTGGGCGTGGGCACGTGCCGGTCGTTGTAGACCTTCACCGCGCCGCTGCTCAGCCACTGGCTCATCACCTGCATGAAATCGGCTTCCTTGTAGCCACGGCGCCCCGAGCGTCCCACCCGCGGAAACTTGATGACGCAGCCTAGCTTGGGCAGGCGCACCTTTGGAAACGCACCCGTGTCGGGCACCGGTATCGGCTCGTAGCCAATAAACTTTGCCGTCGCCGATACCTTTTCTATGTCCGGAAGCGAAACGGCGATGGGCTTACCTACCCCCGATTGCTGGTGCCCAGTTGCACCCGTGCTGGCCGCAGGACGCGCCGAAGCGGCCTTTGGGGTGCCCTTAACTAGCGCGGCGTACTTGGATTTTAAAGCTAACTCCCGCTCTATCTCTTCCAGCGCTATAGCGTCAGCTGGTATCGGTTGGGCGGTAGGCAATTTAGGTTTTATTGGTTTGTGGCTACTTGTTGTAGAGGACTCTGAATTCATAGCAATAGGTGACAGTGAAGCCTTTGCCTCTTTCTCAGGTACTGTCTCTACTGTCGTTATAGTGGGTTTAGGTGCCTTAGTCGTTGTTACTATTTCAGCTGGTGCCTTACGTGCGGCAACGGCCGAAGGCACTTTGTCGCTAGCGGCTGACGGGTTAGAAAATGACTTCTTCCCAACCCATGGCTCATTGGGCCAACCAGTATTTTTCTTTTTGTCTTTTCTAGGTGAAAGAAAATAAAGGAGGTAAAATAATATGGCGCCTAGGCCTGCTGTGGCCCAAAATAACCATCCATCACCATTACCAACGGCTCCGGAGGCAGCCTGCATTGTGTCAGCTTGGAGTAGAAGTGCAAACATGAATAAGCTTTTGAGTAAGTGAATATTTCTTCGCTTCGGCTACGCTGCCATATGCACTTGTTGATGCTGGTAGAAAAACTCGTACAGCAGTCCACTCTTCACCTCTATCTCCTCCGGCGTGTACGACTCCGGCAAACCCTTTTGCTCGTCATAGAGGAAGTCGTAGATGAAGGTCTTCACCTCCGCCTTCGTTTCCTCCGTCTCGCGCCAGCGCAGCTGTAGCTTCTCGCGCTGCAGAGCTTCCAGCAGCTCGTGGGCTACCTTCTTCAGCTTTTCCCGCTCCGTCGACTTCAGGTTCGGCTTCAGCAGCTGGTCATATAGCGCCAATTCCGGTTCGCTCAACCCTTCCTGCATGGCCCGCTTCTGCTCCTCCGTCAACTCCTGCACGAAGTTGAGCAGTTGCTCAAACGTCTCCTCGATCGTCTGCCGCTCCTTTTCGTGATTGTAGTCGGCGATGATCTGCTGGTAGCGCTGGTTGAAGTCGATGCGGGTGGGATTCTGGGCCACCATCTGCTTCAGCTGCTCTTCTACTTCTTGCTTGAGTTGCTGCGTGAGCGTGTTCTTCTTCTCCGACTTGGCAAACTCCTGGCTCAGCCGCTCGAAGTTGATCTTGCTCATGTCGTAGGGCTTCTTGTAGCCCACAAGCGGCTCGGCCACGGCCGTGATTGCGCTGTCCACCACCGACTGCATCTGCCGCAGCAGGGCCGTGATGTCGGCCTTGTCGCGGTCCTCGTCCAGCTTCTTGCTTATGATGCGCAGCGCGTCGTACTCGTTTAGGTAGGCATGTACGCCGGCGATGTTCACGCAGGCTTTCAGCTTCACCTCCGCATCGCGATTCAGGGCCTGGTAGTGTTTGCGTACCTCTTCCTTCACGTTCAGCAGCTCCGCGGCCTTAGCGATGGCAGCATTGCGAGCAAAGCCTGTGGCGTTGAGCAAATCGTTCAGTTCGAAGCCGCTCTTGAGCAGGAACTGCCGGGCCGTCATCAGGCTTTTAGCCAGCTCATCCAGCAGCTCCTCTTCGGGCTTGATGGGCGAGTCGCCGCCGCTGGGGCCGTCGCCCGAACCGCCCACTTCGCCCAAGCCTCCGCCGCCCTCGTCGCCGGGCAAGTTGCCGCCAAAGGTGGCGAGGGCCTCGCGTAGGCTTTTCAGGATGCCGCAGTAGTCCACCACTAAGCCGTTGGTTTTGTCTTGGTACACGCGGTTGGCTCGCGCTATAGCCTGCATCAGCGTGTGGGCCTTTAGTGGCTTGTCGAGGTACAGCGTGCTCAGGCTAGGCACGTCGAAGCCCGTGAGCCACATGGCGCACACGAAGGCCACCCGCAGTGGGTGCTGGTCGTCCTTGAAGGCAGATTCCACGTCGATACGCTTGCCATCGGTGCCCTCATAGCCCTTCTTGAGCAAGGCACGGTACGGCTCGATGTCGATTTCCCACTGCCGGAAGGTAGCCACTTCGTTCTGCTCCTCCGAAATCACGACCGCCATCTTGGTGGCTTGCATCCAGGCCAGCTTACGTTGCAGCTGAGCCTGCTCTTGGTCGTCGGCGCACTTGGCTATTTCCTGGGCTAGCGTCTTTTCTTTCTCGGCCCAGAAGCGCTGCACCATTTCGTACACGCGCACCGTCGTTACCTTGTCCAGGCACACGAACATGGCCTTCCCCGATTCCCAGGCCGTGGTGTAGTGCTCCACGAAGTCGCGGGCGATGGGCTCTAGGCGCGTCGCGGCCGTGAGCACAGGGTACGACTTCGCCAAAGCCTGCTCCAGCTGCCGGCGCTGGTCGTTGGTGAGGTTGTGGCTGTCTTCCAGCTCTTCCAGCTTGGCCGCCAGCTCCTCGTTCACCTCGGGGTTCTTCAGCTGCAGCTTCTCGCCGCGGCTGTCGTAGTACAGCGGCACGGTGGCGCCGTCGTCCACGGCCCGCTGGAAGTTGTATGTACTCACGTAGTCGCCAAAGATGCGGCGCGTCAGTTCGTCGTCCTTCATCAGCGGCGTGCCCGTGAAGCCGATGTACTGCGCCTGGGGCAAAGCCAAGCGCATGTTGATGGCCAAGCGACCGTACTGGCTGCGGTGGGCCTCGTCGCTCATCACGATGACATCGGGGCGGCGGGTGTACGGCTCCTCGGCCGTGACGGGCTGGTTGAACAAGTTGATGAGCGAGAACAGGTAAGGCTTATCCTCCTGAAACATGCGCTTCAGCTCCCGGCCCGACTCCGGCCGGCAGGGGTTGGCGTCGTTGTCGACCACGCCGCAGCCGGCAAAGGTTTTGTAAATCTGGTTGTTGAGGTCGGTGCGGTCGGTGACGACTAGGTAGGTAAAGTTGCCGGACAGCTTGCGCCGCACCTTCTCCGCGAACAGCACCATGGAGTAGCTTTTGCCCGAGCCCTGGGTGTGCCAGAACACCCCCAGTTGCCCGGCCCGCTCGGCCGGCTGCTCGTGCCGGCGGCGCACGGCCTCCACGGCCTTGTTCACACCCAGAAACTGGTGGTTGCGGGCCACAATCTTCACCAGCTTGCCGGCGCTGTCGTCGAACAAGATGAAGTTCTCGAATAAATCCAGGAAGTTGGCCTTGGCGCACACGCCCTTCAGCAGGGTTTCCAGCTGCACCACGCCGGGCTCCTGCTCCTGCAGGCGCTTCCATTCGTGAAAGTGCTCGTACTTGCCCGACATGCTCCCAATCTTGGCGTCGATACCGTTGGAAATCAGCACCACGGCGTTGGCGTCGAACAGGTGCGGGATGGTGTCCTTGTAGTCGCGGATGTTCTCTTCGTAGGCGGCCCGCAGCTTGCGGTGCACGTTCTTCAACTCCACCAGCAGCAGCGGCACCCCATTCACGAAGCCCACGATGTCGGGCCGGCGGCGGTAGGTGGGCCCTTGCACCCACAGCTCGCGCACGGCCAGGAAGTGGTTGTTGGTGGGCTCGTTGAAGTCGAACACCCGCAGGCGGCGCTCTTCCCGCTCGCTATCATCGTTGAGATACTCCACCAGCACGCCGTCGCGGAACTCCTGGTAGCGGGTGCGGTTCAGCGGCAGATCCTGGCGCTTGTAGCTGGTTTCGGTGAGCTGGCGGATGGCCGTTTCGTAAGCGGCGGCGGGCAGCTTGGGGTTCAGCTTTTCCAGGGCCTTGCGCAGGTAGCGCACCAGGTACACTTCGCGCTGGCTGGCGCGGCCCAGCGTGCTTTCCGGGCCCTGACCGAGGACTTCGTGGTCTTGGGCGTACACCGACTGCCACTGCAGCTCATCGCGCAGGTAGTCGGCCATTGTTTGCTGGACCAGCCGGTCCTCGGTCATCTGGCTCATACGGCAAGTTCACCGCTCATCAGGCGGGGCAGTAACAGGTCACGGGCTTGTTGGAGCTTTTGGTTTTGAGCAGACAGTACATTCATCTGCTCCTTCACTGGCGCTACAACCTGATCAAAAGCATGTTGAATTGAGCTGCTTGGTACTAGTACCCGCAAGCTTGCTATTCTATCGCGCCCTAATTCTTTCTGATTAGTGGAACCTTCACCCATATTCTCAAGCAGAGGTTCTAACACTGACAATTGATAACCCAGCCAACAAATACCCGATTCCGCTTTTGGCCGAACAATAGTAACGTGTGAATCCACTGTGCAATTAGGCAGATCCTTCCACAATTGAGCAACCCGGCCGAGTGTTCCAGCTCCAGTTGAATTAATAAGTACATCTCCCTTTAAGACCTGTTTATCGTCTTTAAAAGGCTTCTTCTGGTTTCTAGCAGGTGTTAAGTCCACCTGATTGTTTCGGATGCATTTCTGGTTGATCACCAAACCAGGTGCCTCTTCATCGTAAGAGGGTGAAATGCCTCTTGATATATAGGAGGAGCAGCTTCTTATATCATCCTTTTCCCACCCCACCGGCACTCCATCAACTACCGGCGTATGCTCGTGCCCCGGAAAGCGCAAGCGCACAAACCACTCCTCATACAGCAACCGCGCCGCCTTTTCCAGCAGGGCAATACGCTTGCGGTTGTTGTCAATGAGGTCGTTGTATGCAGATATTATTGATGATATCTTCTTTTGAACTGGCTTAGGTGGGAGCGGAATATCAAGGGCCTCTATTTGACCGCCGCTAATATTTGGCTGTGCAGCTCCTTGTCCAATATTGAACAGCAGGTCTCTATATTTAGAATCACTTAAGCAACTCCATATATAATCGGCATCAGCATCAAAGGGAATGATTTTAGCTACTCGCTGATTTAGTAAATACCGACCATTGTCATGTACTCTTCCAAATTTACCAGCAGTAGCTCCAGTCATTGCAAGAAGGATATCACCTTTGCTTACAAAAAACTTGGCTAGCTTTTCGGGCACATATGCTTCGTCAATACACTGACAGTCTAGTGTATCAACTCCAAGATTATCATTGATATTTTTAATCTTGATTACAGGTATTCCTGAGGAACCCATCAATTGACTTTTGAAGGCAAACCCAGGCAGGACCTTGCAAACGGAACCTAGCTTGACAACTTCCCAACTCATAGCAATTCCTCAAAATTCGATTGAATAATCCGCGCTAGCTCGCCAGCTTCCTCGTTTAGGCCAGCCAGTTCCAAGTGTAAGTCGCGTAGTTCCTCCTCAAAGTCAAAGTCCTCGTCGGTTTCGGCCGGGGCCACGCCCACGTAGCGGCCGGGCGTCAGGCTCCAGTCGTTGGCTTCGATGTCAGCGCGGCTTACCAGCTTCACCAGGGCGGGCACGTCCTGCAAGCGGGCCTCGGGAAAGCGCGTTTGCAGCCAGGTGGCCTGCCGGTGGAAGTAGGTGGCCTGCTGCAGCTGCTCGGCGGCGTAGTGGCGCTGCTCGTCCAGGGCCTTGCGGGCCTTTTTTAGGGTGCTGGTGTCCCAGTCGGGGTCGGCTTTGGCGTTCAGGGCCGGGCCTTCGGCCAACTCGTAGGCGCGGGCCGCTAGCTTAGCCAGTAGGTCGAGCTGCTTGCTCAGGCCCTTGCACTGCGCGGCCAGCGGCCCAAACGCCTGCCGGGCCTGCTGCTGCTCCGCGTTCTGCCGCTCGTAGTCGGCGGCGCCGTTGGCAGCGGGTGGGGCAAACAAGCTGGTTTGCCCGTTGGCCCCAGCCACGGCCTGCGGCTTGGCTACGTGGCCCCAGGTGGCGGCGTAGGCTGCTAGGTCCTTGAGCAGGGCTTGCTGGTCGAGGCGGTAGGCCGTCTGGGCGGTTTCCCACTCCTGTACGGCGGTAGCCAGGGCTTCGCGCTGCTCGGCGGCCTCATCGGTGCGCGCCAGAAAAGCCTGGACGGCTTCCAGCAGCAGGTTCAGGCAGGCATCCGCCGGCGTCAGCGCATCGGGGATGAGCGTGCATTCGGCTTCCAGCTGGCGCAGGTACTCGCGCACCAAGCCCAGGTAACGGACGGTCTGACCGCGGTACAGCCACATGATGGCCGTGAGGTTCTTTTCCTGCTCGGGCGAGAAGTCGTACACCTTGCGCGTCACCTTCCGGAACACGTTGCGGGCGTCGAGCATCAGCACTTGGTCGCGGCGCTCGGCCGGCTTGCCTTTGTCGAGGAACCACAGCTCGCAGGGCACAGTGCGGGTGTAGAAGAAGTTGGAGCGCACGGCCACCATAGCGTCCACGGCCCCGCTTTCCACCAGCTTGCGGCGCACTTCCTTTTCGCCGTGGCCGGCGCTGCTGGTCTGGCTGCTCATTACGAAGCCCGCCCGGCCGGTAGCGGTCAGGTAAGAGTAGAAGTACGACACCCACAGGTAGTTGCCGTTGCTCACCTTGCTCTTGGCATTCACGCCCGGCAGGCCGAAGGGCAGGCGAGGGTCCTTTTTTACCTTCTCGGCGTCAACCTCGTCAACGTTGAACGGCGGATTGGCCATCACGAAGTCGGCCTTGCCCAGCAGCTCGTGCTTGTCTTCGTAGAATGTGTTGCCTTCTTCAATCTTTCCCTCTAGCCCATGCACGGCCAAGTTCATCTTGGCCAAGCGGATGGTTAACTCTGTTTTCTCTTGTCCCCGAAACACCACGCCAGCTCGGCTGGCTGTAGTACCGCTTTCCTGCAGGAAGTGGGCTGTTTGCACAAACATACCCCCCGAGCCACAAGCCGGATCAAGCACCACGCCGTGATTCGGCTCTATGAAGTTCACAATGGTTTGCACCAGGGAGGGCGGCGTAAAGAATTCGCCGTTGTCCTGCGCGCCGACCATGGCAAACTTCATCAGGAAGTACTCGTAGATGCGGCCCAGCACATCCCCGCCAGCATCTCGTAAGCCCTCGTCGTTAAACGTCTTGAGCAGGTTGCGCAGCAGCTCCGGCTCAAAGATCTGGTAGTCCTTAGGTAGCACCCCAGCTAGCATCTCGGCGTAGTCGGCCTCGATAGAGCGCATCGCGTCGATGATGGCCTGTGCCACGTCCTGGCCCTTGGGCAGGCTGAGCAGGTAGTCGTACTGCGCCTCGGGCCGCAGGTACAGCGCGCCCTTGCGGGTAAAGTCGTCCTTGGTGAGCGGGCGCGTCTGGCCGCCGCGGCTGGGTAGGCTGGCCAGGATTTCAGGCTCCACGTCCAGGTAGCGGTTGCTGGCATGGCGGAGGAAGATGAGCCCGAGCACGGGCATGGAGTATTCTGTGGAGGTAAGCTTCGAGTTGGCTCGCAGCTGGTCGGCCGCGCTCCAAAGGCGGCGTTCCAGTTGTTCTATAGCGGTCATATAAGGGTAAGCAGGGTGGGAGGCAGCAGAAAGGTTGAACCGCCGTTATGCAAGGTAACCGGCTTTTATCTTAGTATTAATACAAATACAACCATAACATTGAGCAGCTAAGGGAAAGATTCGTTTTGCGTTTAAGCTTCCAGCAGAACCCCATGATTTGATCCGTTTTGCTCAACCACTGCCGTTGCAACAACACACGCTCAACAGTGGGAGGAATAGGAGTTGCAATCCGCGGAGTCGAGCCGTTCAGCCCCTGCTTAGCACGCAAGCCGACTGGCGTAGCCACCCAGGGTTAGTACACGCTAAAAACGGCTAGCACAACACTTCCCATAGCAAGGTCGCATCCCAAAACATGGCCATAATAGCGTGCTTTTCGGAGTGCGATGTTGCTAATTAGCGTGTACGCTAAATTCGCAGTTGAAAACCTGCCGTAAGGACGCAGTGGCCTTGTGTTGCCGTCGCGGCAAGCACCGCGTCTGGCTAAGGGGAGGGACGTGCAGCAACATTCTGCTATCCGATTAAAACACTGTGCACATGAGTTGCATAAAGGTAAAACACAGTTTAATCTTGTAAAACAATAAATTCCGCTGGGGCGGAAGGCTATTGTTTGTAAGTAGTAAGGCTCGTTGAGTGTGCTGCTATTAAGCTGATCCTTTTACAGTCCGCAGGCTATTATCATTTAAAGCGGATTGGTAAAGCCAGCATTACGGTTGATTCGACATAGAATTCTCTATTACAACAGCTGCTACTTGGAGTTCCGAACTGACGCGGCAGAGAACTGCGCCATACTTCACGCCCTTAACTCATCCTTTTATGAATGCTGCCTTTTTGCCACCATATTCCCCGTTAGAGTCGACCTGCCGTGCCGCCTTGCTTGGCGTAGCCGTAGGTGATGCCCTAGGGGTGCCTGTGGAATTTCAGAACCGAGAAATGCGGCGCGCCGATCCAGTGGTCAGCATGCGTGGCTATGGGACGCACCACCAACCAATGGGGACCTGGTCGGATGATACATCTTTGACCTTATGCTTGGCAGAAGCATTGGCTTCAGGTTATTCCGCCCTAAGGCTGGCCCTGAATGTTCAACGGTGGTACCGGGAAGCGTGGTGGACAGCCCACCAGCAGGTCTTCGATATCGGCATCACTACCAGGGAAGCCCTGCACCGCTTGGAACGAGGTAGCGACCCAGTAAACGCTGGGGGCAAAGACGAATGGAGCAACGGCAATGGCGCGTTGATGCGCATTCTGCCCTTGGTATTTTACCAGGCGGAGGCTCCCATAGCTGAGCGCTTCCAGCGCATCCAAGAAGTGTCGGCGCTTACCCACGGGCACATACGCTCCGCGGTAGCCTGTTGGCTGTATTTGGAAATGGCACGCGCCCTGCAGGCGGGGCTTGCGCCGCCTGCAGCCTATGCACAGCTGTGTCAGCAGGCGCCCTCGCAGCTACAGCAACTCCGCATTCCAGCGAGCGAAATGGCCCTTTTTGAACGGGTGCTAAGCGGGCGCCTGTATGACTTGGCTGAGGCCGACATCAGCAGTAGCGGCTACGTGTTGCACACGCTAGAGGCCGCTTTGTGGTGCTTGCTGCATCACGAAACCTTTGCAGAGACAGTACTAGCGGCGGTCAACCTGGGCGACGATACCGACACGACTGGGGCCGTTGCGGGTGGGCTGGCCGGGATGTGCTACGGGGAAACCGGTATCCCCAGCGAATGGTTAGCGGTTGTGGCCCGCCGAGCCGACATCGAGAACTTGGCTTCTCGCTTGGCGCACAGCTGCGCAACTGCGGCGCCGGAAACCTATCCCGCTAAGCCCTTACCCAACAGCTATTGGGCAACACCTACGGTGTTGGCTTGCGAATATCCTGGAGATAGAAATGTGGAAACAGCGCGAAATAAACTGGCACGACTGCTAAACGCCGGCATCACGGATTTTTTTGACCTGACTGAAGCCGGAGAATTAATTCCGTATGAAAGCTTGCTCCAGGAAGTAGCGACTGCACACGGCCAAGAGATATACTACCATAGGTTCCCAATCAAAGACGCCGACGTCCCCAGCAGTGCAATTTTGGAATCAGTGCTGGCAGAATTGGCTATGTCGGTTGCGGCCGGCAGAAAAGCAGCCGTGCATTGTTGGGGTGGCGTTGGCCGCACCGGCACTGTAGTGGGTTGCTATCTGGTGCGTCAACAGAAACTGAGCGGGCCGGCTGCTCTGGCATTGATTGCCCGACAGTGGCAGGGGGTAGAGAAAAGCCACCGAATTCCTCGTTCTCCCGAAACTGCCGCGCAATGGCGATTAGTAGAAAGCTTTAAGTAAAACCGGGTTTGATATTGCTGTCGCCTGGATGCAATGCTGAGCTTGATTATAGTAACGTCCCGATCGTCCCGTCCCATAGTTGGGACGGGACGATCGGGACGTTACTTAAGCCAACGGTCAACAGTTGATTTCCCTAAACCTGTTCGCTCAGCAATTGTGCGAACACTCAGTCCCTGACTGTGTAACTCCTTGACACGCTCTTGTTGTTCTGCCTTGTCGGCCCATTTGCTGCGCGGTGCTGTCAGGCCACTGGCGGAGCTGGGCATCCGATCTAGTAGAACCAACGAGTGAGACAGGTAAACGTCCCCTAAGGCTAACGCAGTAGTCAAATCACGGTCTTCCATGGGCAATTGTCCGTTGAGGCGGTGCCCTTGATCATAAGCGCGCAGCAGCGCCAGCAGCATTGCAACGCGGAACATGGAGAGACCCATACGGAATACAATACTTGCTGCCCCATCCGCTTCAGGCAAGGCCTTTGCCCGGCTAAGCCAACGATGACCGGTGGCGTTGATCGCCTCCCATTGCGCTTGAGCCAACTGCGCTTGCAAGCCGCCTGTGCCGTCTGGATTGGGTGGTTGAACAAGGGACATCATCTTGTGAACCCGCTTGCCCAAGCTAGCGAAGTAGCGGTCCAGGTCCTCGCGTCCCGCAGTTGGCCCTACATCACGCCAAACGGCCGGGCTATCATAACAATAAAACAAAAAGCGACTAAACAGGCCGTTCTCCGCAGTGGGAATTAGACCAACTACTTGTCCAGGGGTACCGGTGAGGGCGATACTCAAGCAGGGGCGTACAACCTCCAAGTACTCGCTGTTGGTTTTGCGGTTGACACTGGCGGGCTCATGATGAAAGGCTTTGCGCAAAAGGTCAGAGAAGTTGCCCCAATCCTGTTTCAAGGCCCCGCTGAGGGTATCGGCTTCACTCTCGCAGATGATGCCGTGCCCGTCATTGTGATAAAGAGTTTTGAGAATACCCGCTGCGCTATTGTTTCCTGGAATGATAAGTAACCGGAAGGGTGGAACTACAGGTGAGGTCGGAGGGGCAGCTCCTTTAGGGGCCAATCGTTTGGCTGCCTCGTAGGCAGCAAGTTCCAAGGTGTACTGATCGTGTGCTTGTTGGCTTTCGAGTACGCGGGCTTGGTGGGCCGGAGTCGCCAAGGCACGCGCCCAGCGCATATTGCCTTTGCCTGAAGCAGGCGGAGCAACGATAAATGCGAAGAGGTTCGTACCGTGGCGGCTGTCGCCATAAGTGCCCCATACTCCAGGAGCACAACCACTGAGTACGGCAAGTGCTCCCGTTAGGACTACATCTCGCTCGCGGCCGCTATGGAAGGGCGCCACTACTTCAAGAAGCAGTGGGGGCAGGCTAGCGTAAACATCCCCGGGTATAATAGGGGTGTTAGCAAAGGGCGATGCTTCCGTCTGGTTCGGGAGAAGGGCAGAGGTCGTGGTATCTACCCCGTATGATACAGAATCGCGATAGGCCTTACTGGCAAATGCTGCCGAATGTCGGGTATAGTTCCCGCGTATTGTAGTGCGTATCCGATCTTCCCTGTGAGTAGCCAGGGGGGGATGGGACAATGCCCAATCCAACAGTTCCGCTTCCGGTACACCCTGCTCGTTGCAGAATAGGGCAAGCCCAGTTAGCCATATGTTGCGTCCGTCGTCAGGGCACGGGCCGCCGCTGTGTTTGCTTAAGCACCAAGCTAGCGTGCTGGAGGGCTTTGTCTGCCCGGTATCCGCGGGTAGGGAGATGAGCTTGTCAAGGTCAAGAGTTGCCATTGGTTGGTGGAGTTAACAGGGTGGTTGTGACGACCTGCTGTTAGATATCCATATGTAAATGGGGGGATAGCCATGCCGTAGGGTCGTGGCTCACGAAGCAGGCACGCGACACATCGGCTGTTTTTGCGTCCAGGCTGGGGCCCCAGCCATACTGCCTGCCCAGGTACCGTGCGATGTGTTCGTAGTTTGTCCGACGAGGGTACCGAGGATCGGCGGATAGCACGGCCTTGAGCCCGTCGCCAGATGGACTCACAAACACAAGGCACAAGGCTGCAGATAGCGCGCTATCGGTCAGCAGTGCATGCTTAGCCTCTTCTACCCGGCTCCCAAGTTCATCAAAGTCAAGAATGAGGAGCCCGGAAGGAGCAAGCAACGCTTGGTCTTGTCGACGGGAAAAGATCCCGCCGGCGGTGAAGTAATCGAGCTGGCATTTTAGCTCCTTGTAACGAGCGCTTTTCCCTTGGGCTTTGTACTCTGTCCTAGCGGCCCGTGTGCGCTCTAACAGCGTCTGTGGGGGCGTCACTATCACCTGGTGCAGGGCAGCCAGGGTAATGGTTAAGTGGGGAAGTGTGTTGGTGATAGGCCCTGTGAAATAAGAAAGCTGCGGGGTATCGGGCTTATCATCCTGAGGAGCTGCGGCCTCCGGTCGGGGTGGGTGGTGTATACGGCTCCATAACTCTTCTGTTGAAATAGGAGGGTACCGTAAGCACTTGCCATAAGTGTCTGGCACAAGCCACCCGGCGGCTAGTATGTCAGCGACCGAAGGGTGGCGGCTGTTGGGGTATAGTGTTCGCAACGCCAGGGCCAGCTGGTCTGGCGTGGGGGTGAAAGTGCCGGTTAACGCTAATGCAACAGATAGATCATCAGGGCCCCATGCGGCCAGAGAGATAGTTGAATCGGCTGGGAGCGCTACATCTGGTAAAGCAGTCTGCTTAGCCATGCCGTCCGTGTCCTGGGGGCTTTACGGCACGTTGATAGCCTTTCAACGCGTTCATGACATCGATCCGCTTGAGGTAGCTTCGGCTTCCCAACTTGTGATATTTAAGAAGCCCCCTGCGCTTCCAATCGTGCACCGTTTGGACGGTAACACCAAGTAATGTAGCCGCTTCACGAATACTTAGCAGTTCGTCATCTGTTGGCTTATCCGCAATGGTTACGCACGCCTGGGGCTGGTGCTGCAGTTCGTGCCGCACCACGGCCCTCACGTCGTCTAGTAGTTGGGAGTAGGCAACGCCTACTGGTATAACGGCCTGCATCGGCGGTTAGGGCTGTCGGATAGGTACGCCGGGCAGCTCTGCCACAAATAGCGGTTACACCACAGCCCCAAAAAAGCACGGGGCGTAAATGGGTGCCTTGGGCTGTAAATGTTCCCCTAATCTATCGGCCGGAGTCGTTTAGTGCTTTCTTGGTAAGTGCGTAGTAGTGCCGGGCTATATCAGTAGTAGCCTTGCGGGTCAAGACTTCTACATTAAAATGTTGGCCTACCGTTGGGATCAAATCAGATAGCTTTCCCTGCAGCTTACCAAGATGTTGAAGGGCTTGGCAAAATCCCACTAAAGCTCCCTTTTTGCGCGCATCCAAACTGAAGTTTTCAGCCTCATCTATAAGACTGATTTGGTGAGCCAGAGCTGTGAGTTCTCCAAGAGTAAAGCCGCTTCCCAAAATACGTTCTACAGGAGGCAGCGTATTATAGTTATTATTAATAATAGGGGCTTGCTGGGAGATTCCTGGCAAGGGACTAGTAGGAACACCTATTTGTAAAATCATCTGGCTTACCTGTTCCTTGCTTCTCCAACTATCCAGAAGGGAAAGTCTTTTAATTATGACCGCTATTCGTTGCTTGGAATCTTCATCAATTTGTATTTTTTCAAGCTGGTTTAAATCACCAATAGGGCGGTAGCTACTAGCCCAGGCTAGTGCTTGTAAGCTGATTTTCTCTCCAGTTGATAAAGTATAAAGCCTCATTCGTAGATCAGCTCTGTCGCGCTCCCATAGCTCATGGCGACACTCTGGAAATTGTATCATGCTTTGATTCAGCGGCTCCTCATAATCGAGAAATTCTAAAACAACCTTTCTTCGAGCAGGGTCTAATTTTCGTTTTTCAACAAAGCTCCTGATACGCTCCAAGAAAAGGCGGTATTTATAATAAGAGCCTCTGTAGCCTGTGTAACGTTTTGATTGTTCGCGTAGTGTGCGCTGGATATCAGATATAGGTAGTTCGGAAAAAGCATCAAATACCTTTGAGAAATAGGCATGAAGCTTCAGCGCTCTTTCAAATGGTGGGACAGGAGAGAGCATAGACATCTTGAGGCTTAGCTTTAAGGGTTTGGGCTGGTGACAAGAATCACTGGCACTAATTGATATTTCAGATTCAATGGCGCTAACCAGTACCAGCACCTCTATGATCCTTTTGCGGGCTCATTTGCCAGTGTAGGCATCTCGTGAAATCGGGCAAACTCCTCGGCTACTCGCTGAGGTGTTAAATTCACGTACCGCTGAAACGATTTATAAGAGGTGTGCCCCGTTAATTTCATGACGAACTCTGCACTCATGCCTTTGCCCAAGTTCAAGGTCACAAACGTGCGGCGGGCGGTGTGAACTGTTAAGCATTCATATTTTGCAGCAGTGGTCACATCGGCCACGCCACCCCTGTAGCGGATTACTTCCACAGGGGCATCGATGCCCGCAAGCTTGCCCAACTCCTTCAGAAAGCGGTTAAGCACAGGGTTGGTGATGGGCTGGTTTTTGGAGCTATCCAATTCCCCTCTCAGCAACCGGTTGACTATGTCCAGCGCCTGCGCGGTCAAGGGCACGTTTACCACTGCGCGTGTCTTCTTTGCAGTTAACCGCAAGTGGGCTGGCAAATTATCTGTGGCAGGGCGCAAGTGTTGGAGCTTAATACTTACCAGATCTGAGTACCGTAAGCCAGTATAGCAAGCCAGCAGAAACCAGGCTCGGGCCTTTTCCAGCCGGGAACCTACTGGTAGGGATAAGTCCACCAATGCCTTCAGTTCCGCAGCGCTAAGGGCAACTACATCTGGCTCTCGTCTCGCCCAGCTTACTCGGTCAAGAGATGTGTTTTCAGTGTAACCCCGTTTGATAGCCCACTTCATAAACGACTTGAGTCGCCCTAAGTGTTTGTTAATGGTATTGTCGGTCAGGCCGGCCACATTCAGCAAGTAGGCCGCCCATCGGTCGCCCACGGTAGTCGTCAGAGTGTCGAAGTCGATGGCGTAGCCGTTGGCTTCGCCAAACTCTCGTAGGTGTCGTCCGGCGGTGGCGTGGGCTTGCGCTGTACGTACGGTACCGGCGGCACGGGTATAGTTTACCCATTCCTCATAACGTTGCCAGAACAGCCCGCCGGAAGCGGCTACGAGTGGCGGGGCCGGCTCGACGGGACGCTCAGGGGCTGCGGCCTCACGTAAGGCCGCAGTTGTGGGAAGAGTGCCGGCAGCTAGGCTTTGGTTATAGGCTATCAGTATTCGCTCGCTTGCCCTAACCAGTGCGTCATTTAAGTGCCCGTTTAGCTCATTTCCCTTGCCGCGTACGTGGGCGCGTTGATCGGATTTGTTCCAGCGGGCAGGGTGTATGCTCTGTCCCGTATAGGCCTTCACGCGGTGCCGCCGGTTAATGGTGAGCAGTGCATAAATAGCCGTGGGGCGATCTGCCCCGGGGTCTTTCAAGTGAAAAGAAACAGTAGCCATTGAAGGTATTGTGTTTGCCTTCACACGGGTACGCATATGTCTTCCTCGGGGTACACGTAGGGGTACACACTCGCCGATTTAAATCATGTTTAACCCGACTTATACTGGTTGCAAGAACACGGAAAACCCATTGAAACGCTCTGCAGAGGCTTATTTATATCGGTGTAGGTCTGTTTGAAAATGCGGGGTGTATTCCTGTCCCCGCTACCTCGAAAAACGCCAGGTGTCTTCCAGACGCCTGGCGTTTTTGCTTTGTGCTCCCGGCTGTGCTGTCCTAGGTACGGTAGGCCCCGGCAAACCAAAGAGCCACGCAAGCCTATTGCCTAAAACCCAAAGCGGCCCCGCCGGCAGTGCCAGCGGGGCCGCTTTGGGTTTGTGCTAAGCCAATTACTTCGCCACAATCAGGCGCTTCACTTCCACTTTGCCATTTAGGGCCAAGCGGCAGGTGTACACGCCCGGGGCGAGCGAGGCGCCCTGCACCGTAAACTCGTAGGTGCGGCCAGCCTCGGCAGTACCTTCGAACAAGGTAGCCACCAGCTGCCCCAGGCTGTTGTAGAGTTGCAGCTGAGCCCGGCTGGCCTCGGTAGTGCGTACGCGCACCACCGTTTGCTCCGCGAAGGGGTTCGGGAAGGCTTCGAATACCTGCTCTCCCTTTGCCGTGCTAGCTGGGGTACTACCTGCTACCAAAGCTGCGGTGTTGGGGCTAGCCGTAGGAGCAGCCTGAGTACGGCAGTCGCCTAGCTTGTCGCCATGGGCGAGGTGGTCGGCAGCGCCTTGGGCGTCGAGGCACAGAGCTTTGCCGTTGTGGCACACCAGTACTTTATCGTTTTTGTTGCCGCAGCGCACGTCCAGCACCGTAAGGGTTACCTGCTTAGTAGCCGTGCAGCCCGAGGCGCTGTACGCCGTTACGGTGTAGGTGAAAGTGCCCGGCGCTGTAGCCGTAAAGGTGGGGTTGGCTGCGCTGGCGTCGCTTAGGCCGGTAGCCGGGCTCCAGGTGTAGCGCACGCCGCCGGTGGCCGCGAGGGTTACGCGCTGCGGCCCGTAGCCCAAGTACAAGTTGGTGGCCACGCCGCCCGTGTATACTGGCGTGGCAGGCGTAACGGAAATGGTGAATTCCGGAATGGTCCCCGTAACCGTAACCGTAGCTTGCGCGCTGGCTTGGTTGCCGTGCACATCGGTAACAGTCAGGGTCACGGTGTTCGGGCCGAGGTTGGCGCAATCGAAGCTGCTATTGTCGAGCGCAAGCGTAGCAATGCCACAAGCATCGGAGCTGCCGTTGCTGATTTGTTCTGCCGTGATAGTGGCCGCACCGTTTACCAGCGTTACCGTTAGGTTGCGCGTGCGTACTGTGGGAGCTGTTTCGTCGGTGACGGTTACCGCGAAGGTTTTGCTGACGCTGCCGCAGCCGTTGGTGGCCGTAGCCGTTACGGTGGTGGTGCCTACTGGGAAAAAGTAAGGTGAGCTGATGGGCGTGGGTACGCCGTTCAGCACTGCCGAGAAAGTAACCTCGGGTGCGGGCGTGCCGGTGGCCGCTGCGGCAAAAGCTACCGAAGCGCCGCAGTCATCGGCTTTGCTGGTGGCCGTGAGGTTATGTAACGCAGCCAGCTCGGGCAAGCCGTTTACCGTTACGGTTTGCGTGTAGGTATCGGAGCACTGGCCCTGCGTGATGGTGAGCTTGGCCGTGTAGGTGCCAGCCACCGCATACGTGTGCTCGATGTTGCCCTTGGTGGTGTAGTCAACCTGGCCGTCGTTGTTCACGTCCCAACCATACACCGCATCGGCCTGTATGCTGGCAGAAGCATCGGTGAAGGTGGTAGCCGTGCCAGCGCAAGCCGTAGTGGCCGAAAAAGCCGGGGCAGGTTGCTCGCAAGTAAGGCCGGTTTTTACCACACGGTAAGTATTGCCCACCCGAATACCGTCGATCAGCAGGTTGGGCGAGTTGGTGCCTTGGCGCAGCGCAACGGTGCCGATATCGGAAAGCGAAGTGCTGCCGGCCTCGGTGGCGGTAGCGTTGGCCGTGGCAGGCTCAACGTTGGCGGCGGGGTTGATGAACAGCTTGGTTTCGTTGCTGGTCTCGTCGAAAGTGTACTTCAGCACCAGCAGGTGGGTGGTGCCTAGGTCGTACTCGGCAGGGGCGTAAACAACGGTGCTGCTGCTGCCGCTAACGCCAAATTGCACCTTGTTGGTGGCCGTGTTCTTGCGCACGAATACGCGGGCCCGGAAGTTAGTGCCCAGCGTGGAGGCGCCTAGGTGCAGAAAGTAGTCGGCGGTGCTGCTGGCGTTGTTCACCTTCACCAGGAAGGCGGTGTACACCGGCGTCCGGGCGTAGGTCGTCTCGAACGAGCGGTTTACATCTTGGCCGTTGGCTACAATAGCCGCCGAGTTGCCTAGGTTGCTGGCGCCGTAATTGGGGTAGGCAAGGCTACCGGTGGCCACGGCAACAGGGGCGGCGGTGCCGCTGTGCGCTGCCCAGTTGTTGGCAGTCAGCAGCGAGCCGGCGGTGTACACAAAGTTTTCTTCGAGCAGCAGTTTGGCCGGTACGGGCTGTGTGGTGGCCGCAACTTCGCCCTTAGCCGAGGTCAGGTAGTTTTCGGCGTAAGGCGTGCCATTGTCGTTGTATTCGAACACCGCAAAGTAGTAAGCCGTGTTCGGGCGCAGGTCGGTAACGGTAAGCGTGTTATTGCTGCCGCCGTACACCACAAAGTTGCCTGCACCTACTTGGTTACCCTTGCCAAAAGCGGCATCGGCTAGGTAGGTCTTGGCGTCCTCGGGCGTAGCATCGACGGGAGCACCTAGGCGGGCCAGCACAAGGTGCTTGGCGCCGTTGCCGCCGCTAATGGTTAGCTGTAGCGAGTTGGTGGTTACTTGGCTCGCCACCAGCTGGGCGGCAGCCGTGGGTTCGTCGGCCAGCGGTACGGCAGGCGTGGTAAAGGTCAGCTCGTCGCCGTAGGTGGTGCCGGCCGTGTTGGTGGCGTAGGCGCGCACGTAGTACGTGGTGCCGGGCAACAAGCCGGTGATGACGCTGGTAAACTCACCGCTGCCGGTGCCGTCGGAGGTTTGGCTGGTGCCCAGTGCGGGGTTGGGAGCCGTGCCCCACACCACGCCGCGGGCTGCTACGGCGCTGCCGCCGTCGGTGGTAATGCTGCCGCCAGCACTGGCGCTGGTAGGAGCTAGGTTGGTTACTGCCGCCGTACCTACGGTGGCGGGGTAAATGGGCTCGGTGCCGCTACCCGATACCGCCACGGCTTGGTCGGCGGCGCCGGTGCTGCTCACGGCAATGGCCGCTTGGTAGGCTTGCGCGGCCGTGGGGGCAAGGCGTACCTCAACGGTGGTGGGGTTTACGGTGCCGTTGGTGGGAGCCAGCGAAATGGTGCAGCACGCAAACGGCTGGTTGCCGGTCCGGATTTCGAAACCTGCGGGCGGAGCCAGCAGCAGGTTGCTGGTCAGGCCTTCGCCACTTACCGTGAAGCTTTGCGCGTTGGCGGCCGCACCCACGGCCACGCTGCCAAAGGCAGGCACCGCAGCGAGTGAGGTGGTAATCACCGGCATCGAGTTCATCACCCGAATGGTTACGGGCATGCTTTGGCCCTCTACGTTGCCGCAAGTGCTGGTGGCCTTGGCCACCACGTAGTAGGTGCCGGCGGCGCCAAAATCACTGCCCTTGGGCTGATACGCCGCGCCGGTAGCGCCAGCAATGCTGTTGTCAAACGGACCGGCGGCGCTGGTAGCGTAGTACCAAGCAAAAGCCGATGGTGCTGTGGCAGTAGACGTAAGGGAAGTGCCTAGGTTCGAGCCGACGATGATTTGCTCGGCAGCCGGAGCCACCGTTACGCCGTTGCTGGCAGGGGCCAGGGCTACACCCAGGTTGCTGCCGTTGCCGGGGCCATACGTAGCGGGGCTGCCGTTCACCACGCGTACGCGGTAGCCGGCGCCGCTGGGCGTATTGGCCGGAATAGCCGCCGTAATGGGCGAAGCCGCGCCGGTGCCGATGAGGTTGCTGGTCGTGTTCTGCGGGAAATTGCCGTTGGCGTCCGACAGCTGCACCCCAAATGCTTCGGCAAAGCTACCGGTGCTGCTAAACGTAACCGCAAACGAGGAGCTAGCCGCCGTGGCCGTAACGCAGAACGACGTAGCCTGCACGCCCGCCGCGCCAATGCTTGCCGCAGGGCCGCCGTCGGGGCTGCCGGCCGTTACGCGCAGGTTGTCGATGCTGATTTTGGGGCGGCTGCCCGTAGTGCCACCGCCCGAGGTAACGAGGAAGAAGCGAATCTTGGCCCCGGCATTGTTGCTGAAGGCCGCCGGCAATGCAATGTTGTTCAGGGCGCCCGAAGTCGGTACGTTGTTGGCTACAACCACCGCGGGGTGCGGCAAATCCACGAACACGCCGTTGGCGCCGGTGTTGGTTTGCAGCTTAAAGGTCGATCTACGGTCGCCGGTCGAGTTGTTCACCGAAGCCCAATCGAGGCTGATGGTGCCGGCCGTGGCGTTGCTGAAATCTAGGTTCAGGTCGAAGGCGGCGGCGTTCTGGCCATCGGTGGTGCCAGTGGCCAACAGCACAATTTTACCTAGGGCATCGTTGGTGCCTTTTTGCACACCCCCGGCCGTACCCGTGGTAAACACGTTGTTGGTGTTGGGCAGCGTAGGTTGCGCAAAAGCCTTGCTGAAGCGGTTGGCGCCGGTACCCGCCCCAAAGTCGGCGGTCCAGCTGCCAATGTTGTCGAAGTTCTCGGCGTAAGGGCCCGCCGACAGCGAATACGGTGTTTGGGCCCAGGCTTGCGGCGCAAACCAGCCAAGCAGGAGGCCCGCAAGCAGCAACCAGGTGGCCCGCCAGCGAAACAAATAAGCGTGTATCATGCGAGGAGTAGCTACAGGGTGGGAGTAAGCCGAAGCAGGAGCGTTAGAGTACCGGGCCATTGTCTACTTTCGATTCGATAATGGCCTGCACTTCTACCGGTAGGCCCGAAAGCAAGTCGAGCCCCGTAGCTTCCTCAATTTTGTCGACGCTGGTGCGGTAGTTGCCCCAATCCGGGCTGATCGAGTTTTCGTTGGGCGTGTCGATGGCAATGATGCGCGTGTTGGCGTTGATGCGCGACACATCGTTGTTGCCCACCGGCAACACCACTACTACCTTCCACACACGCTTGGGCACCGTTACCCGGCCCTGGTCAATGGTGTTCGTAACGGTGTTGTTCGTCACGTCGCTAGCGTTTTTGCCGCCCACGCCGTAGCTGCCCATGATGACGTACACCTCGTTGCCGGGCAGGAAGGAGCGCGTGTAGTTCTCGAGGTTGGCCCAGGTGCCTTGGTTGTTTTGCGGTGCCTGCGGAATCATGTTCGTCATCAGGAACGTGGCCGAGTTGTTCTCGGGGCTGGAAGTGCGGTCGGCCGAAGGGCAGTTGTGGCCGCGGTCGAAGCCCGAGCCTAGGTACGAGCTGCCCTGCACCTGGTACCAGCCGGCGGGCACATCCGGGTCGGCCCGGAAATCCTCCTGCCGGTTAACACTGCCCCGGTCCGCAATATCCAGGTGCCACGATACCCAGTTGGGCGTGCCCCGGTCGCGCGAGTAGCTGAGCGCAAACTGAGGCTTGCGCATGAGGTAGTTGTTGGGGTTGTTTACATCGGCAGTGGCGCCGCTGGGGTTGCCCAGGGCCATGTGGTCGTTGTCGACGGAAGTGGGGGTCTCGCCGTACTCCACCGCCGTAAAGTCGTCGATGTTCAGCCGGGCCGCGCCGCCCGAGGTTTTCCGAATCTGGAATTTCACCTTGCCCGGGATGTTCACGGTAAAAGCGGCCGACTGCAAGGTGCTGCTCGTCGTCAGTACGGTAGCGCCTACCTTCGTCCACTTGTTGCAGCCGCAGGCCTCGGGCTGCGCCCACAGTTCCCAGCTGCTGCTGCCATCGGTGCCGTAAACGGCGTGCTGCACCGTTACGCTGGCCGCGCCGTTGGGCAGGTAAAAATCCATGGTAAGCGTGCCGGCTTGCTGCAAGCGCACGGCCTGGCTGCCGTTTTTGCGGTCGGCGGCCGAACTGGCCAGCACAGCGTCGTTGAGCGCCCAAGTGCCGGACCCGAGGGCAACGCTGCCGGTGCCGTAATCTGGTTTGGTACCTGTTTCGAATGTTTCTTGCGTGGCGGCACTAGGCGGGGTAAACCAAGTTAAGCTGCCTGCAGCATTGCTGGTGTGCAGCTGTAAGCAAAGCAAAACGAGCAACAAAGGCCATTTGCTGCGTTGCAGTAGGTGTTTCTTCATTTGGTGGGCAGTGGAGGAATGAAGAGAGAAGAAGATTGCACTTAATCTATGTAGACATGTAGTGCATTCAAGCTGCAAAAGTAGATGACGTTTGCAGCCAGTATGTTACCATAGTGTTAAGTTTAGACTTTATCTTTTATAATATTGACCTTATGTATTAAGTAAATAATCGATTATTAAAATAATTAAATCAGTGTGCGTTAAACCCAATCAGCTAATTGGCTGGCAAGTCAAGCCGAGTGCCCAGAAGCCCTAGGTGTCCGAAGCCCAGCGG
Source organism: Hymenobacter oligotrophus (assembly GCF_003574965.1). Taxonomy (NCBI): domain Bacteria; kingdom Pseudomonadati; phylum Bacteroidota; class Cytophagia; order Cytophagales; family Hymenobacteraceae; genus Hymenobacter; species Hymenobacter oligotrophus. The sequence continues at coordinate 2,976,330 of NZ_CP032317.1, read as the reverse complement.
GGAGCCGGCAGCAAGCCAACGGTTTGCGAATAATGTTTTTGCTAGGTGGACGCTTTGCCGGACTTGGCAACGCACAACAGTTAGACCTTGTAGCACCCCGAACACGTGTTTATACACGGGTTTGGCGGCGTGCACGAAGACGTAATCATCAAGAAGTGAAAACTTAGTATTGGCTATTTATAGTTTGTAAGTTGATAACTGTTTGAAAAACAATTGTTTGTCTATTGCTTGAATAGGGAAGTCCCTCGCTTTATAAAGTAATTGCTGTCCTGCTACGTCGTACCTTTGCGACAATAGCAGAGAGAGTTATGAAGTACCGTTACGCTTGGGTTTGGCTGGTGGCAATGCTGGCCGCTTCGAGCTCCGCGTTTGCACAGCGAATTGTATTTACCGGGAAGATAACCGAAGCCGCCAACGGCCAACCGGTGCCATTCGCATCGGTGTATGTGAAAGGCACCACGTTTGGCACCACCGCCGACGAAGACGGCCGCTACGAGCTCAAGGTGCTGCAGCCAGTGGATTCAGTTACGGCTTCGGCCGTGGGGTTTAAGCCGCGCAGCAAGGCCGTAGGCAAGCAGCCCGCCCAGACCGTAAACATTGGCCTGCCCTCGGCCGCCATTGCCCTAGGTGAGGTAACCATCCGGCCCACCGAGAACCCGGCCTACGCCATTCTGCGCAAGGTGCAGCAGCACAAAAAGCAGAACGACAAGAAGGAGCTGGCGGCGTTTGAGTTCGACAGCTACAACCGCACCGAGGTGTCGCTGTCGGACATTACCGACCGGCTGGCGCGCCGCAAGGTTATCCGCGACATGACGGCCGTAGCCAACGGCGTGGGCGAGCTGGCGCGCAACGCGGCGGGCAAGCCCACGGTGCCGGTGTTTGCCTCGGAGGTGATGTCGCGGTACTACGTGCGGCACCGCCCCAACCGCGAGCGGGAGGAAATAAAGCACACTAAGTTGCACGGCGTGGCGCCCAAAGACGGCACGCTGCTTTCGCAGGTACTGGGCTCTTCGTTTCAGGATTACGACTTCTACCCGAACTGGCAGGTGGTGATGGGCAAGGACTTCATCTCGCCCATTGCCGACGGCTGGCGCATTACCTACGACTACGACCTCGAAGACTCGGTGATGGTGGGCCAAGACCGCTGCTACCAGCTGAAGGTGTTTCCGCGCCGCCCGCAGGATCTGGCCTTTACGGGCCGCATCTGGATTACCACCAACTCCTACGCCCTGCGCCGCGTCGACCTGGAGGTAGACCCCAAGGCCAACATCAACTTCGTGGACCAAATACGGGTGTACCAGGATTTGGCGCCCTCGCCGGCCGGGCCGTGGTTGCCGCAGCGCACCCGCGTAGTGGTGGGCCTGAAGCCGACCAAAAAGCAAACCGGCTTGCTGGTGCGCTTCACCACCGTCAACAGCAACTTCGACGCCAACCGCCCGCACGAGTTGCCCTTTTACGACCAGCCCTTTGCCGCCGCGCCCGAAGCCCTGAAAACGCCGGCAACCTTTTGGGAGCAGCACCGGCCCGATACGCTCTCGGCGCAGGAGCAGCGCACCCTCGCAGTGCTCGACTCGGTGGGCAAGCTGCCCTCGGTGCGCACCTTCCTGGAGGTGGCCGATTTGGTGGTGAACGGTTACAAAGAACTAGGCCCGCGCGGCCGGTTCGAGCTAGGGCCCATTTTCAGCTCGTACAACTACAACAACGTGGAGGGCCACCGCCTGCGCCTGGGTTTCCGAAGCACGCCCGAGCTAAACCCCAATTGGCTGTTGCAAGGCTACGTGGCCTACGGCACCCGCGACGGGCAGTTCAAGTACAACCTCGCGGCCGACCGCATCCTGAATCGGCAGAACTGGACGCTTTTTAGCGTACGCCACAGCCACGACGTAGACCTAGTAGCCCTGCTCGATAACGACCTGGCCCTCGAAAGCCCGTTGTTTGAGGCCGCGGCGCGCTTCGGCAACATCAAGCCCGGCCTGCCGGTGTGGCGCGACATGACGAGCGCAACGGCGCAAACCGACCTGTTCCACAACTTCACCCAAAAGGTGACGCTGCGCCACCAGCGCTTCGATCCGTTGTACAACTTCGCGTACTACACCAGCGCCGACCACGGCCCCAACGCCCCCACGGCGCGGCAGTATTCTCTGTCGGAGGTGGTGTTTGAGTCGCGCTACGCCCCCGACGAGGTGCTGATTCAGAACCAGAACCGCCGCTACGCCGTGGGCCTGATGAAGTGGCCGGTGTTTACGTTCCGCTACACCTTGGGCCTGCCCGATGTGCTGGGCAGCGACTTCGAGTACCACAAGTTCAACTTCACGATGACGCACAGCGTGCAGCTGGGCCAGTTGGGGCGTACCGAGTACATCGTGGATGCGGGCTACATCCCGAGCACGGTGCCGTACCCGGTGCTCAAGTCGCACCTAGGCAACGAGTCGTTCATCTACACTTCCAACGCCTACAACCTCATGCGCTACTTCGAGTTCGTGAGCGACCGGTACGCCTCGTTGCACGCCGAGCACTACTTCGAGGGCTTGTTCGTGAACGCGGTGCCGCTGCTCAAAAAGCTCGATTGGCGCCTGCTGGCCTCGGGCAATGTGCTGTACGGCGGCGTAAGCCAAGCCAACCGCGACGCCACACCGGCCATCGATGCCAGCGGGGCCCCGCTGCCTACGTTTAGGCCCCTGGGTAGCACGCCTTACCTGGAGGTAGGCTACGGCGTCGAGAACATCTTCAAGTTTTTGCGGGTCGATTTTCTGCACCGCCTGACTTACCGCGACTTGCCCGGCGCCCGCGACTTCGGCGTTAAACTCTGTGCCCAGTTTAAGCTGTAGGCCGAATAAAGTCGATGCAAGCCGCAAACACGGAGCCCCGGCGCAGGTTGTACAGCTGCTGCCGGGGCTCCGTGTTTGGGCCTAGGTGTATTTAGCAGGAATAGTTGCCACAGCTGAGCTTCACATATTGATGTGATAAATGCTTGGTTGTGAGCAGTAATAATTTACGTTTGTGCCATCGGCTGCTTGCGCGGCCGGTACTCCGCCCTCACTGCCCTACCTATTGCTATGGAAACAACCTTTGCGCCGGCCGTATCGGCTGGCTGGGCCGCGCTGCTCGCCGAAACCAATGCCCTGCACCTTTTTCAGCATTGGCTCGACGAAGCCCCGCTCGATGGCCCCGTACCGATGACCTTGGCCACAGTGCGGCCCGATGGCCACCCCACGGCCCGCGTGGTGTACTTGCACGGCGTGCCCACCGACAAAACCGGTTTCCGGTTTTTTACCAGCCTCACCAGCCCCAAGGCCCAAGAGCTCGAAGCCAACCCCCACGCGGCGCTTACCTTTTACTGGTCGGGGCTCGATAGGCAAGTGCGCGTGGAGGGCGTGGTGCACCCGCTGCCACCCGACGACGCCACGCTCGCTTTCAGCAAACGACCTAGGGCCAACCAGCTTGGCGTGTGGGCCTCGCCGCAAAGCCAAGTACTCAGCGGCCCCGAGGAGTTGGCCGAACGCCTGCACGAGGCTACCGAGCGCTTTGCTAGCCAAAAAGCCGTGCCGCGCCCGCCGCAGTGGGGCGGCTACGCCGTGCACCCCACCATGATCGAGTTTTGGGCCGGCAACCCCGGCGACTTGCCCAGCCGCTTGCGCTTCGAGCGCGCGCCCATGGGATGGCAGCAAGTGTGCCTGGCTCCTTGATGTTGATTTGACCATAAGCACCTAGGCCCCGCAGTATTGCGTACTGCGGGGCCTAGGTGCTTATAGGCTCGAAACTAGGAGGGGCCCTGCCCTAGGTGCTGGCTAGGCCAACTGCATCCAGGCACCGGTATCGGGTACGGTGTAGCGCGAGCGGCGCATTTGCGAGGGCGCCATGCCAAACTTGCGCTTGAAAGCGGTAGCAAAGTGCGCGGGGTTGGTAAAACCCACCGACTCGGCTACCTCTTGCAGCGGTTGCTCGGTGTGGGTAATCAGCTGGTGCGCTACGGCGAGGCGGCGCTCGGCCACGTAGCCGAACACGGTGGTGCCGAACAGGTCTTTGAAGCCCTTTTTCAGCTTGAAATCGTTGGTGCCGAACTGCCGGGCCAGCTCCAGCAGGCTGGGCGGGTTGGCGTAGTGCGCGTCCAGGAAGTCGCGAATGGCGTAGAACAAGTCGCGCTCGGTGGTGGAGAGGCGGTAGAGGCTGCGCGCCATTTGCTCGTGCTGCTCCACAAACAAGTCCAGAAAGCGCGCTTCCAGAAACATCTTTTTGAGGGCGCCCGAGTAGGGGCACTCGGCAATTTGCTGAATGATGGCGCGCATCATGGGCGTTACGGCCACGCCATCGGGTATCAGCACAAAAGGTTCGGCACGGCCCAGGCGCCGCTCGTGCATGCGCAGCCACTCGGCGTTGCTCGTAACGAGGTTGCGGAAGAACTCGGGCGTGAGGTGCACCGAAAACATGTGAAAGTCGCGCCCGCTCTGCTCGCCTTGAAAGGTGTAGTGGTTGCGGGTGGTTTCGTCGCCCACCACGTTTTGGCGGCTGGCACCCAGGGTCATGGGGCGGCTGGCGCAGCTGCGCGAGTGCGTGTCGCCGTCGAACTGAAACAGCATGCCCACCCACGGGTTGTTTACCTCTAGCTCGGCCTTCAGCGGCTGCAGCAGCTTGCCGCTCATGCTGGTAAGCTGAAACCCATCGAGAAAATAATCGGTGAATTTGGCGGTACTACCCGCGGGATTGCGCCACAGCGTATCGGCCTGCACCACATTGGCGTGCTGCTGAAGCTCGGTTTGGCAATTGTCGGTGAGCTCGGCCGTGCGGAACTCGAAAAAGGTCTCCATAAGTCGCTTGGTACTACAAAGTAAGCAGCGGCAGTGGGATACCAAGAATGAATAGCGCAAAACGTAGAGCCTGCACTTCACACATAATTCCGTTTGGCGAAAGTGAAACTCCGTTTCGCGAAAGCAGAAACACCCCGGTCGTGTGCAGATTTGCAACGAAATCGTTCTACACCCCTCACCGTTCGGCTTGGCAGTGCCGCTACCCAGCACCACCACCTAGGCCCCAGCAGCCTTGCCAGCCAACCCTTCTGCAGCTATGAACTCACCGCTTCTGTCTTCCTCGAAAGTACTAGTATCCGGCGCTGTGTTTGTGCAAGTGGTAGCCGCCGTATGGCTACTGCTCAAAGAAACCTTGCAGCCGCGTGCGCTCCAAGAGCCCGCCTGCTCGGCCCGCTACGCTATGCTGCAGCGGCAGCAGCAGTGGGCCACGCGCTTGTTCTGGTTGGCTACTGTGGTACTGGGCGTAGGCCTGCTGCTGGGCATGGCAAGCTAAGTGTTGAGCCTATAGTTGCGCGGGCAAGGCAACCTGGGCGGGCCGCACGGGGTACACTCAGGCCATGCACCCGGCAAAAGCGGGTGCTGCACCGGCCCATGAGCAACCGACACACTTACGACCTAGGCGTAATCGGCAACTGCGCCTACTTGGCGCTTATTCATCAGGATACCAGCCTGCAGTGGCTGTGCTGGCCCCGCTTCGACAGCGGCTTTGTATTCGGCAGCCTGCTCGATCGGCAGCAGGGCGGCGAGTTTACGCTGCGGCCCGCCGAAGGCGAATTTCGCACGCACCAGTACTACCTCGACAACACCAATATTTTGTGTACCGAGGTAGAGTCGGCGCAGGGGCGCTACCGCGTTACCGATTTTGCCCCCCGGTTTCAGCAGTACGAGCGTTACTACAAGCCGCTGATGCTGATTCGGAAGCTCGAACCTTTGGCCGGCACCCCCCGGGTACGGGCCGTTTGCCGCCCCGTGGGCGACTACGGCCGGCAGGTGCTCAGCCCGCGCCGCTCCTCCAACCACATCAGCTTTATGGGCTTATCCGAGGAGGTGCGCCTGACCTCTAACGTGCCGTTGAGCTACATTTTGGATGAGGAAGATTTCGCCCTCACCGAAACCAAGTATTTGGTTCTCACCTACGGCGCGCCCCTCGAGGCCGCGCTCGAAAGCACCTGCGAGCGGTTTTTGCGCGAAACCACGCAGTACTGGCGCCAGTGGGTAAAAAGCACCAGCATCAGCAACTTTTACCAACCGCAGGTAATCCGCTCGGGCTTGGTGCTGAAGCTGCACCAGTACGAAGACACGGGCGCCATCATCGCGGCTACCACTACCTCGCTGCCCGAGGCGCCGGGCTCCACGCGCAACTGGGACTATCGCTACTGCTGGATGCGCGACACCTACTACATCCTCACGGCCTTCAACAACATTGGCCACTTCGAGGAGATGGAGCAGTACTTCCACTTCATCGCCAACATCTCCACGAAGGTGCGCGACAAATACCAGCCGCTGTACTCCATCAGCGGCAACTCCGAGCTTATCGAGCAGGAGCTTTCGCACCTGGCCGGCTACCTGGGCAACCAGCCGGTGCGCATCGGCAACGATGCCTACACGCACATCCAAAACGATGTGTACGGGCAGGTGTTGGTGGCGCTGCTGCCGCTTTACGTCGATCAGCGCTTTGTTACCAAAGAGCGGGTGCACTCCGAAAAACTCATGTACGATGCCCTGTCGTTTATTGAGCGCACCATGGAGCAGCCCGACGCCGGCCTGTGGGAGTTCCGCAACCTAGCGCAGTTTCACTGCTATACCTACCTCTTTCACTGGGCTGGTGCGCATGCCGCCCACAAGGTGGCCAACAACCTAGGCAACGCCGATATGGCTGGCTTGGCCGAGCGCCTGATGCACCAAGCCGGGCAGAAAATTGAGGCCTGCTTCAGCCCCGCGCGGCAGGTATACACCAACGCCATCGGCTCGCTGCACCTCGATGCCAGCACCATGCAGCTCATTATGATGGGCTACCTGCGGCCCGATTCGGAGGTAGCGCGTACGCACCTGGCAGCGCTCGAAGCCGAGTTGAAAACCCCCGAGGGCTTGTTCTACCGCTACCGCCACGCCGATGACTTTGGCACGCCCGAAACGACCTTCCTCATCTGCTCCTTTTGGTACATCGAAGCGCTGGCCTGCGTCGGCCGCCTCGACGACGCCGTACGCGAGTTCGAGAAGCTGCTCGGCTACACCAACCACCTAGGGCTGCTATCGGAGGACGTGGACGCCCGCACCGGTTCGCAGTGGGGCAACTTTCCGCAGGCCTACAGCCACGTGGGCTTGGTAAACGCCGCCTACCGCATTTCTAAAAAGCTCGACATGCCCAACTTCCTGTAAAGCAGTGCCGCCGTTCCGAGCCGCTGTCATTGCGAGCCAAGCGAAGCAATCGGTCCTAAGCAGGATACAACCTTTCAGCTGGCACCAACCGAAAACCGCACCGCCCGAACCCTGCTGCCAGGGTTCGGGCGGTGCGGTTTTGTGCGCAAGCACGTTTTTGCTTAATGCTGAGCGAAGGGTCATGCCCTGCTCAGAACCGATTGACGCGCGGAATGGCGTACCTCCTTCTAATGACAGCTTGGGGAACGGCGCTGCTGCTTGAGCTTACCCAAGCAAGTCCGAAAGTACTTGGCGTACGTGCTCGGGCCCCTCGATGTGGTAGCGGGCCAGCGACCTAGGGCGGGCACCTACCTTTACGGTGTACGCCTCGGGCGGCATAGCCCGGAAGGTATCTTCGTCGGTGCGGTCGTCGCCCATAGCCAGAATAAAATCGGGCGCAAACTGCCGCACCCAGTAGGCAGCGGCCACGCCCTTATCGATGCCGGCGTTTCGGATTTCAACCACCTTGTTGCCCTCCAAAATGTGCAAGCCGCTGCCGCTGCCAATGAAGTTGAGGTGAGCGGCTAGCTCGCGGGCACGCATGCCGCCTAGGTCCGGATCGACGCGGCGGTAATGCCACACCAGCGAAAATTCCTTTTCCTCGACAAACGCCCCGGCCGTGCGGCTTACGTGCAGCTCCAGAATGGGCCGGATGTCGCGTTTCCAATCGTTGCGCAGGGGCTGAATCATGTGCCAGTCCCCTTCGCGCTCTTTCAACCACACACCGTGCTCGGTAATGAAATCGAGCGGCAAATCGCCGAGCCATTCGGAGAGCGTGGCCCTATCGCGGCCCGAAATAATGACCACGCGGTTGCGTTCGTCGGCGGTAAGGGCCTGTAGCAAGCGGCGCAGCTCGGCATCGGGGCGTACCTGCTGGGGGTTGGTCTGAAAAGGCATTAGTGTGCCGTCGTAGTCAAGCAGCAGCAGGCGGTTTTGGGCCTGTCTGAACTCCTGCGTCATCAGCAGTTGCGCGGGCTCGTCCAGCGTATCCGTGTCCATGATCTTCTGCTTGATCTTGCTGTACGCCAAGCGGTTCATGAACAGCTCCACCCACGCGTGCACGTTGTAGCGCCGCACAATGGCCTGCAGGCTGGCCATGCGCTGCTGTTGTTCCTCCAGGGGCATGGTCAGGGCCTGGTACATGGCGTCGGCCACCTGCGCCATGTCGGTGGGGTTGATAATGAGCGCATCGGAAAGCTCGCGCGCGGCACCGGCCCGCTCACTCAGTATCAGCACGCCGCGCTGATCGAGGCGGCTGGCCACAAACTCCTTGGCCACCAGGTTCATGCCGTCGCGCATCGGCGATACCAGCGCCACGTCGGCCACGCGGTATAAAGCACTTAGCTCCTCGAGCGGGTACGAGCGGTAGAAGTACTGAATGGGCGACCAGCTGATGGTGCGATAATCGCCGTTGATGCGCCCTACCAACTCGTCGATTTCCTCTTTCAGTTGCTTGTACTGTTGCACTTGGTCGCGCGAGGGCACCACTAGCATCAGCAGCGTCACCTTGTTGTGCAGCTCGGGGTGGCGCTGTAGCAGCAGCTCAAAAGCCCGCAGCCGTTGGGCAATGCCTTTGGTGTAATCGAGGCGGTCGATGCTGATTACTACCTGCTGATCGGCCAGCGCTTGGCGGTATTCGGCTTCCAGGGCCTGCGCCTCGGCCGAAGCAGCCACCTCGGCGTACTTGTCGTAATCGATGCCCATCGGGAAGGCGTCCACCATCACGGTGCGGTTGCCCGACTCCACCAAGCCGTTTTGGTTGGGGCAGCCCAGCAGGCGCTCCACCGAGCTCAGGAAATGGCGCATGTAGCCGTAGGTATGAAAGCCGATGAGGTCGGCCCCGAGCATGCCCTCGAGCAATTGCCGCCGCCACGGCACCGCCCGAAACAGCTCGTACGACGGAAACGGAATGTGCAGGAAAAAACCGATGGTAGCGTGCGGCAGCACCTGGCGCAACATGCCCGGCAGCAGCAGCAGCTGGTAATCCTGAATCCAGATGGTGTCGTCGGGGCCGGCTTGGGCTACCACGGCTTCGCAAAACTTGCGGTTCACGGCCTCGTAAGCCTGCCAATACGCGGGCTCGAACACAGCGTACTGCGCGAAGTAGTGAAAAGTGGGCCACAGGGTTTCATTGCTGAAGCCCTCGTAGTAGTCCCGGATTTCGTCTTCGGTCAGAAATACCGGCGCCATGCTGTCGGCGCGTAGCTGCTCGGTTACGTGATGTTCTTCGTCCTCGCTGTCGAGGTACAGGCCGGGCCAGCCAACCCATACGTTGTCGTCTTGCTGGTATACCGAACCCAGGCCGGTGGCCAGCCCGCCTTCGCTGGGCGAAAAGGAGAGGCCGTCGTCGACGCGTTTTACTTTGGTAGGAAGCCGGTTAGAGACAATAATAGTACGAGGCATACGTCGGAGCAGAGCGTTTCTGCTAGTTCACTACGAACAGCGCCCCAAATAGGGCGTGTTATTAAATGGTTATTCGGAAGCAGCGGCGGAGAGAAGCGGCACAGAGCATCGGTGGGCGGCACGCAGCGCCAAGCACCTAGGCAGCACAAGCGGAGCCCTAGGTATGGGCACAAAAAGAGGCAAGCCGCTCATCGTTACATGCATCCTCCAAATAGAAAGCGCATGCTAGTTGCCGCATTTGATGAGCAGCCTGCCACGTTCTTTAACGGCGGGCTTTGCCACAGGGCTGCTCAACAAATACCGATTTTGCCGAGCGTCGAATACGGATTTTGCCTCAGCGTACGCCGCAGCGGTACTCTGTTACCGACCGGAACACCTCGCCTGGCTGCAACACTGTATTAGGGAAAGCGGGCTGGTTGGGCGAATCGGGGAAGTGCTGGGTTTCGAGGCAAAAGCCGCCGTGCTTGGGGTAAGCGCGGCCCTGCTTGCCCGTAAGCGTACCGGCCAAAAAGTTGCCAGCATAAAACTGTATACCGGGTTGGTCGGTGAGTACCTGCAACGTACGGCCCGTGGCCGGCTCGTGCGCTTCGGCCACCAACCGAAAACCTTCGCCGCGCAGCACCCAGTTGTGGTCGTAGCCGCCGGGTACTTGCCCAATACGCTCGCCGATGGTGTGTGTTTGCCCAAAATCGAAGGGCGTGCCGGCTACGGGGCGCAGCTCGCCGGTTGGGATTAAGGTGTCGTCGACTACGGTGTAGCGGTCGGCGTGCAGCGTGAGCTCGTGGCCCAAAATATCGGGCGTGGTGCCGGCCCCTAGGTTAAAGTAGCTGTGGTTGGTTAAGTTAAGGGGGGTGGCGCGGTCGGTAGTGGCGGTGTACTCAATGCGCAGGGCGTTATCGGCGGTAAGGCGGTAGAGCACCGTTACGGCGAGGTTGCCGGGGTAGCCCTCTTCGCCATCGGGACTCAGGTACGTAAGGCGCAACGCCGGTCCTAGGTCCACGAGCATCTCGGCATGCCAAAGCTGCTGGTTAAAACCGTGCTGGCCGCCGTGCAGGTGGTTGGGGCCGTTGTTGGTGGCTAGGGTAAATGGTTGCCCGTTGAGCGCGAAGCGGCCCTCCTTGATGCGGTTGCCGAAACGGCCGATCAGCCCGCCGAAGTAGGGGTTGGCGGCGGTGTACGCATCGGTGAGGTAGCCCGCTAAGCTGTCGAAACCCAATACAATGTCGCCGGGTTGGCCTTGCCGATCCGCCGCGAAAAAGTGTGTAACGATGCCGCCGTAGTTGGTAATGCGCACCTCTAGGCCGGAGCCGTTGGTGAGCGTAAATAGCTGGGCGGTTTGGCCGTTGGGCAGCTCGCCAAACGGAGTAGCCGTGATAGATGGTTGTGCCATATCCGATGCAAAAAGACCGAGCCGCTATGTACGGGCATTTGCGTGCTCCGGTGACGCCAAAAACACCGAGCCCCGGCTGCACAGGCAGCCGGGGCTCGGTCAAAAACTCGAAATAAGTAGTATTAACGCTGGTTGCGCAACCGAAACTCCGAAAACGTGGCTGTTTGGTTTTCTTCGCCTTGGGCAATGAGGCCCACGCGCACGCCACGGTCCCAGGGCGGAAGGTAAGTGCCGTTGATGGCGAAACCATCGGTGCGGATGGGCTCCCAATTCAGGCCACCGTCGAGGCTGTAAGCAAAGCGGTAGCGGCTGCCGCCCCAGCACTCGAGGCGCAAACCTAGGGTGCTGCAAGGTTCTAGCAGCACTTCGGTGAGGCGCTGTTTCTTGCCCATCTTCACGTGCCAAAGCTGCAGCATGTTGTCGCCGGCCACTAGGGCCAAGGCGTTGTACGGGTCGCCCACGGCGCCCAGGCCGGCAAACGTGCCCTCGCCCAAGCCGGTTGTATCAACCTGCACGCTAGCGGTGTACGTAGCGGAGTAGGTGCGCTGCGCCACAATGGCGCCTAGGCGCGCCGGGCTGGCCCCTAGGTGCAGATGGCCGTCGGCCACCTCGAGGTGGGGCGGCTGCGTTGCGGGCCACTGCCAAGTAAGGCCCAGCGCCTCGCCCGCAAAGTTGTCGGTTACGTTCAGCAGCGTTACATCAGCCAGCGGAGCGGCTTGCGGGCTGCTGTTTACGAACTCAGGCCAGCCCTGCTCGTTCCAGGTAAACTCGCTCAGCAAGCCCTGGCGGCCCACAAACTCGTGGCTGTTTACGTGGTAAGCGTGGTGCAGCAAAAACCAGCGGCCGTCTTTCTCGGTTACGGTGCCATGGCCGGGGCACTTCCATACCTCGTTATCGGTCAAGATGGGGTTGCGGTCGTACTTTTCCCACGGGCCGAGCAAGTTGCGCGAGCGGGCCACGCCCTCGGCGTAGGTGCAATACTTGCCGCAGCAGGCATTGCCGGCGTAAAACATGTAGAAGTAGCCGTTGTGGCGCACAAGGGCGGAGCCTTCTACCAGGTTGCCTTCCCAAGGTGTGTCGTTGCGAAACAGCTCCTTGCGCTTGCCCACCAGCTTCATCGTTGCCTCGTCGATGCGCTGCGCCCAAATGGGCGTGGGTTTGCCGATGCTATTGCCGTCGTTCTTCCAGATTAGGTGCAGCACGCCGTTCTCGTCGCGCACCGGAAATCCGTCGATCGAGCCGGCGGCTTCGCCTACCAGCGGGCCGTGGTCGGTGTAAGGCCCCTCGGGGCGGTCGGCGCTGGCCACGGCCACGCACAACACGCCGCCTTTTTTACGGGCCGTGTAATACATGTACACCTTACCGCCTTCGTAAAACAGCTCGGGTGCCCAAAACTGCGAATCGCACCACGCCGGCAACCGGTGCGGAAACACGTGGCTTACCAACTCCCAGTGCACTAGGTCGTCGGACTTAAACAACGGGAACACGGCGCCCCACTCAGCCGAGGTGGCGCTGGCCCAATAGGTGTCGCCGATTTTGGTAATCGTGGGGTCCGGAAAATCGCCGGGCAGCACGAGGCGGTCGTAGCCAACCAGCGCAGGGGCTACAGGAGCCGGAGCATCGGCGCCAGCATACAATACTTCCGGGCGGTCAACGAGCAAATCGGCGTCCGGCGTCGGGGTGTAGGCCCCGGGTTCCAATTCGAAAGACAAAGCAGGAGAAGTTTAAAGGGAAGAAATCAGGCCAACCCGACAAGCCGCTTCATCCTGCTGCCTGACGTGCAAAGCCAACCACACCGGCGCAACAAGGGCAAAACGCGAGCCACAATCAGCAAAATTTTGGTATTTAAACAAGAAGTTTTGTTCATTCATTTCGGTGCTGGCAAAGCCCGAAATGTGCTTGGGTAGCAATGAAAACGCCGAACGTAATGGCTAATCCAAGCGTTCGGCGTTTTCAACTTTTCGAAGTTAAATAACGGTTCATTGCCGAACCACTATGCTTTCAACTTTTTGCCGAAAATGTGTTTGTGCCGCTTCGCTGACCCACCAATGCGGCGCTGCATAGCTGCCGTTTTCCGGGAAGCGGGCGGCCACCTAGGCGCTCGGCCACTGGGGCTGGCAGGGGTGGGTTCGGCCACATCGGCCAATTCTTCGTAGTTCTAGGCCGGCTGCTGCCGGTAACCATATCCCCGTTGCTATGCTTGCCCAAACCGTTGCTTCCGCCTTTCAACGCCACTTCGGCTACGCTGCTCCGCTGCTGGTGCGCGCCCCTGGTCGTGTCAACCTCATCGGCGAACACACCGATTACAACAATGGCTTTGTGCTGCCCGCCGCCGTTGACAAAGCCATTTACTATGCCGTGGGGCTGAGCAGCACCGCCGAAATCCGGTTGGTAGCCCACGATCTGAACGACTGCTTTACCATCGCGCTCGACCAAGTACACCGCACCGATACCCCTTGGGCCAACTACCTGCTGGGCGTGGTGGCGCAGTTGCAAAAGCGCGGGCTGACGCTTACCGGCTTCGATTGCGTATTCGGCGGCGATATTCCTATCGGAGCGGGTATGTCGTCGTCGGCGGCGGTGGAGTGCGGCTTGGCGTTTGCGCTCAACCGGCTGCTAAGCGCCGACATCGATAAGATGGAGTTGGCGCACATCGCCCAAAAAGCCGAGCACGAGTACGCCTTGGTGCAATGCGGGCTCATGGATCAGTTCGCGAGCCTGTTCGGCAAGCCGGAGCACGTGGTGCGCCTCGATTGCCGCTCGCTCGAATACGCTTACTTTCCTTTCGATACGCAGGCCTGCCGCATTGTGCTCTGCAACTCCGGCGTAAAGCACAGCTTGGCTAGCTCCGAGTACAACACCCGCCGGAAGGAGTGCGAGCGGGGCGTATCGGTACTGCGCCAATACTACCCCGAGGTGCAAAGCCTACGCGATGCCACCCTCGACCACCTGGCCGCCCACCGCGACGAGCTGGGCCCCGTGGTGTACCGCCGCTGCGCCTACGTGGTGCAAGAAAATCAGCGCGTGGAGGCTGCCTGCCGCCACTTGGCAGCCCACGACCTAGGGGCTTTCGGGCAGGAAATGTATGCCTCGCACGCCGGCCTGCGCGACGATTACGAGGTAAGCTGCGAAGAGCTGGATGTGCTGGTAGAGGCCGCTCGCCAAGTGCCCGGCGTGTACGGCGCGCGCATGATGGGCGGTGGCTTTGGCGGCTGCACCATCAATCTGGTAGCGCCCGATCAAGTCGAAAATTTCATCCGGGAGGTGGGCGCCACTTACGAACAGCGCTACGGCCGGCCGCTCGAAACCTACCAAACCACCATTGTAGGGGGGGTAGAGGCGCTCGAGGCTGCGGTAGCGCAGCCCTAGGTTTTTCTTCGTCGTACCTTATTATATAGCTTGCCTATGGCTGCCTTCGATAGTACCGAGCACCCGCACCGGCGCTTTAATGCGCTCAACGGCGAGTGGGTGCTGGTGTCGCCGCACCGCTCCAAGCGCCCCTGGCAGGGCCAGCAAGAAACGCCCGATGCCGACCAGCGCCCTGCCTACGACCCGGGTTGCTACCTGTGCCCCGGCAACACCCGCGCCAACGGCTCCGTGAATCCGGCATACGCCAGCACCTTCGTGTTCGACAACGACTTTGCGGCCTTGTTGCCCGACACCCCCGCCGGAACCATCGACGAAGGCGGCTTGCTGCGGGCCGAGGCCGAGTCGGGTGTGGGGCGCGTCATCTGCTTTTCGCCTCGCCACGACCTCACGCTGCCCGAAATGAGCACGCCCGACATTCGGCAGGTAGTGGATTTGTGGGTTGATGAGCTTAAAGCCCTAGGTGCGCAGCCCGATATCAATTACGTGCAGATCTTCGAGAACAAAGGCCAAATGATGGGCTGCTCGAACCCGCACCCGCACGGGCAAATTTGGGCGCAACGCACCGTGCCCTCCGAGCCCGCAAAGGAAACCGTGCAGCAGCTGGCTTATTACCAGCAGCACGGCCGCACCTTGCTCGCCGATTACCTAGGAATAGAACTGCAAAAGCGGGAGCGTGTAGTGCTCGAAAACGAGCACTTCATGGTGCTGGTACCATTTTGGGCCGTGTGGCCGTTCGAAACGCTGCTGGTAGCTCGGCGGCCGGTGCAGGACATCACCCAGCTCACCCCGGAGGAGCGCGACGCGTTGGCCGATGCCATCCGCCGCCTCACCATCCGTTACGACAACCTGTTTAACATCTCGTTTCCGTACTCGGCCGGCTTGCACCAGCGCCCCACCGATGGGCAGGAGCACCCCGAGTGGCATTTGCACATGCACTTTTACCCGCCGCTGCTCCGCTCGGCTACCGTGCGCAAGTTTATGGTGGGCTACGAAATGTTGGGCAACCCCCAACGCGACATCACGCCCGAGTTCAGCGCCGCTAAGCTGCGCAGCTTGCCCGAGGTGCATTACAAAACCCTAGGTCAGGCCTGAGCATCGGGCGCCGGGCGCCGGGCAGTGCGCTATTATATTATATAGTAGCAACTCAACCGGGCAAGGGGCGTCGCTGCTCCTTGCCCGGTTGTTTAAATTACCGTAGTACAGGCGCTGGCAGGGGCTGTTGCTGCTAAATCATTTATACTAGCAGCCTCCGATACTTTTTCGCTGCTGGTTATGGCTTGCTTCCGGTTGAACTCGTTGCTCCTAGGTGCTGCGCTTGCTTGTTCCCAATTTGCCCTAGGTCAGGGGGCGTCTGCTTCGCGCAGCCAGCCCCCGGCTTGGGCCAAGGAGGTAGTGTGGTACCAAATTTTTGTGGAGCGCTTCAGCAACGGCGACCCCAAAAACGACCCCACGCCCGAAACCATGCAACCGGCATTTGTGGCGCCGCCGGGCTGGCGCACCACGCCGTGGGGCCGCAATTGGTACGAGCCCGAGCCCTGGGCCAAGCAAGCTAATCTCTCGTGGGGCGATGAACTGGGCTTGCGCCGTTACGGCGGCGACTTGCAGGGCGTGCTCAACAAGCTCGACTACCTACGCGACCTAGGCGTGTCGGCCTTGTATTTCAATCCCCTTAACGACGCGCCTTCGCTGCACAAGTACGACGCCCGCAACTACCATCATATAGATGTAACCTTCGGGCCCGACCCCGCCGGCGACCGGCGCATTATCGCCAGCGAAAACCCCGCCGACCCTAGCACTTGGCAGTGGACCTCGGCCGACAAGCTTTTTCTGAAGCTGGTAGCCGAGGCGCACCGCCGCAACATGCGGGTAGTACTCGATTATTCTTGGAACCACACCGGCGTTGGCTTTTGGGCTTGGCAGGACGTACTCCAGAAGCAAAAAGCGTCGCCTTTTTCCGATTGGTACCAAATAACCGCTTTCGACAACCCAGCAACGCCCGTCAACGAGTTTGCCTATCAAGGCTGGGCCAACCTCGCCAGCCTGCCCGAAATTCGCAAAGCCAACCTCACCACCGAGCGCAAGTGGGGACGGCCTTACGAAGGCAACCTAAGCGAAGGCGCTAAGCAGCACATCTACGCCGTTTCCAAACGCTGGCTCGCGCCCGACGGCGACCCGAGCAGAGGCATCGACGGTTACCGCCTCGACGTAGCCGACCAGGTTCCGATGGGCTTCTGGCGCGACTACCGCACCTATGTCAAAAACATAAAGCCCGACGCGTACCTCGTAGGCGAAATCTGGTGGGAGGAGTGGCCCGACAAACTGATGAACCCCGTGCCCTACGTCA
Organism: Hymenobacter oligotrophus; assembly: GCF_003574965.1. Taxonomy (NCBI): domain Bacteria; kingdom Pseudomonadati; phylum Bacteroidota; class Cytophagia; order Cytophagales; family Hymenobacteraceae; genus Hymenobacter; species Hymenobacter oligotrophus. The sequence continues at coordinate 2,959,601 of NZ_CP032317.1, read as the reverse complement.
GCGGCGACATTTTCGACGCCGTAATGTTCTATCAGGTTTACCGCCCGGCGCGCAACTTCTTCGCCAACGTCGCCGAAGCCATCGACGCGAAGCAGTTCGTAGCCGAGTTGCAAGCCGAATGGAACCGCTTGGCCAAACCCTACCGCTACGCCATGATGAACGTATCGGCCACCCACGACACTCCGCGCCTACTCACCGACTTCTACAACCCCGGCAAATACAAGTACCAGGCTACCCCGCGCGACAACGCCAACTACAAGACCGGCAAACCCGACGCCGATACGTACCAGCGCGTACGCCTCTACCTCATGCACCAGTTTACCAACATTGGTGCGCCGCACATCTGGAACGGCGACGAGCTCGGCATGTGGGGTGCCGACGACCCGGATTGTCGCAAGCCACTAATGTGGCCCGAGTTCAAGTTCGAACCCGAGGCCCGCAATAATTACCAGCCGGGCGCTAAAGCCTACGACCCCGTCGGCTACAATGCCCAACATCACGCTTTCTACCAAAAACTCGCACGCATACGCCAGGCTAACCCCGTCTTACGCACCGGCGATATCGAATTTCTGACTGCTACCGGTAAGCAGCTTGCTTACCGCCGCTTCAATCAGCAAGAGCAAATCGTGGTGCTTTTCAACTTAGAGAGTATCAGCCGAGCGTTCAAGCTTCCTCATAAAGCACGTTGGACCAACCTTTTGGAAGGAACAGTCATCAATTCAGATCAAATTACCCTGCCCCCCCTCACCGGTATTATCCTTAAGAAGTAGAAGGTAGCTCATACATATGGAGCAGTACAACACATTATAAAACTAAGTTTATAGGATAAACACATTGTATTTGTGGTTGATTGTTAATGCGTTGTATGAAATGTGTTGGGTTTTGAACTTTAGACTCCATCGTAATGTATTCCTCAAGCGCTGGTAATCCGTGCTGGTCGAGCTAATTGCAGAGATACTTAGTTAGGTACTTGCCAAATTTTTTCAAGGCTCAGAACTTGGCACAACTTCTTAGTACTTAAGTTGTCCGTCGGCTGGTGATGTAACTCTAGGACCGCGCCGGCAACAAAAATCTTGCCGGGCTGCTTGCGCAAACCAATACGGCCTGCTACTTTTGTCGTCCCCTTCAGCCGGAAGGGGGGCCGGCGGCGGCGGATGGGGTGCTTGGGCGGCTCCGGGTGCCGAAAAAAAGTTGGCTTAAACGCTTGCAAGTGGCGCCGCGCCGCGTACCTTTGCAGCCCGCTTCGACCGGAGGCGGCCGGCAACGCAAGCCGAAGAAAAAAGTTGCAAACATTTTCTTCGCCCGGCTTGCAAAACAAAAAAAGCGTGGTACCTTTGCCACCCCGAACGGAAACGCCGCTCGGCCCACGCAGAACAGACGGGTTGCTTAGCGCAGCCGCGACGCGGGTTCAACTGGAACCGCAGTTCGTTCTTTGAAAGACTGGAAAGACAAAAAGGTAAGACCGCCCTGCTTTCGGGCAGGGCGCGAGCAAGCGTAGCCGGAAGACACGGCTCGACACACGGGTCGGATCAGCACTCGACACGGCTTCGGCTTCGGCCGGAGCGACAACATTTTTACAATGGAGAGTTTGATCCTGGCTCAGGATGAACGCTAGCGGCAGGCCTAATACATGCAAGTCGAACGGGGCAGCAATGCCCAGTGGCGCACGGGTGCGTAACGCGTAGGCAATCTGCCTACACCTGGGGGATAGCCCGCCGAAAGGTGGATTAATACCGCATAAGACCATAGGGCGGCATCGCTTGGTGGTTAAAGAATTTCGGGTGTAGATGAGCCTGCGTGCCATTAGCTAGTTGGCGGGGTAAGGGCCCACCAAGGCGACGATGGCTAGGGGAGCTGAGAGGCCGATCCCCCACACTGGCACTGAGATACGGGCCAGACTCCTACGGGAGGCAGCAGTAGGGAATATTGGGCAATGGCGGAAACGCTGACCCAGCCATGCCGCGTGCCGGATGACGGCCTTCTGGGTTGTAAACGGCTTTTGCCCGGGAAGAAAAGACCGCTGCGGCGGGAATCGACGGTACCGGGTGAATAAGCACCGGCTAACTCCGTGCCAGCAGCCGCGGTAATACGGAGGGTGCGAGCGTTGTCCGGATTTATTGGGTTTAAAGGGTGCGTAGGCGGCCCGGTAAGTCCGTGGTGAAAGCCCCTCGCTCAACGAGGGAACTGCCATGGATACTGCCGGGCTTGAGTCCAGGCGAGGTTGGCGGAATGGATGGTGTAGCGGTGAAATGCATAGATACCATCCAGAACCCCGATTGCGTAGGCAGCTGACTAGGCTGGTACTGACGCTGAGGCACGAAAGCGTGGGGAGCAAACAGGATTAGATACCCTGGTAGTCCACGCCGTAAACGATGGATACTCGCTGTGGGCGATACATGGTCCGCGGCTTAGCGAAAGCGTTAAGTATCCCACCTGGGGAGTACGCCGGCAACGGTGAAACTCAAAGGAATTGACGGGGGCCCGCACAAGTGGTGGAGCATGTGGTTTAATTCGATGATACGCGAGGAACCTTACCGAGGCTAGAATGCGCGTGACCGGTCCGGAGACGGACCTTTCCTTCGGGACACAAAGCAAGGTGCTGCATGGCCGTCGTCAGCTCGTGCCGTGAGGTGTTGGGTTAAGTCCCGCAACGAGCGCAACCCCTATGTTTAGTTGCCAGCGCGTCAAGGCGGGGACTCTAGACAGACTGCCTGCGCAAGCAGCGAGGAAGGCGGGGACGACGTCAGGTCATCATGGCCCTTACGCCTCGGGCTACACACGTGCTACAATGGACGGTACAACGGGTTGCCACTGCGCGAGCAGGCGCCAATCTCGAAAAGCCGTTCTCAGTTCGGATCGCAGTCTGCAACTCGACTGCGTGAAGCTGGAATCACTAGTAATCGCGTATCAGCAACGACGCGGTGAATACGTTCCCGGGCCTTGTACACACCGCCCGTCAAGCCATGGAAGTCTGGTAGACCTGAAGCCGGTGCTCGTCACAGAAGCCGGTTAGGGTAGAACAGGTAACTGGGGCTAAGTCGTAACAAGGTAGCCGTACCGGAAGGTGCGGCTGGATCACCTCCTTTCTGGAGCTTGACCGATCCGCGGGCCGTGGGCCCCGGGCGCGCTTGCCCGCCTTTTTGTCTTTTCATCTTTCGACTGCACCCGGCGACCGGCCGGGTACACGTTCTTTGACGTAACGGCTAGCAAACATAGTAGAAGAAATAGGCCTGTCCAGTAAGTTGGACGGGCATCGCACGAGCAAACGACAGACCCATGATTACTCTGGGTCGACCGTTACGGAAGTAACGAAGGGCGCACGGGGGATGCCTAGGCTCTCGGAGGCGACGAAGGACGTGATAAGCTGCGATAAGCTTGGGGGACGGGCACATGCCGGCTGATCCCAAGATTTCCGAATGGGGCAACCCACCGGTTTGAAGAACCGGTATCCGGTCCGCAAGGACGGAGGCGAACGCGGGGAACTGAAACATCTAAGTACCCGCAGGAACAGAAAATAACATATGATTCCCCCAGTAGTGGCGAGCGAACGGGGACGAGCCCAAACCGGGTTGGTTACGGCCAGCCCGGGGTTGTAGGACTACGACGTGAGACCTTGATCGGGTAGCGGAAGCAGGTGGGAAACTGCGCCAGAGACGGTGAGAGCCCGGTACGCGACATTTGATCAGGCTCTAGTAGGATCCTGAGTAGGGCGGGGTCGGAGACGCCCCGTCTGAATCCGCCGGCACCATCCGGCAAGGCTACATACTCCCGAGAGACCGATAGTGAACCAGTACCGTGAGGGAAAGGTGAAAAGAACCCCGGATAGGGGAGTGAAAAGAACCTGAAACCGTGCGCTTACAAGCGGTCGGAGCTGCCAGGTGCAGTGACGGCGTGCCTTTTGCATAATGAGCCTACGAGTTGCTCCTCCCTGGCGAGGTTAAGCGTCTGAAGACGCGGAGCCGCAGCGAAAGCGAGTCTGAACAGGGCGCAGAGTCAGGGGGGGCAGACGCGAAACTTTGTGATCTACCCATGGGCAGGGTGAAGGTTGGGTAACACCAACTGGAGGCCCGAACCAGTTTCCGTTGAAAAGGATTTGGATGACCTGTGGGTAGGGGTGAAAGGCCAATCAAACTGAGAAATAGCTCGTACTCCCCGAAATGTATTGAGGTACAGCGTCGCGGTCGAGTCACGTGGAGGTAGAGCTACCGATTGGACTAGGGGGTGTCACAGCCTACCGAATCCAGACGAACTCCGAATGCCACCGTGATATACGCGGCAGTGAGGCCTGGGGTGCTAAGGTCCCAGGCCGAGAGGGAAAGAACCCAGACCATCCGCTAAGGTCCCTAAATCCGGGCTAAGTTGAACAAAGGAGGTCCAGTTGCCTTGACAGCCAGGATGTTGGCTTGGAAGCAGCCATTCATTTAAAGAGTGCGTAACAGCTCACTGGTCGAGCGACAGGGCATCGATAATACGCGGGCATCAAGTCCGGTACCGAAGCGATGGGTTGCAGCTTGCTGCAGCGGTAGGGGAGCATTCCAGCAGCGGCGAAGCCATGACCGGGAGGCGTGGTGGAGCGGCTGGAAAAGCAAATGTAGGCATGAGTAACGATAATGGGGGTGCGAAACCCCCACGCCGATAGACTAAGGTTTCCTGCTCAACGCTAATCGGAGCAGGGTTAGTCGGGACCTAAGGCTAAGCCGACAGGCGATGACCGATGGCCAGCTGGTTGATATTCCAGCACTCGTTTAATTGAGTGATGCGGTGACGGAGCAGTGAAAGGCACGCGGGCGGACGGAAGTGCCCGTTGAAGCGCGTAGGTATAGGACCGGTAGTGAAGTACGCCGGTTTTGCCGAAACGCGATAGTAGGCCAAGCCCCTCGGGGCGCGGCCATAGTTGCCCTAATCAGACTCCCAAGAAAACCCGCTAAGCGTTTACGATTGAACGACCCGTACCGCAAACCGACACAGGTAGTCAAGGAGAGCATCCTGAGGCGCTCGAGTGAATCACGGCCAAGGAACTCGGCAAAATGGTCCTGTAACTTCGGGAGAAGGGACGCTTCCTGCCAGCGATGGCAGAAGCCGCAGTGAAAAGGCCCAGGCGACTGTTTAACAAAAACACATGGCTTTGCGAACTCGCAAGAGGAAGTATAAGGCCTGACACCTGCCCGGTGCCGGAAGGTTAAGAGGGGGACTTAGCGCAAGCGACGGTCTGAATCGAAGCCCCGGTAAACGGCGGCCGTAACTATAACGGTCCTAAGGTAGCGAAATTCCTTGTCGGGTAAGTTCCGACCTGCACGAATGGTGTAACGATCTGGGCGCTGTCTCAGCCGTGAGCTCGGTGAAATTGTAGTCTCGGTGAAGATGCCGAGTACCCGCCACGGGACGGAAAGACCCCGTGCACCTTTACTACAGCTTGGCATTGACCCTGGGCACCGCATGTGTAGCATAGGTGGGAGGCGTTGAGCCGGGGGCGCCAGCCTTCGGGGAGCCGACGTTGAAATACCACCCTTGCGTTGCTTGGGGCCTAATCTCCAGAAAGGGGAAACAGTGCCTGGTGGGTAGTTTGACTGGGGTGGTCGCCTCCAAAAGTGTATCGGAGGCTTTCAAAGGTCCGCTCAATCCGCTTGGTAACCGGATGCAGAGCGCAATAGCAGAAGCGGGCTTGACTGTGAGGCCGACACGCCGAGCAGGGTCGAAAGACGGATATAGTGATCCGGTGGTTCCGCATGGAAGGGCCATCGCTCAAAGGATAAAAGGTACGCCGGGGATAACAGGCTGATCTCCCCCAAGAGCTCATATCGACGGGGAGGTTTGGCACCTCGATGTCGGCTCGTCACGTCCTGGGGCTGGAGAAGGTCCCAAGGGTTCGGCTGTTCGCCGATTAAAGTGGCACGCGAGCTGGGTTCAGAACGTCGTGAGACAGTTCGGTCCCTATCTGTGGCGGGCGTTGGAATGTTGCGGGGACCTGACCTTAGTACGAGAGGACCGGGTTGGACCAGCCGCTGGTGTACCAGTTGTGCCGCCAGGTGCAGCGCTGGGTAGCTACGCTGGGTCGAGATAAGCGCTGAAAGCATCTAAGTGCGAAACTCACCCCAAGATGAGCATTCCGTTCAATAAGGTCCGTGAAAGATCATCACGTCGATAGGCCGCAGGTCTTAACGCGGAAACGCGCAGCCGAGCGGTACTAATGAACCGAACGCTTCCGCATACCCGCTCTTGCATTTTTCTTCTTCCCCTGCGTTTGCTGGCCGTGCGTCAACGCTTCACGGCCCCGCTTGCCCGCGCGCAAGCAGGTGTCCGCGCACGACAATGGTGGCTTTAGCCCGGGTGTTCACCTCTTCCCATTCCGAACAGAGCCGTTAAGCCCCGGAGCGCCCATGGTACTGCCTTCGCCGGCGGGAGAGTCGGTCGCCGCCAACCCTTGTCCCCACGCCCCCCCGCGGTCCGCCGCGGGGGGGCTTTTGCGTTTTACGCCCGCGGCGCCCAACGCCAACTTCGCGGATCCTGCTCCGCACGGGCCCGAACAAGGGCTGATGGTCTGGGTGTCCGGAGTTATTTAAATGGAACCGCCGGGGCAATGTATTACGTGGCCTGATTCAACGTAGATGTGCCCAAAGCACTGCGGTGCGGATTGGGTCTCTTACCGCAGAGACATTTAGCAAGTGAGTTGTACTCGATCAGTAATGACCTGTCGGTATTAATCGGCATAGAGGCGAGAATGCATACACTAGGATAATATTCGTTTGGCCCTTTGTAAGAAAATTGACCCTATACGCAGACTGTTCTTTCAACTTACTAATAGCACTACAGAATACTGCGCTGCGCCTAGGTTCGGGGGGCCACGGTTTGGCTATGAGCATTCCTCGCGGGTCAGTTGCTCGTTGCAGCTAATGCCGGCTTGCACTCCTTCTGCGGCCGCTACAACGGCTTGCTGCGCGGCGGGAGTGGTGTCTCCTGCAGCATATACACCGGGTACTGATGTTTGTATGCGTTTGTCGACGCGGATACCGCCGCTGCGAGCTAGCCGGTAACACCCAAGCTGAGTTGCCAAATCAGTGCGTTGCTGTTGGTTTGGGTGTAGAAAAAGAGCTGCTCTTTCTATAACGGCGCCATCTGCAAATTCTATTTGGTGTAATTCCCTGTTTTCGAGGCCTACCAAGCGTTTGATTGGTTGCTCAAATACTGGGATACCGTGACGCTTCAAGCGCAGACGTGAATGCTCCGCAAGCCCCGCGGTACCATCAGTACATACAACTACGTCCTTCGACCAGCGACTTACCAATAAGGCAAAACCTGCCACAGACTTGCCGCGGCCGTAAATAGCTAAAGGTCGGTCCGAAACCTCGTAGCCATGGCAATATGGGCAGTGTAATACGCCCACGCCCCACAATTCACGCATACCGTCTATTGGAGGTAGAACATCTAATACGCCGGTTGCGAGTATAATTTTGCGTGATGTAACACAACGGCCAGTATCAAGCGTAAGCCGGAAGGTACCAGTTGCTTCGTCGCGTTCGGCCTGCAGTACGCAGTTCTCACGCTGCTCAACGGTTGGGTAGGCCGCTAGTTGCTCGTGCCCGTGCCGAAGAAGTTCTTGCGGCTTGATGCCATCTCTCGAAAGGAAATTGTGCACGGCGGGCGATGGGGCGTTTCTTGTTTTGCCTCCATCGCACAGTAGCACCCGGCGCCTGCAGCGACCGAGCACCAGTGCTGCGCTTAGACCAGCGCAACCCGCACCAACTACCACAACGTCGTAGTCGGTAGGAGGAATATGCTGAGGGCGTCGGAAAGGACGGCGGGCTGATGTAGGCATAGCGGTTGTTGCAAGACTCAGCATCGACATACTTACAATGTGTAGGAACGGGTTACGTAAACTGTGTTCTTATCGAAAAACAGCAACGCACTAAAACAACAAAAGGCATCTCAGCTTGGGATGCCTTTTGTTGTTTTAGTGCGTTGCTGACTTCTGACCTAATACGGTGTATCGCGTCCGCTTTGGGTTACCAGCTCGTGCACTTGCCGGTTGAATGCCGTAGCCTGCGCCAGCTCTTCCAGCGGCAGGTGGAAGCGGTATTTCCAGAAGTGCTCGGGGTTGGCGGGCACGTTGATTTGCTCGTCGAGCGGGTTGGGGCGGCGCAGGTGCGGATCGAGGGCCACAAAATCCTGCAGCGGCAAGATGGCCCACATGGCCGGCGAGTGCAAGTGCTGCACGGCCATTTCGCGGGCCACCCACGGCTCGCAGTAAAACGGTGCCTGCTGACCCCAATGACCTAGGATGTGCTCGAAGAAACGCTGGGTGCGCTCCGCGTCCTCTTCCCACCAGCCCCGAACGGTGCTCATGTCGTGGCAAGAGGGCGACACCACCGATAGGTAGGCGGCGTCGTTGGGGTGCGAAAACTCGATACCCGTTGCAGCCGGCATGCGCTGGATGTTCAGGCCCAGCATGCCCAGTTGGCGCATTACGCCGGGCACCGAAGCGGGTACCATCCCTAGGTCTTCGCCGCAAATGAGCATGTTGGTAGCGTAGCGCACCGGCGGCAGCTTCACGAGGCCTTGCTCGCGCCAGAAATTCTCGTGGCGACGGTAGAAGAAATCGACGTACAGCGCGTGCATGCGGTGGCGCGTGGCGTCGTCGAGGTCGCGGAAGGTGCGCGACTTGTCGACGGTGATGCGCGGGTGCCAGAACTCGCCGTGGGTGCCGTCGGCTTCCACGAACAGTACCTCGGTGAGCAAGCGGTATAGGCCGCTACGCAACGCCAGCAGGTGTTCGCGCTGGTCGGCCGGGGCCGTGGCCAGTTTCGGTTCGAACACGGCCTCCACTTTGCGTTGGGTGTTCACCTCGTTTCGGAGGCGGTAGGCGCCGTGGCCAGCGTCCTCCAAGAACTCCGCGCGCACGGCGTCGGCCGCCGGGCCGAACAGCTCTTCCAAAATATGCCAGCGGATGTACGGCTGCGTCAGGCGGGCATCATCCCACCAACCCAGCCGGTCACGAATCTCGTTGCGGTGCAACGGCAACGCGGGCGAGAAATGACCTAGGAGACCCTCGACGGCGTGGTTCGGAATTTCCCATATGCGGAAAAAGCCCAAGATGTGGTCGATGCGCAGGGCATCGAAATAGCGCGCCAAGTGGCTCATGCGCTGCTGCCACCACTGGTAGCCATCCTCGGCCATTTTGGCCCAGTTGTAAGTCGGGAAGCGCCAGTTCTGGCCCGTAACCGAAAAATCGTCGGGCGGGGCGCCGGCTTGCTGATCGAGGTGGTACAACTCGGGCTGCGTCCAAGCCTCCACGGAATGGCGGTAAATGCCGATGGGTAAGTCGCCCTTGAGGGCCACGCCCTTGGAGCGGGCGTAGTCGACAGCGGCGCGCAGTTGCTTGTCGAGGTGAAATTGCGTGAACAGGTGCAGGCCGAACTCGTCGAACTCGGGGTGGGTTGGCTGCAACAACTGCTCGGGCAGGTTACCAGGCTGCTGAAATTCGGCTGGCCACTGACGGAAATCGACGGTGTTAAACCGGTCGCGCAAACCCGAAAACACCGCGTACGGCGCCAACCAAGCTTTTTGCTCAGCAAAGAACTGCTGGAACTCGGCATCGGCCAGAAACGCTGCTTTCTCCTGCTGATACAGCAGTTTCACGAAGCGCCATTTGGCCTGCGTTACGGGTTCGTAATCGACGAACTCGCGCTGGTTCAGCTCCTCGCGCAAGCGGTTGAACTCGTCGCGTTGGGTGGCGTCCTGCAGCTCGGCAATTTCATCGAGGCGCAGGTACTGCGGGTGCAGGGCAAACACCGAAATGGCCGCGTACGGGTACGAGTCGACCCAGGTGTGTGTGGCAGTGGTGTCGTTGATGGGCAGCACCTGTACCAGCTTCAGGCCGGTTTCGTGGGCCCAATCCACCAGCAGCTTCAGATCTGAAAATTCGCCTACGCCCAGGCCTTGCTTGCTGCGCAACGAAAACACGGGCAACGCTACGCCCGCTCCGCGCCATGGCCCTTGCGGGTAGCGGAATTGCTCGTCGTGGCGGCGGCGCAGTACGTCGCGGCCGTGCACGGGCGGCAGCACGCGGTCGGGCCCGGCTTCGAGGGTTACTACTTCTTTGGTGGCCGGGTTCCAGATGGCGTACTTATACAGCACGGGCTTATCGGGAGCTTCCAGGGCTACATCGGCCGACCAATGGGGGTAGCCGGCATCGGAGAGTACCACGGCCTTACGGGCATCCCAGGCACCTAGGGCTTCGTCGGAACCTAGGATGCACAGGCAGTGCTCGGGCGATACGCGTGGGGCAGCCAAAGTAAAGCGCACAGCCGAATCGGCTACGCGGGCTTTGGGCTTGCTTGGCGCGCACGGCGACTGCGCCGGCCGCCGGAAAATAGCCTGCGTGAAGGCGTTTGTAAGCAGTTCGTTTTCGGCCAGCAGCGGGGCCCGCCAAAATTCATCGAGCACCACGCGGGCGTAGGGCTCGTGGCCGAGGGCCACTTCGCGGTCGGGGCCCCACTCCCAATGGGTGGCGTGGTTGGGCTCGTCGATGAGCAGGTACTTATAGCGAAGCTCGGTAGTGCCGGCGGGCACTTCGAGTTCTTTTTCCCAATAACCGGTAGCCGGGTCGTAATCGAGGCGCAGGGCTTGTTCGGGGCGCCAGTCGCCCAGCGCAGGCCCGGTGCCGCGCACTTCAATACGTTGCCCCCATTGCGTAAAGTAGGGAAGACGAAAACGAACGCGCATAAAAACGAAAAAAAGTACGCAACAAAAGTAGCGGGAAGTAGGCGCTTAGCCGCACACCTGCCGCCCCAACCCGAGGATAATTAAACGCAAACCCGCAGCTAACCAGCTAGGAGGCATGCAAGCAGCTGATAACGGGTTGTGCCGGGCAACGCCGGTGCGGCGGATGCATAAACAAAGAACCCGTGTAACATTCCCAGCCAATTGTGCGTCCGAAGGGACATTCCCGCCCAAGTGCGGGGCGCTAACGCTACTGCTCGCTTGGCTACTCCTACGCCTCCTCCTTCCGATACTACGCCGGCTGCCTCGCCGGCGCCTCGCCCGCACACGCGCAGCCCTTGGGGCTGGCTGTGGCGCGGGCTTTTGGGTTTGTTGCTGCTGATTATACTGCTGGTGGTGGGCCTGATTGTGGCCCTGCAGTTTCCGGCCGCGCAAAACTACGCCGCTCGCAAGGCCGCCGGGTACCTCCAGAACAAGATCGGCACGGAAGTGCGCATCAATAAATTCCGGACCGATTGGCGCCACGCCCTTTCGCTCGACGGCGTGTACCTCGAAGACCAGAAGGGCGACACCCTGTTGGCAGTGGGGCACCTAGGGCTCGACATTGATTTGTGGGCCCTGACCAAGTCGCAGATCAACGTAAGCGCAGTGGAGCTGACCGACGGCACCGTGCACATCGCGCGCACCGAGCCCGATTCTACCTTCAACTTCGATTACATACTGGCGGCGTTTGCCACCGGCGACACCACCACAACCACCCCGGCCGATTCGACGGGCGGGTTCAAGTACGATATCGGCGAAGCGCACCTGGCCAACATTTACCTAACCTACCGCGACGAGGTAGACGGCATGAACGTGCGCACCCGTGTAGGCGACCTGGCCGTGGCCATGAACGAAGTGGACGTTGACCGCAGCATCTACCGCATCGGCACGGCCAGCCTCAAAAACACGGGCATCAACATCACCCAAACCAAGGTACCGCCCGATACCCCAGCCGAGCCGCTTACGCTGACCCTAGGTTTGGAGCGCGCTGCCCTCGACAATGTATCCCTAAACTACCGCAACGACCCTTCGCGGCAGTACATCCGCACGCGCATTGGGCAAGCCGCCGTTACGGCCGACAACATCGACCTGATTCGGCAGCGCATTGCCCTAAATACCCTAACGCTGCGCAACTCGGAAATAGCCTACGCTCAAAACGAGAACGTGCCCGTAGAGCAGCGCGTGGTTAATCCGGCCGAGGTGGTAGCAAAGGTTGATTCGGCCGTGGCGCAAACCACGGGCGCGCCCACCAGCTGGCGCGTTTCGCTGCGGCAGTCCGATATCAGCGGCGTGCGGTTTGCCTTCGATAACGTGGACGAGGCCCGGCAGCGCACCCGCCTGCCCGCCATGGATTACAACCACATGCTGTTCGACAGCCTGGCGCTGCGCACCCGCAACTTGGTGTATACCAACAACCGCACTACCGGCCGCATCGATTTGTTGCGCGGCCGCGAGCAGAGCGGCTTTCGGGTTGATCGGGCGCAGGCCGACGTGGTGTACGACTCGGTGCAAATCCGGCTCGATAACCTCGACCTCGTTACGCCGCACACCCGCATCCGCCGCACCTTGGCCATCGGATTCGACTCGCTGGGAGCCTTGGCCGATACCCGCACCCTAGGTAAAACCCGCCTCGAAGCCAACCTGCAGAATACTCGCCTTGGCTTCCGCGACATTCTGTACCTGGCTCCCGACCTTATTACCGAAAAGCCTTTCACGAGCGGCCCCAACCAATCGGTGCTGATCAGCGGGCAGGTAAACGGCCGCCTCGACAACTTCGCCCTGAACAACCTCGAGTTGGTGGGCCTGCGTAACACCATTGTGCGCGCTTCGGGGCGCATCCGGGGCTTACCCAATACCGACGGCCGCCTCTACACCGACCTTAACATTCGGCAACTGACCACCACGCGCCGCGACATCAACGATATTCTGCCCGCGGGCATCATCCCCGAAGATGTAATTGCGTTGCCCGAGCGCGCCACGCTCAGCGGCACCGTGCGCGGCCGCCCCACCGCCAACGACCTAGCCCTGAACCTGCGCGCCAACACCTCGTATGGCGGCGCGGCCATTGTGGCCAACCTGCGGCCCGGCCCAACGGGCCAAGAGCCCGTCGATGCCCGCTTTACCCTCAATAACTTCGACCTCGGGCGCCTGCTGAAGCAACCCGACCTAGGGCCCATCACCGGCAGCGGCACCTACAAGGGCGTGGGCTTCGAGCCAACTACCATGCGCGGGCAGTTGGTGGCCAACCTGCAGCAGGCACGCTACGGCAACTACACCTACCGCAACGTGGCCGCCAACGTAGGCATTCGGGGGCAGCAGTACGACATTGATGCGCGCAGCACCGGCGACGCCAACGCCGCCTTCGCCATCAAGGCCACCGTTGATTTGCGCAACCCCGATGCCCCACGCTACAGCTTCAGCGGCAACTTGCAAAGCCTGAACCTAACGGCCCTGGGATTTTACTCGGGTGGCAACCTGAGCGTGCGCGGCGACCTAAGCAGCAACCTTTCGGGCGCCGACCTGAATACTTTGAACGGCACGCTGCAAGGCAACAATGTGGTCATCAGCCTGAACAACCAGGTTATCCCCATCGACTCGATTAATGCCCGCATTTTGCAGCAGCCCGGCCGCGCTGAAGTCGATTTTGCCTCCAACTTGGTTACGGCTACGCTGCGCGGCAACACGCGCCTAGGTGATATTGCCACCGAACTGCAGCGCCACATCGATCGGTACTTCGATTTGCCGGGCGTGCAGTACCGCCCCTCGTCGGTGGCGCGCAACTTCACGTTTGATGTGCGCGTGCCGCAAAGCGGCGCGCGGCTGCTGCCCAAGTTCGTAACGGGCCTCACGCGCATCTCGCCCTTCGGCATTGCGGGCTCGTACGACAGCCGTGGGGCCAACCTGGCCGTGCGCTCCGACATTCAACGGATGCGCTACCAAGGCGTGGTATTCGACTCGCTGAAGCTGCGCGTGGGCTCCGATCCGCAGAAGCTCGATTACAGTGTGGTGCTCGACCAGATCAGGCAGGACACCACCCTGAAAGTGCCCAACCCGAGCCTGACGGGCAGCATTGCCAACAACCAAATAGGTACGCGCCTGCGCATTGCCGAAAGCGACTCGGCCGAGCGTCTAAACCTGGCTGGTGTGTTGCAAGTGCTGGGTGGTGGGCGCACCTACCAGTTCAGCTCAGAGCCCAAGCTAGCCCTCGATGGCCGGCAGTGGGATGCCGCGCCGGGCAACTACCTGCGCTACACGCCCGCTACTGGCAACATCGAAGCCCAGAATGTGCGCCTAACTTACAACGGCCGCGCCGAGCGCTTTTTGGCGCTGCAAACGCTGCCCGGTGCCCGCAACCCCTTGCAGGTGCAAATCGGCAACTTCGACCTGAACGCCCTAGGGCACGCCGCTGGCTTGCAAGATTCTCTCATTGGCGGTACCCTCAACGGGCAGGCCGTGGCCTTTAACCTAGGGCGCACGGGCCAGGCCTTCACCGCCGACCTGAACCTAGCCGGCTTAGCCTACAACAAGTACTTGCTGGGCGATGTGCGCGCCCAAGCCGTAAACAACACCGCCAACCGCTACGACCTAACCGCCCAATTGGTAAGCCCCGACGGCAACGACGTACGCCTGAACGGCTACTACGTGGCCGATGGCACCGTGGACGTGGTGGCCGACCTAGGGCGCTTGAATCTGAAAACCGTGGAGCCGTTTTCGGCCGGGCAAATTCAGCAGAGCACCGGGGCGCTTACAGGCCGGTTTACCGTAACGGGCACTACCGCCGCACCGCAGTTGCGCGGGGCGGCGCGCTTCCAGGATGCCGGCTTTACGCTCACGCAGCTGGGCGCGCCCTTCCGGCTGCCCTCCGACGAGTTGGTGCTGAACGAGCGCGGCCTGCGCTTCGAAAACTTTGCTATTCTTGACTCGGTAGGCAACCGCGCCGTGGTGAATGGTTACATCGAGCCGGCGCGCGATTTGACCATGGTGGGCCAGTACCGCTTGGCGCTGGATGTGGTAACCGACGATTTTCTGGCTGTGCAGAGTACCCGCCGCGACAACCCGCTGTACTACGGCAAGCTGCTCGTCGATTCGGACACGCGCGTAACCGGCAACCTGTACCGCCCGGTAGTGCGTACCCGCGCCACCGTGGTAGAGGGCTCCGACCTAAGCGTGGTGGTACCCACCGACGAGCCCGTGGCCGTGGAGCGCGAAGGCATTGTGGTGTTTGTGGATAAGGACGCGCCCAAGCCCAACGCCGACTCGCTGCTGCTGGCCACCGTAGCCGACGTAGACAGCGCCGCCGTGGCTACGGGCTACGACGTGCGCGCCAACATCACCATCCGCGACAACACGCCGTTCACCATCGTAATCGACGAAGCGGCCGGCGACAACCTGCGCGTGCGGGCCGCCGGCACGCTCAATGCCGTGCTCGACGAGCGCGGCGCCCAAACCCTCACGGGCCGCCTCGATGTAACGCAGGGCCAGTACCAACTCTCGCTTTACGACCTGGCCGAGCGGAAATTCGACATCGCGCCGGGCAGCTACATCGTGTGGAGCGGCGACCCGTTCAACGCGCAGGTGAACGTATCGGCCATTTACCGCCTCCGGGCCGTGGCCGCCGACCTCATTGCCAATCAAATTGAAGGCGACCAAACCCTTGCCAACCTCTCGCGCAACCGCCTGCCCTTCGAGGTGTACCTGAACGTAACGGAGCAGCTGCTGAAGCCGCAAATTGGGTTTGATATTCGGCTGCCCGAAACCGAGAGTAGCCCCGTGGCCGGCGCCGTGCGGGCCAAGCTGGAGCAATTGCGGCAACCCAGCCAAACCAACGAGCTGAACAAGCAGGTGTTTGCCCTGCTGGCGCTCAACCGATTCATCGCCGACAACCCCTTCCGCAGCACCGCCGGGCCGGGTTCGTTTGTCGAGAACCAACTGCGCGGCTCGGCTAGCCAGGTGCTTACCGATCAACTCAACAACCTCACGGGCGAGTACCTGGCCGGCCTAGGTCTGGAGTTGGGCGTGAACTCGTACAGCGCCGTGGGTGCCACCGGCGAGGAGCGCAGCCGCACCGACCTGAACGTGGCCGTGCGCCGCCAGCTGCTCAACGACCGCCTCACCGTGCGCCTAGGTACCGATGTGCCATTGTCGGGCAGCAGCAGCGGCAGCCAGGCCACCAGCGGCGCCAGCGCGGCCAGCCAGTTTGCCGGCGACGTTAGCATCGAGTATAACATTCTGCCCGATGGCCGCCTGCGCCTGCGCGCGTTCCGCAACAACGCCTACGAAGACATCGACGGCCAATTTGTGCGCACCGGTACTTCGCTCATTTTCCAGCGCGATTACAACTCGCTGCAAGAGCTGTTTGCCCGCACGCCCGAGCAAGTAAAGCAGCAAGTAAAAGCCGACCGCCGGTCCCGTAAGGAGGAGAAAGAAGCCCAACAGGATACGCTCAAAAACAACGCTTTGAACTAACCACACCGCCAAGCTCCCCTCCTCAGCTGAGGAGGAGACGCGGCCACGCAGTGGACGCTGGGGTGGTTGACCTAGCGTCAGATACTAACCTCAACCTACTGAGTCGTCTGATAAAAGAACGTCATGCTGAGCTGGTCGAAGCATGACCACCTAGGGAAAACCGGCCTAGGGCAGTCGTTCCGGAGTCAGTCCAACGACCATCAACCACCCCGCCCTTAGGGCGTCCCTCCTCATCTGAGGAGGGGAGTTTTTCGTTCAACACCACAGCTATGAACCAGCCCAAACCGTTTTATCACCCGTTGACTTCCCTAACCTGGCGCGGGCTGGCGCTTGGGGCTGGCCTGGCGCTGGCCGGCTGCAGCGGCACCAAGTTCATCCCCGAAAACGACAAGCTCTACACGGGCAGCGCGGTAAGCGTCAAATCCAACTACCCCATCCCGAACGAGTCGGCCCTGACGGCGGAGCTCGAGGCGGTAATTTCGCCCAAGCCCAATACGTCCGTCCTAGGTCTGCGGCCCAAGCTGTACTTCTGGCACCTCGGCGAGGGCAAAAGCAAGGGCCTCGGCAAGTGGCTGGCCGATAAGTACGGCGAGGCGCCGGTGCTGCTCAGCCAAGTGGATACCCAGCGCGTGAAGGGGCTGATGACCAACCGCCTCTACAACAACGGCTACTTTGCCGGGCCCGAGGTGCAAAGCCTCATCAAGGCCAAAGGGCGCACCGCCAGCGTCGATTACGTGGCGCGGGTGCAGCGGCCCTACACCATCAAGGAAATTCACTTCCCGGAGCGCGACACGCTCATCGACCGCGACATCCGGAAAACGCAGGCCGGCTCGCTGCTCAAGGTAGGCGACCCGTACAACCTGAACACGCTCATCAACGAGCGCGCCCGCATCGACAACGAGCTGAAGCAGCACGGCTACTATTACTTCGCGCCCGACTACCTGCTGTTTGAGGTGGATAGCACGCAGCACAACCAAGCCAACGTGTACATCCGCGTGAAGGGCAGCATTCCGCGCCGCGCCGACCACCCGTACATCCTCAACCGCATCACGCTCAACACCAAGTACGGCCTCACCGACACTACCGAAACCACCCGGCCGATTATGTACCGGGGCTACCGCTACGTGCCCGATGAAAAGGTGTTCAAGGCCAAGGCCATAACCAACGCGGTGTTTCTGTACCCCGATTCGTTGTACCGCCGCCGTCGCCACGACCAGACCCTGAGCCGCCTGATGAGCCTGGGCACGTTCAAGTTCGTCGACATCCAGTTTCGGCCGGCGCGGCAAAAACCCGATTCGGCGGGCTACGGCTTCCTGAACTCGACGGTACGCATGACGCAGCTCAAGAAAAAGTCGCTGCGGGCCGAGTTTCAGCTGGTATCGAAAACCAACGGCTTTACGGGGCCGGGCTTTACGGCGCAGTTCCGCAACCGCTCGGCCTTGCGCGGGGCCGAGCAACTGATCGTGAACCTGGTGGGCACGTTTGAGCGGCGGCAGGGCGTGGCCAGCAACACCGATGCGGGCAGCCAAGGCTTCGGGGCCAACTCCATTGAGGTAGGCGCCAATGCCCAGCTGCTGGTACCCCGGCTGATTACGCCGCCGTTGCCGTTTCTCGACGTACGCCTGTCGAACTCCGATTTTCAGCCGCGCACCATTTTCGGGGCGGGCTACCGCTACGTGGAGCGGCGGCAATTTTTTCAGGTTGATTACCTGAACCTGAATTACGGCTACAGCTGGAAAACCAAGATTACCAACGAGCAGGAGCTGCGGCCGATTGACTTGCAGTACGCGCGACTGGCCAAAACCACCGACGACTTTGACGAGCTGCGCCGCCGCCGCCCGTTCCTCGACAACAGCTTCCGGCAGCAGTTTATTCCGGCGTCGTCGTACCGCTACACCTACAACAACCAGGTGTACGAGCAGCGGCGCAACCAGTCGTACTTCAGCGGGCAGGTAGAGGTAGCCGGCAACCTGGCCAGCGCCGTCAGCAAGCTGATGGGCACCGAGGGCAAAATTTTTGGGCAGGAGTACTCGCAGTACAGCCGCTTCGACCTCGAGTTTCGCAACTACTACCGCGTAGCCGCCGACCCCACCAGCGGCAACCGCTTTGCTACCCGCGTGCTGGTGGGCCTCGGGCTGCCCTACGGCAACTCCACGGTGCTGCCCTACCTGAAGCAGTACGGCATTGGCGGCCCCAACAGCGTGCGTGCGTTTGCGCCCCGCCAAATTGGCCCCGGCCGCTACGAGCCCACCGACAGCCTGCAGCGCAGCACCAGCTTCTACGACCAAGTGGGCGACATTCGCCTCGAGGCCAACGCCGAGTACCGCCAGGACTTGTTTCCCTTCGTGAAGGGCGCCTTGTTTGTGGATGCCGGCAACGTATGGCTCGTAAACAACGACCCCACGCGCCCCGGGGGGCAGTTTGCCCTCAACTCGTTTTTCAAGGAGCTGGCCGTAGGCGCCGGCGCCGGCCTGCGTGTCGATGTGCAGTTCCTCGTGATTCGGCTTGATTACGCTGTGCCGCTGCGCACGCCTTACGGCGGCACCGGCGGCAATGCCGGCCGCCTCAACTTGGCTATCGGTTATCCTTTCTAGGTAATGGGTTTGTGAGTTGAGCAGTTAAAGAGTTCGGCTGTCTGCTCTCAAAACGCGCGGCCCCGGCAACCTAGGCCTAGGTCGCCGGGGCCGTTTGCTTATGCAGGGGGCCAGGAATTCAACTCCTAAACTCTCCAACTTCACAGCTCACAAACTCCTTACCTAGCCAGCGCGGGTTGCTTGCGCCACCAGCCCCTAGGTCCGCGGGCGCGGGTTTCTTTCAGGAACCGCTCTAAGCCGGCGGCAATGCGCTCGGCCACTTCTTGCTGAAACGCGGGGTCGATGAGGCGCCGTTCATCGTCGGGGTTCGAGACGAACGCCGTTTCCACCAGCACGTTCGGGAATTCGGTGGGCCCGTTCAGGGCAAAGTTGAACGCGCCCACGTTGCCCCACGGCGCTAGGCCGGTTTTCAGCAGCTCCTGGTAAATGGCCTGCGAAAGCGGCCGAAAGCCCACGTAGCGGTAAAAAGTGGCGGTGCCTTTGGCGGCCGGGGAGCCCGCGGAGTTGATGTGCACGCTTACGAGCAGGTGCGGCATGGCTTGGCGCAGCCGCAGCACGCGTGCGCCGTTGTCGAGGCTCACGTCGGCATCGCGCGTCATCAGCACGGTAGCGCCTTGCTGCTCCAGTGCCTGGCGCAGGCGTTGGGCAATGGCCAGCGTCAGGTCTTTCTCTTTGGCGCCGGTGGCGCCTACTGCACCGTGGTTGTCGCCGCCGTGGCCCGCGTCTACGGCCACCGTCAGGCCCTTAAGTTGCAGCCGGGCAGGCGGGCGCCGCACCCGTATGGTAAGCGTATTGCCCTGGTAGCCCACGGCGTAGCCCCAGCTTTGGGCGTGTTTCAGGTCGATGATGATGCGAAACACATCGGGCTGGGGCTGCTCGTAGTAAACGTTTTCAATTTCCTGCAAGCCGGCGCGCTGGGTTATCCAGTTGGTATTGGAGGTGGCCCCAAATACGTCGATTACCAGCCGAGCGGGTTCGGACAGCAGTTGCGAGCGGTAGGGCAGGCGTTCGGGCAAGCTCACGCGCACGTAGTCGTACTGCGCATCGCCGCTCACGCTCCACGAGCCCGTAAGCGCCTGCGGCACCAAACCCCCGGGCGGCAGCAGCCGAGCCACCTCCAGCGGCACCCAGGCCGTTTGATTTTCGGCCAAGCGCACGCGGTACTGGCCACCCACGCGCCCGGTTACGTGCAGCAGCACCAGGGAGTCGAGGTAGCCGAGTTTGGCGCCGCCCAGTCGGTCTTCGCCCAAACCGTAGTTGAGGTAGGCCAAAGGACCGCGGGTGCGGGCCAGCTGCGGCACGTTGGGGTCGAGCACGCGCACGGCAGTGCCGGTGAGCAGCGAATCGCGGCGGCCGTTGGGCAGCTGGGCGTACAATTTAATGCGGCGGTTGTTGAGCGTATCGCCGGGACGCACCACGTAGCTTACCTGGTAGATACCCGTTTGACCGCCCGCCATGCTGGGGTGCAGCTCGGGCAGCGCGAGGCCCCAGGAGGTGGTAACACGGGCGCCGGGTGCAGCCTTGGCGCGCAGCTGCAGCCGGTCGCCGGGTTCCAGCCAAAGCTCTTGGGCGGGCACCACTTCGGCCCGCTCGAGCAAGCGCGGTAGGTTTTGGGCCAGCCCTAGGTCGGCCAGGCCAATTGTTAGTAGCAGGGCTGTCAGGCAGCAAGCAAACAAACGGGGCATGGGGCAAGCAAAAAGAAAAGCCCCGCGCGCAGCGGGGCTCTGGTGGGCACAGCCTAGGTTGCGCTAACGCGCGTCGGCAGGTTTGTCGCGCACGGCCTCGCGCAAATCCTTTATGTCGCGGCCCGCTTCGAGGGCCGTAAACTCGGTTTGCAGGGCCTTAATGCGGAATTCCTGGTTGGCTGGCAAATCCAGGCGCAGGGCCCGGTACTGGTCGTTGAGCTGGCGGAACACGGCCGTAGCGTAGTCCCAGTCGCGCTGCGTCCAGGTTCGGCGTTTGTCGCGGGTTTGGCGCAGCAATTGGGTGTAGGCGGGGACTAGTTCCGGCACAGTTAGTTGCCCAATGTTGGCGTAGCTGCCCAGCAGCTCCTCCGTAAACTGGCTGGCGGCTGAGTTGTCGAGGGGTTGGCGGCTGCGCGTTTTCGATACCGAATCGAAACGGGCGGCGCGGTTGCTGGCCCGCTTTAGGGCAACGCCGGCTTTGTCGGCGAGGGTATCGAGCTTGCGGGCGCTGTCCTTCACGATGTCTTGCCGCTCGCGCGGCGTGGTATCGCAGGCAGCCATCAGCAGGGCAACCCCGGCAAGCAGGGCGGCGCGGCCAACGCAAAAAAAGGCAGGGGCGGCAGAGGGTTTCATGGCCGAAGTTTACGCAAACTCTGCCATGCAGGATGCTGCCGCCCGCTGCGTTAGTTGGCAGCTTGGGTTATCCGGAAGGTAAACGGCAGCTCGTACTCCACGGGCACGGCGCGGCCGTCCTTGCGGCCCGGAATCCACTCGTGCGGAATGGAGCGCGCCACGCGCAGGGCTTCCTCGTCGCAGCCCGCACCGATGCCGGTTAGCACTTGGTAATTGCTGGCCATGCCGAGGGTGTCGATAACAAAGCGCACCACCACGCGCCCCTGCACGTTTTTGGTGCGGGCCTGGGTGGGGTACTGCAGCTGGCGCATGTACGTGGAGAGGGCCCCATCGCCGCCGATGTACAGCGGTGGGCGTTCGAGGTAGCCGCTTTGCCAGTTGCCTGCTACCTGGTGCCGGTAAGGGTGCTCATCGGGCTTGCGGAAGTACAGCAATCGTTTGCGGTCGTAGTCGTAGCGTTGTACCAGCACCTTGCGGCCGCTGCCCGTAAAGGCGTAGTAGGTCCATTCGCCTACTTTCTGGCCTTTTTCAACGCGTCCGCTGTCGAGGTCGGTTTGGCGCACGCGTCCTTGGGCTTGCACAGCAGCCGAGGCACAACACAGTAGAGCAATGAAGAGTAAGCGTGTTGTCATAGACGGTAGTAATAGCCAAAGCAAACCCAGATAAGTTATACTTTGGATGGTTGAAGTCTGTTCTTAGAAAAAGCCTTTAATCTGCCGATTTGCTGCTATTAGCAAATCATTGGATACTGAAATTACACTTTTTCTGCGGAAGACAAGCTTCGGTAATCCCGGAATGATACACAAAATATTTACAGCGGGTCGTCGAGGCGGTTTTGCAAATCGTGCAGTTGGGCCTGCAAACCCGGAAAGTTGGGGCACAGCGCGCTCAGGCGGCGCAGCGTGCGCAGGGCGCCGCGGTCGTCGCCTACCATGCGCTGGATGGTGGCTTTGCCCGACAACGCCCCGAAGTGCCGGGGCTCGCGCTCGAGGGCGTGGGCCACGTCGGCCAGCGAAGCTTTGTACTCGCCGCGCAGGTAATGGGCGGTGGCGCGCTTGTTCCAGCCTTCGGCAAACTCGGGGCGCTTTTCCACCAGCCAAGTAAAGTCGTCGATGGCCTTGGTGTAGTCGCCGGCGGCCATGGCGCGCATTCCTTCTTCGAGGCGCTTGTTCAGGGCTTGGTCGTCGGTTTCGAGCCACAATTGCCAAATGCCTTGCTGCAGGGCCTCTATTTCGAGCGGCGCCGTAGCCGTACGCAGGCGCGTAAAAAGCTCATCGAGTTGTTGCTGGCGGTCGGCTGACATAAAACGCAAAAGCTGGCTCGGCTTATAACGCAAATCGGCAGGCTTTGGTCGCACCGGCGGGGGCAAACCTCCGGCGTGCTACCCTAGGTGGCGGCGGACCCGGCAGCAACAAGCAGCCCCGGTCCGCTCTTGCAGCGGGCCGGGGCTAGCCACAAAAAGCAGGACAGTTAGAAAAGCTCGGCCGCCACGCGCCGCACGGCTTCCGATTTGCCCATGCTGTAGTAGTGCAGGCAGGGCACGCCGGCGGCCATCAGCTCGCGGCTTTGCTGAATGCACCATTCAATGCCTACCTCGCGGGCATCGGCGTCGTCGCGGCACTGGGCCACAGCTTCTACCAGCTCTTCGGGCAGGTTCAGGTAAAACGTGCGCGGTAGCATGGTTAGCTGTTTTTTGGAAGTCAGCGGCTTCAGACCCGGAATAATGGGCGCCGTAATGCCCGCCTGCCGGCACTTGTCCACGAAACCGAAAAACTTCTGGTTATCGAAGAACATCTGCGTCACGATGTAGTCGGCGCCGCAGTCGATTTTTTGCTTCAGGTAGCGCATATCGGTGTTCAGATTCGGGGCCTCGAAGTGCTTTTCGGGGTAGCCCGCCGTGCCGATGCAAAAGCTCGTAGCCGCCGAATCAACCTGCTCCTCGTCGAGGTAACGGCCGCCGTTCATGGCCGAAACCTGCCCGATCAGCTCGCAGGCGTAGGCGTGGCCGTTGGGGTGCGCTACAAAGCCCGGCTCCGATTTAATGGGGTCGCCGCGCAACGCCAGCACGTTGTCGATGCCCAGAAAGTGCAGGTCGATGAGGGCATTTTCCGTCTCCTCGCGCGAGAAGCCGCCGCAAATCAGGTGCGGTACCGTGTCCACATCGAAGCGGTTTTTGATGGCCGCGCAAATGCCTACCGTGCCGGGGCGCTTGCGGGTGGTAATCTTCTCGAGCAAGCCGGCTGCGCGCTGGCGGTACACGTATTCCTCGCGGTGGTACGTTACGTCGATAAACGGCGGCTTAAACTCCAGCAGCGGCTCGATGTTCGAGAACAGCGTCTGGATGTTTTCGCCCTTGCGCGGCGGCAGCACCTCAAACGAGAAAAGGGTTTTGCCGTTGGCTTGGGCTAAGTGGTCGGTAACTTTCATAGTTAGTGAAAAGCAGGGCGTAGCGCGCCCCCGAGGGTAAGGAGCAGCAAGCCGGCTAGTTAGCAGCGGTTACCGGTTCGGCAGCAGTGGGTTCGTAGTTTAGGTTCGGCGACAACCACCGCTCCAACTCGGCGAAGGGCATGCCCTTGCGGCGGGCTAAGTCCTCCACCTGATCCTTGCCAATCCGACCTAGGCCGAAGTAGCGCGCATCGGGGTGGGCGTAATAGAAACCACTCACCGAAGCCGTGGGGTACATGGCCAGGTTTTCGGTGAGCGAAATGCCCGTGTCGTTGTTGCCGAGCAGCTGGAACAAGGTAATCTTCTCGGTGTGGTCGGGGCAGCCGGGGTATCCGGGCGCCGGACGAATACCACGGTATTCTTCCTTGATGAGGGCTTCGTTGCTGAAGTGCTCTTGCGGCGCGTAGCCCCACAGCTCACGGCGCACGCGCTCGTGCAGGCGCTCGGCCATGGCCTCGGCCAAGCGGTCGGCCAGGGCTTTGGCCAGAATAGCCGAGTAGTCGTCGTGTTGCGCTTCAAACTCGGCTACCAGCTCATCGAGCCCGATACCGGCCGTTACGGCAAAGCCGCCTAGGTAATCGTGGCGGCCCGAGTCTTTGGGAGCCAGAAAATCGGAGAAGGCAAAGTAGGGCAGGCCCGGCGCTTTCAGGCTTTGCTGCCGCAGCGTGAAGGTTTGGGCCAGCACTTGCTCGCGGCTGTCGTCGGCGTAAATCTCGATGGTGTCCGAATCGAAGGTGTTGGCCGGCCAGAAGCCCACCGTGGCGCGGGCCGTGAGCAGCTTTTCGTCGATGATGCGCTGCAGCAGCGCCTGCGCATCGGCAAACAGCTTGCGGGCCGCCTCGCCGTAGGTGGCGTCGTCGAGGATGCGCGGGTAGCGGCCTTTCAGCTCCCAAGCATGGAAAAAGGGCGTCCAGTCGATGTAAGGCACTAACTCGGTGAGCGGGTAATCATCAAACACCTGCGCCCCCAAAAAGCTGGGTTTGGTGATGTCGGCGGCCGCCCAATCGGCCTGAAACTTCTGCCGGCGGGCTTCCTCAATGGTTACGTAGTCCTTGTTGCGCTGGCGGCCGGCGTGGTCGTCGCGCAGCTGCAGGTACTCCTGGGCCACGTCGTTGGCGTAGGCATCGCGCCCTAGGCCCAGCAGCTGCGACGCCACCGGCACGGCACGCGAGGCATCGTTTACGTGAATTACCGGGCCGTTGTAGGCAGGGGCAATGCGCACGGCCGTGTGCAGGCGCGAGGTGGTGGCGCCACCAATGAGCAGCGGTACGCGCAGGCCGCGCTTTTCCATGCCTTGCGCCACGTACACCATCTCATCGAGCGAGGGCGTAATCAGGCCGCTGAGGCCCACAATGTCGGCCTGCAGGCGCTGGGCTTCGTCGATGATTTTCTCCAGGGGCACCATCACGCCTAGGTCAATCACCTCGTAGTTGTTGCAAGCCAGCACCACGCCCACAATGTTTTTACCGATGTCGTGCACGTCGCCCTTCACGGTGGCCAGCAACACTTTGCCGGCCGTTTGGCGACCCACACCGTCGGCAGCGGCGGCGTCGCGCTCGGCCTGCATGTAGGGCTCTAGCCAAGCCACCGCGCGCTTCATCACGCGGGCCGACTTTACCACCTGCGGCAAGAACATTTTGCCCGCGCCGAACAGGTCGCCTACTACCGTCATGCCGGCCATCAGCGGGCCTTCAATAACGGCTAGCGGCCGCTGCAGCTGTTTCAGGGCTTCTTCGGTATCGGCCTCGATGTGGTCGGTAATGCCTTTTACCAAAGCGTGCTCCAAGCGCTTCTGCACCGACCAGCCGCGCCACTCTTCGGCCTCGGCTACCGTGGCGGCGGCGCTGCCCTTGGTTTGGCTGAGCTTGTCGGCTAGCTGCACCAGTCGCTCGGTGGCGTCGTCGCGGCGGTCGAACAACACGTCTTCCACGGCCTCGAGCAGGTCCTTGGGCACTTCGTCGTACACGGCCAGCTGGCTGGGGTTCACGATGCCCATATCCAAGCCGGCCTTGATGGCGTGGTACAAGAACGCGGCATGGATGGCTTCGCGCACGGGGTCGTTGCCGCGGAAAGCAAACGACACGTTGCTGACGCCGCCGCTGGTGAGGGCACCGGGCAGGTGCTGCTTAATCCAGCGCACCGCCTCGATAAAGTCGATGGCGTAGCGGCGGTGCTCCTCGATGCCCGTGCCGACGGTAAGGATGTTCGGGTCGAAAATGATGTCTTCGGGCGGGAAACCTACCTCCTCGGTGAGGATGCGGTAAGCGCGCTGGCAGATATCGATGCGGCGCTGGAAGTTATCGGCCTGGCCCTGCTCGTCGAACGCCATTACGATAACCGCGGCGCCGTAGGCGCGCACCAAGCGGGCGTGGTGCTTAAACACTTCTTCGCCCTCTTTCAGCGAAATAGAGTTGACGATGCTCTTGCCTTGCGTGCACTTCAGGCCGGCTTCCAGCACCTCCCACTTCGAGGAGTCGATCATGATGGGCAGGCGGGCCACATCGGGCTCCGAGGCCAGCAGGTTGAGGAAGTTGGTCATGGCCTCCACCGAGTCGAGCAGGCCTTCGTCCATGTTCACGTCGAGCACCTGCGCGCCGCCTTCTACCTGGGCGCGGGCTACGGCCACGGCCTCGTCGAACTGGCCCGAGCGAATCAGGCGGGCGAAGGCGCGCGAGCCCGTCACGTTGCACCGCTCGCCCACATTCACGAACAGGCTCTCGGGGTGAATGTTCAGGGGTTCCAAACCGCTCAGGCGCGTGGCCTTCTTTGAATGAGCAATGAGCAATGAAGAATGATCAATGCCGCTCAAGGCCGCCGCTTGTTCATTGCTCACTGTTAATTGATCATTGATTTTACGCGGCGGGTAGCGGTCGACGAGCTTTGCGGCCTCGGCAATGTGCTGGGGCGTGGTGCCGCAGCAGCCGCCCACCACGTTCACGAGGCCTTCCTGCAGGTATTCTTCTAGCACGGCGGCAAATTCCTGGGCCGATTCGTCGTAGCCCCCGAAGGCGTTGGGCAGGCCCGCGTTGGGGTAAGCCGAAACGTAGCAGTCGGCTAGGCGGCTCAGCTCCTGCAGGTATACTTTCAGCTGCTTGGCACCTAGGGCGCAGTTCAGGCCGATGCTCAGGATGGGCAGGTGGCGCATGGAGTTCCAGAACGCCTCCACCGTTTGGCCCGACAAGGTGCGGCCCGAAGCATCGGTGATGGTGCCCGAAATCATGATGGGCACCACGCGGCCGCCTTCGTCGAAGAAGCGTTGGGCGGCAAACAAGGCGGCTTTGGCGTTCAGCGTGTCGAAAATAGTTTCGATCAGCAGGGCATCCACGCCGCCATCAACCAAGCCCTTAATCTGCTCGAGGTAGGCCACAGCCAGCTCATCGAAGGAAATGGCGCGGAAGCCCGGGCGGTTTACATCGGGCGAAAGCGAGGCCGTGCGGTTGGTGGGGCCAATGGCACCGGCCACAAAGCGCGGGCGCTCGGGCGTGCTGTACTCGTCGGCGGCCGAGCGGGCCAGCCGGGCGGCCTCGTAGTTCAGCTCGTACACAATGTGCTCGAGGGCGTAGTCGGCCTGCGCAATGGTGGTGCCCGAAAACGTGTTGGTTTCAACCAGGTCGGCGCCCGCGGCAAAGTACTCGGCGTGCACGCCGCGCACCACGTCGGGGCGCGTCAGACACAGCAAGTCGTTGTTGCCGCGCAGGGGCTTGGGATGGTCCCGAAACCGCTCGCCCCGAAAATCATCTTCGGTAAGCTGGTGGCGCTGCAGCATGGTGCCCATGGCGCCATCGAGCACGATGACACGGCGGGCGAGTAGCTCGGCAAGCGGGGAGGCGGGAACAGTAGGCATGGGGTCTTTCCGGATTAGCGATGGATGCGGGCGCGTATCCGGAAAGCCTAGGGGCCGCGAGGGCTCTGGTTCCGCTCATCTTCTCCGAACGCCGCTTAGTGGCTTCGGAAGGGAGTTAGCACCTTGCCGCAATGGCCGGTTGCTAAGACGTCGTCGGGCCCAGTCCCTCAGTCTTTCTGGATAAGCACCACGAAGATAGCGGCAGCTGCGAGCTTTTGCAAGAACTCACGTGTAGCTCAACATCAATTGCAGGCAAATCATTTGAAAGTATAAATATTAAATTGTAAATTATTGGTAGGAGAAGCGGGCGGAGTACTATGGAAACAACTTACCAGCAGCGTACATCATTAGCTGCCACTGGGCGCCGCGTTAGTGCCCTATGGTGGCTGGCGCCGGCTGCGGCCCTTGTGGCGGCGGCCTTAAACATCGGTATTTACTACGCCGCCACGGCCACGGGCTTGCTCCCCACCAACCTGCGCGAACCCACCGGCGGCACCATTGGCCCGGGGCACGTAGTTATGGCCTCGGTAGTGCCTGCGTTGCTGGGGGGCGTGCTGATGGCGGCGCTCATTCGGTGGGCCGATCGGCCGCTGCAGGCATTTACCATCGTGGTGGTGGGCATTTGCCTGCTCTCGATGGCGGGGCCGGCTGCTATTCCCGGCAATACCCCCAGCGGCGTCGCGGTGCTTGGCCTGATGCACGTGGTAGCGGCCGGGGTGGTGTGGCTGTTGTTTAGCCGCGGCGCGCGCACCTAGGGCCCTAGGTGCGCCAAAGCCCCTGCCAGCGGCAGGGGCTTTGGGGTGTATGCAACAAGTGCCCGCGGAGGGGCTTAGTCTTTCTTAACGCAGTTGGGCACGGTTTTGCCCCCTTTCTTCTTGGTGCCTTCTTGCTCGTAGCCTTTCCAGCACGGATCTTCTTTCTTGTGGGTAGCGGAAGCGGTTTTTTTGGTAGGCATGGCGGTGTGATTTAGGTGTTTGTAATACAGATGTTTACGGTTGATTGACGCGTTGGTTCAAGAATCCGGCAATAGTGCAACTCGAATAGCAGCCGCAGCACCTGCCTACCGGCAAACCGCTATGTTTAAGCCATGCAACACACCTCGTGGTTCACGATAGGATTTGGGCTGCTAATGAGCAACGCAGTGCAAGCGCAAAGCACGGCTCCGGCAACGGGCAGCGGGCTGCGCGCCGAATACTACCTAGGCGAGCATTTCGAGCAACGGGCTCACACGCGCATCGATCCGCAGATCAACTTCAACTGGAATTTTCAGTCGCCGGCGCCCGGGGTGCCGGCCGAGAATTTTTCGGTGCGCTGGATGGGCTACTTGCTGGCGCCGGTATCGGGCGTGTACACCTTTCATATAGCCGTTGACGACGGCATGCGCGTGTGGCTCGGCAGTAACAAAATCCTCGACGAGTGGCGCTACCAGCCCGAAGTGCAAGCCACCAAGCAAGTGCGCCTGCAGGCCGGCGAGTACTACGCGCTGCGCGTCGAGTACTTTCAAGGCACGGCGCCCACCCGGGCCTACCTAGGGTGGGTATTGCCAAACCAGGAGCCCGAAAAAACCGTCGACAACTTGTTTGGGCTGCTGCCCGCGGTGCAAAACCCCGCGCCGGTGCCCGCGCGCTATTTGTTTAGCCGCAACCCCAAGGCAGCAATTGCGGTGGCGCCGCCTGTGCAACCGGCACCCCAGCCGGTTGCGGCGCCGCATTTACCGACCGGGGCGCGCGTAAGCCCTGCGCCCGGCGCGGTAGTGGCGGGGCGGCGCCCCCAACCGCGGCCTGCCGCCAGGGCAGCCGCTGCGGCCGCTAAGCCAGAAGCCACCACCGCAGCACCCGCCAAGGCAAGCTTGAGCGAACTGCACAAACTGCCAGTGGGTGCTGCGGTGGAGCTGCAGCATTTGTACTTCGAGCAAAGCAAGGCTCGGCTGCTGCCTTCCTCGCTGCCCGAAATGGAGCGTTTGGCGCAAATTCTGAAAGACAACCCCGCGCTGCGCCTCGAAATAGCCGGCCATACCGATAACGTGGGCGACGCGAACCTGAACCAACAACTCTCGCAGCAGCGGGCCGAGGTAGTGCGCGACTACCTGGTGCGGCAACAGATTGCGGCCGAGCGCCTGCTGGCCGTGGGCTACGGCGGCACGCGCCCCGTGGCCAACAACGCCGATGCGCAGCAACGTCCCCGCAACCGGCGGGTAGAGGTGGTGGTGCGATAGGTGGCCGGGCCGGTTTGCAGCGGGGCAAGCCTACCGTGGCCGGCACCCAACCGCCGCGCTCCGGACCGGGGTTTAGGGCCCGGGCACCTAGGGCAGCGTGTCGAGCAGCTTCAATAATCCTGCTTAATACAGGGCAAAGCTTTGATTGAGTTGAAATATTTTTAGCTTAACGGCCTCGTGCTCAATCTCTCAACCCCAAGTAGTGCCCATGTACCAATCTGCCAAAACTCCGCTTTCCTGGCTTGTGCTGGGGGCAGCTGGCTTGCTGGCTTTGGCCTCTGCCTCGTGCAGCCAAAAAACCACCTCCGCGGCTACCCAAGCAGCACCGCCCGCCACGGCCACGGCCGCACCCGCCGCCGTGGCTGCGCCCGCCTACCAAATCCCGGTCGACTACTACACCCTGCCCAACGGGCTGAAAGTGGTGCTGTCGCCCGATAAAACCGCGCCGCTTGCCACGGTGGCAGCTTATTACAACATTGGCTTCCGCAACGAGCCCAAAGACCGCACCGGCTTTGCCCACCTGTTCGAGCACATGATGTTTCAGGGTTCGCAGAACCTAGGCAAAATGGAGTTCATCCAGTTGGTGCAGAAAAACGGCGGCGTGCTCAACGGCTCTACCCGCTTCGATTTCACCAACTACTTCGAAACGGTGCCCGCCCACAAGCTCGAAACCATGCTGTGGGCCGAAGCCGACCGCATGCGCGGGCTGGCCATTACGCAGGCCAACCTTACCAACCAGCAAGGCGTGGTGAAAAACGAAGTGCGCGTAAACGTGCTCAACCAGCCCTACGGCGGTTTTCCGTGGCTCGATATGCCGCAGTACGCCAACAAAAACTGGTACAACGCCCATAACTTCTACGGCGACCTGAAGGACCTCGACGCCGCCACACTCGCCGACGTGCAGAAGTTCTTCAAAACGTATTACGCCCCCAACAACGCGGCGCTGGTGGTGGTCGGCGACTTCGAGCCCGCCCAGGCCAAGCGCTGGATCGAGCAGTACTTCGCGCCCATACCCGGCACGCCCCAGCCTGCGAAGGTCGACCTGGCAGAGCCGCGCCAGGAAAAGGAGCAGCGCTTCACCAAAGACGATAAGCTGGCCAACAAGCCCGCCTTGGCCTTTGCTTACCACATGCCCGAGCGCAACTCGCCCGAGTACTACGCCATGATCCTGCTCGATCAGCTGCTGCTGCAGGGCAACGACAGCCGCCTCTACCAAGCCATGGTGCAAAAACGCGGCTACACCGACAACGTGGGCGGCGGCATCAACTACCTAGGCAACCAGTTTAACTACGCCGGGCCCATGCTCTGGATGGGCAACCTCACGCACGATCAAACCGTGAAGGCCGACTCTGTGGTGGCCGTGCTCGATCAGGAAATCAGCAAGCTGATGCGCCCCGGCGGCGTTACGCCAGCTATGCTGGATTTGGCCGTGGTAAAAATGCGCTCCGGCTTTTATGACCAAGTAGGCGGCTCCGACGGCTTCGGCCGCGCCGATATGCTGGCTTCGTTTGCGTTGTTCGACAACAACCCCGCGCGCATCAACACCTTGGAGGCGGAGTTCCGGAAAGTAACGCCCGAGCTGATGCAGAAAACCGCCCAAGAGTACCTGCGCCCCACCAACCGCACCGTGCTGCTGATTAACCCATTGGCCAAAAGCTAGCATACGCAAATAGCGCGGACTTTGGCTATGCCGACCTTCGGTTGTAGTCCACAGCCCCCAGACAGTAATTTCTGCTTGTTCACCTAGGGCCCCACGCCCAGGATTACCGCCAGAAGAACGCGGACTGAAGTCCGCGCTACACCCCCTCAACATCCCATGAAACCACTATACCTAGGATTACTTGGTGCGGCCCTGCTGCTGGCCACGCACACGCAGGCGCAGGATCAGCCCAAAAAGCAAACCCCGCCCGAAGGCGGTACACCTAAAGATTTTTCCCTGCCCGCCAAGGAAGAGTTTAAACTCGACAACGGCATGCAGGCCACGCTGGTGCCCTACGGCAACGTTCCCAAAGTAACCGTAACGCTGGCCGTGCAGGCCGGCAACGTGCACGAGCCGGCCGGCCAAACGGGCATTGCTGATTTGCTCGGGCGCATGCTGCGCGAAGGCACCCGCTCGATGTCGGCGCAGGAAATGGCCGAAAAAGTGGCTCGCATGGGCGGCTCGCTCGATGTCAGCGTCGGCTCGAACCAAACCATGATTTGGGCTTCGTCGCTGTCGGAGTTTGGGCCGGAGCTGGTAAACCTGCTGGCCGAAATGGTGCAGCACCCCACGCTGCCCGCCGCCGAGCTGCCGCGCCTCAAAACCGACTTTAAGCGGCAAGTGGCCCTGATGCGCGCCCAGCCCAGCACGCAGGCGCAACAGAAGTTTTTGAAGGCCATGTACCCCGACCACCCGTACGGCAACACGCTCCCCACCGACGCCGAAATCGACGCGTTGACGCTGGAGCAGGTGCAGGCATTTTACCAGTCGCAGTACGGGGCGCAGCGCAGCAACATTTACGTGGCCGGCAAGTTCGATGGCGCGGCCATGCGCAAAGCCATTACGCAAGCCTTCAGCCCGTGGCCACAAGGCCCGGCGCCGAGCATCCCGCTGGCCAAACCCGTAACGCGCGGCCAGATTATGACCCAAGACCGCCCCGGCGCCCCGCAGTCGACGATCATAATGGGCCTACCGGTTATCGACCCCACCAACCCCGACTACTTGCGCCTGCGCGTAACCAACTCGCTGCTGGGCGGCTCGTTTGGCTCGCGCGTTACGCGCAACATTCGGGAGGATAAAGGCTATACCTATTCGCCCTACAGCTACATTTCGCCGCGTTACCGCACGGGCGAGTGGGCCCAGAGCGCCGACGTAACCACCCAGGAAACCGGCAACTCGCTCAAGGAAATTGTGTACGAAATTGAGCGGTTGCAAAAGCAAGCTCCTAGCGAAGACGAGCTGAAGGGCATTCAGAACTACGAAGCCGGTTTGTTCATCCTGCGCAACTCCAACCCCGGCGGCATTATCAACCAGCTCAACTTTTTGGATTTGCACGGCCTACCCGATTCGTACCTCACCGATCAGGTAAAGAACACGTACGCCGTTACGCCGCAGCAAATCAGCGAAACCGTGCGTAAGTACATCCGGCCCGAGTCGATGACGATTGTGGTGGTGGGTGATAAAAAGGTGATTGATCCGCAGATCAAGAAATTCCAGGCCACGCGCAAGAAAGCGTTGTAAGCACGGTGTAGTGCGGATTTCCGCGCTACACCGTGCTTGCTGGCCCTAGGTGAGTAAACACAAAAAAGCCGGCCCCAACAGGGCCGGCTTTTTTGTGCAATGAGTTTAACCAAACCGATTTATTCCCACCCTTACACGGTTGCTGCTTCGGCGGGCGCGTGGTGCGCCGGCATCGATAGGGTCACGCCTAGGCCCTGCGCAATAGCCATTCCGAGACCTAGGTCGGCGCGGAAGAAGTGGCAAAGTTGGCGGTTGATGATTTCGTCGCGCTTGGGGCCGGCAATGCCGCTCATGGCGCCCACAATGTTTTGCACCAGGCGTTGCTGGGCGCCTAGGTCGAGCAAGCGGTAAAGGTTGCCGGGCTGCGTGTAGTGGTCGTCTTCGCCGGGGGCGTTGCGGTCGTGGCGGGCGGCCAGGCCCGAGAGGTGCTCGGCAGGCTCACCCACCGTGCGGTCTTCCTGCGGGCCGTTAAACGAGTTGGGGAAATAGTTGGGGCCGCCGCCGCCGTTGTCGCCGAGGGCCATCAGGCCGTCGCGCTGGTAGTTGTTGGTGGCGTAGGGGCAGCGGTTTACGGGCAGTTGCTCGTAGTTGCCACCTAGGCGGTAGCGCTGCGCATCGGGGTAGGAGAGGATGCGGCCCTGCAGCATGCGGTCGGGCGAGTAGCCGATCCCATCGACCACGTGCGCCGGCGCAAATGCCGACTGCTCTACGTGGGCGTGGTAGTTCACGGGGTTCTCGTTCAGCTCCAGCACGCCCAGTTCGTACAGCGGAAAATCGGCCTTGGGCCATACTTTCGTGAGGTCGAAGGGGTTCCAGCGGAACGTGGCGGCCTGCTCCTCGGTCATGATCTGCACCTTCAGCGTCCAGCGCGGAAAGTCGCCCTGCTCAATGGCATCTACTAGGTCGCGCTGCGCGAAGTCCGGGTCGAGGCCCTTCATTTCGGTGGCTTCTTCGGCCGAGAAGTTCTTGATGCCCTGTTCGGTAATGAAGTGGAATTTCACGTACACGCGCTCGTTTTCGTGGTTGATAAACGAGAACGTGTGCGAGCCGAAGCCGTGCATGTGGCGGTAGCCGTAGGGCGTGCCGCGGTCCGACATCAAGATGAGCACTTGGTGCAGCGACTCGGGGTTCAGGCTCCAGAAGTCCCACATGGCCGTGGGCGACTTGCAGTTGGTAAACGGGTCGCGCTTTTGGGTGTGAATGAAGTCGGGAAACTTCACCGGGTCTTTGATGAAGAACACCGGCGTGTTGTTGCCCACCAAATCCCAATTGCCGTCCTCGGTGTAAAATTTTACCGCAAAGCCGCGCGGGTCGCGTTCGGTGTCGGCCGAGCCCTTTTCGCCGCCCACGGTGCTAAAGCGCAGGAATACGCGCGTTTGCTTACCCACTTCCGCAAACAGCTTGGCGCGGGTGTAGCGCGTCAGGTCGTGCGTTACGGTAAAGGTGCCGTAGGCACCGGAGCCTTTGGCGTGTACCACACGCTCCGGCAAACGCTCGCGGTTAAAGTGCGCCAGCTTTTCGTGCAGCAAATAGTCTTGCAGCAGCAACGGGCCGCGTTGGCCTACCGAAACAGAATTTTGGTTATCCCAGATAGGACGGCCCGAGGCAGTCGTCAGCTTGTTTGGTGTGGTTTGATTGGCCATGCGCGGCAACGGTTACTGTTGAGGAACGCAGCAAAGGTGGCCGGCTTGATCTTATAAGTAAAATCGATAATTTTGATGGCAGTATAGCTAAATTTAATACGTGGATTTGGCCATAAGCCTATGACCCTGCAACAGCTTGAGTACTTGGTAGCCCTCGACACGCATCGGCAGTTTGTGCTGGCGGCCGAGAAGTGTTTCGTGTCGCAGCCCACACTCAGCATGCAAGTGCAAAAGCTGGAAGACGAGCTGGGAGTACTGCTTTTTCACCGCACCAAAGGCGGCATTGAGCCCACTGCTATCGGCGCCAAGGTAGTGCAGCACGCCCGCGAGGTGCTGCGCTCCGTGAAGCAACTGAAAGAGACCGTGCAACTCGAAAAAGGAGAACTGGTAGGTGAGCTGCGGTTGGGCATCATTCCTACGCTGGCGCAGTACATCGTGCCGCTGTTTTTGCTGGAGCTAGTGGAGCGCCACCCGCAGCTGCGCGTGCAGGTAGAGGAGCTGCAAACCGAACAAATCGTGCAGCGCCTCAAAGACAACCGCCTCGATGTAGGCCTGTTGGTAACGCCGCTGGAAGACCGCGCCCTGCACGAGATTCCGCTGCTCGAAGAACCGTTTTTGGCGTACGTGTCGGAGGGGCACCCGTTGTACAAACAAGCCACCGTGCAGCCCGCCGACCTGGAAGCGCATGAACTGTGGCTGTTGCAGCAGGGGCATTGCTTCCGGCATCAGGTACTGAATATCTGTACGCCCGCCGCGGCCGCTCATAACCGCCCGTTTACTTATGAAAGCGGCTCTATCGAAACCCTAAAGCAACTGGTGCGCCTCAACCGCGGCTACACCTTGGTGCCCGAGTTATCGGTGCTCGATGAGCTCGGCGACAATCCCATGATCAAGCGCTTTGAGGCACCCGAACCCGTGCGCGAAGTAAGCCTGGTAGTGCACCACAGCTTTGTGCGGTTGCCGCTGCTCACCACCCTGCGCGACATTATCCTGAACCGCGTGCCCGAACGGTTGCGCGCCCAAGGCGCCGGAAACAAGATCAAGTGGAAGTAAGCTGCCGCCAGCAACCCAAAGCGGTGGCTGGCGGCAGCTTGCCTTACTAAGTTGCAGCGGCAGCTGCCCAGCTGTGCCAGGCTGCGTTGCACCTAGGGCTGAAAACCTCGCGCATGCGTGCAGCTGTGCGTCGCCTTTGATCTTGGTGCTCGTCGCGCCGAAGCCGCCTGCTTTGCTTTCTATGCTAAGCAGCGTCAGCATCGTTGCGTGGCTACTTGCCCGCGCCCCGATGCCCTGCCCAAGAATGTTCGCAATCGAGCGGAAAAGATGCGCGTGCGGGGTTAATGAATAAACAAAGGGATTTCGCTGGTTACCGGGCGCTTGATTTCGCGTTTCTGCAACCACTCGTAAGCCGAGGCCAAGTCGTCGAAGGTGACCACCAACGGTCGGTTTTCGGGTAGCTGCACGGTTTCGCTCACATTCAGAGCCAGGTCGGCGGTGCGGCGGTTGAGTACGCTGGGCGCATTTACCCAAGCAATAAACTGCAAGCCCGCCGAGGCCAGCATGGAGTAGAACGTGCTGCCCACCCAAACCGCCGAGCCCTCGCAGGGCGTGTCGCCCGGGCGCCAATCCAAGTCGGCATCGGTGATTTGGGCAGCAATGGTTACGTGCGTGTCGTCGTTAAGCAGCTTCGCCGACTTGGTTTCCTGCAGGTAATGCAGCAGCAGCAGGCAGCCATTCCGTATGCTGTCCACATTGTGGTTGCCCAGCCATTGCACGTACAACCAGCAGTTGCGCTTGTCGTGGGCAATGGCAATTTCCGAACTTTCGTAAAGGGGGTAAAATTGGGGCATAGGCAGAAGCAGGCGGTGGGGCGGAGCAGGGCGTTGGAGGCAACCTTGCTAAAAAGCTAGTGTAGCTTGTTTTGGTGCAAAAGGTTGATTCCGACTTAGTAAAGATACAATTTGGCCGAAGCAAAACCGCGGCTAGCTCGTCAATAATTGCCGAAAAGCATCTTCCGCCGTGTTATTGCGTTTTAGGACAAAGCCAATCTTTACTTTTTGCCTATGTGCGGCCGCTACACCTTTATTGCCCCAGCCCCCACCGTCGAGCAGCGCTTCGATGCCACCTTTACCGAACCCGCTCCTACCAGCTATAATGCTGCCCCGTCGCAGCGCATGCCCATCGTTACCAACTTGGCCCCACACGAAATTCGGCTGGTGCAATGGGGGCTGATTCCGGCCTGGGTGAAAGACGTGCGGGCCGCTGCCAAGCCCATCAACGCCCGGGCCGAAACCCTTGGTGAAAAACCTTCTTTCCGGCAGTTGTTGCAGCGCCGCCGTTGCCTTGTGCTGGCCGATAGCTTTTACGAGTGGCAGCAAAAGGGCCGCGGCAAGGTGCCGCACCGCATTTTGCGCCTCGACGAGCAACCCTTTGCCTTTGCCGGCCTGTGGGACGAATGGGCCGACCGCAGCACCGGCGAGGTGGTGCCCACGTTCACCATCGTTACCACCGAGCCTAACGAGCTGATGGCGCGGCTGCACAACCGCATGCCCGTGATTTTGCCCTCGCGCGACGCCGAGCTTGCCTGGCTTGCCGAAGACGCAACAGCCGCCGAGCACCAGGCGCTGCTGCGCCCGCTGCCCGACGGCCTGCTGAAGGAATACGCCGTTACGACGTTGGTAAACTCGCCCGCTCACAACGACCCCGCGGTGCTGCAGCCAGCGGCCTAGGTGGCTTAGCGCATGCGTTGCCGCTGACGGCGGTGGCGCATGGCGGTGCGGTTCTTCTTGCGCTTTTTGCGCTTAAACTTGTCGCCGCCGCCCAGCTCGTCGGCTTTTAATACGGCGGTAGAGGCAGCCGCTGCGTCGGTGGTTTCGGAAACGGCGGCTTCGGCCGGCACCGAGGCCAGCACCGCCAGCAATAGCGCGTAGCAAATTAATTTCATGGGGTGAGTTGGTTAGTAGTTGGTGTTGTATCGGGTTACTGTTGTGCTAATCAAAGTTATACAATAAATAAATACAAGTATTTATATGAAAAGAAATAAAAACCCCGATCCAGGTATCCATCCTGAACCGGGGCCGTAAGTGGTAGGTTTTACCGATTTCGATAAGCTCAATGGCTTACCGCAAACCGCGCAACCGGCGGTAGCGGCGCATCGCACGGTTTTTCTTGCGCTTTTTGCGCTTGAGCTTGTAGCCGCCGCCCAAATCTTCGGTGTCGGCGGCCAGGTGGGTGGTGGTTTCGGGGGTAGCGGTTGGCGCGGCGTAAGTAGCCTCGAACGGAGCAGCGGCCAACACGGCGAAAATCAGGCTGAAGCAAAAGGTTTTCATAGCAGTGGAGCGTGGTACTTTGTGGGTTTGGTATGGATTATTTGTGCTGCAAGATTACAGCCTGATGATGGCTAAGTGCAATCACATGATGATGTGAACACGCCAAAAGGCCCGCCCCGGAAACCAATGTTCCGGAGCGGGCCTTTTGGTAATGAGCGCTTTATGCGTTAGTGCTGGCCTTGTTGACCTTGCTGACCTTGCTGAGCGGGCTTGCTTTTGGCCTGTGCGCCGCCGCGGTTTTGCTGGCCGTTGTTGTCGTCGCCGTCGGTCAGGTCCTCAATGGCGTCCTGAATCTGGTCGGAGTACTTCGTGAGTACGATTACCGTACCAACGGCCAGCACCGCAATGCCGAGCACGAGCTGCGTGGGCGTGAAGCGCTGGCTGGCTTTGCGCAGCAGGGCACCGCCGTGGCGCAGCAGGTCTTCCATGTGGTCGTTGTTGCCTTGAATCACGTGGTAAGCACTTTCGAAAGTGCGGGCCAGGTCCTCGGGCATGATTTTGTCGAGGTTTTGCTGGAGTTGATTTTCCATAGCGGGTAAAATGAGTAGGGTTTTGGCTTAGCTACTTGCCTGCTTTTGGGGCAGGCCGCGGATGGCATGTACGCAAAAGCGGAGGTCAGGGCTACGTGTGGGCGCGGAGATTTTGTATCGGTACCCTAAGCCACCCGCGGCAAGGCCTCGGCAAGGCCGCCCAGGTAGGCACACGTAGCGCGCAAACCCCCAGCAGCCAGCAAAAAAACAGCCTCCCCTAGGTAGCGGAGCAGGCTGTGGGCCTTGGGAGCCGGCATGTTTATTGGCCTCGGAACACGGGCTTGCGCTTTTCGCTGAAGGCCTGCACGCCCTCTTGGTAGTCGGCGCTTTCGCCAGCAATTTGTTGGCAGTAGGCTTCGTAATCGAGCATCTCGTCGAGCGAGGCCGCGCCCGATTTGTTAAGCATTTGTTTGATCAGGCCAATGGCTTTGGTGGGCGCGGCGGCGTAGCGCGCAGCCAGGTCGTAGGTAGCCTCGTCGAGTTGTTCGGGCGCTACTACTTGGTTTACCAAGCCCAAACGCAGGGCCTCGTCGGCGGGTACTTTGGAGCCCAGCGTGCACAGCTCGAAGGCCTTCAGCGAGCCTACAATGCGCGGCAAGAAGTACGACGAACCCGAATCGGGCACCAGCCCGATGTTGATAAATACCTCAATAAGCGAAGCCTCTGCCGAAGCCACGATGGCGTCGCAGGCCAGGGCCAGCGAGCAGCCCGCGCCGGCCGCCACGCCGTTGAGGCGGCAGATGATGGGTTTGGGCAGCGCGCGCATGGCCCGGATAATAGGGTTGTAACGCTTGTGGAGCGAATCGTAGAACGAGCGTTGGCCGCCCTCGGCCGCCACCTGCTGCGATGCCTTCAAGTCCTGGCCCGAGCAAAACGCGCGGCCCGCCCCCGTGAGCACCACAGCGCGCACCTGCGCATCGCGGGCTACCTGCTTCAGGGCGTCTTGCAGTTCGTAGCTCTGCGCGTCGTTGAAGGCGTTGAAAACGTCGGGGCGGTTAAGGGTAATGGTAGCCACGCCATCGGGACGTACCTCGTAGAGCAGGCAGGTGTAATCGGGCATCTGGTTAGGATCAGTGGGTGAGTAAATGAGCAGATGAGGAGCTGTAAAAGTAGCCACCCGTTCGCAACCTCCCGCCACCCCGCAAATACACTCATCCACTCATCCACGCCGCAACAAAGCTTCGGCCAGCAGCAAGTCGTCGGGCGTGGTGATTTTGATGTTGCCGTAGTCGCCTTGCACTAGCTGAATGGGGTGCAAGTCTTCCACCACGCTGGCGTCGTCGGTAAAGGTGGGCAGCTCGGGCATTTGGTAGGCGCGGCGCAGCAACCCCAGCTCAAAGCACTGCGGCGTTTGCACCAGGCGCAGGCGCGAGCGGTCGAGGGCGTACGAACCCGTGGCCGATAGGCCGCGCACCGAGTCTTTGGGCGGTACGGCGGCAATGGCGGCCCCGTGCTGCTCGGCCGCGGCGTACGTGTTTTCGATTACGCTTAGGGGCGTGAGGGGGCGCACGCCGTCGTGCACGGCTACCAAGCCTTCGGTTTGGGCACCTAGGTGCAGCAGGCCTTGGCGCACCGAGGCCCAGCGGGTAGCGCCGCCGGTTACCACCTCGTGCCGGAGCTCGGGGGCGTAGCGGGCGTGCAACTCCTGCCATACTTCCAGCTGATCGGCTGGCAGTACCAGCACCAAGCGTTGCACACTTAGGGCCGGGGCAGCAAAACGGCGCAACGTGTGCAGCAGCACCGGCTCGCCCTGCAACTCCAAAAACTGTTTGGGCCGATCGGCGCCCATGCGCGTACCGGTGCCGCCCGCTACGATGATGGCAAATCTGGGGGACTTGGGAGCTTGAGGGCTTGGAAGCTTGGTGCCGAGCATGAACAGGAACAGAAAAGACGAGTGGGTGCAAATAAAAAACGCCGAACCTCGACTAAACGAAGTTCGGCGTAATAAGCAGTAGTTGGCAAGGAGCATCAGCGAGCCGGAACAGCTAAGCCCTGAAGACCCGAAGCTCCCTAGACCCCACTACAAAATCAGCATGGCGTCGCCGTAGGTGAAGAACTTGTACTTCTCCTTAATGGCCGTTTGGTACGCCTCAATGAGCAGGTCGTAACCGGCAAAGGCGGCGGCCATCATCATCAGCGTGCTCTCGGGCATGTGGAAGTTCGTGAGCAGCGTGTTGGCGATTTTAAAGTCGAAGGGCGGGAAGATGAACTTGTCCGTCCAGCCTTCGGTCGGCTTCAGGCGGGCGTTGGCTGATACCGAAGACTCCATGGCGCGCATGGTGGTGGTGCCCACCGCGCACACGCGCTTTTTCTGGTCGAGGGCGCGGTTTACCATCGTGGCCGAATCGGTGGGCACGATGAAGTTTTCCGAGTCCATCTTGTGCTTGGTCAGGTCCTCCACATCAACCGGGCGGAACGTGCCCAAGCCTACGTGCAGGGTTACCGGCACCATTTCTACGCCTCTGATTTCGAGACGCTTGATGACCTCACGCGTGAAGTGCAAGCCAGCCGAGGGCGCTGCTACGGCGCCGGTGTGCTTGGCGTAAATGGTCTGGTAACGCTCTTTGTCGGAAGCCTCGGGGTCGCGCGGGATGAACTCCTTGGGCAGCGGGGTTTCGCCTAGGTCGTGCAGGGCCTTGTAGAACTCCTCCTCCGGGCCGTCGAACAGAAACTTGATCGTGCGGCCGCGCGAGGTGGTGTTGTCGATAACTTCG
Source organism: Hymenobacter oligotrophus (assembly GCF_003574965.1). Taxonomy (NCBI): domain Bacteria; kingdom Pseudomonadati; phylum Bacteroidota; class Cytophagia; order Cytophagales; family Hymenobacteraceae; genus Hymenobacter; species Hymenobacter oligotrophus. The sequence goes on along the minus strand of NZ_CP032317.1, from coordinate 2,918,528 downwards.
GCCACCATGATGCCGTCGTCGTCGAAGTACAGCTTGTTGCCCACCCGGATTTTGCGGGCCGGGTCCACGAGCACATCCCACAGGTGCAGCTCTTTGTTGAGCTCGCGCAGCAGGAACACCTCAATCTTAGCGCCGGTTTTTTCTTTGTTGCCGTAGAGGCGGGCCGGAAACACTTTCGTGTCGTTTACCACCATCACGTCGCCATCGTCGAAGTACTCGATGATGTCTTTGAAAGTACGGTGCTCGATGCGGCCACTATCGCGGTGCACCACCATCAGCCGCGATTCGTCGCGGTTTTTGGCAGGGTGCTGAGCGACCAGGTTATCGGGCAATTCAAACTTGAACTCGGAGAGCTTCATGGCCGGCGTTTAGAACAGGCAAGAAAACGGGGAGAATACGCAAAATTTTCGGATTGCAAAAGTACGCAACGGGCTTGGATATATCGTTACTTTCCCTTCGAAATCTGAAAAGCCTTCACTACGTGAAAATCCGCCCGAAAGATGAGGCCGCTCAATCCCGGGGCTGAGCTTCGGTGTTGTACCTTTCACGGGTAATTGCTGACCCCAAGCCGTGCCGCATATGAAATCGTTGCGCCTGTTGTTCGAGAGTTTACGCTTTGCCTGGCAGGCCCTGCGCGCCAACCTGCTGCGCACGGTGCTGTCGTTGCTGGGCGTTACGGTGGGTATTTTCGCCATCATTTCGGTGTTCACGGTGGTCGATTCGCTCGAGGCGAATATCCGGCAGAGCATGAACTTCGTGGGCGACAAGGTGATTTACGTGCAGAAGTGGCCCTGGGCTTTTGGTGGCGACTACCCGTGGTGGAAGTACTTTAACCGGCCCAACCCCTCTATTCGCGAGTTCCGCGAACTGCAGCGCCGCCTCACGCCCGAAAACCACCGCGGCGTGGCCGTGTTTGCGGCCCGCGGCGGCAATACCCTTAAAGCAGGTACCAATAGCGTAGAGGGCATTGCCCTGCAAGGTATTACGTTCGATTACCGCTCCGTATCGAGCGTGCCTATCCAAGAAGGACGCTACTTTACTGCGCAGGAGGTGGATGCCTCGCGCAATGTGGCCGTGGTGGGTTATGACATTGCCCACAACCTATACCCCAACGGCTCGGCCCTAGGGCGCGAATTCCGGACGCAGGGCCAGAAATTTACCATTGTGGGCGTGATGGAGAAAGAGGGCAAAAAGCTGCTCGATACGCCCAGCAACGACACCAACTGCCTGCTGCCCCTAGGTGCCTTCACCAAAATGTTTGCCCTGAGCACCGGCAGCCTGGGCGGCGCGCAGGCTACCATCGGCGTTAAGGGTACCGACGACGACCCCGGCCTGCTGAACCTAGAGGCCGAGGTGCGCGGCGCCATGCGCAACATCCGGGGTCTGAAACCGCGCGAAGAGGACGACTTTGCTTTAAACCGACCCGAAATGCTGGCCGACGCCATTACCAAGCTCTTCAGCGTGATTGGGGTGGCGGGCGCCGTTATTGGCTCGTTTGCCATTTTGGTGGGCGGATTCGGCATTGCCAACATCATGTTTGTGTCGGTGAAAGAGCGCACCAACATCATCGGTATTCAGAAGTCGCTTGGCGCCAACAACTTGTTTATCCTGTCGCAGTTTTTGTTCGAAGCAGTGTTTCTATGCTTGGTGGGCGGCGCGGCCGGCTTGTTCTTGGTGTGGCTGGTTACGCTGGTGCCGCAAGATGCCCTCAAGGTGTCGATGTCACTGAACCGCATTACCCTGGGCCTGGGCCTGTCGGTGCTGATTGGGGTGATTTCGGGCATCGTGCCGGCGGTAATCGCCTCCATGATGGACCCTGTAATTGCCATCCGCTCGAAGTAACGGGCGTTGCGCCGCGCGTGGTAAGCCGTTTGGCACTGCACGCAATTACACCTGTCATCCTGAGGCGCCAGCCGAAGGACCTTGTCACGCTTGCAAACGTCAGGGCCTGCCTGCCTCCTCCAAAGTGAAAGGAATCCTGACGACCTAGGGCTAATCCGTCATGTCGAGCGCAATCGAGACATCTTGCGTGATGACGCCGGATAATACACACTCCACCTATCTTCGGAAGAGGGGACAGGGAGTGAGGTCCCAACGTGATAAGGTCATTCGCTTAGGTCCAGGATGATGGGCAGGCGCTTAACAATTTAACTATATGACTAGCGCAATGTTAACAAATTGTTAACTTGGCCGCTCATACTTTTGGTCGCCGTGTCCGTAGGGGCAGGGCGGCTTTCTTTTTGCCCTTTCTTTTCCCACCTTTCCACTTACCCGGTTTGCCGCGCCTGCAACCGCGCGGTTGCGCAAGCCCGTCGGCAAGCCCCTTACTTCATCAGCGTGGCTATGACCAAACTGAAAAAAACCAGCAAGACCAAACTCCAGGAGGAAGCCCACAACGCCGGCAGCGGCCGCATCATTACGCAGCCCGACGTTAACGACAACAAGGTTACCACCATCAGCGACATCCGCGAGCAAACCCACGGCGAGCGTACCGTGCAGCTCGACGATGAGCAGAAGATCCGCAAGGCCTTTGTCGACAAGGACTGGAACGAGATTAAGATTGCCGACTCGTGGCAGATCTTTAAGGTGATGGCCGAGTTCGTGGAAGGCTTCGAGAAGATGGCCAAAATCGGTCCGTGCGTATCCATCTTCGGTTCGGCCCGCACGAAGCCCGAGAACCCCTACTACCAAATGGCCGAGGAAATTGCGGCCAAGTTGGTGCGCCACGGTTACGGCGTAATCACGGGCGGCGGCCCCGGCATCATGGAGGCCGGCAACAAAGGTGCCCGCTCCGAGGGCGGTAAGTCGGTAGGCCTCAACATCGAATTGCCCTTCGAGCAGACGCACAACATTTACATCGACCCCGATAAGGTGATCAACTTCGATTACTTCTTCGTGCGCAAGGTGATGTTCGTGAAGTATTCGCAGGGCTTCATTGGCATGCCCGGCGGCTTCGGCACCCTCGACGAGCTGTTCGAAGCCATTACCCTGATTCAGACGCGCAAAATCGGCCGCTTCCCCATCGTGCTCGTGGGCTCGGCGTACTGGAACGGCCTGTTCAAGTGGATTGAGGAAGTAATGCTGCACGAGGAGCACAACATCTCGCCCGAAGACATGAGCCTGGTGCAGATCGTGGACGACCCCTCGGATGCCGTGCGCATCATCGACGAGTTCTACAGCAAGTACCTGCTTTCGCCCAACTTCTAAGGCTCGGCGCAGCTACTGCTCTGTTTGGGCGGCCCTGGTACTCACCGGGGCCGCTTTTGTTTGCCAAGGCAGTTGCCCTAGGTGCCCAAGCTGCGTATGAGCCCGAGGACACCTAGGCCGCTGTGCGTAGCTTGCCCAAACAATTTAGCCCGCGCTGTTCTTTTGTGCCTGTGACAACCCCTATGGCTGATTTCGACTACCTACTTGCCGGCGGCGGCGCGGCCGGGCTAAGCTTGGCCTACTACATCAGCCAGGAGACCCGTTTGCGCCACAAGCGCGTGCTGCTGCTCGAGCCCGAAGCGAAAAACCAAAACGACCGCACTTGGTCGTTCTGGACGGACCGGCCCACGCCCTACGACGCCGTGCTGGCAGCCGAGTGGCGGCAACTCGCGTTTCGGAGCCCGCAAATTGATGTGGTATTGCCCTTGCGGCGGCACCGCTATTGCACCTTGCGCGGGCTGGACTTCTACCGCTTTGTGCAACAAGCCCTAGGTACCCGCCCCGGGCAGTTTACGCTGGTGCAAGCCAGCGTAGAGCAGCTCGAGAATACGCCCACTGGCGTGGTGGCTCATACTTCCGCTGGCAGCTTTAGTGCCCGGTTGGGTTTCGATAGCCGCCCGCCCAAGCCCGAGCTGCGCGCCGACAAGCGCTACCTCTGGCAGCACTTTGTAGGCTGGGAAGTTGAAACCGATTACGACGCGTTCGACACCAGTACGCCGGTGTTCATGGACTTCCGGGTGCCCCAACACCACGAGTGCCGTTTTGTGTACGTATTGCCGTTTTCACCTAGGCGGGCCTTGGTAGAGTACACCTTGTTTTCGGGCACGCTGTTGCCGCAGGCCGAGTACGAGCAGCCCCTGCGCCAATACCTCAGCAGCCACCTAGGCGGCCGGCCCTATCGCGTAGCCGAAACCGAGGCCGGGGCCATTCCGATGACCGACCACCCCTTTGAGCCGCGCAGCGGCGCCCACGTGGTGCACTTAGGTACCCGCGGCGGCCGCGTAAAAGCCAGCACCGGCTACGCTTTTTTGCGCATGCAGCAGCATGCCGCGCGCCTAACCGAAGCACTGGCCAACCACGATGCGCTGCCTGCCAACCTTACCGGCGACGCGTGGCAATTCCGCTTATTCGACACGTTGCTGCTCGATATTATGCAGCGCGAAGGCGAGCGAACCAGCGAAATTTTCAGTGAGTTGTTTGCCCACAACCCCGTGGAGCGCATCCTCGATTTTCTGGACGAGCGCACCAACTGGATCGAAAATTTTCAGGTAATGAACTCGGTAACGCCCTGGCCCTTTATGCAGTCGATTGCCAACGTACTGCGGGGCAAACCGGGCGTGCGCGAGCAGCAAGCCGTTGGGCAGCCGGTACGGGCCTAGGTGCGGCTGTGCGCCGTGGGCAGGCTAGCCTCGTTTTCCAGCCACGCGCGGGCGGCGGCAACGGTGGCCTCGTTAAGGGGCTCAAGCTGCGGCTCGGGTGCCGACAGGTTGAGCAGGTAGCCCGGCAGGTTGGGCAATTGGTCGAGGTCGTGAGTGATGCACAGAATGGTTTTGTGGCGCTCTTGCACCCATTGCTGCAGCAGGCTGAACACGCGCCGGCGGTAATACACATCGAGCTGCTGCGTGGGCTCGTCGAGCAGCCACAGCCGGGCATCTTGCAGCAGCAACTGCGCCAGCCACACGAGTTGTTGCTCGCCGCCCGAAAGCAGCGTAAAATTTTGGTGCGCCAAATGCGTGGCGCCCACTTGCTCCAAGGCTTCGTCGGCTAGGGCGTAGTCCTGCGTGGTGTAGCCGGCAAGCATGCCGCGGCGCTGCCGAAATCGGCCCATCACCACCAACTCGCGAACTTCTATCGGAAAGCTGATGGCGTTGCGTTGTGGCAAATGAGCCAGCGCACCCTCGGCGGCCGGGCGCCGAATGTGCCGCAAGTCGCGGCCGTGCAGCTGCACTTGGCCGGTGTAAGCCATCTGCCCCGTAAGCACCCGAAACAGCGTGGTTTTGCCAGCACCGTTGTGGCCTACAACAGCCACAAAAGCCCCTTCGGGCACCGATAAAAAAAGGTTGCGGAGCAGAACGCGTCGTTCGTACCCCGCAACCAGATTTTGAGTAAGTAGTGAGTAGTGAGACATGAGTAGTAAGAAACCTGCCAGCGCATTACGCTGACCATTGGAGTGTCTGACTACTCAATACCCAATACTCAGTACCAACTAGTACTCGTCCTCGTTGAACATGAAGTCTTCCTTGGTCGGGTAGTCCGGCCATACTTCTTCGATGCTCTCGTAAGGTTGGCCGTCGTCTTCGAGGGCCTGCAGGTTTTCCACTACCTCCATCGGGGCGCCCGAACGAATCGAGTAATCGATGAGCTCGTCCTTGGTGGCGGGCCAGGGAGCATCTTCCAGATACGAGGCGAGTTCCAGGGTCCAGTACATAGTAGGCTGTGCGTAAAATGGGTTTGGTAAAGTAGCGGTACGCCGCTAGCAAAAATCCGGCCGCCGATATATAGTACGCCAAGGCGTCAGGTCGACAGGCGATTGGACAACGTAAAACGTGGGGAAATGTTAGGTTATTCGGCGTAACGCTGACGAAGCAGCTCGATCAGTTCGTTTTTCGTGCGGATTTTGCGCTCGAACGCCCTGATTTTGCTTTGTAGCATCGTGCGGAATGCGTCATTGCCCGGCGAGTCGTTCAGCTTGCCTAGGTTTTCCTGCAGCACGTCCTGCTCTTGGCGGTCGTACTTAATGAACTCGCGCAACGCTGCAACGCGCTGCGAATATTGTTCCTGTCCGCTGGGTTTGGGGCCTTCCTGCGGTTGGCGCTTCCGGATGTAGTGCTCGAGCGAGCTGAGTTCGAACACTTTGTCGCAGGCAGCCAAAAACTGCTCCCACACCTGGTCCGACTCGGGGCCGCGCACGGGTCCCACCTTTTTCCAGGCGGCTTGCAGCTCCTTGGCGCGGGCCACGGCCTCGTGCATAGGCTGGTTCAGCAGGGCTTCGGCCTCGGCTACCAGGGCGCGCTTGCGGCCGAGGTTGTCGTCCATGTACTGGTCCTTGGCCTCCGAGCGCTTCGAGCTGATGTGCTCCTTCAGGCGGTCGAAAAAGCGGTTGTGCGCAGCGCGGAAGCGCGTCCAGAGGTCGTTGGCAGTTTTGCGCGGCAGCGAGCCGCCCACCTCTTTCCACTCTTGCTGCAGCTGCTTTAGCTGAGCGGTAGTGCCTTCCCAGTCGTCGGAATTCTGCAGCGCTTCCGATTTATGGATGAGCGACTTGTACTTCTCGAACGCGCGGTTCGTCATGGCCTTTTTATCGGCCTGGAACGCCTTTTTGCGCACGTAGAAGTCTTCGATGGCGGCCTGAAAGCGCGTTTCCATCTCGTCGGTTAGCTCCTTGCTTACCGGGCCCGTCTTGATCCAGGCCTGGCGCAGCTCCTTCAGCTTTTCGCCGCCGGCCTGCCAGTCGATGGTGTCGCGCAACGATTCGGCCTCTTCAATGAGCTTCACCTTGGTGGCCAGGTTCTTTTCGCGGTTGCGGGCCACCAGCGTCCGGATGTGCTCCTCGGCCTCGGTGAGGCGGCGGTGCAACTCGGTAAAGTCACCTAGGGCGTCGTACGAGGCAATTTGCTCTTTGAGGTGCAACGCCTTCATCAGGAAGGAGCCCTTGTTCTCGGATTCTTCGATGCGGCCAAGCAGGTCGTCTACTTTGCCGCGGAAGCCCTCGAAACGTTGGGCGAAGTACAGCAGGGCTGCGTCTTCGGTGTCTTTTACCTGGCCAACCTGCCGGGCGGGCAGGTCCATGAACGGGCGGAGCCATACCTGGTCGCCCTCGATGTAGCCAAACTGGCGAGCCTGATTGAGCAGCTGCTCTTGCTGTTCCATAAGGATAAACGTCCTAAACAGGAGCGGAGTGGTGGGTGGCGGGAAGCGATAAACGCACAAGTTTACGGGATTCGTAGCTACTTGGCGGTACGATAAAAGACGAGGTACGTTGGGCAGAGTAAAGTGGACAGCGCTGCCAACCTCGGCGCCTAATGCCAAGCCAGCGTACGCAGCCGGAAGTTGCACCTAAGAACGCTTACAATGCAAGCCTTACGCGGTGTGTTTCTGTGCCGAGCGCGGCTTAGCTTTGCAAACAGCCCTGCTTATTAGAAAGAAGGCACGCATCGGCCTGCTGATGCGGTTGACTTAGGTTGGCAACGGCTCTACCGCCGCCGCGGCTACGTTGCGGCATCGCCTCTTTTATTGGAAGCGGAAGTTTTCTTTTACATCGTACTCATCATCAACCTACCGCATGAGCGACCAGCCCACCATTATTTTCTCGATGGCTGGCGTGAACAAGGTGTTCCCGCCCCAAAAACAGGTTCTCAAAAACATCTACCTCTCGTTTTTCTACGGCGCCAAAATCGGCGTGCTCGGCCTCAACGGCTCGGGTAAGTCGTCGCTGCTGAAAATTATTGCCGGGGTTGACAAGCAATACCAGGGCGAGGTGGTGTGGTCGCCGGGCTACTCGGTGGGCTACCTCGAGCAGGAGCCCCAGCTCGATGCCAGCAAAACCGTGCGCGAGGTAATCGAAGAAGGCGTGGCCGAAACGGTGGCCCTGCTCAAGGAATTTGAGGAGATCAACGAGGCCTTTGGCGGCGAAGACCCCGACTTCGACAAGCTGCTGGAGCGCCAGGGCAAAGTGCAGGAGCGCCTCGACCAGCTCGACGCCTGGAACCTCGACAACAAGCTGGAGCGCGCCATGGATGCCCTGCGCACTCCGCCCGAAGACGCCGTTGTCGGCAACCTTTCGGGTGGTGAGAAACGCCGTGTAGCTTTGTGCCGTCTGCTGCTGCAAGAGCCCGACGTGCTGCTGCTCGACGAACCGACCAACCACCTCGATGCCGAATCAGTGTTGTGGCTGGAGCAGCACCTGCAGCAGTACAAGGGTACCGTAATTGCCGTAACCCACGACCGGTACTTCCTCGACAACGTAGCCGGCTGGATCCTGGAGCTGGACCGCGGCGAAGGTATTCCTTGGAAGGGCAACTACTCGTCGTGGCTCGAGCAAAAGGCTTCGCGCCTGGCCCAGGAAGAGAAAACCGAGAGCAAGCGCCAGAAAACGCTGCAGCGCGAGCTGGAGTGGGTACGCATGGCTCCCAAGGCCCGCCAGGCCAAGAGCAAGGCCCGCCTCGCTAGCTACGACAAAATGGCCTCCGAGGACTCGCGCGAGAAGGAGCAGAAGCTGGAACTGTTTATCCCCGACGGGCCCCGCCTAGGTGCGCAGGTTATCGAGGCACAAGGCATCAGCAAAGCTTTCGGCGACAAGCTGCTGTTCGAGAACCTGTCGTTCTCGCTGCCGCAGGGCGGCATTGTGGGCATCATCGGCCCGAACGGCGCCGGCAAAACCACGCTGTTCCGCCTCATCACCGACCAGGTGAAGCCCGACGCGGGTACCTTCGAGGTAGGCCCTACGGTGAAAGTGGCCTACGTAGATCAGCAGCACGAAAACCTCGAACCAAACAAATCGGTATTCGAGACGATTTCGGGCGGTACCGAAACCATGCTGCTGGCCGGCCGCCAGGTGAACTCGCGCGCTTACGTGAGCAACTTCAACTTCCGCGGCGGCGACCAGGAGAAGAAAGTAGGCAACCTATCGGGCGGCGAGCGGAACCGCGTGCACCTAGCCACGACGCTTAAGCAAGGCGCCAACCTCATCCTGCTCGACGAACCGACCAACGACCTCGACGTGAATGCCATTCGCGCCCTGGAAGACGCGCTGGAGAACTTCGCCGGTTGCGCCGTTATCATCAGCCACGACCGGTGGTTCCTCGACCGTTTGGCCACGCACATCCTGGCCTTTGAAGGCAACTCGGAAGTGGTGTGGTTCGAGGGCAACTTCTCCGACTACGAGGAAGCCAAGAAGAAGCGCCTAGGTGATGTAGAGCCGAAGCGCGTGCGGTACCGTAGCCTCAACTAGTACCTGCTCTAGGTAAGCCAAACCGCCCCGGCCGATTCGTATTGGCCGGGGCGGTTGCATATCAGCAGTGGCGCAAAGGAGGCTGCTGTGGCGAGGGGTAAACCTATAGCCTGCAATCCGCGTAGCCGGTCCGGAAGGCGTACCTTCGATGCCTTTCTGTTAAACTCCGCTATGCGCACCCTGCCTTCCCCACACTTCCTGCAACTCGTATACCGGCCCGAGTTGGGGGTGCTGGTGGGTCGTTGGCTACAGCCGCTTACCACGGAGGAGTTGCAAACGGGCTACCTAGCCATGCTGGAGGCCGCTGCCGAGCTGCAGTGTCGCTTTTGGCTGGTTGATGGCCGCCGCCGCACACACGCGCACAGCAACGACTCGCGTTGGATGATGGAGGTGTTTTTTCCGCAGTTGGAGCCGCGGCTGGGCGGGCAAACCTACCTAGGGTATTTATTTACGCCCACTCATTTGCAAGACCTGGAAACCGACGCCGATTTGCCTTCGCTTAGCTATTTCGACGGGCGGCCCTACCAGATTAGGCGCTTTATTGAAGAGCAAGGCGCGATGCAATGGCTGGCCCACTGCCGGGCGCTGCAACTGGCCGGTGCCGCGTTGGTGCAAGGCTAACCCTAGGTCGGCAGCACGTTGCTGGGGCCGGGCACCTAGGCAGGCGCCTAAAAAAAGCCGCGGCGCACCCACCGGTAGTTCGGTAAGTACGCCGCAGTGGCAATAGGCAGCGTAGAGGAAAAACGAGTTACTGGCGGTAAGCTTGGCCCGAGCGAACAATTTGGCCGGCGCGCTTGCCGCTGCGTTTCACTTTGGTGCCTTCGGCTAGCTCCAGGCCCACCACGGGGGCTTCGCAGGTGTGCAGCTCGTAGTAGCGGCTGATGTAACCGGCCGCCTCAATGCGCAGTTGTTGGCCGCGGTACACGGGTTCGGCTATTTGGTAGCGGCCTTCGCCATCGGTAATGTACGGGCGTTTGCTGCCGGCCAGCGTTACGGTAGCACCAATCAGCGGCTGACCGTAGGTGTTGAGTACCTGCCCTTGCACCTTGCCACACTCTAGGGTGTTGCTTCCACCGTCAGCGGTGGGCGCATCTTTGGCAACAAGGGTTTTAGCCGAGGCTTGCGGACCCGCCGCGGTTTGTTGGGCGGTGGCGGCAAGCGGCAACGTCAGCAGGGCAGCAAAGCAGGCAAGGGGTAACAATCGGCTCATCGGTGATGCGGAGTTAGTAAGCATACAGATGCGCCTACTACGTACCCCTCCGAAAATAGTTGAGCTTGCCCTGCCCCGTTGGGCCCTGCCTTAGGCTTAATGCGGTTTGGCCCGCGACTAACGCTGCTTGCTACCTACGCCGGCCCTTACCGGATTTTGCCGGTTTTGGTGGTTTTCTTGATGCGCCCATCCGCGCGCAGCCGCGTGCCGGGCAGCAGCTCCAACGATACATCCAAGGGGGCGCAGCTAACGAGGGGCTGCTCCACGCTGGTGTAGCCAGCAGCGCTGATTTGCAGCAACGCCCCACGCGCAATGGCTGTTTTGGACGTAAGTATAAACCGGCCCTCGGAGTTGGTGCTGAAGGCGTTGGTGGTGCCCTTCAGCATTACGGTGGCGCCGGTAAGCGGCGCGTCGTAGAGGTTAGTAACGCGGCCCAGCAGGGTGTCGCAGGGCAGCAGGGCTTGGGTACTAGCAGGCTTAGCGGTGGTTTGGGCCTGGCCAAACAGCGGCGCAAGCAGCAGCCCAAAGCCGAGCAGCAGGGTAACACGTTGATCCATGGCAGTGTCGTCGTCGGGGGGTGAGGATAAGGATAAACGGGCGGGCCGCGCCGGTAGCAAGGCCCAGACGTGCGCTGGATGCAAGTAGGTGGCCTGCGCAGGGGCTAACCCCGCATAGGGTAAGAAGGAGCAGCGAACCAAGGGCACTACGTACGCCGTAGCAACCCAGGTGTAAAAAACAATAGTACGGTTTCTTGGCCTAATGTCGAGCTTGGGAGCCCAGCGGGCCACTTACCGGGGCTTGGACGCCAGGCGCAACCTATCGGCCGATGCCGCGTTGCAAGGGCAATAACCTCGCCGGCAGCGCAGGGCCCTAGGTGCCCACTGGCCGCACCGAGCGCGGGTATTCCTGTTCCTTTCGCCTCCTACCTTGCCCCCATGAAAACGCGTTATGCCACCGGCCTAGGTGCCGGTTTGTTGCTGCTGCTCAACGGCTGTTCCACCAACCCCGTCAGCGGCAAGCGCGAGGTAAGCTTGGTGTCGGAGGGGCAGGAGGTAGCCTTAGGCAAGGAAGCCGATCCGCAGATTGTGGCCCAATATGGCCTTTACGAAAACGCCGAGCTGCAACGCTTTGTGCAGGAGCGCGGCAAGCAAATGGCGGCCGTATCGCATCGGCCCAATTTGCCCTACGAGTTTAAGGTCGTTGATTCGCCGGTGCTCAACGCCTTTGCCATACCGGGCGGCTACGTGTACCTCACGCGCGGCATCATGGCGCATTTCAACAACGAAGCGCAGTTTGCCGGCGTGCTCGGCCACGAAATCGGCCACGTAACGGCGCGGCACTCGGCGCAGCAGCAAACCAAGGCTACCCTGGCGCAAGTAGGCCTCCTAGGTGCCATGATTGCCTCGCCGCGCTTTGGCCAGTATGCCGAGCAGGCGCAGCAGGGTTTGGGCTTGTTGTTTCTGAAATTCGGCCGCGACGACGAGCGCGAGGCCGACCAGCTGGGCGTGGAGTACTCCACCAAGATCGGCTACGACGCCCACCAGATGGCCGGTTTCTTCCAGACGCTGCAGCGCGAGCAAGCCAAAAGCGGCGGCGAGGCCCTGCCCGATTTCCTCTCGACGCACCCCAACCCCGGCGACCGGTTCGTGACGGTAAATCAGCTGGCCACCGAGTGGATGCAAAAAGCCGGCCTCAGCAACCCCAAGGTAAACCGCGAGTCGTACCTGCGCCTGATTGACGGCATTGTGTACGGCGACGACCCCAAGCAAGGCTTTGTGGAGAACAGCGTGTTTTACCACCCCGAGCTACGGTTTCAGTTTCCGGTGCCGCAGGGCTGGCAGGTGCAAAACACCCCGCAGCAAGTGCAAATGGCGCCCCAAGGCGGCAAAGCCCTGCTGCTGTTTACGTTGGTGCCGGGCCAAACCCTCGAGGCCGCCGCGCAGCAACTGGTGCAGCAGTACCAACTGCAAGTAGCCGAGTCGAAAAACACCACCGTGAACGGCCTGCCCGCCTTGGCCGTGGTAGCCGACCAAGTGCCGCAGCAGCAGCAAGGGCAAGCCGCGCCGCAACAGCAGCAGGCGCAACCCTCGGCCCGCACGCTGCTCTACCTCATTCGCTACACCGATAAAAACTACCTGATGCTGGGCGCCAGCAGCCCGCAGGATTTCAACACGTATTACCCGTTGTTCAGCAGCGCCGCGCAAGGCTTCCGCCAGCTCTCCGACCCCGACAAAATCAACCGCCAGCCCGAGCGCGTGCGCGTGAAAACCCTGCAACTGCGCAGCACCCTGCAACAAGCCCTGCGCACGCTGCAAGTGCCCGAAAAGCGCCACGAGGAAATGGCCATCCTCAACGGCATGGAGCTAAACGAGCAACTCAACGCCGGCTCGCAAATCAAGGTGGTAGGGTATTAGTTGTTAGCTGTCAGTGGTCAGTTGTTAGTTATCAGTTATCAGTTATTGGGGTGGTTTTGTGCAGGCCGCGGCTGGCAGCTCCGGCTGTTGGGCTTGGTGCTGCCTACGACCTAGGGCTTCCGCCGGAAGCCAACAGCTAAAAACTAATAGCTAAAAACCGACAGCTAACAGCCAGAAGCTAATAGCTGTCAGCTAACAGCTGATAACACTGTTGGGCAATTTCCAGCTCCTCGTTGGTGGGCACTACCAGCACTTTCACCGCCGCATCGGCCGCGTTGATTTCGCGCAGCTGCCCGTTGCGCAGCTGGTTCTGCTCTTCGTCGAGGCGGACACCTAGGAACTCCACGCCCTGGCAGGCGAGGCGGCGCGTCAGCGGGTCGTTTTCGCCCACGCCAGCCGTGAACACCAGCGCATCGAGGCCGCCCAGCACGGCGGCGTAGGCGCCAATGTATTTCTTGATGCGGTAGGCGTACAGCTCGTAGGCCAGGCGGGCGCGTTCGTCGCCTTCGTCGAGGGCCCGGCCAATGTCGCGCATGTCGCTGTAGCCGGTAAGGCCGAGCATGCCGCTTTGCTTGTTGAGCAGGTTGCTGGCCTCGGGCGGCGAGTAGCCTAGGTGCTCGATGAGGTGGAAGAGAATGGAGGGGTCCAGGTCGCCGGAACGGGTGCCCATCACCAGCCCGGCCAGCGGCCCAAAGCCCATGGTGGTATCGAGCGAGCGGCCGCCGCGCACGGCCGCCATGCTGCAGCCGTTGCCCAAATGAATGGTGACAAGCCTCGCGTCGGGGTTGCCCAGGTAAGCGGCGGCTTGCGCGGCCACGTACTTGTGGCTGGTGCCATGAAAACCGTACACCCGAATGCCGTGCTGGCGGTACAGCGCCTCGGGCAGGGCGTAGCGGTAGGCCTGCTCGGGCAAGGTTTGGTGAAACGCCGTATCGAAAACGGCCACTTGCTTGGCTTGCGGAAAGACTTGCTCGGCCACCTCAATGCCCAGGTAGTTGGCCGGATTGTGCAGCGGCGCCAACGAAAACAGCCGCTTGATTTCGGCTTTTACTGCCGGGTTGATGACCGTGGTGGCGGCAAATGTTTCGCCGCCGTGCACCACGCGGTGCCCCACCACCTCTATGTCGGCCGGGTTGGCAATTACACCTAGGGTAGCGTCGGTGAGCAGTTGCAGCACGGCTTGCAGTCCGGCGCGGTGGTCGGGCAACTGCGTGGGGCTCTGCCGGATAACCTGCTCCTCGCCGCCGGCAAACACTTTGTGCGTGATGCGCGGCTCGGCCAAGCCAATGCGCTCGACCAGGCCGCTGCACAGGGGCTGCTCGGCCGGCAGTCGAAACAGCTGGTACTTAAGCGAGCTGCTGCCGGAGTTGATGACGAAAATGTTCATAGGCGAAGCCGTGCCGCCGGGTTGGGCCCCTCGTCGAGCGCGAAGGCCAAGGCGGTGCCGGTGGTTGGTTGGGGTGAAGAGTTACGCAATACTTGGCTATTGGTAGCAAAGCGCACAGCCCGGCCGCCTAGGTTAAATCATTTTTCGGTTTTGGCCGGCAGTGCTTTCTTCACCAGCACCACAATTTTTTCGATAAAAAAGCCCAGGATAAGTCCGCCGATGCCGCAGGCCAGGGCTTTGGCAAACCAAGCCACGGCCGGCACGTCGGCCAGGGCGTGTTCCAAATCGTGCAGCAAATGCGCGGTGTAAGGAATGCCGTGCGCGATGATTTCAGCGCCTACCCACAGCATGGCGGCCGTGCCCACGTAGCTCAAAATCTTCAGAAAATGCGGCATGAACTTTACGATACCGCGGCCGAATGTTTGGGCGGCGGGGTGGTACTTGTCCTGCGCCAAGTGCACGCCAAAATCGTCGGCTTTCACAATCAGGCCCACAAAACCGTACACGGCCACCGTAATGAACACGGCCACGGCCAGCATCACCACCACTTGGTTTACAATCGGCTGATCGGTTACCTGGCTGTAGGCAATGGCCATAATCTCGGCCGACAGAATAATGTCGGTGCGCACCGCGCCGGTAACCCGCTCTTGCTCCAGCTCTTCGGGGCTAATGGCCTTTACTTCTTCGCTTTCGGGGTGCACCTCGTGGTGCTTGCTGAACATGGAATGCACCTTCTCGTACCCCTCGAAGCACAAAAAAGCGCCACCCAGCATGAGTATCGGGGTAATGGCCCACGGGGCAAAATAGCCCAGCACCAAGGCCGCCGGACTCAGAATCAGCAATTTGTTGATTAACGATTTTTTGGCAATCCGGTAAATGATGGAAAGCTCGCGCGAGGGGTCGAGGCCCACCACGTACTTGGGCGTTACGGGCCGTGTCGTCGATTACAATGCCCGACACTTTGCCGGTGGTTTTGGCTACCTGGGTGGGTACGTCGTCTAAACTGGCGGCACTTGCTTTTACCAAAGCCGAAATGTCATCCAGCAAAGCAAAAAATCCTGAGGGCATAAGTACTTGTGTGGCTGTTTCGATTGCCAAACGCCGCGCATTGGGCCTTTGGCGGGCGGCAAGTTACGGGCAAATGAGCGGTTGCCGGAGCGCCAAAGGGGGCGCAGCCCGTTACTCGTGCTGGCTTTGGATGGCCGTAATCACGACGGTGTTAAACACACGTCGTCGACGGTGCAGCCGCGGCTTAGGTCGTTTACGGGTTTGTTGAGGCCTTGCAGCACCGGGCCAATGGCCAGCGCGCCGGTTTCGCGCTGCACGGCTTTGTAAGTGTTGTTGCCGGTGTTCAGGTCGGGGAAAATGAGTACACTGGCCTGGCCGGCCACTTCCGAGCCGGGCAGCTTTTTGGCGGCCCACAATCGGGTCGACGGCCGCATCGTACTGAATCGGGCCTTCCACTTTCAAATCGGGCCGCAGCTGGCGCACCAGCTCGGTGGCGCGGCGCACCTTATCCACCTCGGCACCCTCGCCGGAGGTGCCCGAGGAGTACGAAAGCATAGCAATGCGCGGCTCGATGCCGAAGCGCAACCCGCTTTCGGCCGACGAAATGGCAATTTCGGCCAGCTGCTCGGCGGTGGGGTTGGGGTTCACGGCGCAGTCGCCGAACACCACCACGCGGTCGGCAGGCACATGAAGAACACCGACGACACCAACGAGATACCCGGCTTTGGTTTTGATGAACTGCAAAGCCGGCCGAATGGTGTGCTGCGTGGTGTGCACCGCCCCCGATACCATGCCGTCGGCGTGGCCTTTGAACACCATCATCGAGCCGAAGTACGACACGTCGCGTATCAGGTCGCGGGCCATGTCGAGGTTCACGCCCTTGCTCTGGCGCAGCTCGTAAAGGTTTGCACGTAGTCGTCGTAGTACTCGGAGTGCACGGGTCAATCACGCGCAGGTGGCCACCTAGGGCATGCTTAGGCCCAAGCGCTTGGCCGAGGCGGCTACCTCGGCGGGGTTGCCCAGGATGGTAAGGTCCACAATATCTTGCTGCAAGAGGTAAGCGGCGGCGCGCAAAATGCGGTCGTCGTTGCCTTCGGGCAGCACAATGTGGCGGCGCTGGCGCTTGGCCCACTGCAACAGCCGGTACTGGAACATGTGCGGCGTAATGCCTTCGGGCTTGAAGGCCACCATGCGCTCGTCGAGGGCGCGCACATCCACGTACCGCTCGAAGGTGCGGATGGCCAGCTGAATCTTCTTCGGGTTTGGGCGAGAGGCGCGATTTGATGGCCCCGAGCCGGGCGCTGGTTTCGAAGGTGCCGGTTTGCACCGCAATAATGGGCATTACGCCCTGCAAGCCGCGCAACAAGCGCAAAATGGGCTCTTCGGGCTCCCAGCCGGCCGTAAGCACCACGCCCGCCACTTTGGGGTAGCTGGCCGAAATGTTGGCCTGCACGGCGCAGATAACGATGTCGCCCCGGTCGCCGGGCGTTACGATGACGACGTTTTCCTTGAGGTAGTTGAGGAAGTTGGGCACCTGCATGGCCCCGGTCACGAAGTTATCGACCTGGTTGCCGAGTAGCTCTTGCCCGAACAGCAGCTGGCCCCTAGGCTCTCGTGAATCTCCTGCATGGTGGGGTTCAGCAGGGCTTTGTCTTCGGAATAACCGACAGGATGATTTCCGACGGCAGTTGCGCGCGCAGCAGTTGCTGCACATCGAGGGCCTGCTCGGGGCGCACTTTGTTGGCCACAATGGCCAGCACCTGCACCTCGCGGGCCTCAAAGCCGCGCAGCGCCGTAAGGGTGCCGCTCACCATTTGGGCGGTGGTTTTGCCCTCGCCGGAGGTTACCAGCACCACCGGCACGCCCAGGTTCTTGGCAATGGTTACGTTCAGTCGAACTCGAAGGCGGTGCCTTGGCCACAAAATCGGTGCCCTCCACCACCGTAAAGTCGTACTGGTCTTCGAGCTGCTTGTAGCGGCGAATAATGGTGTCGATCATCTCGCCCTGCCGTTCGGTTTCGATCAGGCGCAGCACCTCGGCGCCGGTGTAGGCGTAGGCGTCGTCGTAGGCTACGGGCAGCTGAAAGTAGCGCAGTACCGGTCGATGTGCGCATCGTGGCGGTTGTCGGGCCCGGTGTTGATGACGGGCTTGAAATAGCCTACTTTCTGGGCTTTGCTCAGCAGCATATTTACCAAACCCAAGGCAACCAACGACTTGCCGCTGTACGGTTCGGCCGAGGCAATAAAGATGGTCTTCGTCATGCAGGAGAATCGGAAAATAGAATCGGACGCTGGCAATGGGGCCCGCGCAACCCAGCCGGCGCCGCCACAGAAAGTGCTTACGCACGGGAGCCGCGCGGGTATACCTGTCCCGCGGCAAGCTAGCCCGTTGCGGCTCCAGAGTAACACGAAACCGCTATCTTTCTGCAAGCCGATAGCCGCTTACCACCTCCAAGCCCTGCCGTACCGCATGGAGCTGCAACTCATCGTCCGCACCGATCTGATTAGCATCAGCTACGATGCCGCCAACGCGTGGCTGTACGCCGATTGGCGCGGCGAGCACAACCAGGAGACTTCGCAAGCCGGGTGCATGCTCATGCTGCAAGCCCTGCGCCAGCAACCGTGCGCCAAGATCCTAAACGACAACTCCGGCATTACGCGCACCACCGTGCAACCCACGCTTTGGGGAGCGTGGTGGCTCGAGGAAATGATGCGCGCCGGGCTGGAGCACGTGGCGTGGGTAATGCCGCGCGAGTTTGAGGCCCGCCGGCTCACCGAAAGCATGCTGCTTCAAATAAAGAAACCAGTGGTTGGCACCTTCGACGACGTAGCTACGGCTTACGTATGGCTGCAGCGGCAAAGCCAGCGGGTACCCAACCACCCCATGATGTAGCCGCGGCCGCAGCACCTAGGCGCCAAGCCCTACGTACTGCCTACACCAATGCCTGTGTTGCCGCTATGAAATACGTGCTTGTTGTTGCTTGCTGGCTGCTGAGCCTAGGTGCCTGGGCGCAAGCCTCGCCGCGGCAGCTGTACCCGGGCTTGTTTGAGGCCGTGCAAACCAGCCGCTTGTTCGAGGACAGCAAAACCTTTGGATGCGCGTCCCAAAGCCCCGCCGGCCGCCATTGTGCAAGCCTACGAGCAGAGAAATCAGCCGGCTTTGACCTTTGTGCTGGCCTACTTCGAGCTGCCCGCGCAAGCCGCCGAAGGCTACCGCGCCAACGTAAGCGGCGGCATTCGGCGCCACCTCGATACGCTCTGGACGGTGCTGCAGCGCCAACCGCAGGATTCGGTAGGGCCCCACGCCTCGCTGCTGCCGCTGCCCAAGCCGTACATCGTGCCGGGCGGACGCTTCCGCGAGGTGTACTACTGGGATTCGTACTTTACCCTGCTGGGCCTGCGCGAAAGCGGCCGCACGCCGCTGATGCGCAGCATGGTGGATAACTTTGCCTCGCTGATTGGCCGTTACGGCTTTGTGCCCAACGGCAACCGCACGTACTACCTCACCCGCTCGCAGCCGCCGTTGTTTGCCCTGATGGTGCAATTGCTGGCCCAAGCCCAAGGTGATACGGTGCTGCGCCGCTACCACCCGCAACTGTTGCAGGAGTACGCCTACTGGATGGCCGGCGCCGACTCGCTGCTGCCGGGCCAGGCCACCCGCCGCGTGGCGCGCCTGCCCGGCGGCGAGGTGCTCAACCGCTACTACGACAGCGGCGACTACCCGCGCGAGGAGTCGTACGCCGAGGACGTGGCCACGGCCGCCAAAAGCGCGCAGCCCAAACCGGTTTTTTACCGCACATGCGCGCCGCCGCTGCCTCGGGCTGGGATTTCAGCACGCGCGGTTTGGCCCGGCCGGCGGCTTGGCCTCCATCCGCACCACGGAGCTGGTGCCTGTCGATCTGAACTGCGTGCTCTCGCTCGAGCAAACCATTGACCGCAGCTACCGCGCCCAGGGCCAGGCGGCGAGGCCAAAGCATACGACCGCAAGGCTGCCCAGCGCCAAAAAGCCTTGCTCCGCTACTGCTGGAACGCGCAAGCCAACTGGTTTACCGATTACGACCTGGCGGCGCAGCAACCCGCCGCTATTCGCACCTTGGCGGGCGTGTTCCCGCTGTTCGTGCGGATAGCCACGCCCAGGCAAGCCCGCGCCGTAGCCGCCGGCCTGCAGCGCGACTTTCTGAAAGACGGCGGCCTGCTCACCACGCTCAACAGCAGCGGCGAGCAGTGGGATGCCCCCAACGGCTGGGCCCCGCTGCAGTACGTGGCCATCGAGGGCCTCGATCACTACCGGCAGCGCGAGTTGGCGCGCACCATTGCCACGCGCTGGGTTGCCCTGAACGTGCGCGTGTTCGGGCAAACTGGCAAACTGCTCGAGAAGTACAACGTGGTGAACACCAACCTCGAGGCCGGCGGCGGCGAGTACCCCACGCAAGACGGCTTCGGGTGGACCAACGGCGTGCTCCTGACGCTGATGAACCGCTACCGGCTGCCCGAGCCACGGCCCTAGGTGCCCGCCGCGCCCGGCAAAGCAAAGGCCCACCCGCCGGCTGGCAAGTGGGCCTTTGGCACCAGGCCGGTAAAACTACCTAGGGCCTAGCGCGGCAGGTTCTTCAGCCAGGCTTCGCGCAGGGCCAGCTGCTGGGGCGTGGCTTGCGGGTTCACGGCGAAGGAGTAGCGCTTCACTTCTTCTTCGTCGAGCAGGCGCGGGCGCACTTGCTTTGTCGGTGCCGTTGCGGCGAATCGTCAGCTCGTACTCGGCGCCGGGCTGGCGGGCTTCCACCGCTCGAGCATTGTTCGAGGTTGTCGTAGGTTACGGGCCTTGCCCTCCACGGCCACCAGCTGGTCGCCTACCTGCACGCCGGCGGCCTGCAGCGGAGCCGGTACGCGGCTGAACTCGATGCCAGCCTGACCAGCCCGGAAACCCAGCTGCCGCGTGGGCAGGGCCGCCCGGCGGCGGCCGGAGCGCAGTACGGCGTGTAGGTGATGCCCACCTTGGCGTAGTACTGCTGCAAGGGCAGCGGCTCGGGCATTCTCACGTAGCGCGCAAAAAAGTCGCGGATTTCGGGGTGCGTCGCCTTCGTGAAATCGTCGAAGAAGCTTTGCTCGCTCACGGGCTTGCTCGGGCCGTATTGCTTGCCAGCTCCAGCAGCACCTCGCGCAGCCCGCGCTTGCCGCCCGAAAGCTCCAGCAGGCGCAAATCGAGCAGGGAAGCCGTGAGGGCGCCGCGCTGGTAAATGTTGCCGTACTGCTGCTGCCCTTCGTCGGAAAACGAGTTCAGACCTAGGCGCTTGAGCGAGTACGTGGTGTCGGCGCGCTCCTGGCTGTAGCCCACTTTGTTGCGCAGCGTGGCCAGGTACTCATCCAGCGTAATCAGGCCGCCGCGCAGCTGCATCATGTGGGCGGCCCACTCGGTGGTGCCCTCGTACAGCCACAGGTGCTGCGAGCCGGTGGGCTGCACAAAGTTGAACCGCTCGATGATTTCGGAGTGGATGTTGAGCGGCGTTACGATGTGGAAGAACTCGTGCGCGGCCATATCGGTAATGGGCTGCGCCGATTGGGGCGTGAGGGCCGCTCTTTCAGGGTGTACTCCGAGCTGTAGGAGTGCTCCCAAGCGCCCTGGTCCACGTCCTCGAAGTGGTACAGAAAGGCGTAACGCTTAACGGGCAGCTCCACCAAAAAGGCCTGCGCCGCGTTCAGCATTTTTTGCATGTAGCCCAGCAGCGGCTCGGCCTGCACCACGTCGGTTTTGGAGTACGTGTACAACGCCACTTCCGCGTCGCCGAGCTTGGTGCTGGCCTGCGTAAGGCGGCCCCAGCAAAATCGGCGAATCCACGGCGTGGTCGTAGCTCTTGGTGCGGTAATAGCCCTGCGCATCGGGCACCAGGGCCGTGCCCACTTTCCAATCGGCGGGGTAGTTCAGCTTAATGCGCAACGGGTTGCCCTGCATGCCCTGCGGGTAGCCGAATACCGTTTGCCCGTTAAGCAGGGCGTGGTCGGCCTCCAGCGACGAGCCGCACATGCGGTAAATGCGGTGCTCTTCACCGGGGTGTCCCAGGTTTCGGCAATGGTGTAGCGGATTTCGCGCGTTTTGTCGGGGCGCTCCAGTTGCCACTGGTTTTCGAAACCTGCTTGGCACCTAGGGGCTTGCCCTTGCCGTCGAAGGCCTGAAAATTGCTCACGAAGCGGCCCATATCCATTACCTGGTAGGTGCCGGGCGCCGTGGAGGCAAACTGGTAAACGGCTTGGTCTTTCTTGAGCTTGGGCAGTTGCAGCCGCACCCGAAACTCGTTGGTCGAAACCTTGGGGTCGATGTCGACGGTGTACGTCAGCTCTTTTGAGCCTGGGCCGAGAGCCCGGCCAGGAGCAGCCCGGCCAGCAAGCCGTAGCGCAGCGTGTTTTTCATAGCAGCAAGGTAATAGCAGCAACCTAACGGATGAAAAATTGGGCGCGGCGTTGCTTGCCTTGCGCAAATTGGTGGCTAAGCACCTAGGCGTGCCCCGCTTTAGCAGCCCGCCCCACGCGAAACGCCCGAGCTGCGTTGGCAACCCGAGCGTTTCGCTCGCGTGGGCAACGGGGCCCTAAGTGCTTGTGCCTTATGATTTGGCGTAGGGGAACATCTTAGAGCACTTGCGCATAATGGCGTTGATGATGGTGCTGGTATCGGAGCCGAGGCCGCGCGACAGGGCCTTGTCGTACTTCCAGAGCAGCTCGCCCGTGGCACCATCGTTGATGCTGATGCTGGTGCGGCCCGAGTTGGTGGGGCCCGATACGCCCACCAGCACGGCCATGGCTACGGCCGCGCCGTCGGAAAGCGGCTTGTCCGTCACGAACGTGCCCGACACTACGCCGTCAACCCCGAGCAGCGTGGCCAGCTCTTCCGAGGTTTGCCGCTCATGTTTTCGGGCGTGAGGCCGGCCTTGGCCAACAACGTGTGGTTTTGTTGATGTCCTGAAACGTTACCGTGAAGTTGTCGGAGCTTTGGTGTTTCAGGAAGTAGGTGTGCAGGGCGCTCTGCACGTTTTTGCCCTCTTGCAGCTCCTGCTGGTGCACTTGCTCCTGCGTTACGCCTTGGGCAGCTTTTTGGTCGTCATCGTCACGGCAAATGGCAGAATGGCCAGCTGCTTGTGCTTTTGCGCCAGGGTTTTGAATTGGGGTTCTCGTAAATCTCGCGCGACTGGGCCACGGATGCGGTGCTGAGCGTGCCGGCAAGCAGGAGGGCGGCGAGGGCAAAGCGGAAAGTTTTCATAGCGAAGGTGGTATGAGGTTCGGTTTCGCCAGCTAAGGTACCGGGCGGCTATGCCCTCGCGCAATCACATAATTTTCACCAGATTTAAATTTGTATTTCAAAGTTCGAACAACTATGGCGCGGCAATAAAACCGGCCCCGCGGCCCTAGGTCGGAGCTGAACCTAGGGCCGCGGGGCGGGTGCACAAGGGTGCTTTGGGTTGCGTTTGCAGCCTTATTCCAAGGCGCGGCTCTGGAACAGCAAGTAACCAATGTGCCCAAACACGCCCCAGCGCTTGGCCGGGTCGTCGTAATGAATGAGGTGCACAGCCAGCGGCCAATAGGCGTTTGGTACACCAAGCCGGTGCTGGCCGTTAGGCGCGGGCGCTCCAGGCTAAAACGGCCGTCGCGGTCGGCCTCCTGGTTTCGCCCTGGCGCAGCGGCTGGTGCCGCACGTGCACATAGGCTTCGGTTCGCCACTCCAGCTTGCCCACCACGCCCTGGTTAAAGCGCAACCCCGCGGCCACGTAGCGCGCCGAGCGGTAGTTTTCCAAAAACAAGGTGCGCGAGTCGGGCAGGGGCGCAAAAATCGGCGCGGCCGTAACCGACGAGCGGTAGTTGTAGAAGCGCGGCTGCCCGCTGATCATCACTTCGCCAAAGTAGCCCCAGCTTTGCTTTTCGTTTTTCAACGGAAAAAACTGCTCCGTGAAAGCGCGCACCTGCAGCCAGCGTAGGTACCGTTCGCGCTCCTCCTCAATCAGCGAGGTGGTGCCGGGCGTAAGCTGCTCGCGGCCGTACACCAAGCGCGCCGTAAACACTGCCCGCCGGCCGCTGGTGGCGTATTGCTTGCGGTTAAGCGAGTTGCGCGCAAACTGCGCGGCGGCCGTGTAGCCCGTAAAGTCGGTTTCGTCGAGGCGGTCGGTGTTCGATATTTCGTTTACGTTGGCGTATTCGTCCTGCCGCGTAAACCATGCGCCTTCCAGCAAAATGCGGCTGCGGTAGTTGGGGCTCAGGCCCAACTGCACGCCCGCTTTTAAATCCTGCTGCCGCACTTGGGTGCTCACCACATCGCGCCCCAGCAGGCCACCGGTTTTCTGGTAGTTCCACTGGTTGTAGATAATGGTAGGCTCGAGGTAATACGAGTAGCGCGCCGGCACATTGATGCGGAACGAGCCCCGCGCCGCGTTGTAAAAGCGCCCGATGTTTACGCTGGCCGAGGCCTGGTACAAAAAGCGGCGCAGGTAGCGGTACTCCAGCCCTAGGTGAAAGTTGTCGATGGGGCGCGAGCTGAGCACAAAGCCCACCTCGCCCGAGAGGTTGTTGTTTTGGCGCGCATCCACCTGAAACACGTACCCCTCCGAAGTGCGGTCGTAGCGAATGCGCGGGTACACGTTCCGAAAAAAGTCGTCGGAAGCCAAACGGTAGTAGCCCTCCTCGATGTCGTCGATGGTGTAGGCGCTGCCGCCGTCGCGCCGGAAAAACCGCCGCACAAAGCCCGCCTGCTGGTCGTTGAGGCCCTGCACCGCCACGCGGGCAAAGCTCGGTTGCGGTGCCTGTTGCTGAAACGCCTGCCGGCGCTGCGCCAGCTCCAGGGTATCCTGCCGGCGCTGCACGCGGCGGAGCGCCTGCGGCAGTTTGGCCGTGGCCGCCTTTTCGCCTAGGTCAATCAGCTCGCGCACGCGGGCAAAGTCGGTGGCACCAAACCCCTCGAGGTCGGGCTGAATGAACACGCCGTTTTTGCCTACGGCCAGGGTATCGGCCACATCGGCACCTAGGAACACGATGGAACCGAGCAGCAACTCGTCGTCCTTGCCGAAGGGATATTTTTTGTACGCCACGTCGCCCACGTTCACCCCGATGATGATGTCGGGCTTAAACTCGGAGCGCATCACGTCGGTGGGGAAGTTGTTGTAGATGCCGCCGTCGAAGAGGTAGCGGCCGTCGGGGTTGCGGATGGGCCGAAACACCAGCGGCACGGCCATGGAGTTGCGCACCGCATCGGAAATGGAGCCTTCGCGCTGAATTACCTGGTTGCGCGTGAACACCTCGGCGGCCAGGCAGCGGAACGGCACAAACAGCTTATCGAAGTTGTAGCCCGAAATAGCCCCGGCCGGCGCCAGCATTTTGGCCAGCACAAAGTTCAGGTTCACGTCGTTGATCAGGTTGGGCGTAACCCGCGTCCGAAACGACGAATCGACGGCCAGCCCCACGCGCAGCGCCGAGGGGTTGGGGTCGGCGGTAATGTAGTTGAAGGTGCGGTCGGCGGGCTGCTTGCCCGACACCCAGTACTGAAATTCGGGCTGGATAACGATTTGCTCGATTTCGCGCGGCGAGTAACCGGCCGAGTACAGCGCCCCCACCACCGAGCCCATGCTGGTGCCCACGATGTAGTCGATGGGGATGCCGTTTTGCTCGAGCACCTTCAGCACGCCCACGTGGGCCAGGCCCTTGGCCCCGCCCCCCGATAGCACCACGCCCACGCGCTGGGCTGTGGCGGTGCCATTCAGTACATATAAAGAAAGAAGAAAGCCTGCAACGAGGCGTAAAAAACGAGGCATATAAAACAGCAAAAGAACCAAAGGGCAACGGCCTACCTACGCACGCCTGCGGTCGGGGTTGTTGCCTGTGCCTCTGCTGGTTTAACCTAAGCTTGGATGCTGACTATCATGCTGCTGCCGAGGACCGGCCCGGCCCAAACAGTTGGGCTTGCCGGGCGGCACCGGCTGCCTGAGTGCTTGCGGGTTGCCGGCACCCAGGAAGCCTTGTCGGCCAGCTATCGGCTGTACGTTAGCACCACGCTGGTTTGCTTCAAGCCATATCCACTGATAAGGGTGCTGCCGATGTAATTATTTTGCCAATGGGCCCCCAACCCCAGAGTGCCCCAGCTACTGCGGTGGTTGACACCGGCCCCGGCCCGGATCATAAATCCGTTATTTCGCATGGGCAAATCGTACGCGTAAGGGCGGTCAGTCGAAACCTCAGGGGTATCTGTAATGCGGGCCCGCCGGCTCAGCACCAAGAATACTCCGCCACCGCCTTCGGCATACCCGTGGAAACGGCGCTCGGGCCGGCCGGGCTGCAAGCGCAGCAGCAGCGGCAGCTGGAGCGCGTGAACTTTCAGATCGAGGGTGCGCTGGTAGTAGTTGGCCATGGCGCCAGGCCGCTCGCGCACTTGAATAACAGCGGCCGGCCGAATGTACTGAGCCTCTACTACGCCGTGAAGGTTGCTGTGCAAAGGCAGTACGGCACCTGCTCCTACAATATAACTAACGGTTTCGGCACGCTGGTTGCCAAAAAGCCGACCTTTTTCTTCGTACCACATGAGGTTGCGTTGCAAACCTGCCTGGATACTCAAGCGTGGGCGCAGGAGCCCGGAGCCGGGGTAATAGCGCGACGTCCTCGGCGCGACGCAACGGTTGTACTCATCTACTACCTTGCCAAGTGGCTCGCGACTGTACTGGAGCCGGGCCCGGCGCCGGTCGCGCAGGTTTAGGGTAGCGCAATTAGCCACCACGCCTTGCAGCACCGGCAGAAACTGAGGCCGCGTGAGCGGCAGCAAAGGTTGGTTGGCTTCGCCCAGCAGGTAATCGGCCGGCGAGTTGGCTACATAACCCGTGTATAGCGAGAGCGGCCCGCTGGCAATTACCTCCAGCAGGCGTACGCTGTCGTTGCTTAACTGCTTGCTCCGGAATGCTTGGCGCATATCGGCTGTGCCGGCGGCCAGCAGGTACCGGGCGCGCAGCTTCTCAATGGGCGCTTCGGGCGTGGCCTGAAAGCGGATGTAGCCCAAGCGGGTGGTAGCGCGGTAAACATCCACGTAGCCGCGCACCGTGTCGGCAGGTGCGTCGGCGCGCACGATATAGCCGGGCTGAAACAACGGGCTTTGGCCCAAAACCAACCGGGCGCCCAAACTCAAGGATAGAACAAGTAAACACTTTCGCATGCAAACCAACTTAGCGGCTAAAATGGCTGCCAAATTAGCTTACCACTTCTTAAAAATAACATACACGGCCGCCACCAGCAGCGCAAATCCTACGAGGTGGTTCCAGGCCAGCTTATCGGATTTGAACACGTACACGGCGCACAAGGTGAACACCGTAAGCGACACCACTTCCTGAATTACCTTCAGCTGAAACAGGTTGTAGGGGCCGCCGTTGGCCTCGAAGCCGATGCGGTTGGCCGGCACCTGAAACACGTACTCGAAAAAGGCCAGGCCCCAGCTTATCAGCACCACGCCCGCAATGCCGGTTTTAGCAAACCACGGCAGCTTCTTGAAGTACAAGTGCCCGTACCAGGCAAACGTCATGAACAGGTTTGAAACGCAGAGCAGGGCAATGGTGAGCAGGCTTTTCATGCAACCGGAAGCAAGTGGGGACAAGTGCCGCGCCGAGCACCTACGGACGGAGCCGCCGAGCAAAGGTCGGCAATAAGACGGCTGTGTGCCTAGGTGGTAGCTGCGGGTTTGGTATTACCTTTTGGCCATTATGTTGTCGACCAACCGCCGCGCTGCCGCTTCGGGTCAGGGGCATCGCCCGACCCCGGCCTGGGCGTAAAATTTGGCCGCCCCACGGTGCGGGCCATCAACCACGACGGCTCGTTTAACGTGCGCCGCCGCGGGCGTATGCACACCCACGAGGTGTACCAAACGCTGGTGCGCATGTCGTGGGGGGCATTTCTGGCGTGGCTGCTGCTGGCGCTGCTGCTCGTAAACGGGCTGTTTGCTTTGGGTTATTGGCTTATCGGGGTAGAGCACCTGCGCGGTATCGAGCGCGACGGCACCGCGGCCGGCGACCTGCTGCACGCATTTTTCTTCAGCACCCAAACCTTTACTACCGTAGGCTACGGCGCCGTGGCTCCCACGGGCGTGGGCGCCAACCTGCTGGCCAGCTTCGAGGCTTTGGTGGGCTTGCTGATTGCTGCTTTGGCCACGGGCTTGCTGTACGGGCGGTTTTCGCGCCCGCGGGCCCGCATCCTGTTCAGCCAAACAGCCATTATTTCGCGCCGCCCCGATGGCACGCCCTGCCTGCAGTTTCGGATTGCCAACCTCTACCACAGCACCCTTGTGGAACTGCGGGCCCGTGTAATGGTGCAGTTTACCGACCCCGACGGCAACCGCCAGTACCGCGCCCTCGAGCTGGAACGCAACGAGGTACAGTTTTTTCCGCTGAACTGGACGCTCGTGCACGACATCACGCCCGAGAGCCCGCTGCACGGCCTGGGCCCCGCCGATTGGGCCGCCCGCTTCACCGAAGTGCTTATCCTCATCAAAGGCTACGACGACACGTTTGCGCAGGAGGTGCATGCCCGCAATTCGTACCGGTTCGACGAGGTGCAGTGGAACCGCCGCTTCGTGCGCGCCTACGACATTGAGGCCGACGGCAACGTGGTGCTCGACCTCGACCGGCTGCACGTCACGGAGGCGTTGTGAGAACCAAGCTGCCCGGTGGCCGGGGGCAGGCGCACCTAGGGCACGCGGGCCGGGCTCAATCGGTGTGGCCGTAGGTGTCGGCGGCGGGCGCGGCTTGTTCTTGCTGGGCTTGCAGAGCCAGCTGGCGCATTTGGGCCTCGGTGAGGCGCGGCAGGTGGTTTAGGTCGGGCTGGCCGGCATCAACCCAGCAGGTGTACCAAAACGCACCCGTTAAGCGCACGGCTAGGCGCATTTGCCGCTCTACTTGCCCACTCAGGCGCTGGTGGTAGGCGCGGCTAAACTCCTGCGAGTACACCCGCGTGGTGCGGCCGTTGCGCTCTTCGTAGCTGTACTTGCGGTCGGCGGGCAGCTGGCGCGTCAGCTCGCTTTCAAACCGCAACACCGAGTCGACGGCGGCGTGGGAGCGGGCTACCGTGGCCCAAATGGTGCCGGTGGGGTACTCCAGGTAGGGCGCCGGGCCGGTGAAAAAGTCGTAGTTGGTGGCCAGCAGCTCGGGCAGCCGCGACTCCCACAGCCCGTGAATACCGCGCTGGTTGGTAAGCTGGCCGTTGTAGTTGCGGGTGGTGTGCAGGGGCACGCAGGCATCGGCGAGGTAGTGCCCTAGGTCGGCCGAGAGGCTGATAATGCGCTCGGCGTCGCGAGTGCGGAAGGCTTCGGTGAGTTGGCCCTTCATGCGCACCACGTGCCAGGGCACAATGCCGTGGCGCAATAGCGAGTCTTCGCCGAAGCGGGCTACGGCATCGGCGTAGGAGCGGGGCAGCTTGTAGGCGGCCGAGTCGCCGTACACGTCCAGGTCGATGAAGTGCCTGGGGGCTTCGCCGGCTACCACGGTGCGGCGCGAGTCGGGCCGCGTGGCCTGCACCGTGAGGTACTCGATGCGGCTTTTGTAGAAACCGATCATTTCGGGCGGCAGCGTAAACACGGCCAGCCGGTTGATGCTGCGGTGCGCGAAAAAGCCCCAAGCGTGCGTTTCGGGCCGCGGTGGCAGCAGCCACAGCACCACAATCAGCAAGAATAACAAAGCGCGCCGAAGTAGCATACGCAGCCAGATAAAGCACTAATTCCGACCCCAAAGAACGCAAAAACGCCCGGCATGGCCGGGCGTTTCAAACCGAATCGGACCTAGGAAACTAGCGGCCGCGCTGGCCGGCAAAGCGCATGCGGTAATCGGCTTTGGCCTCGCCTTTGGCAATGCGCGTGAGCTTGTTTTTGATGAGCTGCTTTTTGAACGCCGAAATTTTATCGGTGAACAGCACGCCCTCGAGGTGGTCGTACTCGTGCTGAATGACGCGCGCCGTCATGCCCGAAAAGCCTTCTTCGTGCACCTGGCGGTTTTCGTCTTCGTAACGAATGATGATGTCGGGCTTGCGGAACACCCGTTCGCGCACGCCGGGGATGCTCAGGCAGCCTTCTTCGAAAGGCCATTCCTCGCCGCTTTCCTTAACCATGACGGGGTTGATGAAAACGCGCTTCACGCCGGTTTCGGCGGGCGCGTCGTCGTCCTCGTCGTCCACCATCGGTTCCGAGTCAATTACAAACAGGCGCACGCTTTTGCCGATTTGCGGCGCCGCCAGGCCCACGCCGTGGGCGTAGTACATGGTTTCGTACATATCGGCGATGAGCTTTTGCAGCTCCTCCGCCGAAAAATCGGCCGGAATGTCCTTGGCGCGGGCTTTCAGCACCGGGTCGCCGTAGGCCACGATGGGGTAAATCATACGGGGCGAGAGTCAAGAAAAGATTGCAGAATAATGGTGGCGCTGACGCGGTCGACCAGGGCTTTGTCGCGGCGGGCTTTTTGGCCCAGGCCGCCGGCCAGCATGGCCTGGTGCGCCATGCGCGAGGTAAACCGCTCGTCTACTTCGTGTACGGGCACCTCGGGCAGCTCGCGGCGCAGCTTGCGCACCACGCCCACCACGGCCGGGGTAGCGTCGGTGGCTTCGTTGAGCAGCGTGCGCGGCATGCCAATCACGATGCCCGCCAGCTGCTCCTGCTGGTGGTACTTCTTCACGAAGGCGAACAAGTCCTGGCTGTGAATCGTGTCGAGCGGCGTGGCAATAAGCTGCAGCGGGTCGGTTACGGCCAGGCCCACGCGCTTGTGGCCGTAATCGATGGCAAGAAGGCGGGCCATAAAGTGCTTGGGAACGAGCGAAAAACCGGCCGCGCCTAGGTGGCGCTGCCCCCGCAAAGATACGGCAGCTAGCTGGCAATAGGGTGCCGCCCGCCTAAGTTGCTGTGGGCACCTAGGCGCTGCGCCCGCCCCAGCCCTAAGTACCAACGCGCAACAGAGGGGCCAGGAGCAAGCGGGCGGCGGTTAAAACTGTATTTCAACGTCGGTGGTGTCAACAAGGGGCGGGTAGGCAACGGTTTTCTAGTGAAGCGGCTCCCGCCGGCCAGCCCGCTGCCGCCCTGCGCCAGCACCTGCACCAGGGCGTGCGGCACGCCCCGGCCCGTGTACTTGTCCACCACCTAGCCCTCTACCAGCGTGGAGCCTTCGCGCTTTTCGCAGCCGCTCAAGGCCAGAAACACCAAGGATACGGAAACGGGTGTCAGCCTCACCGTAGGATTGCAATTAACAGGGATACGCACAAGCCACCAAGCGCCAAAAAACGCCGCTAACGGGCCGGAAACCATCACTGACTAAGCTAGGCCGAATACCGCAGCGGGCAAAGTGCGTTCGATAAGTACAGTTTCGGGAAAATGCGGCTAGGTCGGCTCAGTGGCCGATAAGCGGTATTTAAGCCCACACAGCCGCGAAATCCGCCATTAGAATTAAAAATATAAAAACCTGTGTTTTTAACGGAAAATTACCATGTGCTCCAAATAGTGATGAGTTAGCTGCCGCATCTGTTGTATTTTTGAGTAGTATCCGTTCGCTTACCCGCTGCTTATCGCTCACATTTACTCGCCCCTCTGACAGATGAAAGCTGCTTCGAAGCCTGAAGCACCGCGGCCCGTTGGGGCGGCGCGTGTGCGGAGCGCGTGGGCGCGCTGGCGGCAGCCGCTGCTGTTGGCCGCGGCGCTGGCTTGCGGGGTGCTGCTGGGCGCCAATCCGTTTCGGCCTTCGGAGCAAAACCCCGACGCCACGGCGCGCGGTTACCTCAAGTTCAAGGAAATCCTGAGCTACGTCGACCGCGAGTACGTCGATTCCGTCAACGCCGAGGAGCTGTCGGACTACGCCATCAAGCGCCTGCTCGAGCGCCTCGACCCGCACTCTACTTACCTGCCGGCCAAGGAGCAGCAGCAAGCCGCCGCGTTTTTGCAGAGCGATTACGACGGCATTGGGGTGGAGTTCAATCTGTTTCGCGACACAGCCACGGTGGTGGCCCCGCTGAGCGGCGGCCCGGCCGAGCAAGCGGGCATGCAGCCCGGCGACCGAATTTTGGCCGTAGACGGCCAAAACGTATCGGGCCAGCATTACACCACCGACCAAGTGTTTGCCCGCCTGCGCGGGCCGCGCGGCAGCACCGTGCGCCTGCTGCTGCTGCGCCGCGGCCAAACGCGCCCCCTGATGATGGCCCTCACGCGCAACCGCATCCCCAACAGCTCGGTGGATGTGGCTTACCTGATGGACGGGCAAACGGGCTACATCAAAATCAGCCGCTTTGCCGCCGGCACCTACGATGAGTTTAAGGCGGCCCTAGGTAGGCTGCGGCGCGAGGGCATGGAGAAGCTGGTGCTCGACTTGCGCGGCAACCCCGGCGGCTACCTCGACCGCGCCACCAAAGTAGCCGACGAGTTTATTGCCGGCACGCGCAAAATCGTGTACACCGACGGCAAAGGCGACCAGTACGACAGCCAAACGTTTTCGCGGGTGCTGGGCGAGTTTGAAGAGGGCCAGCTGGTGGTGCTCGTTGACGAAGGTTCGGCCTCGGCCTCGGAGGTATTGGCCGGCGCCTTGCAAGACCACGACCGCGCCCTGCTGGTGGGCCGCCGCACCTTTGGCAAAGGCCTGGTGCAGCAGCCTATTAGCCTCAACGACGGCTCCGAGCTGCGCCTCACCATTGCGCGCTACTACACGCCCTCGGGGCGTTCCATCCAAAAGCCCTACCGCAACGGCGTGGCCGCCTACGACCGCGAATTGCAGGAGCGTTACGCTCGCGGCGAGGCCTTTCATGCCGATAGCGTGCATTTTGCGCCCGAACTGCGCTTCCGCACCTCGCACGGCCGCACCGTGTACGGCGGCGGCGGCATCATGCCCGATTTATTTGT
Source organism: Hymenobacter oligotrophus (assembly GCF_003574965.1). Taxonomy (NCBI): domain Bacteria; kingdom Pseudomonadati; phylum Bacteroidota; class Cytophagia; order Cytophagales; family Hymenobacteraceae; genus Hymenobacter; species Hymenobacter oligotrophus. The sequence continues at coordinate 2,886,495 of NZ_CP032317.1, read as the reverse complement.
GCCGCGCGACACCGTGGTGAACAACCGCTACTACGCCCGCCTGCAAGCGGCCAACGTGGTGCGCGAGTTTGCCCTGAACCTGTACCAACAGCACCGCCCCGAGCTGGAGCAAATGACGTTTCAGCAGTTTGCGCGCACGTTTGAAGTAAGCGACGTGCAGCTGCAAGCCCTGGCCGCGCGCGGCGCCCAAGACGGCGTACGTGCCGATGCCGCCAGCCTGCGCCGCAGCAGCGCCGCCCTGCGCGCGCAGCTAAAAGCCCTGATAGCGCGCAGCGCCTACGGCAAGGACACCTACTACGCCGTAATGCGCGACCAAGACCTGGAGCTGCAGCAGGCCCTGCGCGCCCTGCACGACGGCAACACCCGGCTGGCCCTAAAGCAACCAACCGAGTAAGCAGCTGCGGGCTGCTAAGTGCCAATCGATTTGGCGGCCCCGGGGCACTGTGTTGGGCAGCGACACCTAGGGTTGGGGCAGCAGCTTGCGCCGGCAAGCCAGGCAATGAGGCTTGGACTGGGGCCGAAACCGGGAGCTGCTCATCGGCCGGCGGGGCTTTTTCGTACCTTCACGGCTACCGATTCCGCTCGTATTCCCACCCCGTTTCTTTGTCTGCTTATGCCGTATTACACCCGCCTAGGTCAGATTCCGCGCAAGCGCCATACCCAGTTTCGCCAGCCCGATGGCTCGCTCTACTCCGAGCAGTTGGTGGGCACGCTGGGCTTCTCGGGCTTGTCGTCGCTGCTGTACCACAAAAACCCGCCTACCCAGATTAAGCGTGTGGGCGAGCCGCAGCCCTTCAGCCCCAAGCTGCTGAAAGACCGGCCGCTGCAGCCTACGCACCTGCGCACGCTGCCTCAAACCAGCACCGGTACCGACTACCTAGGCGCCCGCCAAACCCTGCTGGCAAATGCTGATGTGGCCCTGAGCATCTGCAACCCCTCGCAGGCGCGTATGGACTACTACTACAAAAACGCGCTGGCCGACGAGGTCATCTTCGTGCACGAAGGCCGCGGCGAGCTGTGGAGCCAGCTGGGCAAAGTGGCGTTCGAGCCCGGCGACTATGTGGTGATTCCGCGCACCATCATCCACCAGTTTCACTTCGAAGAAGGCCCGGTTCGCCTGCTCATCATCGAGTCGTTTAGCCCCGTGGAAACCTGCCGCCGCTACCGCAACCACTTTGGGCAGCTGCTCGAGCACTCGCCCTATTGCGAGCGGGACATTCGGCCGCCGCACGAGCTAGTGACGGAAGACGACGACCGCGGCGAGTACCGCGTGCTGGTAAAGCGCGACGGCGCCCTGCACGAGCTCATTTACGCCCACACGCCCTTCGACGTGGTGGGCTGGGACGGCTACTTCTTCCCGTATGCCACGAGCATCCACGATTTCGAGCCGATTACGGGCCGCATTCACCAGCCGCCACCCGTGCACCAGCATTTCGAGGCGCACAACTTCGTAATCTGCTCGTTCGTGCCGCGCTTGTTCGACTACCACCCCGAGGCCATTCCGGCGCCCTACAACCACAGCAACGTCGACTCCGACGAAGTGCTGTACTACGTAGCCGGCAACTTCATGTCGCGCCGCGGCGTCGATCTGGCTTCGTTTACCTTGCACCCTTCGGGCTTGCCGCACGGCCCGCACCCCGGTACCGTGGAGGCCAGCATCGGCAAAAAGGAAACCCACGAGCTGGCCGTAATGGTCGACACGTTCCGCCCGCTGTACCTCACCGAAACGGCCCTGCAGTACGAAGACACCGGCTACCCCATGAGCTGGAACCCCAATTACCCGCACGCCGGCCCCAAGCCGGCCGATATGATGGATTAACCCGGAGTACATAGTATGTCGCAATCACACGTGCCGGACGCTGTTGCCACAGCGTCCGGTGCTATTATCAGCCCCGTGCAGACCGCTGCCGGCTGGGGCAAGCCGAACAGCTTTGGGCAATACCTGCTGGTGCCTGCTTTGTACGCGGCTATCATGGTGCTGCTGGCGGTGGTGGTGCTCCCATATCTAGGGGCAAGGCCCATTACTGAACGCGGGCTGCAAGAGTGGGATGCCGAGCACTACGTGTTCATCCGCAACCACGGCTACGACCTGATTCGGACGGCTTTCTTTCCGGCCTTTCCGCTGCTTTGGCGCGCCACGGGACTGGCTGCCGTGGGCATCGGCGTGCTTAACCTAGGGCTGTTTGTGCTGGCGTTTGCGGCTTTGGCCCGGGCGTGGCGCTTTACGCTAGCGCAGCAGTTGCTGGCGCTGTCGGCGCCCTCCATGTTTTTTATGGCCGTGCCCTACAGCGAGGCGCTGTTTTTTGTGGCCGGTACGGCTGCGCTCATTGGCTGGCGGCAGCAGCAGGCGCCGTTGGCCTGGGCAGGCTTGCTGCTGTGCAGCTGCACGCGCTCGGTAGCGTTTTTGTTTGTGCCGGCGCTGTTGCTGGCGGCTTGGTTGCTGCGCCGGCAAGAAAACCAGCTGGTGTGGCGGCAAGCCCTAGGTGGCGCGCTGGCCTCGGGCGCAGGCATGCTCATCAGCCTGTGGATGCACTACCGCGACACCGGCATTTGGTTGGCGTTTGCCCAAGCCCAGCGCCAAGGCTGGAACATCCGGCTGCAGGTGCCGGCCTGGCCCCTGGCCAGCTGGGGCGGCGACATGATGACGCGCTACGAGTCGCTGGCTTTGCTGGTGGGCATTGCCTGCGCCAGCTACCTCGGCTATTTGCTGTTGCGGCCCGGCAAAGCGGTGTCGTTGCCGTTTGCTGTGGTGTTTAGCCTGGCCTACTTAGCAGGCGTAGCTGCCATTACGGTGTCTACCAAAGGCGGTACCGTTGCCAGCCTGAGCCGCTATGTGTTTGCCACCCCGTTTTTTGCGGTGCTGCTCAGCTGGGTGCTCGGTCAGGTGCGTTTCAGCTACAAACAACTGCTGTGGGTGTGGCTGGCGGCCGAAGTTTGCTGGCTGATTTTGTTTCGCTCGTACGGCCACGTGCGCACGCTGTTGGCTTACTTGTTGCTGGGCCTCGCGGCAATAGGTGTGCTGGCCACGGCTAGTCCGCACCGGCGGGTGCGGCAAGTGGCCCTGGTGCTTAGCGTAGCTGGCAACAGCGCCCTGTTGTTACTGCTGTTGCAACGCTTTCTTTCGCACGAATGGGCCGGGTAGCAAATCTTTGTGCTGCCGATTTCCGTAAACCCGACAAAAGCCAACTACATGAATAAAGTACTTTTCTTGCTGGCTGCTGTGGCCATGCTCACGGCCGTTGCCTGCAAAAAACTCGACAAAATTCTCACCTTCACCATCGAAGACTCGCAGAACATCCGGGTAGCGGGTAGCAACCTGCCCTTCGGGTCAGTTATTCCGGTGGCGCCCGTTTCGGTTACTACCAAATCCGAAGACCGTTTTCGCAACGAAGACACCCGCGCCGACCTCGTGAAGGACGTGAGCCTTACCAAGCTTACGCTCACCATCACCGACCCCAACACGGCTAACTTCGATTTCCTCGAAAGCATCACCATTTACATCAGCACCGACCAGAACGACCGCGTGCCGCTGGCTTCGCTAAGCTCCATTCCGCGCGGCGTACGCACCCTCGATTTGCAGCCCAGCGGCGCCAAGCTCGACAAATACATCAAAGCCGCTTCGTATACTCTCACTACCGAAGCCCGCGTGCGTGCCGCCGTAACCCAAGACATCACCATGCGCGCCGACTCCAAATTCAAGGTAACGGCTGATCCGCTGTAGAGCATTTGCACCTAGGCGCTGCCTCGCTCCGTGCGCGGCAGCGCACAGAAGGAAGCCAGACGACCTAGGGCATCAGTAACAATTGCGGGGCCACCGAACGTGAGTTCGGTGGCCCCGCTTGTTTTCGCGCGTGGGTATTCATTTCACCTAGGGCGCGGCGGCCAAGGCCCGAACCGAAGACGTAATTCTCTTTGCTAATGCTTGGCTTTCTTCTCTGTGCGAGAAGTAACTGTGTGGGGTAAAGTCGGACGCACGGTCTGCAATCCGCCTTGGTGGAATGGGGTTGAAGAAAACCGGATCAACGGTCTTGTTCCGGCCTAGGTGCTGGTAGCCGAAGGGGTTCTGCTTTATCTCCCGCGCCTGTTACAGCAGGGCTTTGTAATCCGGTACGTCGGCGAACGAGGTGAATTTGTTCATGTGGTGTTCTATAGTGTTTCAGAAGGGCAGACGGAAAAGACCGTCAGGCCGTCATGCTGAGCTTGTCGAAGTATCTCTACCGCTTCATTGAAATCTTAATTCACTGTTTCCAATGCGCCACTTTTGATCAACAATCGCTGGTCTTCTGAGCGGAACTTCATAAATGCTGCAATAGCTGATAAATAAGCTATTCGGGTATTTTCAGAAGGCGCATATTTCTTTAAATAGCTACTATAGTCTGTTAAGATGTTAGACGTGTTATCATTTCTCAGAAATATAATTTGTCCTTTATGGTGGATAAAGAGGCGACCTGAATCATGTGAACTATGAGTGAAATAGTATATCCCATTTACAAATCGTTTTTCAGATCGTTTCATGACGTTAAAGACGGGTATATATGTGAATTTGTCGTTCACTATAGGTACACTATAGGTACACTATAGGTACACTATAGGTACACCATCATGCTTCTCGATATACTGCTTAACCTGCGCCAAGAAGGTAATAGGCACTTTTACTGCATCCTTAGCAGCAAAGTCAAATCGTTGTGCCTGTACGCCATAGGACGATAATAAGATCAGAAATAAGCCAAATGCAAACTTCATAAGTTCGAAATTTTGAGAGTATAAATCTGCATTACATTCTATTTAATTACATACTCCACGACTGCAAATCAATAGCCTGCCACGTCGGATTAAACGCCGCAATCAGCGCGTCCTTCTTCTGCCGCGTCCAGCCTTTCAGCTGCTTTTCTCGCGCAATGGCCTGCGTAGCATCCGGGCACTGCTCGAAGTACACCAGTAAATCCGCCTGATACCGCCCGGTGAACCTGCCCGCGTCGCCACGGCCCTGACTGTGCTCGTAGAGGCGGCGGGCCAGATCATTGGTGACGCCGATGTAGAGCACGGTTTGGGTCGGGTTGGTCAGGATGTAGACGTACATGCGGCTACGTTACGCAGAACAACAGAAAAATTAGAACGTCATGCTGAGCCTGCCGAAGCATCTCTACCGGGGTCGTCCTCGCGAGAGGAGTTACTATTAGTAGAGATGCTTCGGCTTCGCTCAGCATGACGCTCTGTTTTCATTCAGTACTGATAACTCCAGCGAAGCGGTAGAGATGCTTCGACAAGCTCAGCATGACGTTCTGAATCTAAACGTCAGTAGCCAACTACGCCTCCACACTTACCGCTTCCGCCTTAAACTCCTTCCAGCTCTTGATGCTCAAATCCTCCAGCTTCAGCGTGGTGAAGGCGTGGATGAAGGCTTTGGCCAGGCGGGCGTTGGTGATGAGCGGGATGTTGAAGTCGACTGCCGTGCGGCGTACTTTGTAGTCGTTGTCCAGCTCGCCTTTGGTCATATTCCGGGGGATGTTGATGACCAAGTCAATTTTCCGCTCGCGCAGGTAGGTCAGGGCGTTGGGCTCCTGCAGCTCGTCGGGCCAGTAGACCAGGGAACTGGGCACGCCGTTTTCGGCGAAGAAGCTGTGCGTGCCGTGCGTGGCGTAGAGGGTGTAGCCCTTCTGCACCAGCACCTGCGCCGATTCCAGTAGGGCCACTTTGGAGGTAAGCGGACCGCTGGAAATCAGCACCGAGCGCTCCGGAATACGGTAGCCCACCGACAGCAGCGACTTGAGCAGCGCTTCTTCGGCCGTGTCGCCCAAGCAGCCCACTTCGCCGGTGGAGGTCATGTCCACGCGCAGCACCGGGTCGGCGCCTTGCAGGCGGGTAAAGGAGAACTGCGAGGCCTTCACGCCCACGAAGGGCAAGTCGTACACCAGCTCGCTCGCGTCGCGCTCCACGGGCACGCCCAGCAGCACCTTCGTCGCCTTCTTGATCAGGTTGTGGCCCGAGACTTTGCTCACGAACGGGAAGCTGCGCGAGGCACGCAGGTTGCACTCGATGACGCGGATTTCGCGGTTTTTCTCCAGGAACTGGATGTTGAACGGCCCGCTGATCTGGAAGCGCTTGGCAATCTTTTCGGCAATGACCTTGAGCTTGCGCACCGTGCCTACGTACACGCGCTGCGGCGGGTAGTACATGGTGGCGTCGCCGGAGTGCACGCCGGCAAACTCCACGTGCTCCGATATGGCGTACGACACGATTTCGCCCTTGTCGGCCACCGCGTCCAGCTCGATTTCCTTGGCTTCCTGGATGAATTCCGACACCACCACCGGGTACTCGGCGCTGACGTCCACGGCCAGCTTCAGGTATTCCTGCAGCTCTTGCACGTTGGACACCACGTTCATGGCCGCGCCCGACAGCACGTAGCTCGGGCGAATCAGCACCGGGAAGCCCACCTGCTTCACGAAATCGTAGATGGCCTCCATGGTGGTCAGCTCACTCCAACGCGGTTGGGCAATGCCCAGCTCGTCCAGGATGCTGCTGAACTTGTGGCGGTTTTCGGCCTCGTCGATGCGGGCGGCGGCGGTGCCCAGGATGGGCGCGCCGGCCTGCTCCAGGCGAGTGGCAATGTTGTTCGGTATCTGCCCGCCGGTGCTCAGAATCACGCCCTGCGGCTGCTCGAAGTCCAGGATGTCCATCACCCGTTCGTACGACAGCTCCTCGAAGTACAGGCGGTCCGACACGTCGTAGTCGGTCGAGACGGTTTCGGGGTTGTAGTTGATGATGATGGACTTGTAGCCCTCCTCGTTCACCGTTTGGGCCGCATTCACGCCGCACCAGTCAAACTCCACCGACGAGCCGATGCGGTACACGCCCGAGCCCAGCACCACCACCGACTTGTCGGCTTCGGGCGCCAGGTCGTTTTCGGTGCCGTGGTAGGTGAGGTAGAGGTAGTTGGTCTGGGCCGGGAATTCGGCCGCCAGCGTGTCGATTTGCTTGATGACGGGCAGCACACCTAGGGCCTTGCGGCGGGCGCGCACCAGCATTTCGTTGGCTTTCACCTCGGCCGGGCCAAGGAGCTGGAAGGCCAGCTGCTGGTCTGAAAAGCCCGACTTCTTGGCCTGGCGCAGCAGGTCGGTGTCGAGGGCGTCGAGGCCGCCGTTGTTGCGCTTCGCGCTGAGTTGCTGGCCCAGCTGGTAGATGCCGTAGAGGCGCTGCAAAAACCACCGGTCGATGCGCGTCAGCTCGTACACGCGGTCCACGTCGTAGCCGGCTTCGAAGGCTTGGTTGATGGCGAAGATGCGCTCCTCGTTCGGCTCGTTCAGCAGCGTATCGAGGCTGGCGTTGTCGAGCAACGACTCGGGCTTGTTGGCCACGAAGCCGCGCCGGCCCGTATCCAGCATGCGCAAACCCTTCTGAATGGCTTCCTCGAAGGTTTTGCCGATGGCCATGACCTCGCCCACGCTCTTCATGGCCGAGCCGATCTGGCGCTGCACGCCCGAAAACTTCCCTAGGTCCCAGCGCGGCAGCTTCACCACCAGGTAGTCCAACGACGGTTCGAAGAAGGCCGAGGTGGTCTGCGTGACGCTGTTTTTCAGCTCGGCCAGCGAGTAGCCCAGGCTCAGCTTGGCGGCCACGAAAGCCAGCGGGTAGCCGGTGGCCTTGGAAGCCAGGGCCGAGGAGCGCGACAAACGGGCATTCACCTCAATCACGCGGTATTCCTCCGAGTACGGGTCGAGGGCGTATTGAATGTTGCACTCGCCCACGATGCCCAGGTGGCGGATGGTCTTGATGCCGATGCTGCGCAGCTTGTGGTACTCGCGGTTGCTCAAGGTCTGCGACGGGGCCACCACGATGCTCTCGCCAGTGTGGATACCGATGGGGTCGAAGTTCTCCATGTTGCAGACGGTGATGCAGTTGTCGAACTGGTCGCGCACCACTTCGTACTCCACCTCTTTCCAGCCTTTCAAGGACTCTTCCACCAGAATCTGGTCCGACGTGGAGAAGGCCTTTTGGGCCAGGGTGCGCAGCTCGTCCATGTTGTTGGCGAAGCCGCTGCCCAGGCCACCTAGGGCAAAGGCGGCGCGAACGATGATGGGGAAGCCAATCCGCTCCCCGGCTGCCAGCGCGTCCTCGATGCTGGTCACGGCTTCGCTGCGGGCCGTGAGCACGCCGATCTGGTCGAGCTTTTCCTTGAAGATGTCGCGGTCCTCGGTGTCGATGATGCTCTGCACGGGCGTGCCGAGCACGCGCACGTTGTACTTCTCGAACACGCCGGCGCGGTACAAGGCCACGGCGCAGTTGAGAGCCGTCTGGCCGCCGAAGGCCACCAGAATGCCGTCGGGCTGCTCCTTCTTGATGACTTCCTCCACGAAGTAGGGCGTCACGGGCAGGAAGTACACGTCGTCGGCAATGTCGTCCGACGTTTGCACGGTGGCAATGTTGGGGTTGATGAGGATGGTGCGGATGCCTTCCTCTTTCAGCGCCTTGAGGGCCTGCGAACCGGAGTAATCGAACTCACCGGCCTCCCCGATTTTGAGGGCGCCGGAACCGAGGATGAGGACTTTGTTGGGCTTGTTCATTCTGGGGTGTGGTGTTCAAAAAGACCGTAGGCGAAGGAGTTATCAGAACGTCATGCTGAGCTTGTCGAAGCATCTCTGCCGCTTCGTTGGCAACGGTTGCGTTACGGTTTTTTTTAGTACATAATGACGTCTACCAAAGGCATATTATGTTCCTGAATCATTTCGATTGCCAGAAGTAAACGGCTTAAATACTCGTCTCTATTGTCCGATTTGCCATAGCAGAAAGCAAACTCTTTGTCATCGACCGTTAGCTTGAAGCAATAGCTGTTTGAGCTTGCTTCGTCCATATACTCCGCTACTTTTATTGCGCTTACTTTTTCAGTATCAAACAGCAAAAAAGGTTTCTCGCTATCGAAAGCTTTTCGCGACCTGTAGATTCTTACCTCAGACATGGTTGTGCTTGATGAATTTTACCCTGCCCACGTTTCCAAATCAATGGCCTGCCAAGTTGGGTTAAACGCGGCAATCAGCGCGTCTTTCTTGGCTCGCGTCCAGCTTTTCTCGCGCTATGGCTTGCGTCGCATCTGGGCATATTTTGAAATACACTAGCAAGTCCACTTGATATCGTCCGGTAAACTTCCCGGCGTCGCCTCGACCGCTGCAATGCTCGTACAGGCGACGTTTAAGGTCATTCGTAACGCCAATGTAGAGCACGGTCTGGGTAGGGTTGGTCAGGATGTAGACGTACATGCGAGTACAGTAGTTAAAAGCTTCGTGATGTTGTTAATTAATCTTATAGTAGGGCGAATAGATATATTAATAAAGATGATAGAAAAGAAAGTATTATATAAATACTTCTTACTCTTCTTTGATATATTTTTTCCGTGCCTCGCCACATACCAGCCATTGTATAAAAGTTGTTGGCATATCTTTTGTAATTTACAGCAAACAGGGTGATTGTTAAGGCAGCAAGTAGAATTTTTCCCCATTTTAAACTTGTTATTAATTCAAATTCAGCAATCTTTCTATTGAGCATAGTCACAAAGAATCCAATATAAAGACCCTGCATTAATGATAGCAACCCTATAGCTCTGATTGCCTCACTTCCATCTTTTTTAAAAAATAATTCTGCTAATCTATAAAACGCATAATCGAATGGTCTAAGCAACTTTTTTAACACAGTTTGATGTCTGATTTTCATGTACAAAAAATAAGGTAGCAGATTACTGGTATTTCATCCAAAATTTCATATTGAGCTTGTTTAAGCATCTCTGCTGCTTTGTTCTCACGGTAAGAATTGCTATCAGTAGAGATGCTTCGACAAGCTCAGCATGACGTTCTTTTTCGTCGTGCTGAGCTTGGTCGTTCGCCTACTTGCCAGCCTTGTACTTCTCTACCTCGTCCAGGAACTGGTCGAACAGAAACTCCGTGTCCTGGGGGCCGCCGGCGGCTTCGGGGTGGAATTGGGTGGAGAAGAAGGGTTTGGTCTTGTGCTTAATGCCTTCGCAGGTGCCGTCGTTAAGGTTCTCGAACAGCATGTCCCAGTCGGCGGGCAGCGTGGCCGTGTCCACTGCGAAGCCGTGGTTCTGGCTGGTGATGTAGCTGCGCTGGGTGCCCGTGAGCTTGACGGGCTGGTTGTGGCTGCGGTGGCCGTACTTGAGCTTGAAGGTGTCGCCGCCGGCCGCCAGGCCCATGAGTTGGGAGCCTAGGCAGATGCCGAAGATGGGCTTGTCCTGCGTCAGCGCCTTTTGCAGGTGCTCGATGGTGGCGGTGCACATTTTCGGGTCGCCGGGGCCGTTGCTCAGGAACAGGCCGTCGTAGTCGAGCTGGGTGAAGTCGTAGTCCCAGGGCACGCGGATCAGCTCCACGTCGCGCTCCAGGAAGCAGCGGATGATGTTGGTCTTGGTGCCGCAGTCCACCAGCACGATTTTGTGTCTGCCCGTGCCGTAGTGCTGCACGCCCTCGGGGCTCACCTGGGCTACTAGGTTGTCCTGGTTGGGGTCGTGCAGGGGCACGTCCTCTGCGGCCACGATTTTACCGAGCATGGCGCCCTTCTCGCGCAGCTTTTTGGTGAGCATGCGCGTGTCCACGCCGCAGATGCCGGGAATGTTGTATTCGGCCAGCCACTCGCCCAGGCTCTTGGCGGCGTGCCAGTGGCTGTGCTCCTCGGAGTAGTAGTTCACCACCAGGCCCGCCACGTGAATCTTGTCCGATTCGAAAATGCGGGAAATCGACTCGTATAGCTCCTCGCCCGGCACGCCGTAGTTGCCCACGATGGGGTAGGTGAGCACCAGTATCTGCCCGGCAAAGGACGGATCGGTGAGGTTTTCGGGGTAGCCGGTCATGGCCGTGCTGAACACCACTTCGCCCGCGGCCGAGGTAAACGCCCCGAACGATTGTCCTTGGATTTCGGTGCCGTCTTCTAGCACCAGCTTCACCGATTTAGCGTTTTCCACTCTGTTGTGCGAAAAAAGGGTTTATGGTAAGGACCTCACCCCCCGGCCCCCTCTCCAAAAGAGAGGGGAAGCCAGACGGAAAGTTGGGTCGATTGGCTTGTTTGGTTGAGTAGTCGCGGCGGGCGCATCAGTAGCGCGGAAAATCTGTTCCGCGTGGCGCCGCAGGCGCCAATTGGGTACCGCCCAAACGCTCCGGAACTCGCCTGCGGCTCGTCGCGAACCGCAGGTCGGCGGAGCCAAACGGATTTTCGCGTTACAGCGGGCTTTCGGGGCGCGCCGAAAACAAATTCGGCTGGAACAGAGCCTGATATCAGGGGTCTATTCCAGCCGAATGCGGATTGGTACCGAACGGAGGCGAAAGAAAGCAATTCCATCGGCCCCGGGCCCGGTCGGTGGCCGCTGTCGAACAACGGCAAACCGGGCGAATACGACGGCCGAAACGGGGATTGGGCGGCCGTGCTTTCGGGGAAAGAACCGGCCAGGGGCTGCGCAGTTGTAGGAAACGGCAGCGTGCAGCTTATCAAAAGGTGAGCTTTGCTCGTGAACCTCGTGGTGCCACTCATTAAGGCCGCAAGTTAGGCTACAAGTCGCTTAACTTTTCACCTCTGCCGGAATAATTGCGCACAGCGCCCGCAAAAATTGGTCGATGTCCGCGCGCTCGATGTAGTGGCTGTGCCGATTGAAATTATGGCACAACGGCTGACAAGGTAGAGTCGTGCTCTTCCTTGTCATTCCAGATCTGCGCACCTAGGGACGAACCGCCGTGACGTCGTTGAGCGAATAGGCGTTGAAAAGACTCATCTGGGGTTGAAGCTGAAATACTGTTTCGGCTGCAATAAGCCCGTCATGTCAAGCCCCGTCGAGACATCTCGCCGGATAATAATATTCTATCGGACATCAGCAGGCGAGATGTCTCGGCTACGCTCGACATGACGGCCTGAATTGATGGCAATGAAGCACGCAAGATGTCTCGACAAGCTCGATATGACCCTTCTGAGGGGTCGACGTGACGGCCTTACGCGGTAGGGCCCATCGACTGCGCGGACGTTGGATGAAGCATGCCGTAGTTTGCCTAGGTCGTGCGGGCGCGAGAAATTTTGAGGAGCCAGAACACCCGGTAGCTACTTGCTGGTGGGTTTGGCGAGGGGAATGGTCAGCTCAACATCCACGGGTTTGCCGTTTTGGTAGCCCGGCCTGAAACTGCCCATCAACTGAAAAGCCCTGGCCAGCGCCGGGTCGGTGGCCGCTTCCGAATCGGCCGATGCGGGACCTAGGGCGGGAAAACGAGGCTTGCCCGTTTGGTCGACCACAAAGGTTAGGTAGGCTCCGCTGCCGCTGGCCGCGCCGCGCACGCGGCTGCCGATAAACGCCTGCAGCCCGGCTTTGCCGCCATCCAAATACACCGGCATTTGCTCGACGTAGCGGTAGAGCTTGCGGCCGCCCAGCTCGGAATGGCGCCCTGGGTCGGGCGCCATGGCATTGGGCATGGGGTTGGCGTTGTGTTGCGCCGCTGCCGCCGAGCTGGTCAGCAGCAGAGCACCTAGGCCCAACAGGGCACAGCTATATTTCAGCGAATGCATTGGCGCAGAGGTAACGAAAGGAGTAAGCAAAATGGCGCCGGCTACCGGTTGCGGCCATACTGCTCGTGCGAGCTTACCCAATCGGAGCTGCTGATGGCGGCGGCCAGGCTTAGCTCGCCGGCCAGCACCACGCCGGCCACTATTTCGGCAAACTTATTAACGGTGCCGCGGCCGGTGCAGCCCAGCATGCGCAGGCACTCGTTTTGGGTGGCCAGGCCGGTGCCGCCGCCGTGGGTAGCCACAATCAGCGACGGAATGGTGATGCTCAGGTACAAGTCGCCTTCGGGCGTGCGCTCCGAGTAAATAATGCCCGCCGACGATTCCGCTACGTTGGCCACATCCTGGCCCGTGGCGATGAACATGGCCGTGATGCCATTGGCCGAGTGCAAGCCGTTGTTGTTGGCGCCCGACATAAACGCGCCCACGTTGGCCACCTGCCCGTGGTAGGCCAGTTGCTCGGGCGTAACGCGCATGCGCTGCTGCAGCACGTCGCGCTTAATCAGGGCTTCGGCCACCACGCGTTTGCCGCGGGTGCGCATAACGTTAATCTGCGAGGCTTTTTTATCGGTGGCGAAGTTCGACTCGAGGTAGAAGTTGCGGATGGGCGCGCCCTGGTAGTTGGCTAGTATCCAGGAGCAAGCCGCAAACGTGGCCCGGCCCACCATGTTTTGGCCCGCTGCATCGCCGGTGCTGAAGTTGAAGCGCAGGTAAGCAAATTTGTTGGCCAGGTACGTGTCGATGTACTGCAGCTTGGCCACGCGCGAAGTGGCTTCGGCCTCGTGCCGGATTTTGTCGATGCACTCCTCCACCCAGCGGCTGAAATCGCGGGCGCCGCGGGCGTCGTCGAACACAAACACGGGGGCGCGCTGCATGGCGTCGCCGATAACGGTGCACTTTACGCCGCCGCTCAGGTTGAGCAGCTGCATGCCGCGGTTGTAGCTGGCTACCAAGGTGCCTTCGGTGGTGGCCAACGGAATGAGAAAGTCGCCCTGCGCGTGCTCGCCGTTTACGCGCAACGGCCCGGCCAGCCCGATGGGCACCTGCGCCACGCCCACGAAATGCTCGCAGTTGCCTTTAAGCGCGTGCGGATCGAAGGAGTACTTGGTGATGTGCTCGAACTCCTGGCCGGTGAAGTCTTGCGCAAAGCGCTGCCGGGCCTGGATGGCGGCTTCGGCGTAATCGTCGGGCTCGAAGCGCGGGATGCGCACGCGCTGGTCTTGCTGCACAATGGCATCTTCCACCTCCACTTGCAGCTCGCCGAAAGGGTCGGTCTGGAACTGCAATTGCACGGGGTGCATGCCCTCGGGCAGCGGGTTGGTGTGCAGGCGCAGCGTAATGCTGTGCCCCACGGGAAACTCCAAGCCGCCGTTTTCGCCAAGTTCCGTAGCCGGCCGAATGTTGCCGTTGCCTAGGTCAATAGTAATCTGCTCCGGACCTAGGGCATGGCCGTTTACCCGAACCTGGTCGATGCGCGTAAGGCGAACCGTATCGAGGCGGTTTTTCAGCGAGAAAGCAACGCCGCCGTTATCGGGTAAGTTGTGCAAGCTGCCGCGGGTATACAGCAGCTTCAGCAGCATGGGACTCGGGGTGAAGATCATGGCCGGAGGAAGGGTGAGGTCTGGCTATAAGTATAAGCTTTTATGACTTCAGTACTACTGCCGAGTCACTAGGTTGTCGGCCTGGTAATGTTCCGCGTGCCTCCTCGGTGTTTACTTCTTGTTATCAAACGTGATAGGTATCGTGAAGCCTGCTTCGATGGGTTGGCCATTGCGGTAAGCAGGTACCCAATTTGGCATCTGTCCAACAACCCTAAGCGCCTCCGCATCAAGCGCCGGATCGGTACCTTTCACCACTCGCGCATCTTTAATGGCGCCGGTTTTTGTAACAAGGAAGCTCACAAAAACTCGACTCGATGCAGTGGTAGAAGGATAGCGAAGGTTGCTACGCAGATAAGTAAACAAAGCCTCATGGCCGCCTTTAAATTGGGGCATTTGCTCAAGCATCACGCCGTAAACATGCTCTTCTTGTTGCGCCTTCACAGCAGTCGGTGCGTTGCCGTGTAGCTCCGAAGCTTCATCCCCTAATCCGGACAACTCAATTCCGAGCGTTTCCTCTTCTTTGGTATGCTTGTGATGCAAATGCTTAGCAGCGCTTTTTTGCGTAATGGTGCGAGCTTTTTGCCGCACCTGCGCCCACGCCTGCTGCGCCGATAAGCTTTCCACAACCACCAGCACCAAAGCCGCCAAACACCACCGAAGCTTTGGCCGCAGCCTAGGTGCCGCAGCCAATTGCGCCTGCCGAAAGCGGCCACACAGCCGGCCATCGGGCGAGGCAGCCCGGGCTTCGGCTAGCTCAAGTTGCGTGGCGTTGGTGAAATCGTGCACCACGCGCTGGCAGTCGGCGCAGAAATGCCCGCCTGGCACGGGCGTGAGCTTATCGGCCGCCACGGCGCAGGGCTGCAGCCGAACGTTGGTGATGGGCAAGGCCTGAAGCATGCCTAGGTGATTTTAGCTGAGTGGTAAACGCCGGGGCCGCCGTGGTATACGGCGCCGGTGCAGCAAGTTACCGCCAGGGCCAGTTGGCGCAGCTTGTGCCCGATTTAGCTTAATCGAAATACTCGCGGCCTTCGTCGTCCACGTAGCCTACTTTGCCCTCGGGGGTGATTACGCGGGCCACGCCGGCCACAAAGGGCTCGGCAGCGGCGTACTTGGGCTTGATGATGAGCTTGCCGTTGGGCCCTAGGTAACCGAAGCGGCCTTGTTGCTCCACAATGGGGTAGGCATAGCCGTTTTGCTCGCTGGCCCGGATGTTGTCGAAGCTAAGAGGCAGGCGCTGGCGGCCGCGGTTGTCTACCACGCCCCACTTGGGGCCTTGGCGCACCAGCAGCAGGCCGTCGTGGTAGAGGTCCTGCACCTCGTCGTACACGGGGGGCACCACGGCGTCGCCAATCGAAAAGCGGAAGCCCACTTTGCCGTTGCGGCGGAGCGGGTCGCCTTGCGCTAGGTAATCTTCCTCGGCTTGCTCGCGGGGCTCGGTAAGCCGGTGGCCCGATATATCGATGTCGAAGGTGTCGCCCTTGAGCACCACCGTGGCGCGGCCCTGCTGAAAGTTGGAGGCCCGCTCGAAATGCACGGGCGTGATGGCATTGCCGCCGCCATCGATGTAGCCGTAGCGCCCACCCATGCGCACCCAAGCCACCTCGTCGACGAACGGGCCGGCCTCGTCGTAACGCAGGGGCAGTACCATGCGGCCCTGGCGGTCGGCGTAGCCCCACTGGTTGCCTTTGCGGCAGGGCACCAGGCGGGCAGGAGCAGGCTGGGCCGCTGCGACATAGCTGAGCGCAAAGGCCAACGGCAGCCAAAGGATGCGTTTCATGCGGTGGAGGGCTGGAGGTGGGTGGAGAAGTAGCGTTCCAGCATCCCGAAAATACACAACTTTTGATAAAGCAAGCGTCGAGCTAGTCAAACCAATGTTTAAGCTAGCGGAAAGCCATGTTGCAGCCCGCTAAAGATGCGTAATTTGGCAGGGCTGAGGCTTGCTGATGCAGTAGAGGCGGTATTCGGCACTGGTTTATGCAGCTATCTGCCGATTATCCCCGCTTTTGCTTATCCGATTTGCAGCTCACCCGCGAGCAAAAAAACTTTTTTGGGCAATACGGCTTTCTTCATTTTCGGCAATTTGTAAGCCCGGAAACGGTGCAGGTGCTGCTACAGGCCATGGAGCAGTTGCAGCAGCAATGGCTGGCCAGCGGCGTAACCAAAATCAACGGGGTGCCCATCAAGTACGGCCGCGATGCGGATGGCACGCGCATGGTGCAGCGGTTTGCCTTTGCCTCGCAGCACAGCCCCGCGCTGCACGCATTTCTGCAGGATGCACGCCTGCCGGCCCTGTTCGAGCTGCTTGATGCGCCCGGGGCCCGCATCGGCGAAAACGAGAAGAACGGCCTCGTGGTAAATCACTACGTGAACGAACCCAACAGCACGTTTGCGCAAATGGGTTGGCACACCGATGCCCTGCGCGACGTGTTCGAGGGCCAGCGCGTGGGGCCTATGCTCAACGTGGGCCTTCACCTCGACGACTGCCCGGCTAGCAATGGCGGCTTGCGGGTGCTGCCGGGTACGCACCGCCAACGCTTGCGCGAGTTGCTGTTTCGCAAAAAGTACTTCGCCAGCCACGAGGCCGACCCCAACGAGCTAGCCATTGCAACCCAGGCCGGCGACCTTACCGTGCACGACGGCCGCATGTGGCACCGCGTAGCCCGCTCGCCTTTGGTTGGTGCCGCTTCGCGCCGCCGCGTTATGTACGTGCCCATTGTAGCGGGCAAGTACCAGCCAAAGCACGCCGCAGCACCTACGCCCTTGTACCTGCGTTTCCTGCACCTGGTAAAGTAAGGCCCTAGGTGCCAGTTGCCGCGTGCTGAGACAGGCAGCGGCACCTAGGGCGCGTGCAATTGGCTGCGTGCCGTGTTGTACCTTGGCGGCATACTGATACCATACCTGGCGCCAATGTTCCGCCTTCCTGTTTTGCTGGCCGCCGCTGCTGGGCTGCTGGCGTTAAGCTCGGCCCCGGCCGCAGCCCAAAAGAAAAACCCTTTAGCCGGGCGCATCGATGCGCTCGCGGCGCGCGTAGAGCCGCAGGTAATTGCCTGGCGCCGCGACATCCACGAGCACCCCGAACTGGGCAACCGCGAAACCCGCACGGCCGGCATTGTGGCCGCCGAGCTGAAGCGCCTAGGCATGGAAGTGCAAACCGGCGTGGGCAAAACCGGCGTGGTCGGCCTGCTGCGCGGCGGCAAGCCCGGCCCCGTGGTGGCGTTGCGCGCCGACATGGACGCGCTGCCCGTTACCGAAGAACGCAAGGTGCCGTTTGCCTCCAAGGAGCGCACCCAATACAACGGCCAAGAGGTAGGCGTGATGCACGCCTGCGGCCACGACAGCCACGTGGCCATGTTGCTGGGCACGGCCAACGTGCTCAGTCAGCTGAAAAAAGACCTGCACGGCACCGTTAAGTTCATCTTCCAGCCCGCCGAAGAAGGGCCGCCCGCGGGCGAGGAGGGCGGCGCCGCCCTGATGGTGAAAGAAGGCGTGCTCGACAACCCGAAAGTAGACGCCGTGTTTGGCTTGCACGTCAACGCGCAAACCGAAGCCGGCCAGATTAAGTACCGCGCCGGCGGCATGATGGCCAGCGCCGACGTGTTTCAGATTCGGGTGAAAGGCAAGTCGGCGCACGGGGCCTACCCGTGGCTGGCCGTCGATCCGGTGGTTACGGCCTCGCAGATTGTGGTAGCCCTGCAAACCATCGTGAGCCGCGAGGTGCAGCTCACCGACGACGCCGCGGTGGTTACCGTGGGCATGATTCATGGGGGCGTGCGCAACAACATCATTCCAGAGCAAGTGGAGCTGCAAGGCACCCTGCGCGCCCTCAATGCCCAAACCCGCGCGCAGCTGGCCCAAAGCGTGCGCCGCGTAGCCACCAACATTGCCGAGGCCACCGGCGCCACCGCCGAGGTGGAGGTGCGCCCCGCCGCCCCGCTTACTTACAACGACCCGCGCCTGCTGCAACAAGCCCTGCCCACGCTGCGCAACGTAGCGGGCACCAGCGCCGTGAGCGAGATGAAAGCCGTAACCGGCGCCGAAGACTTTGGTTGCTACCAAGAGAAGGTGCCCGGCGTGTACCTGTACCTAGGCGCTATGCCCAAGGGCGTGGACCCCGCCACCACCGCGCCGCACCACACCCCAGGCTTCTTCCTCGATGAAAGCGGCTTTGGCCTAGGTGTGCGCACCCTCGCCAACCTAGCCGTCGATTACCTCAGCGGCAAGATGAAGTAGCTGCCGCAAACCTCGTTGCTTTACCTGTTACAAGCCCGCCGTACCTAGGTACGGCGGGCTTTTTATTTGAGCCAGGGCCCCGATGGTGGTACCTTTGCGGCCCATTTTGAGCCGCTGCACCTAGGGCGGTTTTCTTGCTTTCGTACCTATGCATATTGCCTTAGTTTCTTGCGATGCCCTGGCGCAGTACGCCGCTACCAACGTAGCTGCCGAAGACCAGCAGCTTGCCGATTACCTCCGGGCCCGCGGCCTGCAGGTCAGCTATGTTTCCTGGACGGACGCCCGCGTGCGTTGGGAAGCCTTTGATGTGGCCGTGCTCAAATCGCCGTGGGATTATTTCGACCGCCCCACCGAGTTCCACAACTGGCTCAACGAGCTCGATGCCCGCGGCGTGCGCCTGCTCAATCCCACCAGTATTGTGCGCCACAACGCCGATAAGCTGTACCTGCGCGACATGGAGCAGGCCGGCGTGCCCATTGTGCCCACGCACTGGCTGCCCCGCGGCAGCCGCGTGGAGCCCGCCGCGCTGCTGGCCGAGCTGGGTACCGAGCGCCTGGTGCTGAAGCCCACCGTAAGCGGCGGCGCCAAGGACACCTTTGCCCTAGGTCTGGACGAAGCCAACGCGGCCCTGGAGCAGCTGCAGGCTTTGGTTGACGAAGCCGACTTTATGGCCCAGCCCTTCCTGCCCCAAATCCAGACCACGGGCGAGTGGTCGTTGGTGTTTTTTGGCGGGCAGCTCAGCCACTGCGTGCGCAAAACCCCCAAGTCGGGCGACTTCCGGGTGCAGCACTTCCACGGCGGCGCCATTCATGCCGAAACGCCGCCTGCCGCTACGGTGGCCGTGGCGCAGGATATCGTGGGTCGCTTTGCGCAGGGTTGCCTTTATGCCCGCGTGGATGGGGTAGAGGCCCCCGCCGGTGGCTTCTGGCTGATGGAGCTGGAAATGATAGAACCCTTCCTGTACATGGATTCGGCCGGCGAGGTTGCCTACCAGCGCTACTACGAAGCCTTGCTGCGCCTAACCCAACCCACGGCGGTGAAACTGTAGCAGCGTGTAGCGCGGACTTTGTAGTCCGCGTCCACAGATAGTAATTTCTGTTTCCGGACCTAGGGCGTGCGGCGGTGTAGCGCGGGCTTAAGCCCGCGTTTGCTAGAACGAAATCGTTAGGGCAAACCCGCGCAACACCGCTCGTTCGCGCCAGCGCGGACTGAACCGCAGGAAGGCGTAGCCAAGTCCGAGCTACACCGCGCCGTATTCCTAGGTCTAGAAACAGAAATTACTATCTGGGGACGCGGACTACAAAGTCCGCGCTACACCGCGCTACTGCCGCGCTACACGCAGTCGGGCTAAAAGCCGTAACCCACAAAGCCGCCATCTACAGATAGCGTTTGGCCGGTGATGTAGCTAGCGGCCGGCAAGCTCAGGAAAGCCACGGCCGCGGCTACTTCGTGCGGCTCGCCCACGCGGCGCATGGGGGTGCGGTCGAGCACGTTTTGCAGGTAGCTCTCGTTGCTGAGCACCCCGGCGGCCAAGGGCGTGCTTATATACCACGGCGCCACACAATTCACCCGAACGCCATCGGGGGCCCACTCGGCGGCTAGGTAGCGGGTAAGCTGCACCATGGCGGCCTTCGTCATGGCGTACACGGCGCCGGTGCGCACGGCGGTAAGCCCCGCCACCGACGATATGTTCACCACGCTGCCCTGCCGATTAGCCTTCAGCAAGGGGTAAGCCAGTTGGCACAGGTGAAACGCCGAATCGAGGTTGGTTTGCATCACGTGGCGGTACTCTTCGTCGGAGTACGCCGTGGTGGGCTTGCGGATGTTGGTGCCCACGTTGTTCACCAGCCCATCGAGCCGGTCAAACTGCGCCTGTACCTGCTCCATCAGGGTTTTCCGACCTAGGGGCGTGCTTACGTCGGTGGGCAGGGCGTGGGCATCGAGGCCTTGCTGCTGCCACTCGGTTACGGCCTGCTGCAACGGCTCGGGCCGCCGCGCGGCCGCCACCACTGTAGCTCCAAAACCCAGGAGCTCGGCCGCCACGGCCGCACCAATGCCGGCCGAAGCACCCGTTACCAGAAAAACACGGCCTTGCAACGACCAGCGCGTGGCCGCATCAGCAGGAAAAGGCATTTTGGTAGTTAGTAGTTAGCAGTTAGTATTTGGTATTTGGTACTGAGACGTGAGTAGTGAGCTGAAGTACTGCGTGTTGAGCGTCGAAAGAAGCAGTTAAGAAATGGCACTGGATGCTGATTGCTCAGTATTGAATACCACGTACTCAATACTTCATACTCACGTCTCAATACCCAGTACCCAATACCAAACCTACTCACCTAATTGGTATTCCAGCTTGAAGGTAACGGTGCCGTAGCCATCGTTGCGGTCGGGGTTGCCGCGCTGGCTTACGTCGTCGAGGTGGTCGGTGGTGGTGAGGCCATACGCGCCCTCGGCCGTGAGCCAGAACCGCCGCGTCAGGAAAAACGACAGGCCGCCGCCCACGGGCACCGTAATGGCCGTGGCGGTGTAATCGGGCCGCTCGGCCGGCAGAAACTCGGTGTTGTTGGCGGGGCGCTCGGTGCCGTTGTAGGCTTTGGGGTTGTAGAGCAAGTAGCCCACCCCGGCCTTCAGAAACGGTTTTACGCGGGCAAAGCGGTTGCGCGTACCCGCGTACCACGAGGGGTCGCGCAGGGGCTCGTAGCGCACAAAGGCCGTAACGGCCAGGTTGCGCCCCCTGAACGCGAGGTTACGCTCGGGCAGTTGGTCGCGGGCGCCAATCTGAAACGCGGTGGCTTCGCCGCCCACGCTCCAGTGCGGGCGCCAGGTGTACACCAGGCCCAGCTGCCCGGCGGGCCCAATAAAGTTGTCGCCTAGGCTAGCGGTCAGGTCGCCGTTGTACAGGGCAATGCCGCCGCCGGCCGACAATCGCAGCGGCCCGCGAAAAAAAGCGCGGCCTTGCGCGTCGAAGTGGCGGCGCGGGGCTTGGGCCGAGGCGGCCAGCGGCGCCAGCAAAGCTGCTCCGAGCAATAAGTTGGTGATGCGCACGTAGGAGAGGATTGGTAAGCAGCCCGCTTACGCCGGCGGCGCGGGCTGCGTTGTGAGCCAAGGGTTGCGGCCTACTTAAACAGGCCCTTCGGGTCAGGCATTTTTTCCTTCAGGCTGGTTACCAATTCAAAGTCGACGCCGCTGAAATTGAGCGTGCTGGCTTTGTGCAACGACTCCCAGGCCTGGGCATACTCGTTTTGGTAGAATTGCACCCACGCCAGCTGTTGCCAGGCGTAAGCGCTGTTGGCATCGGCGGCCAGGGCCTTGCGCAACTGTTCCTCGGCCGTTTTCAGGTCTTTAGCCTTTTTGGTTTGGTTGTAGCGCAGCAGGTAGCCGCTGCCTAGGTCGGTGAGCAGCTGGGCGTTGTTGGGCGCCACCGCTAAGCCTTGGCTGAATAGGCCGATGGCTTGATCGGGCGAGGTATTGGCGGCCAGCAAGCCCAGGCCGCGGTAAGCGTCGGGGTTTTGTGGATCGAGCAGCCAGGCCAGGTTAAAGCGGTACCGGGCCGTATCGGCCTTGCCTTCGGTGAGGTACTCGTAGCCTTTGTTGGCAAAAAACTGGCTGGCCTCGGTGCGCGACTGAAAGCTTTGCTCCAGGCCTTTGAGGTACGGCTCGCCTACCAGCTGCTGGGCGGCTTGCGGCGTGAGGCCGCCAAACAGCGGCAACTGCCGCCGCGCCACCACCGATAGCTCGGCCGCAGCGGCGCCTTTTACTTTGGTTTTGACCTTTTGGGCCACGGCCGGGGCAGTTGAGCTCAGCAGCAGGACTGCCAGTGCCCCAATCAGAATAGGGTATTTCATGGACTACGGTTTTCGCCTTGCTGGGTAAAGGTAAGAGGCACCCATGCCAAGGCCATCAGCTAAACGCACCTAGGGGCGGCGCTAGTACGCGCCGCGGCGCAAGCAGCAGCACGGCAGCATAATATAACTGCTGGTTGCACCCCAAGCCCGCGGCCCGAAGCGCAGCTAGGCTGGCACACGCCTGTGCGTTGTAGCCAAGGAAGCGTAGTGGAACTGGGTAATGATCAAGATGATTAAATTAATCATATATATTAAAGCTGCGTTGCTGATGCTGCACCGCCCGTCTCAATTCACCACCTATTTCGCTTTCATGAAACACCTTTTCCTCACTCTGTTGGCCTTAAGTACCATTGGCTATGCTGCGGCCCAGGGCAACCCCTCAAGTGCCCAAGCCGAAGCGGCGCGCAACAACCCCTGCACCGACCCGTGGATCAACATTGCTTGGCAGCAGCTCAGCAGCCGGCCCAACGGCGAGCAAGGCGTGTGCGACTGCGACCCGCGTAACTACAACAACGGCTCTTGGAGCAATTTTGCCGAGCTGCTCGGCTACGTACGCCAGTACCGGAGCAGCGCCGTGCGCCTCAACTACGCCAAAATGCAAGACGGCTCGTACGTAGTGCAGGCCATTTATAACAACGCGCCGCTCGGCATTGTGCGCGTGGATGCACAAGGACGCACGCTGGCCTCGGGAGGGTCGGCCGTGGCGGCCGGCGGACTGGGCACGCTGGGCGCCAGCAGCCGCAACCACCGCACAGCAACCAGCAACGGCAGCTTTATGGTAGGCGTAGGCGGCCAGCAGCTGCGCAACGTATTTCCGAATCAGCCAGGGTTTAGCTACACCACGGCTTCGGGTGGGCAGGCCATCCGAACCAGTGGGCAGGGCGCTATTGCTACAAACTAGCGGCAGCAGCACCTGACCCTCAACGCAACGGCGGCGGCCGCTACCCGGCAGTAATACCGGGTAGCGGCCGCCGCCGTTGCGTTGGGCTGCCCGACCTAGGGCTGCCGCCTGGCTTGGCCGGCTGACCCGGTGACATTTTCAAGCACCAATTCAGCCGAAAACTAGCGGTTGCGTGCCTATACCGGGTTTGTTTGAGTGCCGCTGAGTCCCTTGGTGCGCAAAAGCAGTTATTTCGCCTGCAGGCTCGCTACCTTACAGAGCAACTGCGCCATGCCCCCAACCTCCGATACCAACCCGCCCGATACGCTACGCCGCGAACTGGGCCTGCTGCAAGCCACCGCCCTCAACATGATCGACATGGTGGGCATTGGGCCGTTTGTGGTGCTGCCGCTGGTAATGCAATTGCTGGGGCCTTACTTTCTGTGGGCGTGGGTGGCGGGGGCGGTGCTTTCGGTGGTTGATGGGCTGATTTGGTCGGAACTGGGCGCGGCGCACCCCGAGGCGGGAGGCTCATACCGCTTTCTGAAGCTGGCCTACGGCGAGCAGACTTGGGGCCGCTTGATGTCGTTTTTGTACGTGTGGCAAACCTTGGTGCAAGCGCCCTTGGTGGTGGCCTCGGGCGCCATTGGGTTTGCGCAGTACTTTGCCTACTTGGTGCCCTTGCCCGCGTGGTGGCAGCCCAAATTGGTGAGCGGCACGGTGGTGGTGCTGCTGGTAGCGCTGCTGTACCGGCGCATTGGCTCGGTGGGCAAGCTGGGCGTGGCTTTGTGGGTGGGTGTATTGGTGCTTATGCTAGGCCTGATTGGCAGCGGCCTGCTGCTGGGCCGCGAGGCAGTGCCCTTTCCGCCACTTACGCCCGTAGCCGCCGCCGATGCCGCCAAGGGCTGGTTTGTGTTGCCGGCGCTGGCCCTAGGTCAGGCCAGCGTCAAAACCATTTACAGCTACCTGGGCTATTACAACGTGTGCCACCTAGGCGCCGAAATCAGGCAGCCGGCGCGCATCATTCCGCGGGCCATCTTTCTGAGCATAGTGGGCATTGCCGTGCTGTACTTGCTGCTCAACTACAGCGTGGCGCGCGTGCTGCCCTGGGCCGAAGCGGCGCAATCGGAGTTTATTGTGAGCACGTTTGTGGAGCGGCTCTTCGGCCACACGGCGGCGCTGGCGGCCACAGCGCTGGTGCTGTGGGTGGCGTTTGCTTCGTTGTTTGCGGTGCTGCTGGGCTACTCGCGCATTCCGTACGCCGCAGCAGCCGATGGCGAGTTTTTGCCGGTGTTTGCGCGCGTACACCCCACCAAGCACTTTCCGCACGTATCGTTGCTGGTGTTGGGCGGGGCGGGATTTGTGTTCAGCCTGCTGTTCAAGCTTTCGGAGGTTATCAGCGCCATCCTGGCCATGCGCATTTTGGTGCAGTTTGTGGGGCAAGCCGTGGGTTTGGTGCTGCTGCGGCGCCGGCGCGGCACAGCAGGTTTGCCCTTCCGGATGCCGCTGTACCCCTTGCCCGTGGTGGTGGCCGTGGTGGTGTGGCTGCTGGTGCTGGGCAGCACGGGGCTGTCGTTTGTGCTTTCGGGCCTGGCCGTAATTGCTGCGGGCGTGGTAGTTTTTCTGATCAGCAACTCACGGCAGGGCCGCTGGCCGTTCGGAGCGCAGCGAGGCTACTCGGAGGGTGCTAAATAATTGATGGGTTCCTAGGTGTTTGGCTTGTAACAAGCAGCAAGCAGTAGCAACTCAGCGCGTCATTTCGTAGGGGCCGCCGCGGGTAGTAAACAGCACCGGGCGCTGGACCGGGGTAGTACGCAGGTAGCGGGCCAAAAAAGCCTGGCTGTTGCGCAGGCGCGCTTCGCCGCGCTGTACCACGGCCATTAGCTCGCGCACCGTGGCTTGGCGCGTTTCGTCCTCAAACGCTACCGTGGCCAAAATGCCCCGGGCGCGTTGCAGGTTGGTCGCTACGGGCGGCAGCATTTGCTGCAATTGCGCGTCGGTTTTGCGGGGCTGAAACCGATGGTTGTAGAAATCAAAAAACGCGTTCAGTTGGGCAATGGCCTGCTGGGTGTGCTGCTGGGCCTCGTTGTAAGCGGCTAGCATACTGTTATGGCGGGTGGCCCGCTCGTTGTAGGCGCCGATTGCTTCTTCCAGCGTAACGGTATCCGAGGGCATAGCCCGCTGCGTTTGGGCTTGCGCGCTAGTGGGTTGCAGCCACAATCCGGCTGCTGTCAAGATAAATAAGCGGATAGGCATAAATCAGAGGGTATCGGAAGGTAAGAGAAAACGAAATTGGGCAAACCTAGCGCTGTTACGCCAAATTTGCCCAACCTCAGAAGAAGCTAAATTTAACCGCGGCGTAGCACCTGCGCCGCTTCCTTGGCGAAGTACGTCAGGATGGCGTCGGCGCCGGCACGCTTGATGCTCATCAGCACCTCCAGCATGGTCCGCTCGCCGTCAACCCAGCCGTTTTGGGCGGCGGCTTTCACCATGGCGTACTCGCCCGATACGTTGTAGGCCGTTACGGGCAAGGTGGTGTTGTCGCGCACTTCCCGAATTACGTCGAGGTAACTCAGCGCGGGCTTAATCATCACCATGTCGGCGCCTTCCTGCTCGTCGAGGCGCAACTCCCGGATGGCTTCGCGGCGGTTGGCCGGGTTCATCTGGTAGCTCTTCTTGTCGCCCTTTTTCGGGGCTGAACCTAGGGCGTCGCGGAACGGGCCGTAGAAAGCCGACGCGTACTTGGCCGTGTAGCTCATAATGCTCACGTGCGAGAAGGCGTTGCGGTCGAGCACGTCGCGAATCCAGGCCACGCGGCCGTCCATCATGTCGGATGGCCCGATAATGTCGGCGCCGGCGCGGGCTTGCGCCAGGGCCATTTGGCCGAGCACCTCCAGGGTGGCGTCGTTCATGATTTCGCCCGAGTCGGGGTCCACAATGCCGTCGTGGCCGTCGGAAGAGTAGGGGTCCATGGCCACATCGGTCATGATCACCACATCGGGAAAAGCCTTCTTGATGCGTTCCACCGTGCGCACGTACAGGCCGTCGGGGTTGTGGCTTTCCTTAGCGAGGCGGTCCTTCAGGCGGTCATCGATGCTCGGAAAAGGCGCAAATGCCTTGATGCCTAGGTCCACGCACTGGCCGATTTCATCGAGCAGGCGGTCGGCCGTGAAGCGCTGAATGCCCGGCATCGACGTTACCTCCACGGTTTTGTTGTCGCCCTCGATGAGAAACAACGGAAAGATGAAGTCGTGCACCGACAGCGTCGTTTCCTGCACCATGTTGCGGATGACTTCGGACTTGCGGTTCCGCCGGGGGCGGTGGGTGGGAATAAGAGCCATAGGAAAAGTAGATCAGCCGGGCAAAACAGCCGGCGCAAAGATAAAGTTGCGGGCAAGAGCGCACGCCAGGCTAAGGCAAGTTGCCATTGACGAAGGTTCCGAACAAGCCCACCAGCATGCCCACGGCCATCAACACCAACGCCACCAGCAACCCAAGCCAGCCTCCTAGCCATACGCCTAACCCAATGCCGCCCAGGGCCACCACCCAACCGAGCAACTCCAGCCAGGTGCCCTTGCCGACGCGCCGCGGCCGTGCCTGCTGTGCCGCGCTATGCGAGCGGCGCGCCACGCGCGGCAAAACAGGCGGCAAAACAGTACGAGTTAGCCGGGCCGGGGCAGGGGTACCGGCCCGCACCGCGGCTGGCTGCAAACGCAGCCGGGGCT
The DNA here is from genome assembly GCF_003574965.1 of Hymenobacter oligotrophus. Classification (NCBI taxonomy): domain Bacteria; kingdom Pseudomonadati; phylum Bacteroidota; class Cytophagia; order Cytophagales; family Hymenobacteraceae; genus Hymenobacter; species Hymenobacter oligotrophus. Next base: position 2,859,683 of record NZ_CP032317.1, on the reverse strand, counting down.
GTTCCGCCGCTGCGGGCGGCGCCGACAAAGCCGTAACCACACTGGTTTCGGGCGCAGCCAAGCGCACGGGCTTTGGGTGAACCAAACCGGGTTTTACGGCCACGGCAGCAGGCACCGACGCCGAGCGGTAGGCAAAGTAACATGCCTCGCGCCCCGGGCGGCAGCTGCCCAGCAGCGCCGGCAACAGGCAAGCAAGGACAAGGAATTTGGGCATGGCTCAACAACATACGCCAAAACCTCGATGGCCAGCGCCTGATGGCAAATCAGGCCGCGGCTCTGGAGGGCGTCGGGCCTTGCCCTAGGTGCAAACCGTGGCCTGGCCCAAGGCAGCCCGTTGGTTAGGCGGCAAGCGGGGCGCATCAACCGCCCGCAAACAACATTGGCCCGGCATAATTGCCGGGCCAATTGTCATTTACCAAACCATAATGATGTATTCCTATTGGCGGTTGCTTTTTGCCCTGGGTGCCGCCGGGGCCTCCACCTCGGAGGCCGGCACCACCACGCGCGTTGGCTCGGGGCTTTGCGAGTCGTGCATCAGCACCACCCGCGTGCTATCGGCTGGGAGCATGGCCACAGCTGGAGAGGCGTGCGAACCAAAAGCCGAACGGCTGGTTTGGCAACTGGCCAAGCCAAGGGCCGACATACCGAGCAAAAGGGCGTAACGAGCTAACATAAACGGGGAATAAAAAGCACTACCAACGGCACAAACCTAAGCGGTGCCGCAGTGGCCAAACCGCGGCACTGGCCGAAAGCGTTCCGCGGCGCTCCGAATTGCCGCATTGGCTGGTCGGACGCTTTGTAAATGCTTGGGCTATAACCTAGAAAGCGCTTTAAGACGACCTCGATCAACGCCCTAGGTGCTGGCCCCAAAAACACAAGCGGACGACCTAGGGAAGGTCGTCCGCTTGGTACGCGCTGGTACTGCCGGAGTGCTAAAACTCCATGATTACTTGCTCGATGATGTCGCAGGCTTCGTGCAATTGCTCCTCGGTGATAACCAGCGGCGGCGCAAACCGGATGATGTCGCCGTGGGTGGGCTTGGCCAGCACGCCGCGCTCCATGAGCGTTACGCACACATCCCAAGCGGTGCGGCCGTCGGAAGCCGGCTTAATTACCACGGCGTTCAGCAAGCCTTTGCCGCGCACCAGCTCCACCACTTCGGGGCGCTTGGCCTGCACGCGGCGCATCCGCTCGCGGAATACCTCGCCCAGAGCCCGGGCGTTTTCGGTCAGTTTTTCTTCGAGCAGCACATCCAAGGCAGCCACCAACACGGTGCAAGCCAAAGGGTTGCCGCCGAACGTAGAGCCGTGCTGCCCGGGCTTAATGCCCAGCATGATTTCGTTGCGCGCCAGCACGGCCGATACCGGCAGCACGCCGCCGCTCAGGGCCTTGCCCAGAATCAGGATGTCGGCGTGTAGGCCCTCGTAGCACGAAGCCAGCAGCTCGCCCGTGCGACCTAGGCCCGTCTGAATCTCGTCGGCAATCATCAGCACGTTGTGCTTTTTGCAGATGGCGTGCGCGTGGGCCAGGTAGCCATCCGAAGGCACTACCACGCCGGCTTCGCCCTGAATGGGCTCAACCATGAAAGCGCACACGTGCGGTTCCTGCACCGCGGCCTCTAGGGCGGCCAGGTCGTCGTAGGGTACTACTTGGTAGCCGGGCATGTAGGGGCCGAAGCCGCCCGTGCTGTCGGGGTCGGTGCTGAAGGAAATGATACCCGTGGTGCGGCCATGGAAGTTGTGCTCGGCCACGATGATGCGCGCCTGGTTGGGCGCAATGCCTTTTTTCTCGTAACCCCAGCGGCGGGCCAGCTTCAGGGCGGTTTCCACGGCTTCGGCACCCGAGTTCATCAGCAGGGCTTTGTCGTAGTTGAACAGCTCGCACAGGTACTTCTCGGCCCGGCCCAACTGGTCGTTGAAAAACGCGCGCGAAGTGAGCGTAAGCTTTTGCGCCTGCTCGATAAGGGCATTGATGATGCGCGGGTGGCAATGGCCTTGGTTTACGGCCGAGTACGCCGACAGAAAATCGTAGTAGTGCTTGCCTTCTACATCCCACAGGTGCACGCCTTCGCCGCGGCTCAGCACCACCGGCAGGGGGTGGTAGTTGTGCGCGCCGTAACGGTCTTCGAGCTGCATCAAATCGTGGCTGCTCAGCTGAATGGGAGCGGCGGTGGCGGGAGGCGTGCTAACGGACATAGTGGGAAATTTTTAGGAAGCTAAACATGGGTGCGATGCCCAAAAGTACGGATTTCAGGCTGCGTGGGTATGGCCAGGCAAGCGTCTGAACAATAACAAAATAGGCTTGGTGCCGTGAACTTCGCATACCTAACCTCTAACTGCGGCCGGGGTTCGGGTACCTAAAATTCAGCCGCGAAGGCCCGCTGCCGGTGCTGAAGAATAGCCCGCGCAACAGCGCGGGGAAGGGGCCGGGTGCCCGGCAGGCGGCGGGTACCTCGGCTTTGGGTAATACCTTTGCCCGGCAACCAACCTCATGCTTTCCAGCACATGCAATTCATCCACCACCCCGATGCGCCCAAAGCTGTTGGGCCCTACTCGCAGGCCATCGTAACGGGCGGTCTGGTGTTCTGCTCGGGCCAAACGCCCCTGAACCCCCAAACCATGCAGCTCGAGGGCACCACCATTGAGGTTCAAACCCGGCAGGCGCTGGCTAACCTAGGTACGGTGCTGTCGGCGCACGGCCTGGGCCTGCAGGACATCGTAAAGACGACCGTATTCCTGAAGAACTTCGCCGACTTTCAGCGCATGAACGCCGTGTACGCCGAGGTATTTGGAGAGCACCGCCCGGCCCGCACCACGGTAGAAGTATCGCGTTTGCCGCTCGAAGCATTGGTTGAGATTGAATGCATTGCGGCCGTACGGGGTTAGAGAAGCCGCATGAAAACCAAACCCCAGCCGCTGCAGCCCGGCGACTTTTACTACACCCCCGAGGGCTACATGGTGTTTACCGAGCAATACCATTTGCGCCGCGGCAATTGCTGCGGCAACGGTTGCCGCCATTGCCCCTGGAAGGCCAAAAAAGCCGTTAAGCGCTAAGAGCGGTAGCGCTTCAGCCAACTAGGCAACAAGCTCTGCCTCATGAATTTTCGGCAGAAGTTTGACTAATCCGGAGTTTTGCCGATATTTGCGCCCCTGTTTCCCGCATTGTCATCTCAAGTAACACATAGCCATGGCCCGAGTTTGTGATCTGACCGGCAAGCGCACGCGCGTTGGTAACAACGTGTCGCACGCCAACAACAAGACGAAGCGCAAGTTCTACCCGAACCTGCAGAAGAAGCGTTTCTACATCCCCGAGGAGGATGCATGGGTAACCCTGCGCGTAGCCGCTTCTACCATCCGCACGATCAACAAGAACGGCATCATGGCCGTGTTGAAAAAAGCTAAGCAAGAAGGCTACGTAGTTTACTAAGCTACGACGCGTGCCCGTTTTCGGGCGCATGGCTTACTGCATATCTCAGAAGCGAGATTTTGGCCGATGTTGCCGCCTGTGGCGCGCAACCTTCAGCCAAAATCTCGCTTCTTTTGCTTTAGTCGCCTAACCTACTAACTCGCACCACCGCAACTGCGCACCTCACGGCCGCGGCTTTTACTATGCTCCGAACCCCGTTGTGGCTCCGCCAAGGAGCTTTTGCCCTGCTCTGCCTAGGTGCCCTAGGCCTCGAACCCGCCCAGGCCCAGCGCCAGGCCACCAACGAGCGGCCCACTGATTTTTTGAGCGCTGATTTTCACAAGGGGCGGCGCGAGCTGTTGCGCCAGCAAATGCCCGCCGGTTCGGTGGCGGTACTGTTTGCCTCGCCGGTGCGCAACCGCGCCAACGACGTAAGCTACATCTACCACCAGCACCCCGACTTGTACTACCTCACGGGCTACACCGAGCCCGATGCCGTGCTGGTGCTGTTTAAAGAACCGCAAAACCTAGGGGGCCAAGCGGGCATAACAGAGGCGCTGTACGTGCAGCCGCGCAACGCCGGCCGCGAAATGTGGACGGGCCGCCGCCTAGGTAAAGATGGCGCCAAGCAGCAACTGGGCTTGCAGTACACCGCCGACAACACCGAGTTTGCTGCCGCGCCCATAACGTGGAGCAACTTTGGGCAGGTGCTGATGCTGACGATGCCGGCCGATGCAGCCAACGACCCGCGCAACCCGGCCGACCTGCACGACTTAGTAGCCAGCTTCCGGCAAAAAGCCAATTTGCCCGCCGATTTCAACCCGGCGGTAGGCGAAGCGCACAAAATGATTCAGCGCTACGGCACGGCCAACGCAACCGAGCTGCGGCCCTACCTCACCAACCTCGCAAGCGCCCAGCCGCAACTCGCCACCGACGCTTATGTGCAAGCCTACCTCAAGGCCGAATCCGACGCCGACCGCCAGAAAGTGGTAACCTCGCGCCCGGTTTCGCGCTTCGATGCCACCACCCTCGACGAGCTGCTAAGCCAAATGCGCGAGGTAAAGACGCCGGAGGAGCTGAAGCTGCTGCGCCAAGCCGTGCGCATTTCGGCCGTGGGGCAGCAGGAGGTGATGAAGGCCACCAAGCCCGACATGGGCGAAATGGAAATCCAAGGCCTGCACGAGTACGTGTACAAAAAGTACGGGGCCGAGTTCGAGGGCTACCCCAGCATTGTGGGCGCGGGCAACAACGCCTGCGTGCTGCACTACGAAACCAACGACAAGCCGCGCATTGGCAACGAGCTGCTGCTGATGGATTGCGGGGCGGAGTACCACGGCTACACCGCCGACGTAACGCGCACCATTCCGCCCTCGGGCAAGTTTTCGCCGGCGCAGCGCGAGATTTACGAATTGGTGCTGGCAGCCCAGGAAGCTAGCTTTAAAGAGTGCAAACCCGGCGCCGAGTTTCAGGCCCCGCACAAAGCCGCGCAGGCCGTTATCACCGAAGGCCTCAAGCGCTTGGGCATCATCAAAACCGACGCCGAAGTGCGCCGCTATTTCCCGCACGGCACCTCGCACTACCTAGGGCTCGATGTGCACGACCGCGGCACGTACGGCCCGCTGCGGGCCGGCAACGTGATTACCGTGGAGCCGGGCATCTACATTCCCGAAGGCAGCCCCTGCGACAAAAAGTGGTGGAACATTGGCGTGCGCATCGAGGACGACATTCTCATTACCCCATCGGGCTACGACAACCTCTCGAAGGAAGCACCGCGTACGGTAGCCGATATAGAAGCCATGATGGCCAAATCCAGCGCCCTCGACGACTTCAAGCTGCCTAATCTGAAGAACTAACGCGCCCATTTTCAGCGTCGATAAAAGCGCGCCTAGGCAAGCATATGTGCCTGGGCGCGCTTATTTTTGCAGCAACCAAGGCGCAAAGCACGATTTCCGGGTGGGTATAAATAGCCCCCGCAACGGTTTCTACTTCTGTTGTTTGACATTGTCGAAACAACTCGTATCTTTGCAGTCCTAAAATCGAAAACCCACGTCCTGACTGTATCACGATGGCCAAGAAAGGAAACCGGGTGCAGGTAATCCTGGAGTGCACCGAGCACAAGAACTCGGGCCAGCCGGGCACCTCGCGCTACATCACCACGAAAAACCGGAAAAATACGCCGGAGCGCATTGAGTTGAAGAAATACAACTCGGTGCTGAAGAAAATGACCGTCCACAAAGAAATCAAGTAAGCTGAGTCATGGCAAAGAAAGTAGTTGCTACGCTGAAGACTTCGGGCGGTAAGGATTGGGCCAAGGTTATCCGCGCCGTCCGCTCGCCCAAAACCGGTGCCTACACCTTCAAGGAGGAAATGGTACCCGTTGACAAGGTGCAGGAGTTCCTCGCCTCCGGCAGCAAGTAAGAATTTACCGAGTGCGTACGGTCGAACGGCTGTGCCAACGCCCATCCGGTTCCCCTCGGGGCAGCCGCTACGCACTCGTCGAATAGTGAAGAAGTCCCGCCTTTTCGTGGGACTTTTTTGCGTTGTTAGGGCTTGGTGATTAGGGCTTAGGTCTTAGTTGCGTGCCCTTGGCTGCCAAAGCCAAACTTATTGGCTTAGCGTGTTGCGCTAAGTACCAAGACCTAATCCCTCAGACCTAACCCATGGGCCTTTTCGATTTTTTTAAGAAGGACAAGGAAAACAAAGAGCAGCGCGAATCGCTGGACAAAGGACTGGAGAAAACCAAAACCAGCTTTTTTGACCAACTAAGCAAAGCCGTTGTAGGCAAGAACACCGTCGACGAAGAAGTGCTCGACGACCTGGAATCGGTGCTGGTGCACGCCGATGTGGGCATTGACACCACCGTGAAGGTGATTGACCGCATCGAGAAGCGCGTGGCCCGCGACAAGTACGTGGGCACTTCGGAGCTCGACCGCATTTTGCGCGAAGAAATTGCCGACCTGCTCCAGAAAAACGACTCCGGCTCCACGGCCGTGCTCGAGCGCGCCGACCGCGAGGCCAACGGCCAGCCCTTCGTGATTATGGTGGTGGGCGTGAATGGCGTGGGCAAGACCACCACCATTGGCAAGCTCGCGCACCGTTTCCACTCGGCCGGCAAAAAAGTAGTCCTAGGTGCTGCTGATACGTTCCGGGCCGCGGCCGTCGATCAGCTCATCATCTGGGGGCAGCGCGTGGGCGTGCCGGTTATTTCGCACGGCATGAACACCGACCCGGCCTCCGTGGCCTACGACGCCGTGAAGCGAGGCGTGGAAATGGAGGCCGATGTGGTCATCATCGACACCGCCGGGCGCCTGCACAACAAGGTGAACCTGATGAACGAGCTGAGCAAGATTAAGCGCGTGATGCAGAAGGTAATTCCCGACGCACCGCACGAGGTATTGCTGGTGCTCGATGGGAGCACGGGCCAAAACGCCTTTTTGCAAGCCAAGGAGTTCACCAAAGCCACCGAGGTATCGGCCCTGGCTATTACCAAGCTCGACGGCACGGCCAAAGGCGGCGTGGTTATCGGCATTTCCGATCAGCTGAACGTACCGGTGCGCTACATTGGCGTGGGCGAGAAGATGACCGATTTGCAGCTGTTCGACCGCCGCACGTTCGTCGATTCACTGTTCTCGAAGAAATAGTTTCTCACCTAGGTGGGCACTCGGAGCCGCTGCGCGTAACGCGCAGCGGCTCTTTTGCTTAGGAGTCCCATCACCCAATTATGCGACTGATTTTGAGTAAGCTTCTAACTAACTAACCAACCGTTGCGCCCCTAGGTGCATCTGGTTGATATGCAAATAGTAGCCGACCTCCCAACTCCGGCCGACGAAGTCGTTGAACCCAAGGGGCTCGACGCATTTTTGAGCCAGAAACTGCGATTTTGGTCGTTGGTGGCCATGCTGCTGCTGGTGTATGTGCACGCCTACAACCTGCACCCGCGCTACCTGCAGCTCGCCACTCCGGTAGATGAGCCCTTATCGGTCGGCACGTTTCTGCAGTACTTCCTGGCGAATGGCCTGTTCCGTTTCCGCATTCCCATTCTGTTTGGCATATCGGGCTTCCTGTTTGCTTTTCACGACGGCGGCACGCCGCACCGCGAACGGGTAAAACGCCGGGTGCGCACTTTGCTGGTGCCCTACCTGCTCTGGAGCCTGATTGGGCTGGCCGGTACTTGGGCGTTGGAGATGTACCCGCCTACCCGCGAGCTGGTACGCGCCGCGGCGCTCAGCGTGTTCGGGTCCGAAAACGCCTTCGTGAGCGGCCACTCGCCCGGCGAGTTGCTGCTGCGCTGGTTGCTGCTGCCTGTGCCGTTTCAGTTGTGGTTTCTGCGGAGTTTGCTGGTGCTCAATCTGGTGTATCCGTGGCTGCGCAAAGCCGTGGAGCGCAAGGCCGCTATCTACTTTGCAATAGCCGGATTGATTTGGGGGCTCGACATCAGCATTACCCCGCTATTTGAGGCAAATGGGCCGCTGTTTTTCGGCTTAGGTGTGTGGCTGGCCGTGCGGCAGCGCAACGTGCAGGCCCCGCCGCGATGGTTTCGGGTAGGGCCGTTTGCTGCTGTGTGGCTCGGGCTGTTGGTACTGAAAACCGCCATGGCCTTTTATTTCCAGCAGCCGTCCTTCTTCCCGATGCTCTTGCTGCACAAAACGGCCGAGCTGTTGGGCATTGGCGTGATGTGGTTTGGCCTAGATGCCGTTGTGCGCGCAGCCATGCGCCAGCGCTGGTTTGTGTGGCTAACGGGCTTCTCGTTTATGATTTATGTGCTGCATGTGCCCCTGATCAATTACGCTACCGAGTGGGCACTGCGCACCTGGCCCAGTCAAAACTTGCCGGTGTTTTTGCTGCTGCCGCTGCTGATAGCGGCTATGGCCGTGCTGCTAGGTGCGGTGTTGCGCAAGTTGGTACCAAGCGTGTACAGCCTGCTAACGGGCGGCCGCGGGCTTTAGGAAACACTCGCAATCGTCACGCCCATCGGAAATTACTGTTGGTGGGCTGCGGACTAACATGCGCGCTGCAGGCCTGCCAGTGGCTGCCGTAGCTAAAGGAACGTTCGGAGTAGGAAAAGGCGTTGGCTCCTGCGTACCTTTGCGCTCCAATTTTCGCCGGCGGCGAAAGTGCGGCAAAATGTTCAGGATTAGGCGCTTTCCAGTGGGTGGTGCCGTTCAACGATACGCGAACTACAATTCGCGCTACTGCAGAATGAAAGTAAAAGGCAATCGGGCCAATAAGGTTAACGTCATTACGCTGGGCTGCTCCAAGAACCTCGTGGACTCGGAGGTGCTGATGGGTCAGTTGCGCGGCAACGGCTACGACGTAACGCACGAATCGACCAAAGATGAGTCGGGTATCGTCATCATCAATACCTGCGGCTTTATCGACAACGCCAAGCAGGAAAGCATCGACACCATTTTGCAGTACGCCGACGCCAAAGAGGCTGGCAAAGTGGACAAGGTGTACGTGACGGGTTGCCTTTCGCAGCGCTATAAAGACCAGCTGGAGGTAGAGATTCCGCAGGTAGATGCCTATTTCGGTACCCTCGAGCTGCCGCAGTTGCTGAAAACCCTGAACGCCGATTACAAGCACGAGCTGGTGGGCGAGCGTTTGCTGACCACGCCCAAGCACTACGCCTACTTCAAGATTGCCGAGGGCTGCAACCGCCCGTGCTCGTTCTGCGCCATTCCGCTGATGCGCGGCAAGCACGTGGACAAGCCCATGGAAGACCTCGTAACCGAGGCGACCAAGCTGGCCAACATGGGCACGAAGGAGCTGATTCTGATTGCGCAGGACCTTACCTACTACGGCCTCGACAAGTACGGCGAGCGGAAGCTGGCCGAGCTGGTGCGCCGCCTGAGCGACGTGAACGGCATCGACTGGATTCGCTTGCAGTACGCCTACCCCTCGCAGTTCCCGATGGAGGTGCTCGACGTGATGCAGGAGCGCGAGAACGTGTGCAAGTACCTCGACATGCCCTTGCAGCACATCAGCGACAACATGCTCAAAACCATGCGCCGCGGCATCAGCAAGCGCCGCACCGTGGAGTTGGTTGATCAGATTCGGCAGCGCATGCCCGACATTGCCCTGCGCACCACGCTGATTGCCGGCCACCCCGGCGAAACGCAGCAGGACTTTGAGGAGCTGTACCAGTTTGTGGAGGCCACCAAGTTTGAGCGCCTAGGTATCTTCACCTACTCGCACGAGGAGAACACCCATGCCTTCAGCCTGGAGGACAACGTGCCCGCCGAGGTGAAGCAGGAGCGCGCCGACGCCATCATGGAGCTGCAGCAAAGCATTTCGATGGACCTGAACGAGCAAAAAGTGGGCAACACCTACAAAGTGCTGTTCGACCGCAAGGAGAGCGGCTATTGGGTAGGCCGCACGCAGTACGACTCGCCCGAGGTCGACAACGAGGTGCTGGTGCCGGCCACCAGCCAGTACGTGCGCCTAGGTGATTTTGCCGACGTGAAGATTACGGAGGCCTCGGACTTCGACCTGTACGGCGAAGTGGTAAGCAAGTAAGCTCAGCTAAACAGCATGAAAAGGCCGCGGCAGGTATTGCCGCGGCCTTTTGCTTTTTAGGAGGTTGTTGTGTGCAGGGAGGAGGTGAGGAAGCTAGTGCGATACGCGGCGCCGGTGCACGCCGCTGGTCCAGTACTGCCACATGCCAATAAAGGGCAGGTAAGCAACCGACGACATCCAACGCCGCCGTTCCCAACGGCCCGGAAATTCGCCGCTGCGGATGTGCCACAGCGTATACAGCCAAGGCAGGAGCACCACGGCTGCCAGCCAACACCAAAGAGGAATAGACGACATCATAGCAGGCGAAAAGGGTGTAGAGCAATCTACCAAATCAGCGTGAGAATTCCATGACGGAATAGACCTAAATAAAGTTGAGCTTGAACATTAATTTGTGGCCGCGGTTTTTTTGCGAACGTTGCAGCCGCAACGTCTACTCCGCCCATGCCCGTGCACTGTTTGCCTTACGCCGCCACCGGCGCGTTTAGCGCGTTTATCGCCGATTACCTGAAGCAAGAGCCCCGGCTCCAGCCTTTTTACCACCGCTTTCCGACGCTGGACGCTTTTGCCGAGCAGCTCGAGGAGAAACGTTCGCAGTATCCGGCCGCTACCCGCCAGCGGCTGCAACAAGCCTTTCGCCGGCAACTAAGTGCCTTGCCCGAGCTGCACCCCGCCGTGCAAGCCAACCTAGGGCTGCTGGCGCAGGAAACCACCTTCACGGTAACCACCGGCCACCAGCTCAATTTGCTCACCGGCCCGCTGTACTTCATTTACAAGATTGCGACCGTGGTAAAGCTGTGCCGCCAATTGAAGGCCCAGCACCCGCAGTATGATTTTGTGCCGGTGTACTGGATGGCTACCGAAGACCACGACTTCGCCGAAATCAACCACCTGCACTTGTTCGGCAAAAAGCTGGAGTGGCAGGCCGAGCAAACCGGCGGGCCCGTGGGCCGCATGCCGCTGGCGGGGCTTAGCGAGCAGGTACTGGCGCAACTGCCCGCCGAGGTGCCTGCCGCCTTCCGCGAAGCCTACGAGCAAAGCCAAACCTTGGCCGAAGCCACCCGCCGCCTTACGCACGAGCTGTTTGGCCAGTACGGCCTGCTCAGCATCGAGCCCGACGACGCCGAACTGAAGCAAGTGCTGGCGCCTGTAGTAGCCGAGGAGCTGCGCACCCAGGCCGCTTACCAAGCTGTGCAAACCACCGATGCGGCCTTGGAAGCAGCCAGCTACAAGCCGCAGGTGTATGCCCGCCCGCTCAACTTGTTTTACCTCACCAACGAAGGCAAGCGCGAACGGCTGGAGTTGGAAGACGGCCACGTGGTGGTGCGCAACACCGATATCCGCTGGACCACCGACGAGGCCGTAGCGCACGCCCAGGAGCAGCCCGAGTGCTTTAGCCCCAACGTGGTGCTGCGCCCGCTCTATCAAGAAATGCTGCTGCCCAACCTGTGCTACGTGGGCGGCGGCGCCGAGGTAGCCTATTGGCTGCAGCTGAAAGGTGTATTCGAGCATTACCAAGTGCCCATGCCCATGGTGCTGCTGCGCAACTCGGCGCTGTACGTGGGCCGCACGCACCTAGGCAAGCTGCGCAAGCTGGGCCTGGGCACCAACGATTTGTTCAGGCCGCTGCCCGAGCTGAAAAAGCAGGTGGCCGCTTCCCTAGGTCAGGAGGAGGTGTCGTTGGCCGAGCAGCAGGAACAGCTGGCCGCCGCCTTTGCCGCCGTATCGGCCCTGGCGCAGCGCCTCGACCCCACGCTGGTGAAAACCGTGGCGGCCGAGCAACAAAAGGTAACCGGCATTGTGGCCGGCCTCGAAAAGCGCCTGAGCAAAGCCGCCGAAGCCAAGCACGAAACCGCCTACAACCAGCTCAGCGGCCTGAAGGAAAAGCTCTTCCCAGCGGGCAGCCTGCAGGAGCGCCACGATAACGTGCTGAGCATTGTGGTAAACAACCCTAGTTTCATCGATCAGCTCGTCGAGGCGTTTGAGCCGCTGGCGCTGGAGTTTACCGTAATCGAGGAGGAGTAGCGCCCGAAGCCATGCCTGCGCCCGCCCGGTTGGCGCAAGCAAACACACCAGCCATTCAACAGCCATGCTCAAAGCCGACCTCCGTCGCGAGATGCTGGCCCGCCGCCGCGCCTTGTCCAACGCCGAGTTGGCCCGGCGCAGCGCGGAGCTGGCCGCGCATTTGTTTGCCGAGTTCGACCTAGGGGCTTGGCGCACGGTGCACGTGTTTCTGCCGCTCGAGCGCCAACGCGAGCCTGATACCTGGCTGATTATCCGGCGGCTGTGGGCCTATTTTCCGCGGGTGCAGGTGGTGGTGCCCGTGGTGCAGCTCGATGGCCAGCTAACGCACCGCCTGTTGGGCCCCGAAACCGAGCTGCAGCCCAACACCTGGGGCATACCCGAGCCCCTGGGTGCGCCGGCCGTAGCGGCTACTAACATCGATGCGGTGCTGCTGCCCTTGCTGGCTTTCGACGTGCAGGGCCACCGCGTAGGCTACGGCAAAGGCTTCTACGATCGGTTTCTGCAGGAGTGCCCCAAGGCGCAGCGCATCGGCCTGAGCCTGGAGCCGCCCGTGGAGCGCATTACCGATGCCTGGCCCGGCGACGTACCGCTGCACGCCTGCATCGCACCGGAGCGCGTGTGGTGGTTTGATGAACCGCAGCACGCCGGCGAGTAGCCCCCTGCAACCCTAGGTGCAATAAGCCAGCGAAGCTCGGCGTTTTGGCAGGTGAACACCTCAACCAACACCTCCACCGCCATGGCCGACATCCAGCCTACCTCCGCCCCGAGCCGCAGCACCAAGCCCCGCGCCAAAAAGCAAGCCTTCCGCCTCGACACGGCCCCGATGGTGGACCTGGCCTTTCTGCTGCTCACCTTCTTCATGCTCACTACCACGTTTGCCAAGCCCAACGTGATGCAGCTAACCATGCCCGTAGCCGATGCCGACAGCAAAACCGAAGTGGGCGCGAGCCAGGCCCTGACGCTCATCCTGGGTAAGAACAGCCAGGTGCACTACTTCTTCGGGCTGAACACCGCCGACGCGCCCGCCGAGCTGCGCACCACCAACTTCGGCGCGGCAGGGGTGCGGCAAGTACTGCTGCAGCTCAAGCAGCGCAGCCCGCAGGCCACGGTGCTCATCAAAACCAGCCCCGATGCCAAGTACCGCGACGTGGTGGATGTGCTCGACGAAATGAGCATCACCAGCCAGAAGAAGTACGCGCTAGTGGACCTCGACAAAGCCGACCGCCAGCTACTCGCCCTAAACACGCGGTAGCCAAAGCCCAACAAACAAGGAGAGCGCCTCGGTTACGGGCGCTCTGCTTGTTTTGGGGTTGTTTCGACGCGGGTAATGCGCGACTGGTCCCAAGGCGCCACGCTTACGTGCACCAGCAGTGGCTGCCGACCGGCGCGGCGCTCCAGCTTGCGGCCTTCGCCCTCGGGTACGTAGTAGCGCTCCAGACCGTAGCGAAGTTGCAGGCCTTGGCGCCACACGTTCACAATCCAGCCGCGCAGGGCTACGTGGTCGGCGGGCAGCGAGGCGGGCTCGGCGGGGTACACCGCCACGGCCTCGTAGTAGCCGGCCGGGGTGGGGCGCAGCTCTACGTACACGGGCCGGTGGCGGCGCGGGGCCTCCGAGCCGCGCCACAGCGGCCGCGGCAACTGGCTGATGTCGTAGTTCAGCGTAACGTAGTCGCCGTAAAGCAAATCGCGCGGATCGACGGGCGACGTGCGCAGTACCACCGCCCGGCCGTAGCTGCTGATGGCGGAGCCCGCCCCGGCTACCAGCAAAATGAACAGCACCTGCGCGGCTACGGCCAAGGCTACCCAGCGGCGGCGCTTATCGGCAGCTTCCGACAAGAAGAGAGTAGGCACCAGCTTCATCGTTAGTGCGTAGGCGGGTTGGAGGGCGGAATAGCACGCGCCCGGCGGCGCAGGTACCAGCTCAGGCCCAGCAGCAGCAAGCCGCCCAGCAAAAAGAACAGCGACTTATCCATGAACTCCCACGTCAGCTTAAAGTACGCCACCATGGTAGTGAGGATGAACAGCGCCGTGCCCAGGTTTACGCGGTCGGAGGCTTGCTCTTGGTAGCCGCGGTACAGCACCGAGCCGGTGTAGGCGTACAGCACCACCAGCGCGGCCACGGCCAGCGGCAATCCGCCCGGAAAGTAGTAGCCCGGCAGCAGCAACAGCCAATCGGCGGCGCTGCTTAGGTGCCCGCGGGCGCGCTTGCCCGCTACCGAGAGGCCAAACACCAGCAGCAGCGCCCCCACAAAGCCCACAAAGTGCGGCCGCAGCTGATCGGTGTAGCTGCCGGCTTCGCCAAACATGCCCAGGCCGAGCATGAACAAGAACGCCGCCACCAACGGCGGGGCTTGCAGGGCGCGGGCGGCAGGGCGGTTAGGCTGCCAGTCGCCGGCGGCGTATACCAGCATGGCCGGCACAAAAAACCACGTGATTTTGATGTGCAAATGATTAATCAGCAACGCCGATTGCCAAAGCAGGCCCGTAGCCAGAATGGCTCCGCAGAGTGCATCGGGGCGGCGCCACCAGTAGTAGCCCAGGCCGCCGGCCATCAGCCCCGCACTGGCGTAGCTGTAGCTGCTGAGGCTGCCCACGCTGTAGCCCTGCGCCAGCACGCCAATGGCCACGGCCAGAATAAACAAGAAGTGGCTTTGGTAGATGAAGGTGAGCACCACCGCGGCTACCACCCAGGCTAGCAGGCCCGTTACATCATAGCCCACCAGTTGGTACATCTGGCTCGTGAGCACAATGCCGGCCCCAAACAAAATCAGACCTAGGGCTACCAGGCCAATGCCCATGGAGCGGAACCCACGCTGCAGAAAATGTTCGCCGCCTAGGTAAGCGGCCACCATCGAGCCGATGAGCAGGCCCAAACGCAGCAACTCGGGCAACTCCTGCCAGTTGGCCGCCACCAGGCTCAGGGCGCTCAGGCCCACCAACAGGCTGCCCAACAGCGGCAACAAGCCAATGGCGCGTTGCTGCTCGGGGTACAAGGCCAGCAGGCGCTGGTGCTGCTCGGGGCTGATGATGCCCTGCTCAACCCAGTGCTGGCCTTCTATTTCGATGAATTTTCGACTCATAGCTACCGCCAAAATACGGATGGCGGGCTACGGCGGCTAGGTAGTTAGGCGAACCTTCGGTCAGAGGCTCACCCTATTAACCGTACAATTCCTAGGTCGTCGGTAGGCACTAAGCTACATTGCTGTTGCAAAAACAAAAGCTTTTTCAGCAGCATGGCTTTCAAACAAATGCGTCTGTTTTAATCAACCTAAGGCTTGCGGGCACGTGTCATCTCGCGTTTACCGGGCGGGCCGGGCAATGCCTCTACTTGCCAGCCAGCGGCCTTAAGGCTGCGCTTGAAGGCGCCTTTGGCGCAGTAACTCACTAGTATGCCGCCGCGCATCGTGGCTGCAAATAGTTGCTCGAATACGGCCTGCGTCCACATATCGGGCTGCTTTTCGGGCGCAAAGGCATCGAAGTAAACGAGCTGGTAGTGGTTAGCGGGCAAGTGCGCCTGCTGCAGCGCCACGTGCAGCTTGCGCAGCTCGAAGTGCGGCGTCAGGTCGATGGGCGTGTTCCAGGGGGCAGCGTGCAACTGGCGGTGCAAATCGAGCAGCTCCGGGTTCAACACGTACCGCTCAATACCTAGGGCCTCCACAATGTCGGGCGGCAATGGGAAGGTCTCGACGGCATCGTAGTGAATGCGCACGCGGGCCGTGAGGCTGCGCTGCAATGTGAGCAAAGCGTTCAGGCCGGTGCCCAGGCCCACTTCCAGAATGTGCTGGAGGCGGTCGGCGGTAAGCAGCACTGGCTCGAGGCCCGCTCGGATAAACACGTGCACCGACTCTTGCAGCGCGCCGTGGGTGGAGTGGTAGTGCTCGTCGAGCGCCGGCACGTACAAGGTGCTCGAGCCGTCGCCGGTTTGCCGTACTTCTACCTTTGTAACGTCGCTCATCATTTGCGTTCAGTCTGACTACGCTGTATCTAATACCTAATACCAACCTATGGCCCGCGTAAAAGTAGCCTTGCCCGAAACGTTTTCCGTAACCGTGGAGCTGCCCGTGCGCATCACCGACCTAAATTACGGCGCCCACCTCGGCAACGATGCCCTCGTAAGCCTGCTGCACGAGGCCCGCGTGCAGTTTCTGCGGCACATGGAGCTGGCCGAATACAACCCCGCCACCAAAGAAGGCATGATCATGTCGGATTTGGCCGTGGAGTACAAGGGCGAGGGTTTTTACGGCGACGTGCTGCGCGTACAAATGGCCGCTACCGACTTGCACAAGTACGGCTTCGATGTGGTGTACCACATCCAAACCACCGAAGGCCGCGACATAGCCCGCGCCAAAACCGGCATGCTCTGCTTCGACTACAACACCCGCAAATTGGCCCTGCTGCCTGAGGCTGCCGCGGCCCGCCTGGTTGCCCCATAGCCTAACGACCTAGGCCGCGCCTGCGTACAGGCTGCATGCTCCACCTCCTCCGATTTGCCGCTCCGTGGCTGGCCGGTGCGCTGCTGTGCGCCTGCCAAGCCAACCCCGACCAAGGCGAAAGCACCGCGCCCAGTGCCGCCAACACGCCGCCCAAAACCGGTGGCACGCCCGCGGCCGACGTGCCGCCCGGCATGCCCCCGGCGGCTACCACGCCGCTGCCAGCGCGCCGGGCCCTGATGGAAGCCACCGCCGAACACCGCTTTTCCTCCAAGCAGGCCAACGACGTTTTCGTGCTGCGCATTGTTGGCGATTCGCTGCTTACGGGCCAGGTGCAGTTTTCCATTGTAGCGGCCGCCGGCGATACCCTGTGGCGCGAGCAGTTTCCGGTAGCGGCTTTACTTGATTACGGCCTGCTGAAATACGGCGAAAACCCTACCGCCGCCCAGCGCGAGGCGTACGTGCGCGAGCGGCTTGATCGGTTTTTTGCACCGGCGCAGTTTCAGGAGCCAGCCGTAAAACCCGGCACCGCCCCCAACCGCCACGCCAAGCAACCCGCGTGGAAAGAAGTGCAGCAAACCGGTTTGCCGGGCTTCGCCTACAGCCTCTACGAGGAAGATGGCCGCCAACTAGCCTACCTGCCCAGCCAGCGCAAAGCAGTGGTGTACTACACTTGCTGCTAACCCGGTGCATTTGGGGAACCTAAGCGGCTGCTAGGTTGTACCTTTGTGCTATGATCACGCTGCCCATCGTTACCAAACGCGACATCCGCAAACTCACCCTCGACGAGCTCAAGGCCTTTTTTGTTGAGCACGGCGAAAAGCCTTTCCGCGCCAAGCAGGTGATGGAGTGGCTGTGGCGCAACGTGGCGCATTCGTTTTCGGAAATGAACAACATCTCGCTGAGCACCCGCGAGTTGCTTGATGCGCATTTCAGCATCAACTCCGTTCAGATCCAGAAGCAGCAGCAAAGCACCGACGGCACCATCAAGTACGCCTTCCGGCTGCACGATGGGCACTTGGTAGAGGGCGTGCTCATCCCGAAAGACGACCGCATGACGGCCTGTATTTCATCGCAGGTGGGCTGCTCGCTTACGTGTAAGTTCTGCGCCACGGGCTACATGGAGCGCAAGCGCAACCTCGATACGGCTGAGATTTTCGACCAAGTGGCCATTATTGCCCAGCAGGCCGAGGAGCATTTCGGCAAGCCGCTCACCAACATCGTGTACATGGGCATGGGTGAGCCGCTGCTCAACTACGCCAACGTGCTCAAGAGCGTGGAGCGCATCACCGACAACAAGGAGGGGCTAGGTATGGCGGCCCGTCGCCTGACGGTGAGCACCGCCGGCATCTCCAAGATGATTAAAAAGCTGGCCGACGACGGCTTTAAGGCCAACCTGGCCCTAAGCCTGCACGCGCCCACCGACGACAAGCGCAACGAAATCATGCCCATCAACGAGTCGAACTCGTTGCCGGTGCTGAAGGAGGCCTTGCAGCACTACCACCAGGTTACGGGCCGCATGGTAACCTATGAGTACATCGTGTTCGACAACTTCAACGACTCGATTGAAGATGCCAAAGCCCTGCTCGAAATCACGAAATGGATACCGTGCAAGGTCAACCTGATCGAATATAACCCCATTGCCCCGGCCGCTTTCCTCAATGCCCAGGAAGACCGCTTGGTCCCCTTCATGAAGTACCTCGCCGACCGCGGTGTGCAGGTAAACGTGCGCCGCTCGCGCGGCAAGGACATCGATGCGGCCTGCGGCCAGTTGGCAACCAAAGAGGGGCAGCCCGCCTAGGTGCGCCAAGGCGCTGCCAGCAAAAAGAGCCGGCCCGGGGTAACCACCCCGGGCCGGCTCTTTTTGCTGCGCACTAAGTTCTATGGGTTCTTTTGGGTGTCGATGTGGTCGAGGCCGAGCTGCATCAGGTAAGAGGGGCATGTGTCGGCCATGAGCAGGCCCACTCGCTCGCCGATGGGTTTCATGTTGGCCGCATCGAGGAAAACGCCGCTGCCGTAAAGCTTGGTCATGGCGTCGGCGTTTTTCAGAAACGCCTGCTGCATCACCTCTTGCAGCATCTGCATGCGTTGGTCTTTGCCGAGCTTGGCGAAGGGTTGGGCTTGGTTGCGCTGCTCCAGGCCCAGGCAAATATCTTTGGCTACGAGCGTCAGGGTGGGCTTTTCGCGGTCCGACACGTTGATTTCCTTTTTGGCCTTTACCTCGGCCATGCCCATGCGCGCAATCAGCCCCGACGATACCGGGCAGGTGCGGGCCAGGTTCAGCACAACTTCTTGGCCCACTAGGCGGCCGGTTTCTTCGGGCGAGCGGCCGGTGGCCTTGGCTTGCTCTATCATGGGGCCAAACTGCGCGGCGTGCTGGCCCACGCTGGCCAGCAGCGTGGTTAGAAGCAGTTGTTTGCTGGCTTCGGCATCGAGCTTTTCCAGCGGTTTTTCGCGGTTTTTCTCCTCGAGCTTGCGGCACACATCGGCCGACAGCAGCCGCACCAGGCGGGCGTGGCCGGCCAAGGTATCGGGCGCAAGCGCCCGGCCCGCCGTGGCAGCCCCCGACACTAGCAATAATAGAGCAAGTAGATAGTGTTTCATCGGCGCAAGTTACGCCGGCCTAGGTGCCGCGCGCTTACTTAACCTTGCCGAAGCGGTAGGCAGCCTCTAAGTAGGCCGGAAAGATGGTGCCGAGCTCGGAGAGGTACAAAAAGCCTAGGCTGCCGCTAAGGCGCGCTGCCGCCACCCGCAGGCCTACCAAACCACCTAGGCCCCCCGAGTAAAAGTACGTTTCGTTGAGCAGCGAAAGGCGGCGCGAAATGCGCGTGGCCCCGCCCACCAGCACCACCGGGCTGCTTTCTATGTCGCCCTCGGCAAACAAGTAGCCCAAGCCGAGGGTGGCGTTCTGGTCGGCAGTGCCGTAGGTTCCGGCGCCGTAGGCAATACCCCCGCTCGAGCCGAAGCCGGTGGCGAACAGCACGCCGGCGGCCAGGTTCAGCTTATCGTTTACGGGCACGCCTACTTTGGGCGTGAGGGCCACAAAGCTTACCCCAGCTCCCGGAATAACGGGCACCAGCGCGCCGATGGAGATATTGTCGGTGATGCCGTAGTTGCCGCCGAGCACGAAGACGTTGATGTCCTGGATGTAGCCTTCGCCCTTGCGCAGCATGCGTGCCGTGGGCGCAAAAAAGATGCGCGTGCCGTTGCCCACTGGCTCCCAACCCCGCCCGGCCTGCGTTACCGTGAGCGGCTGCATGTTGCGGATGTTGGTGCGCTGCACCACAAGGCGCCCTAGGTCGCGGGTGGTAAACTCCAGCTCGGCAGGGCGGGTAGCCAGCAGCGTGCCCATAAACGAGCTGCCCGTAACCAACTCCACGGCGTACATGGTGCCCACCGAATCGGGGGTGGCGGCGCGAGTTGGCGCGGCAGGGCGCGTGCCGGCCGGTGCCGGTGCGGGGCGGGGCACGGCCGCCCGAATGCTCTGCAACTCGGCGGCCCCAATGCGGCGGCGGCGCACCGTGCCGTCGCGCAGCTGCGCCAGCAAGGTTACGGCGCTGTCGGGGCGCAGGGCTTGGTACAGCCGGCCCTCGGCAAAGTTGTCGGTGGAGTAGTAAGGAAAAAAGCCGTAGGTGGCTTTTTCCTGCGCATCAACCACCTCGCCTACCACAGGGCCCAGCATCAGCAGGCGGGCGGTGTCGGCGGGGGCTTGCGCGCGGGCGCTAGGTGCCGCGGCGCCTAGCAAAAGCAAGGCAACGAACAATAGAAACGAATGACGCATAGAGAATTTACTATGCGTCAAACCTATTGATTTTTAAACGACAAATCAGCCGAAGCTCGACAAAATACTAGCTCCGGAAACGCCCTTCGGCGTGCGGGCGGCCGGTGTTTTGCTCTTCCTTGGTTTCGCCGGGGGGCACCTCGCGCACCTCAATGCGCACGGCGTGGGCCTTGGGCTGCACGTGCTGGCCGTAGCAGTCGGCGTACTGCTGCGTGAACTCGGCCCCGAAGAAGATGATGAGCGAGGAGTAGTAAATCCAGACGAGCAGCACGATAAGCGAGCCGGCCGCGCCGAACGCCGAGCCGGGGTCGGAGGTGGCGATGTAGAACGTAATAAGGTACTTGCCAATGATGAACAGCAAGGCCGTGATGAAAGCGCCCGTCCACACGTCGCGCCACCGGATGATGGCATCGGGCAGAAAGCGGTAAATCAGCGCAAACAGGGCGGTGGTAATGCCCAGCGAAAGCAGCAGATCGATGAGGCGAATGAAAAACACCGCCACGCCCGGCAGCAGTTGCTGCAGGTAGTCGGTGAAAAAGCTCAGCACGGCGCTAACCACAAACGAAATCAGCAGCAGCAGCGCCACGCTCAAGATCAGCCCAAACGAGAGCAACCGCGCGTGGATAAACTCCCAGAGGCCGTTGCGGGGCTTTACTTTCAGGTTCCAGATGCTGTTGAGGCTTTCTTGCAGCGTTACGAAAAACGTGGTGGCCGCGAAAATGAGCGTGCCCAAGCCAATGGCCGCGGCCATGCCGCCCTTTTGCTGCTCGTGGAAGTTGCTGATCGACTCCTGAATGATTTTGGCGGCCTCCGGGCTCACAAAACCGCTGAGCTGCTGCATGAGCTTGCCCTGCACGGCTTCTTCGCCAAAAAAGTACCCGGCCGAGGCAATAACAATGAGCAACAGCGGCGGAATGGAGAAAATGGCGTTGTAGGCCAGCGCACCGGCCAGGCGCAAGGAGTTGTTCTCCATGAACTGGGTGGCGGTGGCTTTGAACAAGCCGGGCAGCGAGGATAGCTGAAACGAGGAGGTAGCCATAAGTCGGGGTCGCGTCGTAAGCGGGCAAAGCCCTGCGCGGTACTACGGTGGGCTTTGGGCTTTCGTTGGGCTCAGGCGTGGCGGCGCAGCTGCCAGCGCAGCGTTTGCACGGGCGCTTCGCGCAGCGCCTGGCTAAGTTCCTGGTCGTTTTTGAACTGCAGCTGGGTGAGCACCGAGGCCTCCACGCCCACCTCAAAAGCATCGGCGGTAAAGGGCCAGGGCTGCACGGTTACGGCCTCGTCGGCGGCGAGCTGGCGCACGTCGTAACGCTGGCCGTCGGGCCCGCGGCTGATTTCGAGGGCGCGCTCCATTTCGGGTAGTTCGTGGCGGCACAAAATCAGCGAAAACCGGTCGCACCATTGCAGCAGGGCGTAGGCGCGTTCGGCGTCGGCTTTGGCTACCTTCAGCTCGCGCCGCCAGCGCTGCTGGCACTGCCGCTGCTCGTCCAGAAACGCGTCCGTCTCCTTGTTTTGGCCGCGCAGCTCTTCGTACAAAAAGCTCATGTGCAGGCTGGTGAGCAGGCTGCGCCACCGCCCCTGAAACCGCGCCTGGTGCATTACCTCGGTGGCCTGCTCCAACGAAAACTCCTTGGTGGTGAAATCGGCGGGGGCGCCGGCGGGCGTAATGGCGTAGCGCCCGTCCCAGCGGCGCTGGCCGTCGTCGTGCTGGGCCACGGCGGCCAGCAGGCCCACCCATTGCTCGAGCGGCAAAAACGCAGGCCATTGGTGCAGCAACTGGGCTGCCAGCAGGGCATGGGCTTGTTGGTAAATGATTTGCCAGCCCTCGGAGGTGTAGTTTACGATCATAGCAGCGCAGGTTTTTACCTGCGCTGTGGTACGAGAGGAGCGGCAAAAAAGTAGCGCGGCCGTAGCGCGGACTTTGTAGTCCGCGCCCGCAGATAGTAACTCAATCGATTAAACGATTAACAATACTATCCGGGGACGCGGACTACAAAGTCCGCGCTACGGCCGCGCTACAGCTGCTCTTACTTAGCTTCGGCAGTTAGCGGAGCGAGGTACTGCGGCTCCTCCTGCAGGTGCTTGAGCATGTCGGCCGTCATGGCACCTAGGTCGAACTGGGGCGTCCAGCCCCAATCCTGGCGGGCGCGCGAGTCGTCGATGCTCTTGGGCCAGGAGTCGGCAATTTGCTGGCGCGAGTCGGGCTGGTACGTTACCTCGAAGTCGGGTATGTGCTGCTGAATGCTCTGCGTGATTTCGCGCGGCGAGAAGCTCATGGCCCCTAGGTTGTAGGACGTCCGGATTTTGATTTGCTCGGCGGGGGCGTGCATCAAATCCAGCGTGGCCTTCAGCGCATCGGGCATGTACATCATCGGCAGGTAGGTGTCTTCCTGCAAAAAGCACTGGTAGGGGAGGCCGTGCACGGCGTGGTGATAAATATCCACGGCGTAGTCGGTGGTGCCGCCACCGGGCAGGCTCTTGTAGCCGATGAGGCCGGGGTAGCGCAGGCTGCGCACATCGAGGCCGTGCTTGCGGTAGTACCAGTCGAGCCACAGCTCGCCGGCTTGCTTGCTGATGCCGTAGATGGTGCCGGGGTCCATTACGGTGTATTGCGGGGTGTTGTCGCGGGGGGTGTTGGGGCCGAACACGGCAATGCTTGAGGGCCAGTAGATGCGGCCGGTGCCGTGCTCCACGGCGGCGTCGAGCACGTTGAACAGGCCATCCATGTTCAGCTCCCAGCCAAATTTGGGGTTCTTTTCGGCCGTGGCCGAGAGCAGGGCGGCCAAGTGGTACACCTGCTTGGGCTTGTAGCGCTGCATTACCGCGCCCAGGCCCGCCTTATCGAGCACGTCGAGCTGCACAAACGGGCCGGCGTCGGCCAGCTCGGGGTGTTTGGGCAGGCGCACGTCGGCGGCTACTACGTTGGAGGCGCCGTAAAGCTGGCGCAGCTCGTGGGTGAGTTCGAAACCCAGTTGTCCGCCGGCGCCAATTACCAGAATTGTGTCGCCTGTGCCGGTTGTGCTCATGCGTAAGAAGGAAAACGGGTGGGGAAAAGCAGATCAGCCAAAAAAGCCCGCAGGCCATTGCGCAAAGATACCAACTTCGGGGGCCTCGGCGGTTGCAGCCCGCGCAGTTACCCTGGGCCTGGGTGCTGTGGCCTGGCCTAGGCGCCCGGGGCTGGTTATACGGCCGCTCGCAGGTGCCCGCCTAGGTGTTGTTGGCAACAGGTTGTAGCTTTGGGTTAGGCCGACACCTTCGGGGGCGCAGGCCGTACCTTCGTATCGTTCCCAAGTTCTCACCGCATGTACACCACCCTTCAGCCCGACCTCCAGCAGCAGCTGGCCGAGATTAAAGAAGCCGGTCTTTACAAGAAAGAGCGCATCATTACCTCGCCGCAAGGCGCCGAAATCGAGACCAACGAGGCGGGCGAGGTGCTGAACTTTTGCGCCAACAACTACCTAGGGCTGTCGTCGCACCCCGAGGTGATCAAGGCCGCCAAAGAAGCCATCGATACGCACGGCTACGGCATGTCGTCGGTGCGCTTTATTTGCGGCACGCAGGACATTCACAAGGAGCTGGAGCGCAAAATTGCCGAGTTTCTGGGCACCGAAGACACCATCTTGTACGCCGCCGCTTTCGACGCCAACGGCGGGGTGTTCGAGCCGCTCTTCAACGAGCAGGACGCCATCATCAGCGACGCGCTCAACCACGCCTCCATCATCGATGGCGTGCGCCTGTGCAAAGCCCAGCGCTACCGCTACAACCACAACGACATGGCCGACCTGGAGAAGCAACTCCAGGACGCCGTGGCCAAAGGCACCCGCCACCGCATCATCGTTACGGACGGCTCGTTCTCAATGGACGGCACCATTGCCCGCCTCGATGAAATCTGCGACCTGGCCGATAAGTACCAGGCTTTGGTGATGATCGACGAGTGCCACTCGATGGGTTTCCTCGGCAAAACCGGCCGCGGCACCCACGAGCACCGCAACGTCATGGGCCGCGTCGATATCATCACCGGCACGCTGGGCAAAGCCCTAGGTGGCGCCATGGGCGGTTTCACCTCGGGCCGCAAAGAAATCATCGATATGCTGCGCCAGCGCAGCCGCCCGTACCTGTTCTCGAACACGCTGGCGCCGGCCATCGTGGGGGCCAGCATCCGGGTGCTCGATCTGCTGACCGAAAGCACCCAGCTGCGCGACCAACTGGAGGAAAACACCAAGTACTTCCGCGAGCAAATGACCGCCGCCGGCTTCGACATCAAGCCCGGTGAGCACCCCATCGTGCCCGTAATGCTTTACGATGCCAAACTGGCGCAGGAATTCGCTGCCAAAATGCTCGAAAAGGGCATTTACGTAGTGGGTTTCTACTACCCTGTGGTGCCGAAAGGGCAGGCCCGCATTCGGGTGCAGCTCTCCGCCGCCCACACCCGCGCGCATCTCGACAAGGCCATTAACGCCTTTATCGAGGTAGGCCGCGAGCTGGGCACGCTGAAGGACCGCTCGGCCGCGCAACCCGAGGCCGGCCAAGTGGTGCAGAATACGCCGTAAGCACCCAAAGCACATTGCCTAACCATTGCGCCCCGCTGGCTTACCAGCGGGGCGCAGTGATTTTGATCTTATCTATATTAAAAAATTCATATGTTTAGTATAACCTAACCCCCTAATTATGCTGGCTACCACAATCGGCGCATCACCTAACAAGTACGCCCGGGTGGCCGGCATTGCTTATCTCATCATTATCCTAGCCGGGCTACTCGGCGAAATGTTCGTGCGAAACACCCTGGTGGTGCCGGGCGACGCTGCCGCCACGGCGCAGCGCATTGCCGCCGCTCCGCAGTTGTGGCGGGCAGGCATTGCCGGCGACTTGCTAATGCACGTGCTCGATGTGTTGGTGATGCTGATGTTGTACACGCTGCTCAGGCCCGTAAGCAAAAAACTGGCCCTGATGGCGCTGTTGTTTAACGTGGTGCAAACGGCAGTGCTGGCGCTCAACAAGCTAAACCTGCTTGTGCCCTTGTTTTTGCTGAGCAAGAGCGCCTACCTAGGGCCCCTGGAGCCGGCGCAACGCGAGGCTCTGGCGTATGTGTTTATTCAGGCCCACGGCTACGGCTTTGGCATCGGGCTGATCTTTTTCGGCTTTACCTGCCTGCTCGAGGGGTACCTGATCAGGCGCTCGGGCTACCTGCCGCGGCTGCTCGGGGGCATGATGCAAGCCGCGGGCGTGTGCTACATCGCCAACAGCTTGCTGCTGATTTTGGCGCCGGAGCTTGCCAACAGCCTTTTTCCGTTTATCATGTTGCCGCCGTTCCTGGGCGAGTCAGCTTTCGCCGCTTGGCTGGTAATCAGAGGAGTTGATGTGCACCAATGGCAGGAAGCCAAACGCGCGCGGCGGGCGAAGCAACGAGCAGCAACCGCCACTTACTCCACCGTTTAGTTCTTTTACGAAGGGTCAACAAGGTTTTAGGCCGCTACCTCCGCTGCCGAGCGGGCCGGAGCAGTACCGGCGCCCGTGCGAGGCATGGCATCGAACAAGAATTCGTTGAGTTTGGCGCGTAAATCCTGGCCCGAGAGGTTGCGGTACACCTCGCCGCCGCGCACAATGGACATTTGCCCGGTTTCTTCGCTCACTACCAGCACCACCGAGTCGGTTACTTCCGAAAGGCCAATGGCGGCGCGGTGGCGCAGGCCCATGGAGGCGGGCACGTCGGGGTTTTCGCTGACGGGCAGGATGCAGCGGGCCGCTTTGATGCGGCCGTCGGCCACGATAACGGCACCGTCGTGCAACGGTGAGGTTTTGTTGAAGATGCTCAGGAGCAAGCGCTTGCTCACGGCGGCATCGAGCAGGTCGCCGCTTTCGGCGTAAAACTTCAGGTCCGAAGCCTGCTGGAAGGCGATAAGCGCGCCGGTGTTTTTGCCGGCCAGGCTTTTGGCGGCTTCCACAAAGGGCGTTACGCTCATGCGCTGTTGCTGCTGCTCGCGGCGCCACGAAAACATGCGCACCCGCTCGAGGCTGGTGGCCTTGCCGATATTGAGCAGAAAGCGTCGGATTTCTTGCTGAAACAGAATGATGCCTGCCAGCACGCCCACGCTCATAAACTGACCTAGGATGGTGGTTAGCAGCTCCATACCGGCGGCCTTCACCACCAGGTAAAGCAGGTAAATCGACAGGAAACCCAGGAAAATACGTAGCGCTACCGAGCCGGTAAGCAGCTTGTAAATCTGGTAAAACAGCACCGTAACCAGCAGCACGTCCACGACGTCGATCCAGCCGATGCGCAGGAAGCCGATGGAGACGGGAGGAAACACGGGATTAAGAGCTTAAAGTATTTTGAACCAAACGCACCAGCTGCACAGCTTCCGCTACGTCGTGCACGCGCAGCAGGTTGGCGCCGCCCATCAGGGCCAAGGTGTTGAGCACCAGCGTGCCTGGCAAGGCTGCCTCGGGCGTCAGACCTAGGGGCTTCCAGACGAGGCTTTTGCGGGATAGTCCTATCAACAGCGGCATGTCCAATATGTTGCGCAGCTCGGGCAAGCGGCGGAGCAGCTCGTAGCCTTGTTGCGGCGTTTTGGCAAAGCCAAAGCCAGGATCGAGCACCACGTCGGCATCGGGCCACAGGGCGCGCAGGGCCGCTACCCGGTCGCGGAAGTAGCGCACCAGCTCCTGCACCAGGTCGGTATCGTAGTGGGTAAGCTGCGTCATGGTTTGCGGCGTGCCGCGCATGTGCATCAGGATGTAGGGCACCTGCAAACGCGCCACCGTTTCGAACATTGCCTCGTCGAGCAACCCGCCGCCGATGTCGTTGATAATGTCGGCGCCGGCTTGCACGGCCAACTCGGCCACGCGGGCCCGAAACGTATCGACCGACACGAAAGCCTCCGGGAAGTTGCGCCGCACGGCTTCCACGGCCGGCAGCAGGCGGGCAAGCTCCTCATCAACAGGTATATCCTCGGCGCCGGGGCGCGAGGAGTAACCGCCTAGGTCGAGCACGTTGGCGCCGGCCTGCAGCATGTGCTCGGCGCGTTGCAGCAGCTCGGTTTCGGCCTGCAGGCGGCTGCCCACAAAAAACGAATCGGGCGTAACGTTGAGGATGCCCATGACCTGCGGGCGGCTCAAATCGAGCACGCGGCCGCCGGGGCAGCGCAGCGTCTGCCTCACCCGAAATAGCGTATCTTGCGCAACCAGGGCCTGCATGGCTGTTAGGGCTTAGGCGTTAGGTAATAGGGGTTAGGCTTCGGCAGAAACCAACAAAGCGTTGCCGCGCGCAACGCCATTAGCCCTGCAAAGAAAGTTCTAAGACCTTGGCCCCGATACCTCCGCTCTGTTCTAAAAATAGCCTTTTCACGTTGAACGACCAAACCCAGCTCCAATACGACCGCATCATCGAGCGGTGCCGGGCGCTGTTTCTGGCCAAGACCCACGACTACGGCACGGCGTGGCGCATCTTGCGTTTGCCCAGCATCACCGATCAGATTTTCATCAAAGCGCAACGCATCCGCTCCATTCAGGAAAAGGGTACGCAGCTGGTGCAAGAGCCTATCGATGATGAGTTTGTGGCCATCATCAATTACTGCGTTATTGCCCTGATGCAACTGCGCCTGCCCGCCGATGCGCCGCTGGAGCTGGAGCCGGCTTTTGTGGCCGATGCATACGAGCAGGAGGTGGCCGACAACCGCCGCTTGCTGTTCGCGAAAAACCACGATTACGGCGAGGCGTGGCGCCAAATGCGCGTGTCGAGCATCACCGACATCATCCTGATGAAGCTGCACCGCACCAAGCAAATCGAGGATTTGCAGGGCCGCACGCTGGCTTCGGAAGGCGTGGAGGCCAACTACCGCGACATGCTCAACTACGCCGTATTTGCACTTATTCTGCGCGGTGCGGCCGAACAAGCAACCTAGCAAGCGCGTTTGACTTTGCAAATTACCGCGTCGTGCTTCGTTGGTCAACCTTAACTTAGGGCGTCATGCTGAGCTTGCCGAAGCATCTCTACCGCTTTTCCGGATAGTAAAGTTTGTATCCAATGAACGCCGTAGAAATGCCTCGACATGCTCCACATGACGTTCTTTGTACCTAGTTCTCAAACCGATTGCGTGGCGGCGTAAGCCCGCACACTACTGGTTCTACTTCATCCACCGCACCACATGCGCACCTTCGTTCGACTCTGCTGGCTGCTGCTCGGCGTGTTGTTTATCTTCTCGGGCCTGATCAAGCTGAACGACCCTATTGGCACGGCTTACAAGCTCGAGGAATACTTCGAGGTTTTTGCCGCCGATTTCGGTTCGTTTTTCCTCGCTTTCAAAAACATCGCCCGCACGCTCAGCATCACCCTTAGTTCTTTGGAGGTGGTGTTGGGCGTGGCCCTGCTGCTGCGCTGGAACCTGCGCTTTACGCTGTGGTCGTTGTTCGGGCTGCTGGTGTTTTTCACCTTCCTCACGTTCTACTCGGCCTTCTTCAACAAGGTAACCGACTGCGGCTGCTTCGGCGACTTCATCAAGCTCACGCCGTGGCAGTCGTTTTCCAAGGACGTGTTTTTGCTGGTGCTCTGGGCCATTGTGTTCTTCAACCAGCGTTACCTGCGCCGTGTGTTTGCCAAAGGCACCCTCGGTACCATGTACATCACGTTTGCCGGGGCCGTAGCCGTGGGCATTGGCGTGTATGCCCTAGGTCACTTGCCGTACTTCGATTTTCTGCCCTACAAGGTGGGCAACAACATCGGCAAGCTGATGCAGCCCTCGGCGCCGCTGCGCTACAAGTACATTATGGCGAAGGGCAGCGAAACCCAGGAGTTTACCGAATACCCCACCGACACCACCTGGAAGTTTAAGCAAATGGTGGCGCTGAACCCCGAAGACGGTCCCAAAATCATCGACTTCCGGGTGTGGGGCGCCGACCAGGCCGACGTAACCCAGGAGGTGCTCAAAGGCAACAAGCTGCTGCTGATTGTGCAAGGTTTGGAGAAGGCCGACCGCGACCGGTTCGAGCAAATCAACGCCACGCTGACCGGGGCCGATTCGTCGAAGAAGCGCATCGAAACCATGATCATCACCAGCAACAGCCCCAACGAGTTCGACGTGTTCCGGCACGAGGTAAACCTCTCGGGCAAGTACTACTTCGCCGATGCGACGGTGCTCAAGTCGATGATTCGCTCGAACCCCGGCTTTATGCTGCTGCAAAACGGCGTGGTAAAAGGCAAATTTCACTACCACGACATCCCCGACCGCGAAAAGCTGGAAGAATTGCTGTGATTGAGTTGCCCGTTGTCAGTTGCGAGTTATCAGGGCAGAATCCAATGCTGGTGCACTCGCAACTGACAACGGGCAACTCTCAACTGACAACTGATCGATGCTCCTGTTTATTCTTCGCCGGCTGGCGCACGGACTGCTGATTTTGGTGGGCGTGGCGCTTACGGTGTTTGTGCTTTTTCAGGTGTTGCCCGGCGACCCGGTGGCCCTGCTGGCCGGCCAGCGCTCCGACGTGGCCACCCGCGCCGCCATTGCCGCCGACCTAGGGCTCGATCAGCCGATGCCGGTGCAGCTGGCCGCTTACCTCAACGATGTGTCGCCGGTGGGTGTGCACGCCCGCGATTCGGCCAGCGCGGCGCGCTACGGCGGCGTTACGCTGTTGCCCCTAGGTGGCGAGCGGGCCGTGGTGCTCAAGAAGCCGTATTTGCGCCGCTCGTTTCAGTCGAACAAAGACGTGCTCGACATCCTGCTCGACCACTTCAGCGGCACCTTGTGGCTTGCTTTGGCGGCAATGTTGCTGGCTGCCGTACTGGGCATTGGCTTCGGCATTGTGGCCGCGCTGCGGGCCCACACCTGGCTCGACCGCACGCTGCTAACCGTATCGGTGCTGGGTATTTCGGTGCCGTCGTTTGTGGCCGGTATTCTCATTGCCATGACGTTCGGCTTTTACTGGAGCCGCTACACCGGCCTCAACCTCACGGGCCAATTGTTCGAGACCGACCCGTTCACGGCCGAGTCGCACGTGGTGCTGCGCAATTTGGTGCTGCCGGCTTTTGCCCTAGGTATCCGGCCGCTGGCCGTCATCGTGCAGCTTACGCGCAGCTCCATGCTCGAGGTAATGTCGCAGGATTTTGTGCGCACGGCCCGGGCCAAAGGCCTCAGCAAGCGCCGCACCGTGCTGCGCCACGCCCTGCAAAACGCCCTAAACCCCGTGGTAACGGCCGTATCGGGCTGGTTGGCTTCGCTGATGGCCGGTGCGTTTTTTATCGAATACATCTTCAACTGGAAGGGCCTAGGTACCGTGACGCTCCGCGCCGTCGAGAACCTTGATTTTCCGGTGGTAATGGGCGCTACCATCTTCGTGGCCTTCCTGTTCGTGGTCATCAACATCGCCGTGGATGTGCTCTACGCCGTGCTCGACCCGCGCGTGAAGCTGAGCTGAGAGTAATTCTGACTGCTGAATTATGAATTCTGAATTGGAAAGGGCCCTAGGTGCGCCGCTGCCGCAAGCAGCCAAGGACCCAGCCGCCGCAAGTCAGCCGGCGCCCGAGCCAGCGCCAGCAACGCCCCGACCTGCCACAGCCCCCGCCGGGCAATTCAGCATTCAGCATTCAGCATTCCGAATTCACCTAATCGGCATGCCGGGCGCGGGCAAAACCACCCTAGGCCGGGCCTTGGCCGCGCGCTACGGCCTGCCTTTTCGCGACCTGGACGAAGAAATTGTACAGCGTCAGGGCCGCAGCGTTCAGGACATTTTTGCGGCTGATGGCGAGGATTATTTTCGGCAAGCAGAGGCCGATGCCTTGCGCGCCGTGCTGGCCGAGCACCCGCGCTTGGTGCTGGCCACCGGCGGCGGTACGCCTTGCTTCCATGGCAATGCCGAAGAACTCAACCGCACCGGCCTGACGCTTTGGCTGGATGTGCCCGTAGCGGAATTGCTGGCTCGCTTGCAGCACGCCGCCGCTACCCGCCCGCTGCTGGCCGCTCTGCCCGACGCGGCGGCCCTGGAGCAGCGCCTGCAACAAACATTGGCGGCCCGCGAGCGGTTTTATGCCACGGCACACCTGCGGTGCACGCATCCGGCGTGCACGCCCGAAACGGTGCACCACTTGCTGACACGTTTTCGGCATACAGCCTAAAACCTTATAAGTGGCCCGGCGTTTGTGCGTTCGTGGTTACTTTTGCCCCCTCATCTTCCTCTACCAATCCTATGGAACAACAGGCTGCTCCTGCGTCGGGCCAATTGCACAAGCCCAAGCACAAAGGTTCGGCGCGTTTGTTTGAGAACCCCGTGCTGGAGCGGATGACGCACACGCACATTGCCGCGCCCCTCACCATTTTCTTTGCCGTAGCGGCCGTAAGTCTTTACTACGGCCTTAGCCGCGGCCTGCTCACGGGCCTGTCGGCGTTTGGGTTGTTTTTGGCCGGCTGGTTTGCCTTTACGCTGGTGGAGTACCTCATGCACCGCTTTCTGTATCACATGAAGGCCGACACGCCCGGCAAGGCCAAGTTTCAGTACACCATGCACGGCGTGCACCACGAGTTTCCGAAGGACAAAACACGCCTGGCTATGCCGCCCATCCTGACGGTGTTCGTAACCTCGCTGTTGTTCTTCATCTTCCGCTTTGTGTTCGGCTACGCGGGCTTGGGCATTCTGGCGGGTTTTGTGTTTGGCTACGCGTTGTACCTGTTTGTGCACTACGCCATTCACGTGTACGCCCCGCCGAAAAACTTCCTGAAGTTTTGGTGGCACCACCACGCCCAGCACCACTACCGGCAGGACGAAGTAGCCTTTGGCGTGTCAACCACCATCTGGGACCACATCATCGGTACCATGCCCGAAAAACGCGGCAAGTAGGCCCGGCCCAATCTGGTAATGCAAAAATGGAAACCTGAACAGGTTTCCATTTTTATTTGCGCAAACCTGATAAGCCATTCGTCGGCTGCTTTGCAAGGTTTGCAATGCTTGGGCTTAAGTGCTGATTGGCTTGCGGTTGCAAGTTGTGCCGTACCCAAAAATGAATGTAGCTAGGAGTGGTGCAGGTAAAGGGGTGAAGTATAATTTGGATCGACCAAAGCCCCTTATCACCACCGATTCATGAACAAACTTTACTCCTTGCTGCTGCTGGCAGCGCTTGCCGCAGGCGTGGGTAACGCGCGCGCGCAACACACATTTAGCTCCGTTACCACCTACAACCAAAACTTCGACGGGCTCACCGGGGGCTTTTTCATCAGCAACGCCACGTTGCCGGGCGTGTACATCGAGTACAACGGTTGGCAAACGTTGCCTACACCGGCCAACGACGGCAGCACCACCACGGCCAACTTCTACCACTTTGGCACAACCGGCTCCACCGACCGCGCCCTAGGTGGGGTGGCCTCGTTTACCGTAAGCGGCAGCGGTTACGTGGGCATCCGCTTCCGCAACAACACCGGCCAAACCATTCGCAACCTGGCTGTTTCGTTTGCGGTGGAGCAGTGGTACAACTCGGGCCGGCAAGATGCCGCCAAGGTTTTCTTCGACTACAAAACCAGCGCCACTGAGATAACCACCCCTAGCGGAGCCACCGGAACCAACCCCGGCGACTGGATAAACGTGCCTACGCTGAATGTAGACGCGCCCTCTACGGCTACCGTCATCGAAAACAAAAACGGCAACTCCGACGCCAACCGCCGCACCCGCACCTACACGCTGCAGAACGTGGACGTGGCCAACGGCAGCGAAATTGCCTTGCGCTGGCGCTACGAACTGAACGACGCCACCAACGGCAACGGCCTCTCGCTGGATGATGTGGTGGTAACGCCCGAGACCTCCGTGTTTTACTACAAAGGCAGCGGCAACCTAAACGAGTTGAGCAGCTGGGCCCCCAACCGCGACGGCAGCGGCAACAGCCCCGCGAGCTTTACGGCCAGCAACCAAACGTATTACGTGCTGAGCCAGGTAACCACCGACCGCCTAGGCGCCGACTGGACGGTGAGCGGCACCAACTCGCGCGTGGTGGTAGGCGACGGCATCACGCCGGCCGCGCTGCTGGTACCCGATGGCAACGGCAACGCCATCAACGCCACCGTAGATGTACTCGACGGGGCCACGCTGGAAATTCAGCGCGCCAACCAAGGCGTGCCCACGCTGGGGCGCCTGGCCAACACCAGCACCGTGAAGTACGCGCTCGACAACAACATAACCCTGGGCGCGCAGGCGTTCGGCAACTTGGTAATCAGCGGCCGCGGCACCAAAACCCTGGCAGGCAGCACGGTGCTCAACGGCAACCTCGAGCTGATCGGCAGCCCTATGGTGCGCCTGAAGGAGTACGACCTGACCTTGATTCGCGGCGGTAAAATTACGGGCGGCAATGCCGAGGCGTACATCCGGGCCGACGAGGGCGGGGCGTTGCGCCAAACCGTAGAAGCCAACGGCCAGTTTGTGGAGTTTCCGGTGGGCCTGAACAACAGCTACAACCCCGTGCGCATCAAGCAATCAGCTGCCCGCTCCGAAGACGTGTTTGCCGTGGAGGTGGCGCCGGGCTTGTTTCCGAACTACAGCGGCAAAACGGGGCAAGGCGCAAACATTGAGGCCGGCAACGTGCGCCGTACGTGGTTTATCAGCGAAGAAAACGCCGGCGGCTCCGACGCTACCGTGCAACTGGAGTGGACCAACGCGCACGCCGCCGCCGGCTTCGACCCCGCCCAGGCGCGCCTCGAGCACTACAGCACCGCGCGCAACAGCTGGGACGCCGGCACGCCGGTAACGCCGGCCGTGGCCGCGGGCACCACCTACACCGTAACGCGCAGCGGCATCACCAACTTTTCGCCTTTCGGGGTATCGTCGCGGAGCGGCGGAGTGCTGCCCGTTGAGCTGGTGGCGTTCAGGGCCGAGCGCCTAGGTGCCAACGTGCGTTGCGCATGGCAAACGGCCAGCGAGAAAAACAACCGCCACTTTGTGGTGGAGCGCTCCGCCGATGGCCGCCAGTTTGTGGCCCTAGGTACGGTGGCAGGTGCGGGCAACTCGGCCGTGCTGCGCAGCTACACCTACCTCGATGCTGCCGCGTTGCCGGTGCTGAGCTACTACCGCCTCCGGCAGGTAGATGCGGACGGCACCACAGCTTATTCGCCCATTGTGGCGGTGGAGGCCT
The DNA here is from genome assembly GCF_003574965.1 of Hymenobacter oligotrophus. Taxonomy (NCBI): domain Bacteria; kingdom Pseudomonadati; phylum Bacteroidota; class Cytophagia; order Cytophagales; family Hymenobacteraceae; genus Hymenobacter; species Hymenobacter oligotrophus. The sequence continues at coordinate 2,825,434 of NZ_CP032317.1, read as the reverse complement.
GCAAACGCTGCAACGAAGGCGTAACCGTGGCGGCAGTGCCCAACCCCAACAACGGCCAGTTCGAGCTGCACGCCAACGCCGCGCCCAGTGCTCCGGTGCAGGTTAGCGTGTACTCGGTGGTGGGCGCCAAAGTGCAGCAGGTGCAGTGGGCTGCCGGTGCCAAGCAAGCCCCCCTCGACCTAGGGCAGCAGCCCGACGGCGTGTACCTGGTGCGGGTAGCGCTGCCCACAGGCGTGCAAACCGTGCGCGTGCTCAAGCAATAACCAACTCGGCTCTGTTTCAGCAACAAGGCCGGTTCTGCAACTGCAGAACCGGCCTTGTTGGCTTACGGGCTTAGCACATTCGGCGGCTACCGCCGAAAACGCCGCAGCAACCACAGCACCAAAACAACCAGCAGCACCGCCACGATGATGCCGGTGTAGGCGCCCGCCTTAAAGATGTCGCCTGCCAGCTCGCAGCCGGTTAGCGGAAGCAGCAGCAGGCACAGCACCAGCGGCAGCCACGGAAGAGTACGTTTCATAATGGTCAAAGGGGAGAAGTCGTGGGAAGCGAGGCGCCGCACTTGGGTGCCCCGTGTTCCGCATACTAGCCCCGTTGGCAAAAGGTTGGGCTGGCACCTAGGGCGTTCCGGATGGTTTTGGAAGAGGCCGGTTGCGACATCGCGTTAGCGGACTTGGCGGGGCCTTGGCCCAGGCTGCCGTAGCATCCAACCAACAGATTTGTGTTAACTGCCGAGTACGGATAGCTAGATGCGTGTAACTGCATTGCAGCGCTGGGCACGAAGCCGTGCCGGCGGCAGGGTGCGGCTCCGCACTACCAATGGTGGACAAAATAAAACCCCGGCTCAGCAAGCCGGGGTTTTAAGGTGGAGCTATGTCGGCAATGCTGCCGAAAACGAATGCTGGGTCACGTGCAAAAAGGATGCCGGTGTTGGGGTGCCCGCCGAGCTTAGCGGCCAAGCAGGGCTGCGGCGGGCACCTTGGCACAGTCTGAACCGAAATCGAGCAGCCAGGGCGGCGGGGCGGCCTGCAGCGCCAAGGTTACGCTTTCAGTTGGAGTGGCCTATTTAACCACATATTAAGGTCCGAGTTGGTCTGCCAGCCCTGCTGTAACATCACAGTCCGCACCGATAGGCGCGAAACCACGGAGTGCCTCGCCATTCGTCTCTTTATTCAACAAAGCTACCCGCTCGACAAGTTCTCTGCTAATTTTTGCGCTTATAGGAGTTTGTGGGCTGCTGCGCCGAAGGGTAAGGTGATGCCTTGCGCCGCCAACTGTTGCCTTTAGTCACTCAAACTTAGAATCTTCATGCTGCGCCACCAACCGCGGCTCACTCCAGGCCTTTTCGGCCTGGTAGGGACTATCAGCCCTTAGGTTTGGTTTAATTTTAACAGATCAACCAGCAAGTGTGTGCCGCTTCTAACCTACGCCGAATTACTGCTTAGCGGGGAGGCCTGCAATCGCGAAGTCGCGCACGCAATTTATGCTAGATATACACCCCCACCTGAGGCCCGCGTTTCCCTCAGCTTATAACAAGTGCCGCCCAACCTCGCATGTGGTCGATAGAAGTTTAATTTTTCACGGTTGGTGCCGTTGCCCGAAATCTGTCGCTAGAGGTTACCCGGTAATCTGCCCTGCACCGCCAAACCATGAGTGTGGACTCTGCGAAGCCCATTGCCGATGAAGCTGGCTACGAGCAGCTGCGTAATTTGCTGGTGAGCATGAATTAGTTGACACCCCTGCCAGTGGTGCCTTTTACTTAATGCACTAACCAAGCGGTGTACGGGTGACACTGTCGATACCGAAAGATAGGTTGCAGATAACCGAATAAGGTCTGATGCAGATGCATGGCCCAACCAGTTCAAGTATTAGCTCAAAAAAGAGCCGATGATAATGTCATCTGACATTGCTTAAACAGCAATATATTGCTATTTAAGCAATGTCGAGTTTTAGCAACTGATTTTTAACGACGAGCTTAAGCATCAACCAATCATGGTTTCGTTCTCCGTTTGATCTTGATGCATTTCTGCAGATCGGTTGTAAATATTAATTTCTTGCATTACTCTGGATCACCCACGACGCTGGATCCTGCGCAATTAAATTCATATACTAGATCAAGAATTAAGCACGCTTGTATTTTTTGATTTCTAGCCCTGCCTACCGTTAGCTCTGGTCATGCACTAGTCACCTGGTTAAAGGCACAGTGCCCACGCTGAAATGTTCGCAACAGCGATTGGCCAACTTGCTAAAGGTTTGTAAACTTTGTTGGTAGGTAAGTTAATGAGAAGTCTGTCTGAAATGGAAATAAGATTACAATATGATATCTCTAAAGTTTAATAGTTGAGTTACTTAGAAAGTGCAGCTATTGATGAAGTATCGCTTCGGTTATGTTACTAACCTCTTTATACCGATAATTAAAAGTTATCGGAACCTATGTGTATTCTCTGCTGAGCTTCGGGATTGGAACTGGCGGAGTGAACTATTACATTACCCGGCTTTAGTTACCGTCTTTCTCTTTACGTGAATCCACCCCCTTCTTTTTCGCTACTAGATGCTGCTCCACATGCCCGGCGGCTTGTGATAATCTGCCTGCCTTTGTTGGTGCACCTAAGCGGTTGCACTCAAGCCGACTCGTATTCGAGCGTGGCCAATGTGGAACTGCCAGAAAGACCTAAAACGGCGGCCGAATTACGGGCCGAGCTACTAGCGCAGGAACAATCCACGCCTAGCGATTACTTGGAAGCAAGTGGGACCTACCGCCGTAATCTGATAAATGAGCTGGTTTTGGAAGGAGACATCAGTAACCGCGCTACGCTCGCACAATTTAAAGACCCTGTTGTCACGGTGGAATGGTATTCCAAAACCAACACGTTGTTGGCCAACAAATCTTATTCGGTATACGAGCTGTTGCCAGCGCAGGGCACGGTGCATTTCAAATTGAAAACGCAGGCCCCCGCCGAAGTTGCAAGCGTTGGCATGTCCATTTCCGATGCCACGGCCGTGGAGTAATCCGCGCCTGGTAGAGAATCAAAAACTTTGAGCGAAACGGGCTCTGGCGACCTCGTCGATAAAGCGAACCGCACGCCTTGCTAATTGCGCTTCAACATCTACCGTATTTAAGGCAATAAAGCGTAGTGTCGCGTCCACTTGCACCGCGCTTTTCCCCGGGCTATGGGAAACCGTGACGGGTACCGCGGTAAGAGTAACCAGCAGCGAACTCTACCCCAACAGGCGCGTATTTCAGCTAACTGGGTCCCGCAACCTTTAGCCTCTGGCTTCCTCCATCCATCCCATGAAGCAACGCCGCTTACTTAATGCCTTTGTAATTCTGCTGCTTGGCTTCGCCACTGCCTGCAACCGCTCCGGGCAGGAACAGCGCGCTCAAGTTCAAGAGCCAGCACCCGGGCAGACCACGACTGCCACCGGCCGCCCTGCGCTGGAAACCCGCGAAGCCAACGTGCCCGAACAGCGTCCGACTTTCCCCGAGCAAACCCGGGCCGGCAAGCTGCCGGCAAGTCCGCCCATGGAGGTAACGGTGCTGGCCACGGGGCTTTCGAACCCCTGGGCCGTGGAACCGCTGCCCAACGGCGACTTGCTGATTACGGAAAAGCCGGGCGTGCTGCGCCTCGTCTCGGCCACGGGCCAGCTGGGGGCGCCCATTCAAGGGCTACCCCCGGTCTATGCCAACGGGCAGGGAGGCCTGCTCGACGTGGCGCTGAGCCCTAACTTTAGCACTGACTGGACGATTTACTGGTCATTTTCCGAGCCCCGGGGAGCCAAGGGCAACGCAACCAGCGTAGCCAAAGGGGTGCTTTCGGCCGACCGGCGGCGCCTAGACGGGGTGCGGGTAATCTTCCGGGCCCTGCCGGCCTACGACGGCGACAAGCACTACGGCTCCCGCCTGGCATTCGGGCCCGATGGCTTGCTTTACGTAAGCCTGGGGGAACGCTCGGACCTGGAGATCCGACCCCATGCCCAGCAATTGAACAGCCACATGGGCAAAACCCTGCGCCTTACCCCAGACGGCCAACCGGCCCCCGGCAACCCTTTCGCCCGCCAGGACGGCGCCCTGCCCGAAATCTGGACCGTGGGTCAGCGCAACGTGCAGTCCCTGGCCTTTGACGCCAGCGGGCAGCTGTGGTCCGTGGACATGGGCCCGCGGGGGGCGACGAACTCAACCGCCTCGAAGCGGGCAAAAACTACGGCTGGCCCTTGTTGACCTTCGGCGAGGAGTACTCGGGCGAGCCCGTACCCAACGCCGTGACCACCAAGGCTGGCTTCGTGGACCCCGTGTATTACTGGGATCCGGTTATCGCGCCCTCGGGGGCCCAGTTTTACACCGGCGAGGCGTTTGCGGCCTGGCGCGGCAACCTGTTTATCGGCGCCCTCAAGGACCGGGAGCTGGTGCGCTTACAACTGGAGCAGGGCCGCGTGACGGGCGAAGAGCGCCTGCTTTCCGACCGCAAGCAGCGCATCCGCGACGTGCGGCAGGGGCCGGACGGAGCCTTGTACAACGTCACCGACGAGGCAAACGGCGAGCTGTGGAAAATTACTCCCCAGGCGGGCCGTAAGTAAGCTCGTTTCGCGATCGGGGTACCCCTGCGTTGAAGCCTTGCCGCTCGCCCGCTACCACAGCCAGGTCTGCCGGCCGGTGCCTCGCCCTTAGTCCACGCGCAGGTCGGCTTGCCAGAGCACGTGGCCTATCTGATCCCGCAGCTGCGCCCGGTACCGCCCGTGCGGCAACCACATAACGGGTTGCAGGGCACCCGGCGACACCGGCTGGATAGACACCGGGACGGGGTTTGGGACTTGGGTCAGCTCCCGGGCCGCGTAGACGTGCACCACGTGGGCCAGGTTGGGTAGCAGGCTGTCGGCGGGTACGCTTAAGCGCACCGGGCGGGCGCCGGGATAAGGCGGCTTGGCGGCCGATTGCGGGCCTTCCTCCGCTTGGTGGTACAGGTACAAATCGCTTTTGATGCTCGGCTGGGCTGGCTGCCAGGCCGCGCCGCTTTCTTCCTGGAATACGTACGCCCCCGGGGGGATGAACAAGCGCCGCTGGCTTAACTCGGTCTGGTTTATGGTCAGCAGGTCTTCGCCGCTAAGCTGCTGCAGCCAGCGGGCCATGGCCAGGGGCGCCGCGTCGGCTTCGCTGATATGCCCGTGCCCGGCCAGCACCACGACCCGGGCCTGAGGATCGCGGGCGGTGGTTTTAACGAGCAGGTTTTGGGCTTGGTCGCGCTCCCGGTTTCCGCTTTGTGCGTCGTAGGCAACAAGGCGAAAGCCCAACGCCAGCGCCGTGCGCAGCAAATTAGCCATCGTCGGTTCGCGGGTGTAAAACCCGGAAGCCAGGGTGGGAAAGCCCCGCTGCTCCAGGGCCGAGTCCTCAGCCAGCGCCTCGACGGCCAAATGGGTAAACCCGGCCCGGCGCAGGTCCGGCAGCAGCGCGGCCACAAAGGCGCGGTGCTGGGTTTCGGTATGGGCTTCGTTGAAAAGCACGAAGCGGTGGGCGGCGGCGCGGCGGAGCACTTCCCCGGCGGCCGGCCGGCGGGGAAGTCCGGTTAGCGTGGTTGGCTCGGCGGCCCGGCCGGGGGAGCCGGTGCCAAAGCGAAAAAAGTAGCTGCGCGCGCTGTCCGAAGCGCCCACAAAGCTGTGGTAGGTAGCCAGCGCCTGCCAGCAGGCGCCGAGCTCCGCGGCTCCCTCGGCCCGGGCCGCGGCCTGGCGCAGTACCGTCAAGGGCAGCAGGTAGTTGCCGTGCTGGCTTTGGGCGTCCCCAAAGGCGTCCGCCGCCAGGGCGAAAGGATCCGCGGCCACGAAGGGCACGTAGCCGTTGCCAGTGCGCACGCTGGAAGCAATCACCGGGAGGTTTTCGCGCAGGTAGGCGTCCACGGAGCGGTTGCCGCCCACCTGATCTGCTGCAATCTGGAGAGCCACGACCAGCTCCTGCCGGCCCGTGGGCACCACGGCTTCAAACAAGGCGGGTTCGCGCGCGTCCACCCGGCGGTACGCGTAGCTGCCGGCGGGGCAATGCAGCCATTGGTAGCCCGGTCCGGGCGGTCGGCTTGGCCGGCGCAATACCAGCAGCCGGTGCACGGGCAAATCCTGCCACTTCGGGCGGCTCCACGCCAGCAGGGTTGCCCGGCGGGTGGCGGCGGGCAGGCGCCGCCACATGGTTCGCGCCGCTTCGTCCAACGGCCCCGTTTGCAGGGCCGTGCTGCCCCAGTCCTGAAAGTGCAGCCGCAGCCGGTCGTGGTGAAAGCCGGCGTTGTAGCCCGCGCTGGTGCGTCCACCCGGTAGCACGGCGGGCGCCGTGCAGCCGCCGGCGAACACGGCGGTAAGGATTAAGGAAATGCAAATGCGGGCGCGCATCCGGGCAGCTTTGACGTTTGAGGCCGCAACCCGCCGGCCTTAGCGGGCCAAGTTGCGGCGAAAGCTATAAAGAAGTCGTTCCAGCAGGCGGGTATCGCCCGTAACAATGTCCACCGAGCCGCGCAAGCCGGCTTTGTAAGCCAAGGCGCGGCCGTAGTTGGTGCGCAGGCCCTGCGAAAGCTGGATCCTGGTTTGGTAGGTGCCGTCTTTGTTGGGCAGCGCGGCAACAAAGGCCACCCGTCCCGGCAGGCGCCCGTACTCCCCGGCTGGGTAGCCGCTTACGCTTACCCAAACCCGCTGGCCCACTTTTACTTTGCCCAGGTTGTATTGCGGCACCTGCACCACGCCGAACGCCTGCATCCCCTCGCGGGCTACGTAAAACAGCTCCTGCCCGGCCGTGACGGATTGGTTTTCCTCCAGAAAGGCCGCAAAGTGCACTCGCCCGCTGGTGGGAGCCAGCAGCAGAAAGCGGCTGCGCCACTCCCGCACCGCGCTTTCCAGGGTCGTGAGCTGCTGCAAAAACAAGTCCTGCTGCTCAGCAAAGACCTTCTCCAGCTCCAGCAGCTCGCGGCGCTTGCCCGACTGCGCGTTCTGGTTGTTAAGCAAAGCGATTCGGGTTTGCTCAACGGGCATCTGCTTGGCCAGCAGCCGGCTTTGCTCCTGCTGCAGCTCGGCGGCGGGAATGACCCGCTCCTCAAACAGGCGGCGCTGGGCGGCAAACGTGCTTTCCGCCAGCTGCAAATCCTGCTGCTCGATGCGCAGCTGCGCGGCCAGCACCCCCGAGAGCTGCTGCAGGTCCTGCAACTCCCCGGCAATCAACCGCTGCTTGCGCGGGTAAAACCCGTTGGTCAGAAAGGCGGCGTGCTGCTGCACGCTCTGCTGAAAGGTCTGGTAGACCGGCTGCAGCTCGCCGAGCTGCCGCTCCCGCTGCGCCGTAAAAGAAGCCAGGGGCAGCGGTTGGCCGTGCAGCACGGCCGCCCGGAGCTGCTGGAGGTCCCGGCCGAGGGCGAGCACGTCGTTTGGGCGGGCGGTGCTTTCCAGGCAGCCCAGCAGCTCGCCGGCTTGGACTGCTTGCCCTTCCCGCACCCGCAGTGACGTCACGCGGGCCGTCAGCCGGCTGTTAACCGGCTTGGGTGCGTCCACCGTCGTGAGGCGGAACGGGGCTTGCACCAGGTCGGGGTAGTGAACAAACCAGCTCAGGGCCAGCAGCAGCAGCAGAATAAGCAGAAAGGCGGTATTGCTCCACCGCAGAATGGCCGGGGGACGGCGGCTGAAGATGTCCTGGGCTTCCTCGGAGCGGTAGTCCGAAGTGCCGGCGCCGGGAGAATCAAGGTAGGTAGGCATAGGAAGCCGGCGGTCAACCGGGGTTATTTGTCCACGGAGATTTGCTTGCGCACTAGGTCGTGGTAAACGCCTTCCTGGTAGAGCAGCTCGTAGTGCGTGCCTTGCTCCACGATGCGGCCCTGCTCGAGCACCACGATGTGGTCGGCGTTGCGCACGGTGCTCAGCCGGTGCGCGACGACCACCATGGTCCGGCCCTTGAAGTGCTGCTCGAGGTTGCGGACGATGGTGCTTTCGTTGTTGGAATCCAGCGCGTTGGTGGCTTCGTCAAAGAAAATAAACTCCGGGTCCTTGTAGACGGCGCGGGCAATCAGCAGGCGCTGGCGCTGCCCCTGGCTTAAGCCGTTGCCCTCGGCGCCGATTACCGTGGCAAAACCCAGGGGCAAGGCGTCGATAAACTCCTGGATGTTGGCGATGGCCACCGCCTGGCGCAGCCGGCCTTCGTCGATGACTTCCTCGCCCACGGCGATGTTGCGGGCAATGGTGTCGGAAAAAATAAACCCGTCCTGCAGCACCGTCCCGCAGGACCGCCGCCAGTGCTTGTTGCTGACGAGTTCAAGCGGAACTCCCCCCACGCGCAGCTCGCCCGCGCCGGGCGGGTAGAATTTAAGCAGCAGCTTGACCAGACTGGTTTTGCCGCTGCCGCTGCTGCCCACGATGGCCGTGGTTTTGCCCTGCTCGATGCGCAGGTTCAGGTCGCGCAGCACCGGTTCGCTGGTGCCCGGGTACTGGAAGCTGACGCCCCGCAGCTGCAGGCTTTTTTCGGCGGGCAGCGGCAGGCGCGCCGGGCCGTCGGCGGGCTCCTCGTCGGGAATCGTGTGGATCTCGTTGAGGCGCTCCAGGCTCAGGCGCGCGTCCTGCATGGCCTGCACGAAATGAATCAGCTGTTCCACCGGCCCGTTGAGCTGGCCCAGGATGTATTGCATGGCCAGCATGGCGCCCAGCGTGAGCTCCCCGGCTACCACGGCCTGCGCGGCAATAAACGTGATGAGAATGTTTTTGCCCTGGTTGATAAAGATCAGCCCGGATTGCTGGTACTGGTTTAGGCGCAGCCCCCGCATTTCCAGCTTGAACTGCCGGGCCTGCAGGCGTTCCCATTCCCAGCGCTTTTGGGTTTCGGCGCCGGCCAGCTTCACGTCGGGCATGCCCTGAATCAGCTGCACTAGGGCATTTTGGTTTTGGGTGCCCAAGTCAAAGCGGCGCAAATCCAGCTTGCGCCGCTGGTGCATAAACAGAAACACCCAGGCGATGTACAGGCCGGTGCCGGTGGCAAACAGCGCGAACACCAACCCGTGGTAATACGCCAGCACGGCCCCGAACACGACCAGGTTGAGCAGGGAAAACAGCACGTTCAGGCTCGTGCCGGTCAGAAAGCTCTCGATGCGGTGGTGGTCGTTGATGCGCTGCACAATGTCCCCGTACATCTTCACGTCGAAGAAAGCCAGCGGCAGGCGCATGAGCTTCACGAAAAAGTCGGACAGGATGGCCAGGTTCACCCGCGCGCTGATGTAGAGCAGCAGCCAGCTGCGCACAAACTCCACGACGGTTTGCCCGATAAAGAGCATAACCTGCGCGGCCAGCACCAGGGTGATAAAGCTCAGGTTCTGGGTGCGGATGCCCACGTCCACCACCGATTGGGTCAGGAAGGGCAAAATCACTTGCAGCAGGCTGCCGACCAGCAGGCCCACCAGCACCTGTACCAGCAGCCAGCGGTAAGTGCCCAGGTACTGAAACATGCGGCCGAAGCCCACCACGGGAATGCCTTCCCCCTCCTCCGCGTAAAAATCCTGGGTGGGTTCCAGCAGCAGGGCGATGCCCTCGCCGGCGGGCAGGCCCTCCGACCAGCCCCGCAGGAATTCCGCTTCTTCGTAGGCAATCAGGGCCTTGCCCGGATCGGCCACGTGCACGGTGCGGCGTTGCTGGCCCGTAAAGGGGTTGCGCCGGCCGCTGATGCGGTGCACCACCACGAAGTGGTTGTTGCGCCAGTGCACCACGCAGGGCAGCGGGGCCTGGGTGGCCAGCTGCTCAAAGGTGATGTGCACGCCCATAGAGCGAAAGCCGATGGACTCCGCCGCCTCGCTTAGGCCCAGCAGCGAAGCGCCTTCGCGGTTTACCCCGCAGCGCGTGCGCAGGGTCTGCACCGAGTACGTGCGCCCGTAATGCCGGGAAATCATGCGCAGGCAGGTGGGGCCGCAGTCCATCGCGTCCAGCTGCTGGTAAAACGGGAAACTCATAGCTGCGCCGCGCTTACTTCCCCGCTGGGCGCAAACTCCAGGTAGCCGTCGTAAACCAGGTTCATGGTCAGGAATTCGAGCACGCTGGTTTTGAGCACTTCCCTTGAGTTGTGCTGCAGCACGTTGGTGTTGGCGCAGAGCTGCTCGAGCAGTTCGTTGCCGGTGATGGGCTCGTCCTGGAAGTAGTACAACATCCGCGGCCAGGCGTCCAGCTCCTGCTCCACCAGAGACTCGCCCGTGAGCTCGACAAGCAGAAAGTACCGGTTGCCCTCTCGGGCCGCCGCCGGCTGCTGCGCATCGGCCGCGTTTAGCTCCGTTAGGCTCCAACGCGAAGGCAGCACCCGGATGTGCGGGCTGGCCAGCAGCGGGTGCGCTAGCACCCCTTCCGTGTCCAGGTGGTCTAGGGCCTGGTAGGAGCGCCGGATCTTGCGAAACTTCGCCTCCGTCGAGTACGGCTCGCCCCCCAGCAAGTCGGACCCTAAACACTCAAAGCGGAACAGCGTGCGCAGCTGGTCGGCCTGCGCCAGGTCCAGCAGCGGGCTGGCCTCCGCCACCGCCGCTTCCACCTGGGCCCGGGTGCTGTCCGCAGGCAGCTCCCAGCGGGGTGCCAGAAAACGCAGCGTGCGCGCAAACGGTCCGCCGGCCACGGCCGCGCGCGGGCGCACGTCCCGCCCCGAGGCGGGCAAGGCAAAGGGCGGAACGAGCGCGTCCAGGGGCTCGTCCACATAGCCAGGTATGTTCTGCAGGTAAGCCATGACCCGCTCGTAGTAGGCGGGAAACTCGTGCTTGAGCCGGAACTCTACCTGCTCGCAGGCCGTGGGCGCCTGCTTGCTGGACCCGAGCATGTGCACGTACTTGCGCAGAAACGGCACCTTGTCAATCTCAAACAGCTCCACGTAGAAGCCCGGCCCGACCTGGTCGAACAAGGTATCGACGCGCCGTTGCTGCTGCTGGGTGAGCTTGTAGAATAGGTACTGTTCAAAGATCAGGTTCAGGGAACCGGCTTTGCCCCCGGCGGCAATTTCCGGCAGGTTCAGGGCTACGCAGCGCAGCGCCTGCTCGCAGTAGTAACGAATAAATGCCGTGTCCGTGCCGCCGAACACCCCCGCGTTAATGGCCACCACGTGCGTGCCCAGGTGATTACCGGCTTCCCCCGCGGCGTCGGCGCGGTCAAAATAGTCCGGGACGTGGGGCAGTTCCGCAAAAATGTATTCCAGCGCCTCCCGGTACACAATCGTATTGGTTTCCAGGTTTTGGGCCGTCAGCGGCGCCTGGCTTACGTGCGCGGGAAAGGCCTCCCAGATAAACACGTCGTTGTCCACGTGCAGGAAAGGCTCCTGCTGGAGCCCGTAGGCGTGAATCTTGGGGATGGCCCACAGCGCCTGGGGGTATTGCTCAAACTGGTTTAAGCTTAAATCCACTTCCGTGTAAGGCAGCTGTAGGGCGTCGATGAGCAGGGCCTTGCCGTGGTTATCGGTTACGAGCTGCACGCGCGGGTAGTACTTGCGTATGCGCAGGCAGCTCAGGGCGATGCTCATCAGGTGGTATTTCTCCGCCAGCCAGCCGCCTTTAAAGCGGCCGTTTTCTTCTTCCGTTCCGCGGGAGGGAACGGACCAATACGTCTGTACAATCTTCATAGAGGCGAAACGCGTTCGGATTTATTCGGCAACGGATACGGGCGCCCCGGCCCGGGCCGCCGGGCGGGAGGCGTCCGCGGTGGCTTCGCCCCAGACGGCGGCGTAGGGATCGTAGCTGCACTTGGCCGGCTTGCCCGAAAGCGAAGTCGCGTCCAGGGTGTAAGCCCGGCAGTCCTGGCAGATGTAGCGGAATTCGCAGTCCCGGCAGACTTCCACCTGGTCCTTGTTCACCGCCCAGACCGCGGTAAAGTCCGGCTGCTGCAGCACGGCGCGCAGCGGGGTGTCGTCCACGTGCCCAAACGAGGTGGGCATGCTCGGGCAGTTGCGCAGCAGCCCGTGCTGGTCCACCCCGATTTTGCGGTTCAGGCAGCTGTTGAATTTCTGGGCTTCGCTGAACAGGTGCGTATTGGCCGTAAAGTACCAGGGCGACACGCTGCCGCAGCACTTCTCGGAGGTGATCTGCTCGGGGGTGTAAATGATGACAAAGTCGTCCAGCTCGGCAAACGTAGCCTGCCCGGCCGAATGAATGGTGAGCTTGCGCACGCGCGGGTTGTGCTGGTGCAGCTCGCGCAGCGCGGCCGAACTCAGGCTCGGGTCGTAACCCACCACCACTTCCACCGAGCGCAGCGTGCTGCCCTTGACCGCTTCCAGGCGCTGGGTTAGCTCGGGCAGCGCCAGCGAATAAAAAAACCGCAGCTCCAGCGCGTCACACCCCAGCTCGGAAAGCTGCGGCACCAGTTCCGTCAGCGAATGAGTGGACTGGGGCGCGAAGTCTACTACGGCGTTGGTGATGGCCTTGGCCTCGTGCCAATTCTTGAGCTGCAGGGCCGGAAACTGCTGCGGCTCATCGGTCCAAAACCCTAGCTCCTGCTCGTCAAGAAAAGCCAGGTAGGCGTCAATGTCCGCGTTGTGGCGGTGGTCGAAGTTGGCTTTGATCTGCTCCACCGGCAGGTGGTGAAACCGCGTGAGGATGTAATACAGAATGGTGGGGATCGGCTGGTAGCGGTCGCGCTGCAAGTCGCAGATCACGCTGCGGCGGGCCCCCTTCACGGGAATGCAGCAGGCGAAGAGCTTGAAGTAGGCTTTCACGGGCGGACAACTAAAGTTCTTCGGAAAGCAAATCCGTGGTGCTCAGCGCCTCGGGAGAAGCCAGCACGCGGGAGATGTGCTTGTTAAACAGAAAGGTTTGAAAATCCCGGCTGCCGTAGTGCGCGCTGTCCGCTTTCTTGGACAGGTCCACCAACGTGTTGCGCGGGCCGCCCGCGGCGTTCTCGGCCAGCAGAAAGTTCAGGGAGTAAAACCTATGCTCGGCGGGCGGCAGGTATTGGTAAAGCTTTTTCATGGGCGGGGCGGTCAAGCTTGATCAGGGCCTCGGCCACCTTGCGGTGCAGGCCGTAGTTGCAGGGGAAGTCCACCATGCCGAACTGGCCGGTGGCGTTAATTTCCAGGAAGTAGTAGTGGCCGTCCGTGCCGCGGATGAAATCCAGCGAACCGCAGTTCAGCTGCATGCGCTTCATCAGGTGGTGGATCTTTTTTTCCAGCGGGCGGGGCAGCTGGTAGGGCACATTGCGGTTGGGCCGCTCCAGGTTGTACTGCCGAAAGTCCAGGCTGGTCTGCTGGTCCCGCTGCGAGAAAATTGCCATGGCGTAGCATTTCCCCAGCAGGTAGAAAACCCGCAGCTCATAGTCTTTCGTGACCCGCTCCTGAACCAGCGAAGGCAGGAAGCGCGGGGCCAGCAGCGGAAGCTCGGCTTCGGGCACCCCGGTGGTGAACATGGTAAATGCCCCGCCCGCGGGGCGGTTGAACAGGTAGCCGTCCTTGATGGATTTGGAAATAAGCGGCTGCTCGGCCGCCACGGCGCCCAACGTGCCGGTTTCGTTTACCACGTAGGAGTCCGGAATGCGCAGGCCGCATTCGACCGCCACGTGCAGGCAGTAGGGCTTGTTGACGTTCACGTGCTGCGGGTTGGTCAGCCAGCGCTTTGGCTTGAGAATGCCCAGCAAGCCGTCCAGCACCACGTTAAACTCCCGCACCAGGTGGGCCAAAGCCCCCGGGGCCACCACGCCGGTGGCTTGCAGGTACTCTTCCGAGTGGGTGAAGAAACCAAACTTGCGAAACCACACCGCGCGGATGTCTTCCAGGGCAATTTCGTGCTTGCCCAGGGTTAGCGCGGGTGCCTGCCCGTTGCGGATCTGCAGCCGCAGGTTCTGCCGGATCAAGTCAATGGAGTTGAGCCGCAAAAACGGCTGCTGGTAATAATGCAGCCAGTCGATAACGACGTCGGCGGACAGGTCTCCGTCAGTGGTGAGAATTAGAATCATCTGCGACCGGAACTAAACCCGGAGTAAGGATGGATGGCGCAAGGCAAGCAGCAGCAAACCAAAGACATAGCTTTGGTTGCCTGACCGAATCAGCAGCCAGTGCCTTTCCGTGCCGCTAACATAGACCAATCCCCAGGGCGGGAAAATCACTTGTTCACGTCGTGAACAACTATTGCCTAGCAACCAACTGATAACCCGCCTCTTACGGGTCTATTTTATTCTCGCCTGTGAATAAAAGCCCGTACGCCCGTCCTCTACTTTTGACATCAACAACGACGAAGACTTCACAGGAAGTGAAGCGGGTTGCGTTGCTAGACTTCTATGAAAAAGTTCGATTTCGAAAAGATGGACAACTCCATGTTCGAAAGCCTTGACGTGGCTAAAATGAAGCGCGTTAAAGGGGGTTACACCATGAACACGTTCACCGTTTATAGCAACGGCACTTCCAATTCCAACGACGGCACCGGCTGCCAGGACGGGGTGTGCAACGACTAAGTAGCCTACCCTTAACACACAAAGGGCCCCGGGGAGCAGCTGCTCCCCGGGGCCCTTTGTGTGTTAAGGGCCGGGCGGCTTTTACTGCTCCCCCGCCAGGCCGTGGGTGATAATGTGACCGAGCACCTTTTCGTCGAGGTTTTTAGTGCCCAGGAAGGCTGCCACTTTGTGCATGGTTACTTTGCTGATGTGCTGGTGCTTGTGGTGACAGTTGTAGAGCCCGAACAAGCGTTTGGCCGTGGACTCGCTGATGTCCAGCAGCTGGGCAAGGCTGACGAAGTGCCGGTGCTGCCACTCGGCCAGGGCCTGCGTCAGGTGGGCATGCTCGTGGTAATGGCGCGGCTGCTTTTGCACCAAGGCGCGGGCCTGGCGCGTAACGAGCTGGGCTAGAGCTTGTTTATAATAGTGTCCGGTACCCCCTACGATGCGCTGCATGTAGGCATTGCTGAGTTGACGGGCGGTTAACGATGAAAACATTAGGTAGAATTGGTAAGTGGGAACGTAATCGGAAAGCAGGGTTCGGTGCGCAGAAAACGCCAACCCGGTCATGGGCAGAACGCAAAGTCAGCTCCCTGCGCAGCAGGGAAAGCCAGCGGATAAGCCACGGGAAGCCCAGCGGCCAACCGAGGGCCGAAGCAAGACAAGCGGGAGTTGCGGGAAAAGGGGGAGGTTTGGTGACTTCCGAATCATATTGCTTGCGGTCGGTGCGCCAGGGCCCAACGGGCGGTCTGGTAGCCCGGCGAGCAGCCGGGGTTGCGCTTATCGGCCCCGTTCGGTTAACAAGGCAAGCAATAGGAGTAGTTGAAACGGGAGCGGCGTGGCGAAAGCCCGATGGGCTTGCCGGCCGTAAATAAGTAATAATTCCCAATTGCCGCAAGAAAGCGTTGCCCGTCCCGCTAAGGCCATCAAGACTTTCACAGCCCGCTTCTGGTGGAAGAAGGCTGTGAACAAGGGTGCTTTTTAACGGCCTGGGCGCACCTTCTGGTCACGAGGTAATTCGCCGGGACCTGTGTACAGCACCTGGCTTACGCATGCTGGCCAAAGCCCCCTCACTAGCAGCGATCCAGCACCCCCTGAACAACTCCATTTGGCCTGCCCATCGGTAGCTTGGGCGTAATCTCGCCCCGTCAGCCGATCATCAATCCGTCAGGCCGGCCGGCGTGGGCCAACTGCGGCAAGGAGATGAGCCGTCTGTTGGCGGGTACGCCGGCAAAACTGGGACAGTGAGTTCTGCACCAGCAGGCGTCCCTGCTCGGCGGGCCTCAGCACCTTGGCGGCAGCAAACCGCTTACCCAACCAGCCCAGCCAGCAGACCTGTCCTTGGTTGAAAGTTTGGCTCCAAAGTAGCTTCACCCTCGCGTAGACAAGCAATCAGGAATCTAAAACGGGTACATTCATGCGGTAACCTTACCGCTTATGTGCTAGCCATTGGCCATCCGCAGCGGGCGATGACCGGCATCACTACGCCTTACCTTAAATGCAGTTGGCGCAGTACTTCCTGCCGGTAGGTGCCGCCCACCGGCACTTCCCGAGCGCCCACCAGCAACACATTGCCGTGGAGCCGCTCGACGCGGGCCAGGTTGACCAAGTACGATTTGTGGGTACGCACAAACTGGCCGGCAGGAAGTTGGCTTTCCATGTGCCGCATTGTTTCGGCTGTCAGCAGCACCCGGCCCAAGGCCAGGTGGCACTTGACGAAGTTGCCGTAGCCCTCCACCAACAGCAGGTCCGCATAGCGCCCCGCTCGGTGCCGACGTCGTTTTAAGGAATACAAAATCGATTGCAACCGGGGGATGAGTAAGCGCCGCGGCGGCGGCCACCGCTGGCGCGGGATGGACCGCGGGGCTGTGGAGCCGGCTGATGGTTTTGACAAAACGCTCGAAGCGAATTGGCTTGAGCAGGTAGTCGGCCACCCCAAAATCGAAGGCGCCGAGGGCGTGGTCGGCGTGGGCCGTGCACAAGACGACTGCCGGCGGCTGGGCCAGCGCGCGCAGCAGCTCCAGGCCAGTGAGGCCGGGCATGTTCACGTCCAGAAACAGCACGTCCACCGGCGCGGCGCGCAAAAACGTGAGGGCCTCCACGGCGCCGTACCAGCTGCCGGCCCACACGGCCAGACTCGGCAGGCGGTTCAGATAAGCGCGCAACACGGTGTGAGCCAGTGGTTTGTCATCGACCAGCAGACAGCGTAAGGGCACAGGAGCAAACTCAGGATTCAAAGCACGAGCTGGAGAGTGGCGGCGTAATGGGCGGCCGTGGCGTCAACGGCGAGGCGGTGGCGCTCGTCGGGGTACAGCTGCGCCAGCCGGGCCCGTAAGTTAGGCAAACCCAGCCCCGAGGGCGCGGGGCGGAAATCCGGCGGGATGTTGTTGTCGGTGCGCAAGGTCAGGCCCGCGTCGGTTTGCTGCAGGCGGATGCGAATGGTGTTCAGGCCGCTGGCGCCGATGGCGTGTTTAAAGCAGTTCTCGACGAGCGGCAGCAGCCGCAACGGGGCCAGCGGCTGCTCGGGGCAACTGCTCGGGCGCAAACAGCTTGGCATCGGCGGGGTGGGGGCCACGGTGGCGCGTATCGGCGGGGCGCATAGGTGCTGGTTACGCAGCCGCGGGTTAAATAGCTGCCGCACACACGTGGCTTGCTGCCCAAACTTCCCGGAACGCCCGGTGCTGCGCTCCGGCAACGCGTTACAGCGCGCAGCACCTAGGACAATAATGCTTGGCCCGGCAGCCTCTGCAAGCCGCCGGCCAACAACAGAACGCGGGTAACGGATTAGTCTGCGGTCTTCACCGTCTGGGAGTTATCGATTGGGTTCCAGTCAACCAGCAATTGACGCGGGTCGATGCTTGCTTTGGCGGGCCGGGCGGGTACCGTCAGCACGATGGTTTGCTTGCCGGTTTTGAGCAGGTGCTTTTGCCGGTAGAGCGGCTTGCCTGCCTCTTTGCCTGCTTCGGCGGAGGCGAAGACGCCAATTTCTACCCATTCCCGCATTGGGAGTTTGGTTTCGGTGCCGGCGCTATCCACGGCTAGCTTGTGGGCCTGCAGCGCGAGGGTTAGTTGCCACTGGCCGCCGCTGAGCTGTTTGGCGGTGGCTTTTTCCGTTGCCAACTCCCAAAACGTGTTCACCCGGAACAGGTCGTGCAGCAGCGGTTGCAGCGAGTCGGGCGTGGCCGCTGCTAGCTCCCGGTAAAGGTCGAGCGAGGTGGGGTGGGGCCGCTTGCCCGGGGGGTGGTGTGCCAGCAACTGCCGAAGCGCTCCGTTTACCCGGTCGCGGCCCATGTATTGGCTCAGCGCGTAAAGCGCGAAGGGGCCTTTGCGGTAGTTGTGGTAAAAATCAGTGGCCTGCAGCAACGGCAAGGCGGCGCGGGTGCGCGGAGTTTCGTTTTCCTCGCGCAGAAAGCTCAACAGCCGCCCTAAGTGCTCGGGGCCGTACTTGTCCTCCAGCATGCCCATGGCCGAGTACCACGCCAGGCTTTCGGTAATCAGGCCGGCGCCTTCCACGTAGGCTTGCTTGAGCTGGTTGCCCCACCACTGGTGCGCTACCTCGTGCGCCACCACGGCCGTTACTAGGTCGAAGCCCCGCTCATCGGCCTCCGGGTTCAGCAAGAAGAAACCTTCGCCGGCCGTGATGTTGATGGGAGACGCGTGGTTGCCGAAGCTGTAGCCGGGCTGGGCCACAAAGCGGAGCTGGCGGTGCGGGTAGGGGCCAAACTCCTGGGTATAGTAATCGAGCGAGGCCTGGGCGCTCCGGATCATACGCGCCGGGTTGCCCGCCGGCGTCCCCGGCGGGTAGTAAATCTGAATGGCCACTTCTCGGTTTGGGCCGGCCGATGGGTTGCGCCACGTGCCTTGCTCGACCAAGAAGTTGGCCGAGAAAAAGGCGTATTCGTTGCGAATGGGCGCTTCCGCAGCGTAGTGGAAGTAGCGGCGGCCGGCTTGGGTCCAGGTTCGGCGCAGGGTGCCCGGCGCCACCACTTGCTGGCCCTCATTGGTACCCACGATGGCTTCGAAGCGGATTTGCTCGGGAAACGGAGCGTAGTGGCGGGCGGCCGCGTCGTGGAGCGAGGCCGTGGCGGGCCTGGCGGGCAAGCCATGCGCTTTGCGGGCGCCGGCCTCGTCTAGCTCGCGGTAGGGCAGGTATCCGATGACGGGCAGCCACTCCAGATTTCGGAAGTTGGTGCCGTTTGCCAGCACCTGCGCGCTGGTCCCGTTGTTGGTAAAGCCTTTGGGGCGGTGGGCAACCTGGAAGCGCAGGCGCAGCGAATCGCCTGGAAGCAAGGGTTGCGCCAGCGCATAGATGCGGTGGCTCAGCTCATCGGCCACGAGCACCGCTTTGGCTGGCCGGCCGAAATCGACGGCCGTGGTTTCCAGGCCCGCGCCGGTGCCGAGGTGCACCGAGTCGATGGGTACCGGGCTGTTGTTCACGAGCAGGTAAGTGCCCCGCACCGTTGCCGAGCGCTGCTTGGGGTAAATCTCGACCCGCAGGTTTACGCCGGTTAGCACGGGCTGGGGCGCGTTGTGGTAGCGGCGGAAACGCTGCTCGTAGGTGGCGCGCAGCGCAGCGGCGGTGGCGGAGTTGGTGTAGGCGTTGAGGACGTTGGTGTTGTAGAAAATAAAACCGCCAATTGCCAGAATGCCGCTCGCGGCTGCCGCCGCCACCGGAACCAATGGGCCCGTAAAGCGCCGCCGGGCCAACTGTAACCGGAAACCAATGCTGGCTTGGCGGCCGCGCACCCAAAACAGCACCGCCACCACGGCCAGCAACAGCGCCCACGCTGCCCAATAGCCTTTAAACCAAAGCCAGGGCGCCAGAGTCGACCCAAAGCCGGCTATGTCGGTATACGTCCAGCTTGGGCTGGCACCAAAAATCAGCAGCTTGTGCTCGGCACCCAGCGTGCCCGCAAAGGCGATGCACGCGTAGGCTAGCAGCGCCACCAAGTGCCCCACAAACTTTTGGTTTACCAGCACGTGCACGCACAAAACCAGCAAAGCAAACAGCAGGCAATCGACCAGCTGCAACCCAAACAGCCCCAGCCCGAACAACCCGATTTCGGCCTTGGCGCCGCCTAGGGCGGCTTGCGCTACCACACCGGCCGCGAGCAAGAAGGCCAACCACACCACCAGCACCAACGCCAGCGCCAGGTACCGGCTCAGAAACAGCACCCATTCGGGCACCGGGGCTGCGTGGGCAATTTCGCTTAGGCCGGTTTCCCGCTCGCGCCACACCAACTCGCCCGCGTAGAAAACGGTGAGCAGCCCGACGCTAATCCAGAAAAAGTTGGGGTCCGTCAGCGGCGCGGTTAGGTAATCCAGCACAAAATCGGTGCGGGGCAGCAAGGGCACGCCGCGGCCTTTGAGGTTGCCGGGTACGGTGGCGCCTACCAGCAAGGCCAAGCAAGCGAGCAGCGGCAGGCCGGCCTTGCTTTTGGCCAGCTGCAAAAAGGATTTCCAGGTCATCAGGCGCAACTGGTGCAGCTGCGTAGCCCAACCATGGATGCCCCTGGCCGGCGGCAGCGCTTTGCCCGTGCCCCAGCTGAATTTCTCTCCGGCCGCGGCAGCTGGTGCAGGCTGTTGGCCGGGTTTCGATTTCTGGCTGGCCTCGGGCAGCACGAGCTGAAACCGGACGTAGGTAAACGCCAACAAACCCAGCGAGATACCCAACCACAGCAGGCGGTTGGTCAGAAACGAGCCTTCCAGCAGCAGCAGGCGCGTGTTCTTCTCGAGCGGGCTCCAGTCGTTGTTCAGGTGGTTTAGCACCGGGCCGAAACTCATGGGGTCGGCTAGGTTGCCCCACTCGCTGCCCTTCTCTAGCAGTGGCCAAACGGTGTAGGCCGCCGCAAACAAAGCCGCGCCCACCAGGTAACTGGCCAGGGCCCGGCGGCTGAGCGCCGCCGCCGCAAACTGAATGGCCGTTGCGAAAAAGGCATTGGGCAAGGCAATAAAGGCGAAAGTGGTGAGATAGCCCGCCACCCGAAACGGCCCCAAAATCTCGGCTTCCATTCCGGCGCCGTGCATGCCCAGCAGCAGCCCCACCGGAATGGCAAGCAGAATGAGCCCGCTTAGGACGAAGGCGGCCAGAAACCGGCCGCCTAGGTAAGCGGCTTTGCTGGGCGGGGCGGTGTAGGTAAGCAAATGCATGCGCGTCTGCACATCGCGCGCGGCTGCGTCGCCCGCCACGGAGGCGCCTATCACCAGCCACTTCACGCTGCAAATCGCCGTGACGGACGCCATGACGATGGGCGCATTCAGCAGAATATACCCGTCGCGTGCATCGGAGGCGTAATTGGCAACGACGATCAGAAAAGCAATAACCAGGACGGCCGCGAAGTAGAGCCAAGTGGTAACCTGGCGAAGCTGGTAGCGGAACTCCAGCGCGAAAATCGTACGGAAGTTCATAGCGCTACGCTCACGGCTTGAAGTGGCTGATTAACCGGCACGAAGCAGCCCGCCAAGGAGCTGAAATAGACGTCCTCCAGGTCCGGCTCTACCGCCTCGAATCCGGGGCCGGGCCTATCCGGGCTGTACACGTGCACCAGGGTGCGGCCGCTCAGCAGCTTGGCCGATACCACTTGGTGCGCCTGCTCCAGCGCGGGCAGCGCGTGTTTATCGGTTAGCGTGCGCCAAATGCGGCCGCGGAGGGCCGCTACTGCCTCCAGCGGTTGGGCTTCGAGCAGTATTTGCCCTTGGTTGATGATGGCCATGTGCGTGCACAACTCGGCTACATCGGCCACGATGTGGGTGGAGAGGATGACCACGCTGTTTTCGCCCAACTCGCTGAGCAGGTTGAGGAAGCGCACGCGCTCAACTGGGTCGAGGCCGGCCGTCGGCTCGTCGACGATCAGCAACCTAGGGTTGCCCAGCAAGGCCACCGCCACGCCAAAGCGCTGGCGCATGCCGCCCGAAAAACCGCCCAGCTTTTGCTTGCGCTTGTCCCACAGGTTGGTTTGCCGCAGCAAGGCCTCGGTGGTTGCTTGGCGCACGGCCCGGTCGGTAACGCCTTTCAGAATGGCGAAGTAGTCGAGCAGCTCCTGGGCGCTGGCCTTGGGGTACACGCCGAACTCCTGCGGCAGGTAGCCCAGCGTTTGGCGCACCGCTTCCTTGTGGTTCAGCACGTCGATGTGGCCTAGGTAGATGCTGCCCGCATCGGGCTCCTGCAAGGTGGCAAGCGTACGCATGAGCGTTGACTTGCCGGCGCCGTTGGGGCCCAGCAGCCCGTACATGCCCGGCGGGATATCCAGCGACACATTACGCAGCGCCTGCACGCCATTCGCATACTTTTTCGATACGTTGCGGATGCGCAGGCCACTCGGGTGCTTTTCCATGATTTCGGATTTGCTTCGGTTGCTCTTTCAACAGGCCGGCAGCCGGGCACCTAGGGCGGTGCTGGGTTCCCTGTTTCAGGCCGAAACAACGGCTCCGGCGACGGCTCCCGAAACCGGATATGCAAGTGCCGCGAAACAATCGACCAAGCCGGGCTTTGCCGCCGCCAACGCAACGGCCGGCTGCTTTGCTAGGCTCGTAGAGCGGGCCGGGCAGCTGGTCGAGGCGAGTGCGCGGGCTACGGCCGGAAAAGCCAACTTTGCTGTATGGAGCGCGTCAAAAACATCTTCTGGCTGATTCACCTGTCCGTGTGGGTCTTGTTCGGCTTGCTCGTGGCCCTGCAGCTGGGCGGCGAAGGCAGCCCCGGCTGGGGCAGCACCGCCGCAGGGTTTATGGCGACGTGCTTGTACATTTTCTACGGCCATTTTGCTCTGCTAACGCGCACCGCCGGCCAGAAAAGAAACCGGGATTATTGGCTTTGCTTGGCGGGCATTGCCCTCACTGGGCCTTTGCCTTTTTTGCTGCTCTACCCCAAAGCGTACGATACGGGGCATTATTCCATGATGCTGATTACCGCCGTACCCATCTTTGTCTTCTTGGCGTGGTTGGCCCGGGTTACCGAAAACCTGGTGCTCAATACCATTCAAAAAGAGCTGCTGGAAAAGCAAGCCGTGGAGGCAGAGTTGTACTACCTCAAGTCGCAAATCAACCCGCACTTCTTGTTCAATACCCTCAACAACATTCACACGCTGGTGTACAAGCAAGCCCCCGCGGCCCCGGAGGCCGTTATGCACCTAGCGTCGCTGATGCGCTACATGATTTACGAGTCGAACGCGGCCACGGTGCCGCTGACGCGCGAACTGGATTATTTGCGGGATTACGTAAGCTTGCAGCAGCTGCGCTACAAACCCAGCCCGGTGGTGGAGCTGCAGGTGGAAGGGGAGACGGAATCGTGCTACATTGCTCCGTTGCTGTTCATTCACCTGCTCGAAAACGCCTACAAACACAGCCCCGCCCGGCTGGAGCCCGGCGACCTGAAGGTGCGGGTGCAGGTACACGACGGCACGCTGCACTTCAGCGTGCAAAACCCCGTCGGGAAGAAGGCAACCAACCCGCTGGAAGAACCCGGCGGCATCGGGCTGCCCAACGTCCGGAAACGGCTCGCGTTGTTGTACCCCGATCAGCACGCATTAACCATTCAGAACACCGGCGAGACCTTCACGGTCCAGCTCGCCATCCACGGCCTTCAGTCCCCGGCGTATGCACGAAAAGCTCACCTGCTACATCATTGAGGACGAGCACTTGGCCCAGGAAATCCTGGAGGAGTACATCCGGAAGGTGCCGTTTCTGGAGCTAAAAGGCACCTTCGCCAGCCCCTTGGAAGCCGCCGGGCCGTTGCAGCAAGACAAACCCGACCTGCTGTTCCTGGACATCAACATGCCGGACCTGGACGGGCTCAGTTTCATTCCGATGCTGAACCCCAAGCCCCTGATTATCCTCACCACCGCCTACGATCAGTACGCCCTGAAAGCTTACGATTTGGAGGTGAAGGATTACCTGCTGAAGCCGTTCACGTTCGAGCGGTTTTACAAAGGCGTGCTGCGCCTCTACCAGGAGCAAGGCCCTGCCCCTAGGTACACTCCGGAAAAGCCGGAGGAAAGAGCCGAGGCGAAAAATGAGCCGGAGTATATTTTTCTGAAGGTGGGCCACCGCATCCAGAAAGTAGCCACCCGCGACATTCTCTTCGTCGAAGGCATGAAAGACTACTTGCGGATTCATACCCCGGCCGAGAAAATCATGACGCTGCTCAGCTTCGCCAAGCTGGAAGAGCTGTTGCCCGCCCAGGATTTTGCCCGCGTGCACCGGTCCTTTCTGGTTGCTCTCGACAAAATCGACCACATCGAGAAAAACCGGATTCAGATTGCCGACCAGCTCATTCCCATCAGCGACACTTACGCCGAAGCTTTTTACAAGATGCTGAAGGGGCTGCAGTAGGCAAGGGCGTGCGCAGATTCCACAGTTTCCTTAGCAACAGCTGCTGCCAGCAACGCGGCCTCGGCGCAACCTAAGAAGCTTGTAATTCAAACCGGAGCTTGCTCCGGCACAAAGTAGTCGGGCCCAGGCGCTTGCCCTGCAACGGGCCATTCGCCGGAGAAAAACACTTATTTACCGATAAACCTACGGCGAAGAGGGAAAAGTCAAAATAGCTTGCCCAAAATGCAAGATATTTGGCAGTCCTACTGCTGTGCCTTTGCCAACTTCCGCTCGTCTTGCTTCGGTCTTGCTGCTCCAGGGAATCATCTGGGCCGTGATCGTGGCGTTGTTGTTTGCCCCTCGGCCGGGCCAACCCATTCCGCCGCCCGGGCCGTTTTGGGTGCTGCAGCTCACGGTGTTGGTGCTGCTGGCCGGTGCCTACGCGATAAACGCACGCTGGGCCGTGCCGCGGCTGCTTAGCCGCCGCCGCGCGGCGCTCTTCGTGCTGCTGCAGGTGGGCTTGTTCCTGGGCTTGCTCACCGTGCGGCAGCGCTTGGCCAGCGCCATGGACATGCCCCGGTACCTAGCCGGATTGCGCGCCCGAAGTGCCTCTGCCGGCAACCCCGGGCCGCCCCCTGGGCAACCGCTGCGCCAGCCCGTGCTGCTCGACCCGGGCGCGGTGATGGTGGCAGTGCTGGTACTGAGCGTAAGCACTAGCCTCGGCATGGCGCGCCAGGCCCGGCAGGAAGAAGACCGGCGCCGCGTGCTGGAACGGGCGCAGCTGGAGCTGGAGCGCGTGCAAATGCTCACGGAGGTGTCCTTGCTCAAGGCCCAGCTCAACCCGCACTTCTTCTTCAATACGCTCAACAACATCTACGCCCTCACCCGCTCCGACGTGGAGCGCGCCCGCACAGCCATCCACCGCCTCTCGCGCCTGATGCGCTACGTGCTCTACGACACGCAGGCGGGCACCACCCTGCTCAGCCAGGAAGTGCGCTTTCTGCAGGACTACATCGAGCTGATGCAGCTGCGCCTCACCGACCAGGTGCAGCTGACGGTGGAGTGGCCCGCGCCCCTGCGCGAGGTGGCCTTGGCTCCGCTGCTGCTGCTGCCTTACCTGGAAAACGCCTTCAAGCACGGCGTCGACACGGATGCGCCCAGCCGGATCTACATCGGTCTGCGCCAACCCACGCCCGAGACCTTAGCGTTCGAGGTGCGCAATACCTGCCCCGCTTCGCCCGCAGCCAATCTGGAGCCGGGCGGCATCGGGTTGCCCAACACCGAGCGCCGGTTGGCACTGCTTTACCCCGACCGGCACACGCTGACGGTTGCGCCCCCGGCGGCTCCCGGCGGCGAATACCGCGTCCACCTCACTTTGCAGCTAACCTGATGCTGACTTGTTACGCCGTCGACGATGAACCGCTGGCCCTGCAAACCGTCTGCGAGTTCATTGCGCAAACCCCGGGCCTGACGCTGGCCGGCAAATTCAGCAGCGCGCTGCAAGTGCTGCGGGCTTTGCAACAGGCCGAGCAGCCGGTGGACGTGCTCTTTCTTGATATCCAGATGCCCAACCTGAACGGCTTGGAGCTGGCCCGCGTGCTGGCTAGCCGCGGCGGGGCGCCGGGCCCGCGGGTAGTGTTCACCACCGCCTACAGCCAGTTCGCGCTGGAAAGTTACCAGGTAGAGGCACTGGATTACCTCGTCAAGCCCTTCGACTACGAGGACTTCCTGCGCGCCGTGCACAAGGCCCAGGCCTACTACCAATTGCTGCGCCGGCCCGTGCCGGCCCCGCCCCCCGCCACGCCACCCGCAGCCCCGGCCGGCGATTATCTCTATGTGAAAGCCGACTACCAGCTCGTGCGCGTGGTGCTCGACGACATTACCCTAATAGAGGGGCTGGATGACTACGCCAGCATCCACCGCCGCTCCGATGCGCGGCCCCTGCTCACGCTCACCACGCTTAAGGCGCTGGAAGAAAAGCTGCCCGCTCAACGCTTTATGCGCGTGCACCGCTCCTATATCGTGGGCCTGAACCACATCAGCAGCGTGGGGCGCGGCACGATCCAAATTGGCGAGCAGTCCATTCCCGTCAGCGAGCGGTACCGCGCCGCCTTTGACGCTTACCTGGACCGCTGGCGCTAACCTGAAAGCCGCTTTGCCTAGCAATTAATGCCCACAGCCCAAGCCTGCGGCTTTTATAGTTTTTCTATGAAGAGAACTTTTACGAAACAGTCTCTTTCCTACCTTGCTCTAGTGCCCGTGCTGCTCGGAGGCCTGATGCTTCCGGCCGCGGCCCAAACCACCGGCTCGGTAGGCATCGGTACCACCGCCCCAGACGCCTCGGCCCTCCTGGAGTTGAGCACCACCAACAAGGGCCTGCTGCTGCCGCGCCTGACGCAGGTGCAGCGCGAGGCCATTCAGAGCCCGGCCGCCGGGCTGCTGATTTACCAAACCGACAACACCGCCGGCCTGTATATCTACGGCGGCACAAGCTGGAGCCTGTTGCCCAATGCCACCCAGCAGCAAAGCGCCGACAACCTCGGCAACCATACTGCTACCACCAACCTAAACCTAGGTGCCCACAAGCTGGCGGGCAACGGCGGCAGCTTGGGCCTAAGCATCGGCAGCACAGGCGTGGTGTACACCGACAGCAACCTGGCCCTGGCCGACAACGACCTATACCTGCGCGCCACGCCTACTTTCCTCGATACCAACCACGGCCTAGGCTACTACGGCCCGAGCAAACGCTGGAGTGCCGGCACCGCCCAAACTGCCACCACCTCTTCCCTAGCCGTAGAAGGCCCCGTGCTCTACGGCTACGCCGGCGGTGTGCTGGGTACCAACTTTTCGGGCACCCGTACCACGGCCCTGTATTGGAATAACCAGGGCCGGGTAGGCATTGCTACTACCAACCCCCAGAGCACTTTTCACGTGGCTGGCACGGCCGGCACAGCCAACGTGCGGCTGGAAAGCCTAGGCGGTAGCGGTACACGTGTGGTTACGGCTGACGGCAGCGGCAACCTGAGCACGACCAGCACCAGCAGCTTGGCCGACAACCTAGGCGACCACACGGCTACCACCAACCTGAACCTGAACACCAGCCACGACCTGCTGCTGCGCGGCAGCACCGACACCAACCACGGCCTGGGCTTCTACGGCGCCGGCAAGACCTGGACCGCAGGCACGGCCCAGTCGTCCACAGCCACAGCGCTGACCGTGGACGGGCCCGTGCTCTACGGCTACACGGGCGGGGTGCTGGGCACCAACGTGGCCGGCAACCGCACCACGGCCTTGTACTGGAACAGCGCCGGCCGAGTGGGCGTGGCTACCACCTCGCCGCAGACCACCTTTCACGTGGCCGGCACCGGCGGCACAAGCAACGTGCGCTTGGAGAGCCTGGGCGGCAGCGGCGCGCGCATGGTCACGACCGACAACAGCGGCAACCTGAGCACAGCCAGCATTCCTACCGACGCGCAGGTGCTGGGCTTTGGCAACGGCACGCTGAGCATCAGCGGCGGCAACTCCATCAGCCTCAGCAGCCTCAGCGACAACCTAGGCAGCCACACCGCCACCACGGCCTTTAACCTACAAGGCAATGCGCTGACCGGCTCGGGCAGCAGCATCAGCGGTGTGGGCCTTGGTGTGCGGGCCGACGGCGGCCTGAACATCGGCCAGAACACCACTCAGAACAGCATCTACCTGGGCTACCAGGCCGGGCAAAACAACACGGGCCGCCGCAACCTGTTTGTGGGTTACCAGGCCGGAGCCAGCAACTCCTCGGGTAACTCCAACCAGTTTGTCGGTTACCTGGCCGGGGCCAGCAACACCACCGGGGGCCTGAACGTGTTCAGCGGCGAAGAAAGTGGCGGCAGCAACGACAGCGGCTACTTCAACGTGTTCACCGGCGTCTACAGCGGAGTCGCTAACACCTCGGGCAGCGGCAACGTGTTTGTGGGCTACTACAGCGGCAGTAACAACACCCGGGGCGTCGACAATACGGCCGTGGGTAACGGGGCCGGCCCCACCAGCGGCAACCTCAGCAACACCCTGGCCCTGGGCAGCAACGCCGACGTCACGACCAACAACACCATTCAGCTCGGCGACTCGCACATCACCTCCCTGCGCTGCCAGGTGGACGTGACGACGACCTCCGACGCCCGCTTCAAGTACGACGTGCAAGCCGACGTGCCGGGCCTGGCCTTCATCCGCCGCCTGCGCCCGGTTACCTACCGCCTCGACGCGGCCAAGCAGCAGCAGTTCACCCGCACCGGCGTGCTGCCGGCCGGCTTTACCCGCGACCCGCAGGCGCCCGTGCACACGGGTTTCCTGGCCCAAGAAGTAGAGCAGGCCGCCCAGGCCCTGAACTACCGCTTCGACGGCGTGCACACCCCCGCCGGCGCCCGCGACTACTACGGCCTGGGCTACTCCCAGTTCGTGGTGCCGCTGGTGAAAGCCGTGCAGGAGCAGCAGCAGCAGATCGAGGCCATGCAGGCGCAGAACGCGGCCCTGCAAACCCAACTGCGCAGCCGCAACGCCCAGGCCGATGCCGACCACGCCGCCCTGCTGACCTTGCAGGCACAAATGGCACAGCTGCTGAACCCGGCGGCCACCACACTCTCGGCTCAGGCGCAACGCTAGCGCCCAACCCGCGGCGAAGAAAGCAGCCCCGATGCCGACCCAAGCTGGGCACTAACAGCACCTCGAAGATGAAAACACGGCATATGTTTCCTGCAAAAGCGGGAAGTTGGGTTGCCGGGCACATGGATATAACTGACGGCTAGCTTTCGCATTGCTTCACAAAAAACCGCAAGCTCGTTGGGCTGCACAATCACCAGCGCGGCTTTCATGCCCGAGGCTTCGCTGAATTACAACACCATCATCCAGTAAATACCGCTGGGGCTTCTTTAGTCCTTTCCTATGAAGTACTTCTTCTCCCTGGCAACAGGGCTGGCCTGTACCGCGGGTGTGTGGAGCACTTGTTTACTGGCCTCCCTGCTGGTGCTCCCGGCGACGGCCCAAACTCTCACCAACAACGGCGGCACGCTTACCGTGCAAAGCGGGGCAGTGCTTTGTGTGTCTGGTTCGGTGCAAAACGCGGCTGGCAGCACGCTGCAAAACAACGGTACCCTCGAGCTCAGCGGTGACCTGACCAGCGCCGGAACCTTCAGTGGCACCGGGTTACTGCGCGCTACTGGCACCCAAGACCAGACCCTTACCTTGCCTGCCGGCACAAGCCTAGGTAGCCTTACGGTAGCCAACACCGGGGCTAGCGGGCAAAACCGGGTGCTGCTGCCCAACGACGTGACGGTCACCGGCACCATCACGCTCACCGCCGGCAACGTGCGCACGGCCAGTACCGCCGTGCTCAGCTTGCCCGATGGCGCTACGCTGGTAGGCGAAACCGCGGGCCGCGTGGTGCAGGGCAACCTGCGCGTGGTGCGAGCCAGCGGCAGCGGCAACCTCGATTTTGGCCACGGGCTGACGCTGGACCGCACCGGTCTAGGTCAGGTGACGGTGACACGAACGGCCGGCTTGCAAACGGCGGGCGTGAGCTACGGCCAAAACGGTTCTTACCAAGGCATCGATGCCGTCTGGCAGGTCCAATCTGAGGTGGGGCCAACTGGGGCAGTTCCGCTCACGCTTCAATGGACATCGGATTTCGACAACGGACTAACCAGTTTCAGCCAGGCGCAGCTCTGGCGGGCGGCCACCGCGGCCGGTCCTTGGACGGCCTTGGCCACGGGCGCCGATGCCAGCAGCCGCAGCCTCGCCGGCAGCACCAGCTCGCTGGGCGCGTTCACCGTTAGCAACGTAGCCAATCCGCTGCCAGTGGAGCTGGTAGCCTTTACGGTTGAGCGCCGGGGGGGCGATGCCCTGCTGCGCTGGACAACGGCGCAGGAAAAAAACAACGCCCGCTTCGAGGTCGAGGTAAGCCCCGACGGAAGGGCGTTCCAACGCCTGGGCGCCGTGGCCGGGCAGGGTACATCGAGCACCCGGCACGAGTACCAGTTCACCGACGCGAACCTAAGCCGCTACGGGGTAACGCAACTTTACTACCGCCTGCGCCAAATTGATTTAAACGGCACCGCCACGCTTTCGCTTGTGCGCACAGTGCAAGTGGCCGGTGCCGCGCGCTTTGCGGCGCAAGCCTGGCCTAACCCGTTTGGGGCTGCTGGCTTGCAGCTGACGCTGCAGACGGGCAATGCTGGTGCTGCGGAGTTTATTGTCTACGACGCGCTGGGCCGCGCCGTGCTCGGCCGCCAAGTAGCAGCTCTACCGGCCGGCAGCACTTCGCTCGCTTGGCCAGCAGCGGCGCAACTGCCGCCGGGCGTGTACTACCTATGGGTGCAGCAGGCCGGGCAGCAAACCCGCCTTAAGCTCGTGCGCGAGTAAGCTTGGTTAGGTAACCCCGTGGGTTGATGCTTGTCCATTAGGTTCTTCAACTTCAGAATACAAACATTTTCGCTTATGCGTCTTTTTTTACCCTCGTTGGCTGCCGTGCTGTTTGCCTGTACTTTGCCGCAGACCACATACGCGCAAGGCGTTGGCATCGGCACCACCACTCCCGCTTCGTCGGCCGCTTTGGAGGTCAGCTCTACCACCAGCGGTTTTCTGCTGCCCCGCATGACGTTTGTGCAGCGGCAAAGCATTACCAGCCCCGTCGCCGGCTTGCTGGTGTTTCAGACCGACGTCACCGTGGGCGTGTATTATTACGACGGCACCAATTGGGTTAACCTTACCACGGGCACTCCGGTAGCTTACGTAAACGTGGTCAGCACGCTGGCGGGCGGCAGCATTGGCTATGCCGACGGCACGGGCACGGCGGCGAGGTTTTTTGTACCGTGGGGTATTGCCTACGATGGCAGCGCCAACCTCTACGTAGCGGATTCCGAAAATAACCGCATTCGCAAAATTGTGGTGGCAACCGGCGAAGTCACGACCCTGGCGGGCAACGGCAACGCCGGTGCGGTAAACGGCACGGGCACGGCCGCCGAGTTCTACCTCCCCAGGGGCATTGCGTACCACAACGGCAACTTGTACGTGGCGGAGTACGGCGCTCACCGCATCCGGCGGATTGCGGCCGCCACCGGCGTGGTCACCAGTTACGCCGGCAGTACGAACGCCAGTTTGGGTAGTACGGATGGGTTAGGCTCACTTGCGCGTTTTGACTCTCCCACTGCCTTGGCCTGCGACGCCAGCGGTACCCTTTACGTGGCCGATCTGGGCAATAACCGCATCCGCAAGATAACCGGCGCCACAACCGGCGTCGTGACCACGTTGGCCGGCAGCAGTCAGGGCATGACCGACGGCACCGGCACGGCCGCGCAGTTCTCCGGCCCGATCGGCGTGGCCTGCGACGCCAGTGGCAATGTGTACGTGGCCGACGCCGGCAACCACCGCATCCGGAAAATTGTGGCTGCTACGGGTGTGGTCACCACGTTGGCCGGCAGCAGCCAGGGCATGACCGACGGCACCGGCACGGCGGCACAGTTCTCCGGCCCAATCGGGGTGGGCTGCGACCCCAGCGGCAATGTATATGTAACCGATGCTGGCAACAACCGCGTGCGCAAGGTGGTGGCCGCTACCGGCGCCGTGACCACGCTGGCCGGCGGCACCGCTGGCTCGGCCGACGGCCTGGGCACGGCAGCGCAATTTGACTCTCCGAGAAGCGTGGTGTGCGACAGCAACGGAAACGCCTATGTAACCGATGGCAACAGCCGCATCCGGGTAGTGAAGTAGTTGCCCGAAGCCCTAGTATTTCGAAATGAACGGGCAAAGGTGTCGCTAGGCGGGCGCCGCTTTACCATTGCTGTTACCGGGCAGCCCGTAGACTAAACAGCGCGGCTAATAGCCGCGCCGGCCCCGGTGTTGGGCCCGTTGTTCCAGGCGCTTGCGCCGCGGCGCGATGGAGCCGCGTAGGTACTTCTCGATCACCAGGACTCCGCAAGGCGCGGCGGCAGTGGCCCCGAAGCCGGCGTTTTCCAAGTACACGGCCACGGCTATTTTCGGGTTATCGGCTGGGGCGA
The DNA here is from genome assembly GCF_003574965.1 of Hymenobacter oligotrophus. Lineage (NCBI taxonomy): Bacteria > Pseudomonadati > Bacteroidota > Cytophagia > Cytophagales > Hymenobacteraceae > Hymenobacter > Hymenobacter oligotrophus. Next base: position 2,793,728 of record NZ_CP032317.1, on the reverse strand, counting down.
AGCCGATAAAGGCCGCGTGGTCGTCGCCCTCGTCGTTTTCCACGGTGCCGGTTTTGCCCGCCACCGTAATGCCCACGTCGCCCAGGCTAGAGGTTTCGGCCGTGCCGCCGGGCTGCAGCACCGCAACCATGCCCGGCACTAGCGCCGCGAAATGCACGCTGTCGACGAGGGTGCGTTGGCGCTCGGCAAAGCGCGGCAGCGGCCCGTCGGTCCCGATGCTGCGCACTAAGTGGGGCGGATAGTACCATCCGCGGTTGGCAATGATGGCCGCCAGGTTGGCCATTTGCAACCCGGTCAGGTTAATCTCGCCCTGCCCGATGCTGAGCGAGTATACGGACCGGTACGACCAGTTGCGGGTGCCCCGGGCCTTGTCGTAATAAGTCGCGGTGGGCAGAAAGCCCGGCGCTTCGCGCGGCAGGTCGACACCCAATACCGAGTCGAGCCCGAAGGAGCGGGCGTAGCGGCGCCACTGGGCCAGGTTGGCGTGGCGGATGAGCGTCGCCGAGTCGGCCGCGAGGCTGTCGGGCACGCGGGTGATGAGGCGCTCCAGCACGCGGTAGAAATACGGATTGCAGCTGTACTTGAGCCCGGTGGTCAGGTCCTTAGGCACGGGGTGGCGGTGCACGCAGCGGACCAGCGTCTGGTCGCAGCGAAATCCGGTAGCGGGACTAATGGCGCCCAGCTGCAAGGCCACCGCCGCGTTGACGAGCTTAAATACCGAGCCGGGAGGGTTAGCTTGCGTGGCTGGCCGGTTTAGCAACGGCATCTTTTCGTGCTGCAGCAGCTTGGCGCGCACGCCGGCCTGGTCTGGTGCGGTAAGTGTGGCCGGTCGGTAAGTGGGCGCCGATACGTAGGCCAAAACTTCTCCGGTGCGCGGATCCAGGGCTACGAGGTAGCCCTTGCGCTTGCCCAGCAGCTGTTCGGCGTAGGCTTGCAGTTTCACGTCCAGGCTCAGGTGCAAGTCCTGGCCCGGTTGGAACGCCGTGTCGGGGGCCCACCGGCCGTGCGGCTGGCCCAGCGAATCCACCAACGGGTGCTGTACGCCCACGTGCCCGGCGAGCAGGCCGTTGTAATAGGCCTCGACACCCCCGTTGCGCAGGCGGTAGAAACGTCCGCGGCGGGCGCGTTGCGCCTGAGTCAAGAACGCTTCTGCTTCGGCACTTGCATACCCCAGTACCGGGGCGCCAACGGCTGTCGTATAGGTGCGTCGACGCCGGTCGGTAAGGGCTAGCTCGGGCCAAGCGCGTTGCTGCTTGCGTACCCGTGCTGCTTCTGCCGCCGTTAGGCGAAGCTCCACAGGATACCCCGCACGGGCACCGGGGTAAGGCAGTGCGTCGGCCACGCGGCGGCGCAAGGTGCCCATGTTCCAGCCTAGTAGCTGGCTCAAGGCTAGGGAGTCGATCGGCGGACGGCGGGGCAGCCGCAACAAGTATTGAGAACGGGTGGCCACCAGCACCGAATCGTGGCGGTCCAAGATGCGGCCGCGCTGCGGCCGTTCGGGCAACACAACGCGGCGGCGAGTATACCCAGTGTGGGTAGTGTCGGGCAGCGGCCGGCCGGCAGCAGAGGCAGGCTCGGCGAAAGCGCCGGCCATGACGGCCAGCAGTATGGTCAACAAACTCATGAACGGGGCAAGGTGCGGCCGCAGGGCCGGCGGAGCAGGTGCTAAGTCCCTGCCAGAACTCAGGTGCGCCCTAGTGGCTTGTGCACGCCGTTGAGCGGGGAATAAATTAAGCAGCAACACCGCAGCACAGGCTTGGTGTTGCAGCCTGTGCTGCGGTAGGCTCCGGTAGCGGTTGAATAAACGTAGCAAAGGGTTCAACGAGATTTTCCAGCTGAACGAACGTAGCCGGGGCCCAATGGTTAACAGTGCGATAGTCGTACGCTAAACCTGCGGGCCTGGTGCCAAGGCACAGTAAAGCAAGTGGGGGCTTAGAGTCGATTAGAACTTGCCCGAGCCAGCGCGTAGGAGATTGTTTTCTGCCTGTGCTAGGCGCCTTACGTTTATCTCCTGGACAATTGCCGCAAGCTTCTGCTCTCCGGCCGCAGTCGAGAAGAGTTGAGCCGGCGTGGGGCCGGAGCCAATGCGAGACGCGCCTGCGCCATAATCTAGCAGGTGCGCCTACGCCGAAGTACGGAGTGATGCACTCGAAGACTTGGCATTGCCCCGGACTACGGCCTTTCGTATGAGGCTGCGAGCAAGAAAGAAGGTGTCCGCTGTGAAGCCGGGCGTGAGCGGGTGCGCAACCTCCAAAGGTACCGCGACAAAGACTGGCCGCGGAGCCGTCGGCTGGTGCCCCTTCCGTCGGTAGGGCTTGCTGCCTCAGCGCTGGGCTTTAAATCAGCAGGATTACTGTATCCTCGCCCTACTAGTTTTCCCAGCAACTCTTCGCTGGCACCTAGGTTGTTCCTGGCGTGGCTTCTTTGCAAGAATTCCTAAGCCAAAGCGGAGCTTGCACGGCCTCTCGCCGTGGCGCTGGTGTCGCTGCCGCACTTGGGTACTTAGCGGCCATTCTGGCTTTAAATGGCAGCCTGCCGGGCTACGTGCAGCTGGCCGCGTTCTGCTGCCAGCAGTGGGAGCAGCACCAACCTTGGGAAAGCCTTTCCGGCTGGCAGTAGTATCACAGTTGCACCTTTCGGCTACGGCCTGGCAACCCGAGAAAGAATTGCTTGCCGATCTGATGGAATTTTTTAGTGTCGTCCGTGAGATGTACCAGCAGCAAAGAGAAAGCCCGGTAACAAACTGATGGTCAGTCTATTACCGGGCTTCTTTGCGCTCCCTCCTGGGCTCGAACCAGGGACCCTCTGATTAACAGTCAGATGCTCTAACCGACTGAGCTAAGGAAGCGGCTTGCAATTGCTTAGTGGCTGATTGCGGGTGCAATATTACGCCGCGTTATCATTTCTCGCAACCCTTCGGCAACAATTTTTTTAAAGGAAATAATTAGTTGGTGACGTACAGCAAGTTGCCCGATAGCGCCGTGCTGTATTGGCGCAGCGGTCGGCGGGCCGGGCCGCTGGTAACTTGCCCGCGCATATCGAAACGGGAGCCGCAGCAGGAGTCGGCCATGAAGAAGCCGGACTTATCGACGCTGACCTTGGCGCAGGCGTTGTAGGGCTCGTAGGGGCAGTTGCGTTCGAAGGCAAGGTACTGCTGCGCGTTTTGGCGCACCACCACAATGCCCCGCACACCACCGCCTAGGTACACATAGCCGTTGTCGAAGCGCAGGGCTGCGTATTGTTGGTTGCTGAGGTTGAGCTGCTCGCTTACCACGGCCGACGGTATGCCGGGTTCGGCAGCGGTATTGGAGGAACACGCGGCCAGCCCTGCGGCTAGCAGCAGCGAGGCAGGCAAGCAGAAACGCAAAAGAGTGCTCATGCCGATACTAACGTGGGCCTAGGTGATTTATGTTCGGGTAGTGGGCTAGTATTGGTAAAAGCCGCGGCCCGACTTGCGCCCGTGGTGGCCGGCATCCACTTTTTGCTGCTGTATGCGGCTGGGCCGGAACTTGGGGTCGTAGTGAAAGGCGTGATACAGCGAGCTGGTTACGGCAAAGTTGGTATCCACGCCGATCAGGTCCATCAGCTTAAATGGGCCCATGCGGAAGCCCGCCGACTCCAGCAGCTCGTCGATGGTTTCGAGCGGCGCCACGCCTTCCTCCAAGGCCTTTAGGCTCTCAACATAGTAGTGTCGGGCCACGCGGTTCACGATAAAACCGGGGGCATCGGCAGCCAAAACCGGTTTTTTACCTAGGGCTACGGCCAGCTCGCGCACCCGCTCGCTTACCTCCGGCGCGGTAGCCGCGCCCGAAATAATCTCCACCAGCGGCATTAGCGGAGCCGGGTTGAAGAAGTGCATGCCCACTACGCGCTCGGGGTGGGGCACGGGCGCGGCCAACTGCGTGATGGGAAACGTGCTGGTGTTGGAGGCCAACACGGTGCTGGTGCTGTTGATGGCAGCCAGGTCGACGAACAGTTGGTGCTTTACGCTCATCTTCTCCACCACGGCCTCAATCACGATATCGGCTTGCACCTTTTCCAGGTCGTGGGTGAGGGTAAGGCGACCTAGGGCCGCGTCGTGGTCGGCGGCACTCATGCGGCCTTTTTCCACCAGCTTGCCCAGGCCCGCCTCAATGGCTTGCTGACCCCGCAGCAGCATGTTTTGGCTTACATCGAAGAGCAAGGTGCGGTAGCCGGCTTGCAGGCAAAGCTGGGCAATGCCCGCGCCCATGGTGCCGGCGCCCACCACGGCAATTATTTGGAAAGCAGCAGGAGACGTCATAGCAAGGCTAAAAAAGAAAGCGAGACGCAAGATATTGCGTCTCGCCTCAACGAAACAGGCCAGTGCACCTAGGGCTTAGTGAATAGCCTCAAACTGACGCAGGAAACGCATGTCGTTTTGCGTGAACAGGCGCAGGTCTTTGATCTGGTACTTGAGCATGGTGGGACGCTCCAAACCCATACCAAAGGCAAAGCCGGAGTAGCGCTCGGGGTCGATGCCGCAGTTGCGCAGCACGTTCGGATCGACCATGCCGGCGCCCATAATCTCCACCCAGCCGGTGTATTTGCAGATGTTGCAGCCCGGGCCTTTGCAAATCAGGCACGAAATGTCAATCTCGGTGCTGGGCTCGGTGAAGGGGAAGTACGAGGGGCGCATCCGCATCTTCACGTCCTTGCCGTAGAACTCCTGCGCGAAGTAGTAAATGGTTTGCTTGAGGTCGGCGAAGCTCACGTTTTCGTCGATGTACAAGCCCTCGATTTGATGAAACACCATGTGTGCCCGGGCCGAAATGGCCTCGTTGCGGTACACACGGCCCGGCATAATGCTGCGGATGGGCGGCTTTTGGCTTTGCATCAGGCGCACCTGCACGGTGCTGGTGTGCGTGCGCAGCAGGCGGTTCTGCTCTTCTTCGCCGGCTGCGGGCACGAAGAACGTGTCCTGCATTTCGCGGGCCGGGTGGTTTTCGGCAAAATTGAGAGCCGAGAAGTTGTGCCAATCGTCTTCTATTTCAGGACCTTCGGCCACGTTGAAGCCGATGCGCGAGAAGATGCGCACGATTTCGTCGCGCACCAGGCTCAGGGGGTGGCGCGTACCTAGGGCACCCGGCACGGGCGGCAGGGTGTAATCGTAGCCCGGGTCGGCGGGTTGGCTGGCGGCTTCGTCTTCGAGCTGCTGGCGGCGCTGGTCGAATTTCTCTTGCGCTAGTTGCTTCAGCTGATTGAGCTGCTGGCCCACGGCGCGGCGGTCTTCGGCCGCTACCGTCTTGAGCTGGTCGAACAGGTCGGCCAGGCGGCCTTTGCGGCCGGTGTAGGCAATGCGAAACTGATCGAGCTGCTGCGCCGTCGAAACGTCGTAGCCCTCTATTTCCTCCCGAAGCTGTTGAATCGTGTCCTGCATAACAAAAGCAAAGATAGGTTGCGGGTGCGCTTTTGCGCCCCTAGGTGCACAATTGCCCGGCAAGCTGCGCCAAACGCCCGACCCTTTGCGGCGCGGGTACGTATCAGGCGGGTACGTTTTGTTCACTTAGCCCCACGCCCCGCTGCCATGGTCCGTCGTCTACTTCTGCCCTTGTTCCTGTTGCTAGCTGGCGTAGTGGCCGAGCTGCCCGCCGAAGCCCAAACCAGAACCCGTACGGGCCGCGGCTACCGCGCCCGCACGCAGCCCCGCTCCTCCGACGACGTGAAGCTGGCCCCCGGCATGCGCCTGGGCCGGCCCCTGGCCCTTACTACCGACTACATGGGCCGGCCGCTTAAGCCCAAAGCCCCCAAGCCCAAACCCGCACAGGGCGCTTCTTCCATGTCGGCCGCGGGCCGCGGCGCAGCTGCCTCGCCCAAAGCAGCTGCTCCAAAGCCGCGGCGGCGATGAAACTGTTTTATACGGGGTGCGGTTGCGCATGAACTCGCCCACCGGCGTAGCAAACTAATGAACTGATTGTCGGGCTTGTACCTGCCTTGCCAGAACTGTAAATTCCCTTTCCACCCCCACGCACTCCCTTAACTCGCTATGAAACGCTTCGCTTTCCTCGTACTAGCCATGGGCCTGGCCGCTGTTTCGGCCGAAGCCCAGCAAAAAAAGACCTCCAGCAAGAGCAACGATGGCTGGGGTAGCTCCGGCAGCGGCTGGGGCAGCTCGAGCGGCTGGGATGCACCGGCATCCAAGCCCGCTGCCAAGCCCAAAACCGCTACCAAGGCTACCGCTCCCGCTAAGACCACGCCTAACGCAGCTGCCCCCAGCGGGACTGCGGCGCCTGCAGCCGCCAACGCCACGGCAACCACCCCGGCCAGCGGCACCGGCGCCACGGGCGATGCTTCGCAGGCCATGGGCGGCCAAGGCACGGCCGGCGCTACCGGCAACGCGGCCAACGGCGGTTTTGGCGACGTTGGCGCCGGCGACCGTACGCCCGAGCGCATCGAAGGCATGAGCGTGGCCCCGGGCCGCCCCCTGATGCCCTCGGGCCGCACCCGCTCCGACTACATGGGCCGCCCCATTCAGGCCAAGCCCTCGATGCGCCCGCGCAGCACCGACAACAACCAACAAACCGACCTGCTAAACACAGCCCCCGGCCAGCGCCCCTAGGTGGGGCCCCAACCGGGGGCGGGGTGGCACCTGGGCAGTAGCCCTAGGTGGCCAACTTAAGCCGAGGCTGTTTCAGCCTCGGCTATTTTTTTGTGAGCTGCCGCCGGCCGGGCCTGGTATCGCAAGGTCGAGCAGTTGTCGGGGCGCAGTATTTCGCGGGCGGCTTCCAGCACGTGGGTTGGCGTAATGGCCTGCACGCGGGCGCTTTCCTCGTTTACCAGGTTGGCGTCGCCGATGAGCTTGTAGTAGGCTAGGTTCATGGCGCGATTCAGCAGCTCCACCTCGCTGAAGACAATGCTGGCCTCGGCTTGGTTTTTCACTTTCTCCAGCTCTTCGGCTGTTATCGGCTGCTGGCGCAGCTCCTCCACAACCTCCGCAACGGCGGCGTCGGCTTCTTCCAGGCTCACGCCTTCGTTAAGTTTGCCGCTGATTACAAACAAACCCGGCTCGAGAGAACCCGTTACCGATGCCGAAATAGAGTTGAACAACGGCCGCTCCTTAACCAAACGCTGGTACAGGCGCGACGACTTGCCTCGGCCCAACACGTCGCTTAGCAGGTCGGCGGCGTGGTAGGCGTCTTCGGCACGGCTGGGCATGTGGTACACTTTGTACAGGGCGCTCAGCGGCACATCGGCCTCCACGGTAAGCAGGCGGGCTTCGGTTTGACGGGGCTCTTTGGGCAGCTGCCGCTCGTAGCGCGTGCCGGCCGGAATGGGCCCAAACCATTTTTCGGTCAATCGTTTTACCTCATCGAGGCTTACGGCGCCGGCCACCACCAAAATAGCGTTGGCGGGCGAGTAGTGCTTGGCAAAAAAGTCGCGCACCAACTGCATGGTGGCGTTTTCGATGTGCCCGATTTCCTTGCCAATGGTAGCCCACTGGTAGGGGTGGTGCTGGTAGGCCAAGGGGCGTAGTTTTAGCCACACGTCGCCATAGGGCTGGTTGAGGTAGTTCTGCTTGAATTCCTCCACCACCACTTTGCGCTGCACCTCCAAGCCGTTTTCGGAAAACGCCAGGCTCAACATGCGGTCCGATTCGAGCCAGAAACCGGTTTCAATGTTTTGGGCCGGCACCGTGAGGTAATAATTGGTGATGTCGGGCGAGGTGAAGGCGTTGTTTTCGCCGCCCACACGTTGCAAGGGCTCGTCGTAGCTCGGAATGTTGACGGAGCCCGAAAACATCAGGTGCTCGAACAAGTGCGCAAAACCGGTGTGCTCGGGGCTTTCGTCGCGCGAGCCCACGTTGTACAGCACGTTCAGCACGGCCATGGGCTGCGTGAAATCTTCGTGCACAATACAGCGCAAGCCGTTGTCGAGGGTAAATTCCTGGAATTGTATCATATAAGCAGGAGGTGCGGGTAGGAACGAAGGGATTAAGAGCTTAACCTACGAAATTGGTGGCAGGTTCGGACGGAAGTCGCTGCGAGTGCGGTTACAGCGTAGCCTGCACGCCCAGCACGACGGTGCGCGGCACGGGGTAGGCGCCTAGGTCTAGGCCGGCTTGCGTACCGGCCGAGCCTCCGCTGCTCACGTTGGGGTCGAAGCCACGGTACCGCGAAAGCACGAGCAGGTTGTGTCCCCCAGCCCATACGGTTATCTCCCGCTCGGCTTTGCTCCAGGCTTTGTAACGCAGTATCAGCGCAGTGAGGCGCGCGTGGTCGCCTGGTTGCAATTGGTAGGAGCTGAAGGTGCGGAGCATGCTGGTGTTGGCCGCCGGTACATCGGTGCTGCGGTTGTTGGGCGTCCAACGCATCAGCATGCGGCGGCTGCCGTTGAAAACAAAACCGTCGGGGCTGTCGAGCTTGTGTAGGGCTTGGTTATATACTTGGTAGCCGCCCATGGCGTCGGCCTGCAGTTGGAGCTGCCAACGGCCGTAAGCTACCTCTTGGGTCAGATTAAACAATTGCCGAGGCAAACCCGAGCCCAACACTTCGTAGGCCAGCGAGTTGTTGGCGGTGCTGAGGTAGGTTGGGGCACCTGTAGCGGCATCAGGCCCTAGGTAACGGTAACCGTAAAACGCGGACATGGGCTGCCCATTGATTAGCCATTGCTGCTCGTTGGCGCGGTAGAGTAGGTTTTCGGGAACCCTGAAACGGTTTTTTTGGAAGGCTGCTGCCAACGTGGTGCGGCCTGTGAGTTTATGCCCCGGCCAAGTAGCCGACAAACTGGCTTCAAGTCCTTGGTTGGTTACTTCCGTAGCAGGAAAATTCCGACTCATTAAGCCCTTGATCGGCGTTTCGGTAGTGCGGCGTTGGTACACGCTTGCCTCGAGCGTAAGCCACCGCCGCCACGCAGCACGCAGGCCCGCGTCGTGCTGTAGGGTGTGGCTTGAGTTGATTATTCGCAAGTCGCTGTAGCCGTTGGCCGTAGGGGTGGAATAGCGTAAATAACTTTGTTCGTACTGTCGGCCTAGGTTAGAGGTAGCGCCTACGCCTGCCCACACATCGAGCTGGGAAAGCCAGCCACGGGTGGCCAAAAACGTTTCGTTGCCCGCGTGCCAGGTGGCTTGGAGTGCGGGGTTGACGACGCTTTGCGACACAGGCAGGGCATGAGGCACGCGGCCGCTGTCGAAGCGGAGGCTGCCTTCGAGGGCATAGCGGTTGCGGTAGGTGTAGCCAGCTTGGGTGCCTACGCTGTGCAATTGGTTGTCGGACTCCGAGGATTGATTGCCGAATTCGGTAGTGGTGCCATAGCGCCGCCAAGTGTTCAGCTCGAAGCTGCTGCCGTATTGCTGCAGGGTTGCTTGCCCACTTAGGCGCAGGGCGTGTTGCCCTAGGTAGGTTCGGTTGAAATTAGCCTCGACGCCGAAGGTAGTTTGGCGGTGCTTGCTAACGTTTTCCAGGCGTGTGCTTACGGTGCTGTAGTCAAGGCAGCACGCACATCCTCCGAGCGGTTGTACCGTTGCTGCTCGCCCTGCACCAGCGCTGCCACCGTGGCATGCTTGCCCCAGGCGTAGCGCAAACGCAAGAGTGCGAGTAGCTGCCGTTGCTCGGGGCGCACTTGGTGCAGCAGGCTAATACGCAGCGGGTTGTCGATGTAGTACATCGGCTTGGCAAGCTCGCCATCGGCTCCGTATGGTTTCTCGGTGGGCAGCGCCAGAAGCATGAACTCAGGTAGCTCTTCGGTAGATTGAGCTGCTGTGGTGTGGCTGCCGCTCAGGCGCGTTTCCAGCGTCAGCTTGCTGCTCAGCTGGTACTCCACATTGGCGCGGCCTGTAAAGTTTTGCAGGTGCGAGTTGCGCAAAATGCCCTGCTGCCCTTTGTAGCTGGCGGCCGCGTAGTAGCGCACCGTGGGCAGGCCGCCGCTTAGGCTAAGCTGATGCTCGTGCGTAGCGGCCGTACGTAGCAGCTCCTGCTGCCAATCGGTACCGGCACCTAGGGCTGCTACTTCGGCCGGGGTGTACCAAGGCGGCCGCGACTCATTCTGCAGGGCTTCGTTGCCGAGTTCGGCGTATTGCCGGGCCGTGAGCAAATCGTAACGGGTGCGGGCCTGTTGCACGCCAGCGTAACCCGTGTAGCGCAACCGCGGACCGCCGGCTTGGCCGCGCCGGGTTCGGATGCTTATTACTCCGTGCTGGCCCTGCGCCCCGTAGCGGGCGGTTTCAAGTGCTCCTTTCAGCACCGTAACGGATTCGATGTCGGAGGCCGGCAAGCTGAGGAGCGGGTTCAGCCCCCAGTTTGTAAAATTTGGCATGTTTGGGCCCAAATTGTAAGCCGGCACAAAGCCCGTGCTTTCGAACACCGGAACCCCATCGAGCAAGTACAGAGGCTGCGGGTTGTTGGCCACGCCCGAAGCGCCCCGAACGCGCACTACCGCGTTGGCGCCGGGTGCGCCGGAGTAGGGCGTTACCTGCACGCCCGCCACCCGGCCGAGCAGAGGCTGAACGGTAACGAAAGCCGGAATAACCGCAGTAGAATCTGTTACAAGAAGAACTACCGAATTGCTGCGGCTAAGCAGCGAATCGGGCTGTTGCGCCTGTGCAGTAGCAGCACCTAGGAATAACACACACGCGGGTAAAAGTCGGGGCATAGAAAGGATAAAGTGCAAACGACAAGGCACGAAGGTAATGGCGTCGGCTGTCGCTAGCACGCGCGTTGCGCCAAACAATCGTCGCCCACTTGCCGCAACCTTCTACCTTTGCCGCCACCCATTTTCCCGAACTCGCTCCACCCAATGACATTCGACCGCAAAGACTACTCGAACGACGAGCTGCTCCGCCTGTACGAAGGCTTGCTGAAGCCCCGCATGATCGAAGAGAAAATGCTTATTCTGCTGCGCCAAGGCAAAGTAAGCAAGTGGTTTTCGGGCATTGGGCAAGAGGCCATTTCGGTGGGTAGCACCCTGGCCCTGCACCCCGACGAGTACATTTTGCCGCTGCACCGCAACCTGGGCGTGTTTACGTGCCGCCAGCTGCCGCTCGATCGGCTGTTTGCGCAGTGGCAAGGCAAGAAAACAGGCTTCACGAAGGGCCGCGACCGGTCGTTCCACTTCGGCACCAACGAGCACCACATCGTGGGCATGATTTCGCACCTAGGGCCGCAGCTGGCCGTGGCCGATGGCATTGCCCTGGCCTCAGTGCTCGATAACGAAGGCAAGGTAACGGTGGTGTACTCCGGCGACGGCGGCGCTTCCGAGGGCGACTTCCACGAGGGCCTGAACGTAGCCGCCGTGTGGCAATTGCCGGTCATCTTCATCGTCGAAAACAACGGCTACGGCCTCAGCACGCCCAGCAACGAGCAGTTTCGCCACGGCTACTTCATCAACAAGGGCCCGGCCTACGGAATTGAGGCCGTGCAGGTAGATGGCAACAACGTGCTGGAGGTGTACGATACCGTGCGCCGCTTGGCCGAAGACCTGCGCCAGAACCCGCGCCCCGTGCTGCTGGAGGCGCTTACCTTCCGGATGCGCGGCCACGAAGAAGCCTCGGGCACCAAGTACGTGCCGCAGGAGCTGTTTGAGGAATGGGGCCAGAAAGACCCGGTGGAAAACTTTGAGCGCTACTTGCTGGAGCAAGGCGTGCTCGACGAAGAAGCCAAGCAGCGCTACCGCCGCACCATTAAAGACGAAATTGACGAGGCGTGGCGTGTGGTGTTCGACACGCCCGAAGTAACCGCCGACACCGCCGAGGAAGTGGCCGATATGTACCGACCCTTCGCGGCACCCGACCAGGCGCCGGCCCTAGGTGCGCCCACTACCGAAAAGCGCTACGTGGATGCCATTTCCGATGGCCTGCGCCAAAGCATGGAGCGCTACCCCGAGTTGGTGCTTATGGGCCAGGACATTGCCGAGTACGGCGGCGTGTTTAAAGTCACCGACGGCTTTGTGCAGCAGTTCGGCAAAGGCCGCGTGCGCAACACGCCCTTGTGCGAATCGGCCATTGTGGGCGCGGGCCTGGGGCTGAGCATCCGGGGCAAGAAGGCCATGGTAGAAATGCAGTTTGCCGATTTCGTAACCTGCGGCTTCAACCAAATTGTAAACAACCTCGCCAAAAGCCATTACCGCTGGGGCCAGAACGCCGACGTGGTGGTGCGCATGCCCACCGGCGCCGGTTCGGCCGCCGGCCCATTTCACTCGCAGTCGAACGAGGCGTGGTTTGTGCACACGCCGGGCCTAAAGGTGGTGTACCCCAGCACGCCCTCCGACGCCAAGGGCCTGCTCGCGGCCGCCATCGAAGACCCCAACCCGGTTATTTTCTTTGAACACAAGCTGCTGTACCGCTCGGTAAGCGAGCCGGTGCCCGATGAGTACTACACCGTGCCCATTGGCAAGGCCCGCCTGGCGCGCGAAGGTGCCGACCTAAGCATCATCACCTACGGCCTAGGTGTGCACTGGGCAACCAAGCTGGCCAACGAGATGCAGCTGGATTGCGACATCCTGGACCTGCGCAGCCTGCTGCCTTGGGACGAAGATGCCGTGCGTGCTACCGTCGAGAAAACCGGCCGCGTCATCATCCTGCACGAAGACACGCTCACCGGCGGCATCGGCGGCGAAATTGCCGCCTGGATTGCCGAACACTGCTTCACCTCGCTGGATGCTCCCGTGCAACGCGTCGCATCCCTTGACACGGCCATTCCGTTTGCGCCCGCGCTGGAGCAAAATTTCCTGGCCGAAAGCCGCCTGCGCCAGTGTCTCGAAAAGCTGCTTGCCTACTAAATTAGGCGCAAAGGCCGGGGATGTTCTCCGGCCTTTGTATTTTTCGAACTGATTGTACTTTACTTACTCCCTGCCATTTGTGATGGAGCTGCTTCGGGTGCGCCGGCTGGGCTGGCAGTTGCTGGTGCTGATTGTGTTGGCCGGGCCTGTGCTACAAAGCTGCCGGCCCTACCGCTTGCCCAACCCCTCGGGCCCGGTAACCAAGAAAACCAAGACCAAGAAGAAGGACCCGAACGCCACCGAAATGGCCGACGGCTCGACGGGTACTGCCACCACCGAGGCGCCCAAGGTGCAAAAGAACGGCTACGACAAAAACGGCCTGCTGAAGAAGCCCAAATACAAGCGCCGCCGCTTGGCCAAGCCCGGCGAGAAGTTCCTCTTGGGCGTGCGTGTGCCCGCCTGGCCTTGGATTTCGTTTAAGAAGAAAAACAAAAGCCGCGTGCCCAGTACCGTGCCTTCGCGCTCGAGGCATTACCCCAACAAGGCCAAAGGCGCACCGGCCGATACCCCCGATGGCAATTAACCCATTCGCTCTATGCTGCTTCGTTACGCATTAGTGTTTACCCTGCTGTGCGGCGCTGCTACGGCGGCCTCGGCCCAGCAATCAGTTGTTGAACCGAACCCCAAGAAAGAGGCGCGCCGCTCGCTGCGCGACGCCCGCAAGTACCCCGCCGCCGAAGATTTGCGCCAAAGCCACCTAGCCGTTACCAAGCACGACCTGCGCCCCGGCGAGAGTGGCCGCCTGCGAAACCCAAAAGACGGCAGCGAGCGTTACAAGTTCGACAATGCCGGTACGCCGCGCGTAAGCGACCAACGCGTGGGCTTGGGGTTGTCGAAAAACAAGCGAAAAATTAAAGCAACCGAATAAATGCAGTGGCATCAGCTTACCCAGCCCGAGCAGCTCGACGACATCGTGCGCGAATCGGCCGAACACCCCGTCGTCATTTTCAAGCACAGTACCAGCTGCTCCATTAGTGCCATGGCTAAAAGCCGGCTGGAGCGCCAGTGGGCCGATGCGGGCCTAGGGAAGGTAAAGCCTTACTACCTCGATCTGCTGCGCTTTCGGCCCATTTCCAATCAAATTGCCGAGCAGTTTGGCATCCGGCACGAGTCGCCGCAGCTGCTGCTGATCCGCAATGGCGAGTGCCGCTACGATGCTTCGCACATGAGCATTCAGCTAGGCGAGGTAAAGAAAAAGCTCGCCTAGGTAGCCCCGGGTTCAACACACCAAAGGCCGCCTTTTACCGTTCTGGGCAATGCACCAGAAAAGCGGTAAAAGGCGGCCTTTTGGCGGTGTAACGAAGGCAATTAGCCTTCGTACGAGAACTGAACCGACTGACGGATTTCCGGGTTCAGGCTAAGAGCAACGGGGCAAGTGCGGGCGGCGTTTTCCAGCACCGTGCGGTCTTTGGGCGAAAGGCCGGCCGGCATGCGGAAACTCACCTCGATTTCGGCAATGCGCCGGGGCTCCGAAGCCATGTGCTTGGTTACCTCGAACGTAACGCCGGTGAGGTCGAGGCTGCTGCGCTCCGCCACGATGCCCATGATGGTCATCATGCACGAGCCCAGCGCCGCGCTTACCAAATCGGTGGGCGAAAACGCTTCGCCGCGTCCGTGGTTATCTACCGGTGCGTCGGTATGAATGGTAGTGCCCGAGGCCACGTGCTGGGCTTCGGTGCGCAGCTGGCCGGCGTAGCGGGCGGTGGCAGTGCTCATATATTCTAAAAAACTTACAGACGGATGCGTTCAAATTTACGTACTTTCGGAATGGCCCGCTCCGTGGGCACAGCCCTTTCTCATTTGCTCCTTATGCCCGCTTCTACCGCTGCGCGTACTCCGCTTTTGTTTGCTGTGCTGCTCGCGGCTGCTTGCTTGGCTGCGCCGGCTGCCCGCGCGCAAGAAGCGCAAGATGGCCCCTCGTACCAGAAGGAATTTACCTACGGCATCAACCTCAACTCCAACGCCGGCCTGATCGGCGGCGTGGCCGTGCGTTCGTCGCACTTGCTCAACAACGATTGGTCGCGCTTTTGGATGCTTGAGGGCGTGGAGGTGAAAAACCGCAAGGAGCAGCGCGCCCAAACGTACGTGGGCGGGGTGTACGTGCTCGGCAAAAGCAACTACCTGTTTGTGTTGCGCCCGAGCGTGGGGTTGCAGCGCGTTATCTTCCGGAAAGCGGCCGAATCGGGCGTGCAGGTAAACGGCTTGGTGGGGGCCGGCCCCTCGTTGGGCCTGCTGATGCCGTACTACATTTACTACGACTACACGCCCGCGCCCGACCCCAGCAATCCGAGCCCGCGCGAAGACATCCGCTCGGAGCAATACGACCCCGGCAAGCACAGCGACCCGAACCGCATTTACGACCGCGCGCCGCTGTTTACCGGCGTCAACGAGCTGAAACCCAATATTGGGGCCCACTTGCGCGGGGCTTTCACGTTTGAGTACGGCCGCTACCGCGACGCCGTGGCGGGCCTCGAAGCGGGCGTGCTGCTCGAGGCCTACACCAAGCGCCTCACGGTGCTGCGCGCCCTGAACACGCCCGACCGGCAAATCAACGACAACGTGTTTTCGTCGGTGTACGTGACGCTGTACATCGGCCAGCGCAAGTAGCTGCAGTGCTGGCTGTTGTGTGCTGAAGCGGCAATAGGCACCTAGGGCTTTGAACCAGCCGTTACGTGGGTTTGGTTGCGGCTATACAGCCGGCAGCCAAACCCACGCTTTGTTGGGTGGTTACTGACTACCAACTACCCAATACCAACTACCTTTGTGGTATGGATACTCTCCTGACCTTACCCGTAATACAACCCGAAGCGGCTGCCCCGGCCAAGCCCCGCAAGCCCGATTGGCTGCGCGTGAAGCTGCCGGTAGGCGAATCGTACGCCAACGTGCGCCGCCTCGTGGACGAACATAAGCTGCATACCATCTGCGAAAGCGGGAACTGCCCCAACATGGGCGAGTGCTGGGGTGCCGGCACCGCCACGTTCATGATTTTGGGCAATATTTGCACGCGCTCGTGCTCGTTTTGCGCCGTGGCTACGGGCCGCCCCACCGAGTACGACCTCGACGAGCCCCGCCGCGTAGCCGAGGCCATTAAGCTGATGGGCGTGAAGCACGCCGTAATTACCTCCGTAAACCGCGACGAGTTGAAAGACCGCGGCGCCAGCGTGTGGTACGAAACGGTGGTTCAAACCAAGCAGCTCTCGCCCGAAACCACCATCGAAACGCTCATACCCGACGTGAAAGCCAACTGGGATGCGCTGCAGACCATGATTGCCGGTGGCCAGGAGGTGGTGTCGCACAACATCGAAACCGTGGGCAGCCTCTACCGCCTGGTGCGCCCGCAGGCCAAGTACGACCGCAGCCTGGAGCAGATTCGCCGCACCAAAGAAGCCGGCAAGCGCACCAAATCGGGTATTATGCTGGGCTTGGGCGAAACCAAGGACGAGATGTACCAAGCCATGGACGACCTTGTGGCCAACGGCCTCGACATCCTTACCCTAGGTCAGTACCTGCAGCCCACCAAGCGCCACATTGAGGTAGCCGAGTTTATCCACCCCGATTTGTTTGCGCACTACCGCGAAGAAGGCCTGCGCCGCGGCCTAAAGTACGTGGAGAGCGGTCCGCTGGTGCGCTCCAGCTACCACGCCGAGCGCCACGTAAACGTGCCGATCTAAAACTGCCGACCTAGGCCAACCCTAGGTTCCGTCGGCAAAAAGCCCCGCTTCTCGGACGAGAAGCGGGGCTTTTTAACAGAAGAATTTGCGCAGAACGGCCGGGCTTAGCGGCGAGCGGTGTTGTCGGTGGGCGGGTAGGTGCCCAACACGCCCGTCACGATGCGGTTTACTTCCTCATCCGACAGGTTTTGCTCGTCTACCTGGCTTTGGCCGTAGCCGCGCCATACCAACTCTTTGCGCTTGGCATCCACAATGTCGATGATGACGTTGCCAGCCTTGTACTCAACCACCGGTTGCTGGTACAGGCCGCGGTTCCAGCCCAAACCCCAGTAGGGGTGCCAGCCGTAGGGGCCGTACGGCACCGCCGTGTTGGTGCGTTGCTTGTCCTCCACGCGCGCCGAGTAGGCCACGTACACGTCGGGGTTTTTCTCCACCTTCGTCATGCCCTTGCGCACCATTTCGGCTTCCACCGAGCGGCGCATGCGCTTGTCGAAGAAGGAGTTGTAACCCTTGGCCGGGCCGCCCTCAGCATCGGTGGGCTGCTCGGGGTACCACGCCCAGGTTTTGTAGTTGCGGAAATTAACGGCGTGGTCGAAATCGGAAGTGACGCCTACACGCGGCACCGAGGCACAACCGGCCGAGCCCAACAGCAGGGTAAGCCCAACGGCTGCCAGCGCCGCCGGACGAGTGAAAATTTGCGTGATGAATTTCATAGGAAAAGGCATGGTGAAATGCTCCAGTAGCTGCCGCTGCTTGCCGCATCGGCCCTGTTTACCGGCACACTAGCACAACACCTAGGGCAGGGGCGTATGTTCCCGGTTTTAGGATATCCCTAAGAATGTAGTAGAATAAAAAGACAGGAATATTTTGATATGATACTGACGAGTTTGATATTGTAGCACAGCTCTGTTTCCCCAAAAATCCTACCCATGATCCGCCTATTGTTTGCTGCCTGCTTGCTGGCGCTCGGCGCCTGTGCCACTGCCAAAGACGACGTGGCCAAAATCCCGACGCTGCTGCCCGTTGCCATCGACCGCACCGCCGGCGCCACCTGCGGCCTCTACAGCCAAGCCTCTACCCAATCCGAAATGCTGGCTATGATTGATGTGGGCGCCAAAATCCAGGTACTGGATTCGAGCAACGCCCACTTTGTGCGGGCGCGCATGAGCAAAAATGGCAAAACGCTTACGGGCTTTATGTACAAAGCTTGCCTAGGCAAGTAGGTAACCGGAGCCGAACAGATAATTTCACTTTTCGGCCCCCAATCAATTCCTTATCTTCCTGACGTAATTCAGCTATATGAAAAAAGCTCTACTGTTCTGTTCCCTCGCGGCCCTAGGTGCCTGCAGCGCCGCCAAAGACGATGGCAGCTCGGCAGCTCGGGCCAGCCGCACACCCGTAGCACACAACACCGTAGTAGAATGCGCCCTCTACGACGGCATGAAGAAGGAAGCCACCCAACTGACAACGGTGGCCTCGGGCACGGAAGTACAAGTGATGGATACCATCGATGCGTACTTCGTGAAAGCCCGCGTTACCAACCCCGCCGGCGAAGCGCAGGTAGGCTACATGTACCGTTCCTGCTTCGGCAAGTAGGCCCTAGGTGCCCCGCAACAAAAAGGCCCGCTGCCAAATGGCAGCGGGCCTTTTTGTTTGTATTTGGTAGTTAGTACTGAGTACTTGGTATCATGTACTCAGTACTAACTACTCAATACGACGGACCTTTGTCGGTGGGCACGAGGTGCTCCTCCTGGTCGGCGTAGGCCTCGATGGGCGTGCAAGCGCAAATCAGGTTCCGGTCGCCGTACGCCGAGTCGATGCGCGACACGGTGGGCCAGAACTTGTAGCGACGGGCGAAGTCAGTGGGGTAAGCGGCCTGCTCGCGGGTGTAGGGGCGCGTCCATTCTTCCTGCAGCAGCACGGCGGCGGTGTGCGGCGCGTGCTTCAGCAGGTTGTCTTTGGCATCGGCGCGCCCTTCTTCCACAGCCCGAATCTCCTCACGGATCTTGATCATGGCCTCGCAGAAGCGGTCCAGTTCCTCCTTGCTTTCCGACTCGGTGGGCTCCACCATAAGCGTGCCTGCCACCGGGAACGACACGGTGGGCGCGTGGTAGCCGTAGTCCATCAGGCGCTTGGCAATGTCCTCCACCTCAATGCCAGCTTTCTTGAACTGGCGGCAGTCGAGAATCATTTCGTGGGCGCAACGGCCGTTTTCGCCCGTGTACAGCACCGGGTAGTGCTCCTCGAGGCGAGCCTTAATGTAGTTCGCGTTCAGGATAGCCGTTTCGGTGGCTGCCTTCAGGCCTTCGCCGCCCATCATGGCGATGTAGGCGTACGAAATGGGCAGAATGCTGGCCGAGCCCCACGGAGCGGCCGAAACAGCGCCTTCGGTGCGGCCGTCGGCATCTACCACCACGTGGCCGGGCAGGTAGGGGGCCAGGTCGGCTACTACGCCGATGGGGCCTACGCCGGGGCCGCCGCCGCCGTGCGGAATGCAGAAGGTTTTGTGCAGGTTCAGGTGGCACACGTCGGCGCCGATGTTGGCGGGCGACGTGAGGCCTACTTGGGCGTTCATGTTGGCGCCGTCCATGTACACGCGGCCGCCGTGCTCGTGAATGATGTTGCAGATGTCGATGATGCTCTCCTCGTACACGCCGTGCGTGCTGGGGTAGGTCACCATCAGGCAGCTCAGCTTATCGGAGTACTGCTCGGCCTTGGCGCGCAGGTCGTCGAGGTCGATTTCGCCGCGCTCGGTGCTTTTCACTACCACAATCTGCATGCCCACCATGGCCGCCGAAGCCGGGTTGGTGCCGTGGGCCGAGGCCGGAATAAGGGCCACGTTGCGGTGGTGGTCGCCGCGGGCGTCGTGGTACGCCTTAATTACGAGCAAGCCGGCGTATTCGCCCTGCGCACCCGAGTTGGGCTGCAGCGAAACGGCATCGAAACCGGTAACCTCGCACAGCCAGGCCTCCAGGTCTTTGAAGATTTGCGAGTAGCCTTGCGCCTGCTCGCGCGGCGCGAAGGGGTGCAACTGGCCAATCTCGGGCCAGGTGACCGGAATCATCTCGGCGGTAGCGTTGAGCTTCATGGTGCACGAGCCCAGCGAAATCATCGAGTGCGTCAGCGAGAGGTCTTTGTTCTCGAGCTGCTTCATGTAGCGCAGCAACTCGTGCTCCGAGTGGTGCGTGTTGAACACCTCGTGCTTCAGGAACTCCGACTTGCGGATGAGGTTAGCGGGCCACACCAGCTCGGCATCGGCCGGCACTGCAACCGAACCAGCTGCCTGCTTGCCCAACACCTTGCCAAACGCACCTAGGATGTCGGCTACGTCTTGCGGCTCGGCGTTTTGGTGCAGCGAAATGCCCACGTTGCTTTCGCCAAAGTAGCGCAGGTTGATGCCTACGGCTTCCAGCTCGCGCTTCAGGGCTTGCTGCAGCTCGGCGCTTTCCAGCTTCAGCGAAACAGTATCGAAGTAATTCTCCACCAGCAACTCGGCGCCTAAGCCGCGCAGGCCCTCGGCCAGCTGGCGCGTGAGCAGGTGCACGTTGGTGGCAATTTGCTTGAGGCGCTCGGGGCCGTGGTACACGGCGTACATGCCGGCAATAACCGACAGCAGCACCTGCGCGGTGCAAATGTTGGAGGTGGCCTTTTCGCGGCGGATGTGCTGCTCGCGCGTTTGCAGGGCCATGCGGTAGGCGCGGTTGCCGGTGGCGTCCACGCTCTGGCCGATGATGCGGCCCGGAATTACGCGCTTGTACGCATCCTTGGTAGCAAAGAAACCGGCGTGCGGGCCGCCGTAGCCCATCGGTACGCCAAAGCGTTGCGAGTTGCCCACCACGGCATCGGCGCCCATCTCGCCGGGCGAGGTGAGCAGCGTAAGGGCCAGCAGGTCGGCAGCTACGGCCACAAACTGGCCGCGCTCGTGGGCTTGGGCGATGAAATCGGTGTAATCGAACACCTCGCCGTCGGCGGCGGGGTACTGCACCAGGCCGCCAAAAATGGCTTCGTCGCTGAGGTCGGTGCTGCGGTGGTCGCCCACAATCAGCTCGATGCCCAGGGGCGTGGCGCGCGTGCGCAGCACGTCGATGGTTTGGGGCAGCACCTGCTCCGACACAAAGAACTTGGTGGCGTTCTTCTTTTTGGTGAGGCCATGGAACATGTTCATGGCTTCGGCGGCGGCGGTGCCTTCGTCGAGCAACGAAGCGTTGGCAATTTCGAGGCCCGTCAGCTCAATTACCATTGTTTGGTAGTTGATGAGGGCTTCGAGGCGGCCTTGCGCAATTTCGGCCTGGTAGGGCGTGTAAGCCGTGTACCAGCCGGGGTTTTCCATGATGTTGCGCAGGATTACCGGCGGCAGCTGGGTGTCGTGGTAACCCAGGCCGATAAACGAGCGGAACACTTTGTTTTGGCCGGCAATCTGCTTGAACTTCTGCAGAAACTGGCGCTCGGTAAGAGCCGCGGGCAGGTTCAGCTCGCGCTTCAGCCGGATGCGGGCCGGTACGGTTTCATTGATGAGCTGATCCACCGACTCAACGCCGATGGTTTGCAGCATCTCGGCCACGGCCACGGCGTCAGGACCGTTGTGGCGGTCAACGAACACGTCGGCGGGCTTGAAGGACAACTTCATACAGGGAAACAGATGGATGGCGGGAAATGGGACCTCGTTAGGCCCTAACAAAGGTAGCTCGAAATGGATTGCCCCTTAAACCAAAAAGCCGACGAAAATGTGCAAAAAGCAGCTGCTTGTCTGGGCAGCGGATTGGCCCCGTCGGGTAGCTGCCCTAGGTGGCGGTGGTGGTTGAGCTTGTGCGGCAGCCGTCACCTAGGGCCACAAGGGGCAAGCGGGGCACCGGCCGCAAGCGCTTGGCGGAGTACTTATGCCTGAAAACAATAGCTTTGCCGTTACCACCCACCCGTTAGGTTACCGCTATGCCACCCATTCGTTTAGGCCTGATTCGCGAAGGCAAAGTACCCGTCGACCGCCGCGTGCCGCTTACGCCCAAAAAGTGCGTGGAGGTGCAACAAACCTGGCCGCACGTGAAAGTGGTGGTGCAAAGCAGCGACATCCGCAGCTACGCCGACCAGGAGTACCGCGACTTAGGCATTGAGGTGCAAGCCGATGTATCGGACTGCGACATCCTGATGGGCGTGAAGGAAGTGCCCGTGGCGCAGCTCATTCCGAACAAAACGTATTTGTTCTTTTCGCACACCGTGAAAAAGCAGCCCGCCAACCGGGAGTTGCTGCGCCAAGTGCTGCAAAAGGACATTACGCTCATCGACTACGAAATGCTCACCAACGCCGAGGGCGAGCGAATTGTGGCGTTTGGGCGCTGGGCCGGCATTGTAGGCGCCTACAACGGCCTGCTCACCTACGGCCGCAAGCACGGCCTGTACCAACTGAAGCCTGCCTACCAGTGCACCGACCTAGGCGACATGCAGGAGGAGTACTTTAAAGTGAAGCGCCTGCCGCCCATTAAAATTGCCGTAACGGGCTCGGGCCGCGTGGCCAAAGGCGCTCTGGAGGTGCTCGATTGCATGGGCATCCGGCAGGTAAGCGTGTACGATTACCTGTACCACGATTTTGCGGAGCCGGTGTACACGCAGCTGCGCTCCTCCGACTACAACGCCCGCCAGGACGGCCGCGTGTGGGATACGCCCGATTTCCACCGCAACCCGCAGGAATACAAGTCGACGTTCGACAAGTTTTTGCCCGTAACCGACCTGCTCGTTGCCTGCGCCTACTGGCACCCCACGGCACCTAGGCTGTTTTCGGAAGACGACACGCGCCGCCCCGGTTTCCGCATCAACACCATTGCCGACGTAACCTGCGACGTCGACGGCTCCATCCCCGTCACCAAGCGCAGCACCAGCATCCCCGATCCGGCCTTCGACTACAACCCCGCCACCGGCGAGCTGGAGCCGGCGTACGCGCGCCCCAACAACATAACGGTCATGGCCGTGGATAACCTGCCCTGCGAGCTGCCCCGCAACGCCTCGCGCGACTTCGGCCGGCAGCTCATCGATAACGTGTTTCCGTATTTGTTCGGGCCCGACCCCGACCGCGTAATCGAGCGGGCTACCATTGCCGCCCACGGGCAGCTGGCCCCGCGGTTTGAGTATCTGCAGGACTACGCAAGCGCGAACACCTTGGCCAGCGTGCACTAATGCGCTGCCCTAGGTGCAAACACAACGAAGCCCGCCCGGCAGCAGTGCCGGGCGGGCTTCGTTGTGTTTGCACCTAGGACGATTAAACGCCGCGCAGGATGGGGTACTTGGCTCGCACAAACATGTACAGGCCGTAGGCCACCAGGCCCAGTGCTACCACCAGCAGCACGCCCGCGCCCATGCTGGCCAACAAATCAAAGGCGCCTCCGGTGTCCTGGGCTGCGTTGGCATTGCTTTGCATGGCAGCCTGCACCAAAAAGTAACCCAAAATGCCCCACACAATGCCGCGGGCGGTGTAGCCTAACTGGCCCATGCGGTATACCAAACGTTGCTGGTTGGCCGGAATCTGGCTGGAGTTGACGTGCTTGGCAAACGAACCCGAGTAAGCCCGGATAAGCTGGTACACGCCAATGCCAATTACCGTGAGGCCGATGGCGCCCACCAGCCACTGCCCGTACGATTGCTCGAGCAGCGTGGCCACAAACGACTGGCGCGAGTTGCCGCTGCCGCTGCCGGCCGAGGTATTTTCGAAAGCAGCCTTGCCGGCAATGTACGCCAGCACGCCGTAGCCCAGCGCGCTAGCCGCGTAAGACAGGCGCTTGCCCATGCCTTTGGCGCTGTTGCCATGGCCTTCAGTGTCGCGGATGGCCTGCACAAAGCGCCACAGCACGTAGCCGGCCAGGCCCAGGGCCACCAGGCCCAGCAGCCAGCGGCCCATGGGCATGTCCTGAATGGTTTGCAGCACCTGGGTTTTGTCGGCGGTGCGGCCGCCTTCGGTGCCGGTGGCGGCCATTACGGCCAGCACGCCCAGCACGGTGTACACCATGCCTTTGGCCGCAAAGCCTAGGCGGGCCAGGGTGCGGATGCCGTCGGAAGGCGAGGCCGGAAGATGCGTTGGAATATGAGAAGCTAGGGTAGCCATGGTAGTTCGCATGAAAGGGTTAACACCTAGCATACGCACCTATAGCGCCGAAAGGTTAACTTATTGTTGGTTGTGGCTTAGGGCCAGTGCCGAGCGGAAGATTTTGGCGCCTAAGGCTTTAAGCGGGTAATTCTCCGGCAAATCGAGCGTAACGATGGGCTTGGCCCCGAAAGCCGGGTGCTGCAACAGCTCGTTGAGGTTGCCGCCCGGCGTGAGGTACGGAATGAAAAACGAGTCGGCCAACTCGGCCACGAGCTGGTTGCGAATGGCCGCCGTATCCGGCGTGATGCTGTGCACGTCGTCGGCAAAGGGCGTAACAAACAGTAAGTGCCCGGCGGCCACCGGCACTTCGTACTCAAAGCGGGTGCTAGGCTGAATGCCCCGCCCAAGCGCGTACACCACCGGGTGCCACTGCCCCTGCAGCAAGTAGCGCAGCACCGCCTGCTCGAGCCGCGAGTGAAACCCCGACAGCACGCACGTGCCCTCGTAGCGCTGCTCCAGCGCCCACAAATACACCGGCTTTTCGATGGCGCTGGGGTAATCGCGCGAGCACAAAAAGGCCGTTTTGTGCAAACGCAGCAAGGCTTTGTTGCCGAGTGTCAGCAGATCGTCGGGGGCGGGGTACATGGGGCTTGTGGGCAGCAAAGGCGAGTGGTTCGGAAAGGCATTGCGTATGAAAACCAAAAACCGCCGATAAGCCGCGGAGCCGGGCACACCGAGGGCCAAGCACTCTAAGCCTACGCCGGGCTGCCGCCGAGGTTGT
Source organism: Hymenobacter oligotrophus (assembly GCF_003574965.1). Lineage (NCBI taxonomy): Bacteria > Pseudomonadati > Bacteroidota > Cytophagia > Cytophagales > Hymenobacteraceae > Hymenobacter > Hymenobacter oligotrophus. Next base: position 2,769,478 of record NZ_CP032317.1, on the reverse strand, counting down.
GGCCCCGGGCCGTTGCGCGCCCGGCCCTAGGTGCGCCCGTAGGCCGAGCGCGCAACAGCCAATGCGGCGCAGGCCGGCCGAAAAAGCAAAGCGCCTGCCCCTGATAACAGGGGCAGGCGCTTACACGTGCGCTCAAGCGCTAAAGATTACTTCTTCTGGGTTTCGTCAACCACGCCATCGGCGGGCTTGTTTTGCACCATGGCGGTGTCGCCCTTTTCGGGAGCTACGGTGTTCTGGCCGTCGTTGTCGGGCGTTACGGCATCGGCGGCGGCGTTGCCAGCGGCATCGGCAGCGTTCGAGGTGGCGTTAGCCGCATCCGAAGTAGCGTTGGCCGCATCGTTGGCTGCGCTTTCGGTCGTAGCTTCGGCGTTTTCTTGGGTTTTCTCGCTGCACGAGGTCGTAGCGAAAGCAGCGAAGGCGGCAACTGCCAGCAGGGTTTTGAAGGAGAATTTCATGATGTTTGGCTGTTTTTGGTGGACAAATCGAAGCTTGATACCCCATTCGTCGAAAGGTAACCCGGCGCCCCACCAACGTTGGGCAACCAGGCGGCGTAAAACCGGCTTCGCTTACGTGCTTGCTTTTCTGATGTTACCACACCGGCACCTCGCCATTTGGCACACGGTTTACCTAGGGGCAGCGCTGGCCTGCCTGCTGAGCGGGCCCGCCACAGCGCAGTCGGGCGCCGCCACCGACGACGGCTTCCTGCGCCAAAACGGCACCACCTACGTGGTGCGCCACGGTCAGCTGCGCCCGCTTCAGCGCGAGGTGCGCCTGCCCAACGGCCGTACCATCACGCCCGAGGGGTTTGTAATTGGCCCCAACGGCCAACGGCAGCCGCTGGCCGAAGGGCAAGCCTGCGACTTGCAGGGCACGCCACGCGCCGCCCGGCGCCATCCCAACGGCAGCTGGGCGGTGGCCGGTGGCCGCTCGGCCCCCAAAAGCGTGCAAACCACAAGCTCGGCCGAGGAACGCTGGATGTCGCCGGGCCAGCTTAAAAAGTGGCTAAAGCGCCACGGTAAACGAAAAAAGTACCACGACGGCGACGACGATTAGCCCCGGCAGCTACCGGGCTATTCGGCCACTTCGTCGCCGTCTTCGTCGATGAAAAAGGTGCGGCCGTTTTGCTGCACGCGCGCCCGGCCCTCGGCAAAGTCGGTGGCGTGCTCGTAGCGGCCAAAGGGCTCCAGGCTGCGCTCGGGGTCGGTTAGGTGCTTGGGCGTGATGAACGTGTAGGCGCCATCGAGGCGCACCCGCGCCAACCCGTTGCGGAAAGGGTACGCCTCCTGAAACAGGCGCGGCTGATCGGGTACGCCCGCATCGGGCCCGCTGATGTAGTACCAGCCGCGGCCGTCGAGCACGGGCGCGTAGCCCTCGGCAAAATCGTAGGCGTTGTAGAAGTAGTGGCTGAACTCGGCGCCTTCTTCGTCGATAAAAGTGTACAAGTCGCCGATGCGCACACGGGCGTAACCGCCGGCGTATGGGTTTAGGGCATCGTAGGCGGGCGGTACCACCTCGGTGCCGTCGGTGTCCACAAACCCGAAAGCTCCGTCGCGCTCCACCACGGCCAAGTCCTCCTGAAACGGCTGCACCGCATCGTACTTCGCCTCAATTACCGGCTCGTCGCCCTTGGCAAAGCCCCAGCGGCCGTTGGCTTGGTAAGGCTCGGGCGCGCTGCTGCCCAACAGCTTGTTGCCAAGCCACACCAGCACCAGCACACCTAGGGCGCCGGCCAGCAGCTTCAGCAAGTTGGGGGTAAGGTGCGGGCTTAGCCGCTCCCGCGCCGCCGCTACGCCCTGCGCAAGCCGGCCGGCGAGTTCTTGCGCGCCGGCTTTGACCGCCGCAACATCGAAAGCCGATGGTGTTGGGGCGCTGCTGTCGGTTTGCATCGTTGGGGCCGCGGCCCTAGGTGGCGTTGGCGTAGGCGGCGGGGTGGGCAACGGAGGTGCTACCGAAGTCGCAACCGCAGCGGGTTGCTCACCCGCCGCCGGAGCCGTTGCTGGCTGAGGCGCCGTTTGCAGCCGCTGAATCAGGTGCTCCAGGGCCTGAATTTTGGCGTCGAGGTCGTGGTTGCGCTGCTGCCACTCCTGCTGCGATTGGCGCAGGGCGGCGGCTTCTTCTTCTTTGGCTTGGCTCTCGTGCGCCAGCCGGGCCTGCAGCTCGGCCGCGTTCGGGGCCGATTGCGCCTGAGCTTGGGCCAGTTGGGTGCGCAGCTGAGCCATGCTCTGTTCGCGGGCGGCCTCGCGGGCTTCGAGGGCGCGCACTTGCTCGGCCAGCTGCTGTTGCAGGGCGGCTTGCTGCTGCTCCAGTTCGTGCTTGCGGTCCTCGGTTTGGGCGGCCAGCTCGTAGGTATCCGGCGAAAGCGAGTCGATGTCTTCGGCTCCAATCCAGCGCCAGAGCTGGCGGGCCGAGTTGTGCATCAGCGAGCCAAAGGTGCGCGGGCCGTTCTTGTGCTCCGCGGCGTTGGGGGCACCTAGGGCGCCGGGCAGGGCTTCGGCCAGGTGGCGAATGTCGGCGGCGGTCAGCTCAATTTCTGGCGTAGCTAACTGCGCCAAGCGCCGCGGCAGGCGCGCTACCTCAGGCAGCAGCTGAAACTGCCGGGCCTCGGGCGCCTCGGCCATGCTGGCCTCCACATCGGTGCCAAAGCGCACGGGGCCGGTGGGCACCCAAAGGCCCGTTACGAAGCGGCTGTTTAGGGCATCGGGCGGCATCAGCGGCCCAATTAGCTGGAGGACGGCCTCGCGCTGTTCCTGAAAAGCCACGTAGGGGTTAACGGCCCCGCCCGCTGGCAGCGGCACGCCATTGAGCTGCCAAGTGCTGCCCGCAAACGACGAAATACTTAGCTCGCCGGCCCCGGGGTGCAGCACCAGCAGCGTAAGGCTGTGCGGACGCACCAGCAGCGCATCCACGGCCGAGCTGTTGGGCAAGCGCAGCGGGCCGGCCAGCAGCGCATCGGCCTGGCTGGTTTGGGCCGACGCCTGAAGGGCGTCGCGCACGGCTTCGAACAGGGCTTGCCGGGCCGGATCGGAAAAAGTAACAGACTGAAAAACGTGCAGCATAGAAAGCCACCGCAAGTTGGTGGCACGAAAAGCAATCGACGGCCTTGGGCGGTCAACTTTTTGGGTACAGCCAAAGTATACGCAAGCGGTTGCCGTTTCTGTTTGTTTGATTTTCCCGTCTTGTTCTATGGATTCGCTTACGCCCACTCCCACCCACACGCCCGAATTTCAGGCGCCGCTCGAAGTAACTGATGGCCAGCACTCCGCGCTAATCGACGATACCCTGGCCCTGCTCGGCAACGGCGTGCCCACGCAAGCCGATCAGTACGGCCTCACCGAAATCGACCGGTGGACGGAGGTATTGCGCGCCAGCGAAAAAACCGGCCTGGCCAAAATCATTCAGGAGCTGACAACGCTGCGCGAACAGCTTACTTCTGATAGCATCGACTCGCACACCCTGGCCGAAACGCTGGCTACCCTAGGTGCCGAAACCAGCAAAGTGGCCGACGACGCCTCCGGCGGCTACGGCCCGCCGCTGGCCCAACTGGGCAAGCTGCTCATCAAGCTCGGCTCGTCGTTGTCGCGCTAGGTATCAGGCGTATCCGCCCACAATAGCGCTGCCCGCCACGGCCGGTTCGTTCCGGCTGCGGCGGGCAGTGTATTTTTGCGGCCTATGGCAGCCGTTCCTACGCCCGATCTTACGCTCTACGACCCCTTTGTGCGCATGCAGTTGGTAGCGCCCAACTGCTTTTTGTGCGGCACCCCCGTCGACCCGGCCACCGACAAAGTGCCGGTGTTTGCGCCGTGGTTGCGCGAGCGGTATCAGCTGGGCGGCAAGCCCATTCAAATGCTCGATCAGAGCACAAGCAATTTTGACGAGCTCAGCATACCGTGCTGCGCCAAGTGCCAGCACGAGCACGTAAACGCCTTGGAGGCGCGCGTGGAGCAGGCCACCACCGAAAGCCCGCAAGGCTTGCGCACCCTCGATGAGCAAACCCTGTTTTTGTGGTTGGGCAAGATGTTTTACGGCATCTTCGTGAACGAGCTGGCGCGCGAGTTGGAGCCCCTCATTAAGCCGCGCTACCCGCTGGCCGAAAACCGCACGCTGTTCAGCCGCTTCCGCTGCTTCTTCCAGGTGCTGCAGGCCTTGCGCGTACCCATGCAGTACGACGACTTCATGCCTGGCTCGGTGTTTTTGCTTGACGTGGACCTAGGGCCCGACGACGCTCCCTTTGCCTACGACGACGACCTGGCTACCATGGTGTTCAGCATTCGCCTCGGCAACGTGGCCGTGGTTAGCTGTTTGCTCGACAATGCCATGCTGCGCGACGTGATGGAACGCGTGTACGCCGATGCGCAAACGCGTCCGCTGCACCCGGTGCAGTTGGCCGAGTTTAAGGCGCGTGTGTACTACGGGGCTTACCTCATCAGTGCCATTCCGGAGTACTTCCCTCGCCCGGTAAAGCCCGGCGACGAAGTGCTCGTGATGGACACTTTCCTGGATGACGTAACCGGCGCCGTGTTCAACCCCTGGGATACCATGGCTTACGCCCAAACGCTCGAGGAGCTGTGGCTGCCGTGGCAAATAGGGCTGCGCGATATTTTGCGCGACCCGCACCAGCCGCTTAGCTACCTCTACGATGCAGAGGGCAACCCGCGGGTGCTGGCGCAGTTTCCGGAATAACACGCGCACTGCTTCAGGAATATAGGAAGCAGCTAAGCTTCGATAAGACGCAACAGGCCTAGGTAGGCGCGAGCATGCTTGGGCTGGGCAGGCGGCTTAGCTGGCCTGCCACTGCGGAATTACCGCGGGGCGCTTGGGCACGGGGCTGATGCGTACGTTGCCCCAGCGGCCGTAAATGTCTTCGTGCTTGGCCACGAGCAGGTCGATGCCACGCTTAAAGCGGCGGTTCATCGTGTCGTGGATTACGTAAACCCCGTCGAGCTCGGGCGAAACGCCCCGCACCTGCACGGAGTCGCCGTAGCTGAACGGGCCGCCCCACTTGTCAAGGAGGTCGCGCGACAAGGCCATCCAGCGGATTTTGCTTGTGGCGCGGCGGGGGATGCGGGAGTTATCGGCCGTGATGAGCGGGTCCGAATCGGTTTGCCGGGCATCGGCCATGTACACGGTGGCCGTTACGCGGTAGGTGGGCAGCTTACGAGGAGCTTGGTAAGCTACCGGGGCTGGCGATGGTTTCACTTTTACCACGCGCGGTGCCAGGGGCGCAGTGGGCAAGTTCCGGGGAGCGAAATCGGAGGCGGAGGGGAAAAACAAATACAGGAGGAACAGTGCGATAGACATCTCGTTAGGGTTCGTGCACTCCCTCTTTCACCTGGGGAGGTTAAGGTCCGGCCGACGCACGGCCAGAATTCATATGAGTAAGAAGGCGCGAATGTGGCCTTGCTTGCCAGAGTTCAGAGTGTTTAAGGTATATAATTTAATTTGTTTAGTGTAAGTAATTGTAAGTTAAATTATATAAACAGGTGTTTTGGGTCTGTAAACGGCGCACAGAGGTAGCTTAAACGAGGGTAGCTCCGGAGGGTTATGGTGGAAGCAAACCAGGCGATTAGTGGCCATTGCACGGAGGCGTGCCTTAACCACCGGTAAGCGGCTGCGTACGTGCAGTACAGCCCGATACCGCCCTTGGGCTTTTGCCGCAAACCAAACCTTAACACCATGAAAAACTTGTGCTTACCCGGCTCGGCTGAGCTGGTGCGCCGCTCCCTAGGTGCCGCTTTGGTAGCAATGCTGCTGGCAGGCTGCTCGTCGCGTCAGCAACCCGACGAAACCGCCGTTCAGCAAAACGCGGATGGTAGTAACCAGGCCGCCGAGGCTAAAGTTCCGGTTAACTCGGCGCTACAGGTAGTGGCCGAGTTTCAGGAGCCGCAAATTGTGGGCGTGGCCGCCACGCCCGATGGCCGCGTGTTCGGCGTGTTTCCGAGGTGGGACGACAACCCCGTGAACCCCATTGCCGAGGTAGGCCCCAACAACACCCTGAAGCCGTACCCCAACGCCAGCTGGTGCATGTGGAACGACTCGGTGAAGAACGAACCGGCTAAGCACTGGATTTGCCCGCAGGCCGCCACCGTCGACCGCAACGGCATGCTGTGGGTGCTCGACCCCGCCGCACCCGGCCTGAAAACCGTGGTGAACGGCGGCGCCAAGCTGGTGAAGATCGACCCGAAGACAGACCAAGTGGTGCAAACCATTGTGTTCGATAAGCAAGCCGCGCCAGAGAAGTCCTACCTCAACGACGTGCGCATCGACACCGACAACAACTACGCCTACATCACCGAATCGGCACAGGGCGGTATTGTGGTAGTTGATCTGAAAACCCAAAAAGCGCGCCGCCTGCTTACCAACCACCCCTCCGTAAAGCCCGAGGACATTCGGCTAAACGTGGAGGGCAACCCCATGATCGACGCGCAAGGCAAGCCCATGAAAATTGCTTCGGATGGCATCGCCCTTAGTCGCGACAATAAGCATCTATACTACCAAGCTCTTACCGGACGCACACTCTACCGCATCCCTACCGCAGCCCTGCGCAACGCTGCTCTTTCCGAAACCCAGCTTGGCGAGCAGGTTGAAAACCTAGGGAAGACCACTGCCACCGATGGTATGGAAATCGACCAGGCGGGCAATGTGTACCTAACGGCTTTCGAGCAAAACGCCTTGGTGCGCCGTACGCCCGATGGCAAGGTGAGCGAATGGATTAAAGACCCACGTCTGCAATGGCCCGATACGTACTTCCTGATGCCTGACGGTACCATGTACGTAACTACCTCAGCCATTCACAAAACGCCTACTTGGAACAAAGGCGTCAGCAAAAAAGACCAACCCTACCGCATTTTCAAGACCTCGCTGCCGCAATAAGTTCAGCAGCTTGGCTATTAAAGGCCTGCTCAACCATGAGCAGGCCTTTTCGTTTACAATCGTTTATTATTAAGTGTGAGCCCGATAGCTGCGCTTGTTTCTTCAGCGAGTGAAGTGCTTAAGAAAGTAGCATTGCTGCAGTGTTTAAAAGCTGAGCTTGTTGTGGATCAGCCGTATTTGTGTATGCGCATACGTATTTGCGCTTCTTTCGGTACTACTTACATTTGCCTTTTCCAACATAGCCGTTCTCCATGGACGCATACTCCTATATCGCCAACGCCCACGGCGACTACATCGACCAACTGTACCGAGCCTATAAGAACGACCCAGAGTCGGTTGATTTCGGCTGGCGCAAGTTTTTCGAAGGTTTCGACTTTTCGCAGGCCTACCCCGAGGATGGCCAGAACGGCCCCAACGGGCAAGAAGTAGGCACCGGCGTGCTTACCAAAGCTGCCTCTACCATTGGCACCACGGCCATTAGCTCGTCGGATGCGGTGTCGGCAGATAAGGAAACGGCCGTGCGGAACCTCATTCATGCGTACCGGAGCCGCGGCCACCTGGTGGCCCGCACCAACCCAGTGCGCGAGCGGAAGGACCGCAAGGCTCGCCTGAGCCTGTCGGACTTCGGCCTGAGCGAAGCCGACCTGGACACCACGTTCCGCAACGGCGAGCTGCTCGGCCTGGGTAGCGGTGCCAAGCTGCGCGACATCATCGATGCCCTGCAGAAGATTTACACCCGCACCATCGGGTTCGAGTACATGTACATCCGCGACCCGCAGGTGCTCGACTGGTTCCGCAACAAAGTGGAGCGCGACTCGCTGTCGTTTAACCCCGGCGTTGAGTACAAAAAGCGCATCCTGAGCAAGCTGAACGAGGCGGTGGTGTTCGAAAATTTCCTGCACACGAAGTTCCTAGGTCAGAAGCGCTTTTCGCTCGAAGGGGGCGAAACCACCATTCCGGCGCTCGATGCCATCATCCAAAAGGGTGCTGAGCTGGGCGTGGAGGAAGTGGTAGTGGGCATGGCGCACCGCGGCCGCCTCAACGTGCTGGCCAACATCATGGGCAAAACGTACGAGCAGATCTTCTCGGAATTCGAGGGCACTGCCGTACCGGACCTGACCATGGGCGACGGCGACGTGAAGTACCACATGGGCTACTCGTCGGAGGTGGATACCACCGCCGGCAAGAAAGTGCACCTGAAGCTCGCCCCCAACCCCTCGCACCTCGAGGCCGTGAACCCCGTGGTGGAAGGCTTTGTGCGCGCCAAACTTGATACGCTCTACAAAGGCGATTTCAACCGCGTGCTGCCCATTCTGATTCACGGCGACGCGGCCGTGGCGGGCCAAGGCATCGGCTTTGAGGTGACGCAGATGTCGCAGCTGGAGGGCTACAAGACTGGCGGCACGGTGCACTTCGTCATCAACAACCAGGTGGGCTTCACCACCGACTTCGAAGATGCCCGTTCGTCGATCTACTCGACTGACCTAGCGAAGATCATCGACGCGCCGGTGCTGCACGTGAACGGCGACGACCCCGAAGCCGTAGTGTTTGCCGTGCAGCTAGCCACGGAGTACCGTCAGCAGTTCCACGCCGATATCTTTATTGATATGGTGTGCTACCGCCGCCACGGCCACAACGAGTCGGACGAGCCGAAGTTCACGCAGCCTTCGCTGTACAACGTTATCAGCAAGCACAAAAACCCGCGCGAGGTATACAACGAAACGTTGGTGCAACGCGGCGAAGTGGATGCCAAGCTGGCCGAGCAGATGGACCGCGAGTTCCGCGACTTGCTGCAAGCCCGCCTCGACATGGTGAAGCAGAAGCCGCTGCCCTACAACTACCAAGCCCTCGAAAACGAGTGGCGTACCCTAGGTCGGGCCAAAGCCGAAGACTTTAACCAGTCGCCGGTAACGGGCATTAGCGAAGCGGTGGTTGAAAAAGTAGCCAAGGCGCTGACGACCATTCCGGAGAGCTTTAAGCCCATTAAGCAGATTGAAAATCTGCTGAAAGAGCGCCGCAAGATGTTCTACGAAACGCGCGTGCTCAACTGGGCGGCCGGCGAACAGCTGGCGTACGGCTCGCTGATGCTTGAAAACAAGATTGTGCGCGTAAGCGGCCAGGATGTGCAGCGAGGCACTTTCTCGCACCGCCACGCCGTGCTGCACGATGCCGTTACCTCGGCGCCGTATACGCCGCTCAACCACATCGAGGGCGAGCACGAAGAGCTGCGCATCTACAACTCGTTGCTAAGCGAGTACGGTGTGCTGGGCTTCGAATTTGGCTACGCCATGGCCAACCCCTCGGCGCTGGTTATCTGGGAAGCTCAGTTCGGCGACTTCGCCAACGGCGCCCAAACGATGATCGACCAGTTTATCTCGTCGTCGGAAAGCAAGTGGCAGCGCATGAACGGCCTCGTGATGCAACTGCCTCACGGTTACGAAGGCCAGGGCCCCGAGCACTCCAATGCCCGTCCCGAGCGTTTCCTGCAGCTGTCGGCCGAGCTGAACATGGTGGTTGCCAACATCACCACGCCGGCCAACTTCTTCCATTTGCTGCGCCGTCAGCTGGCCTGGAATTTCCGCAAGCCCTGCGTGGTAATGTCGCCGAAGTCGCTGCTGCGCCACCCGCTGTGCATGTCGCCGGTAGAGGAGTTTACCTCGGGCGGCTTCCGCGAAGTGCTGGGCGATACCTACGCCGACGCCAAAAAAGTGAAGCGCGTGCTGCTGTGCTCGGGCAAAGTGTACTACGACCTGCTGGAGGAGCAAACCAAGAGCGAGCATAAGGATGTAGCCATTGTACGCCTCGAGCAGCTACACCCCTTCCCGCAAACGCAGCTGGCCGCCGAGCTGGCCAAGTACCCCAAAGCCGAATTGATTTGGGTGCAGGAAGAGCCCGAAAACATGGGCTACTGGAACTACATGCTCCGCTACATGCGCCGCGAACTGGCCGATGTGGTGGCTCGCAAGCCCTCGGCTTCGCCTGCTACCGGCTACAACAAGGTGCACGTGCAGGAGCAAAAGCAAATCGTGGCCCGGGCCTTCGGCATCAAGCAAAGCGAGGTCGAAGACCAGAACATCAAGACCACGGCCGCCACGGCTAAGCGCGTAGACTAAGCCGAGTGTAGCGCGAACTTTCGGTTCGCTTTTCGTCGACCAATGCCGTTCGGGCTTTAGCAACGAAACACGAACTAAAAGTTCGCGCTACATCCGCCGCAGCTTCCTACTTTCCCATATCCAACGACATCCTTTCCCACCAGCTAGTACATGGCTCTGGAAATTAAAATACCCGCCGTCGGCGAATCCATCACGGAAGTGACCATCGCCAAGTGGCTTAAGAAAGACGGCGAGGCCGTGAAGCGCGACGAAGTAATTGCCGAGCTCGAATCGGACAAGGCTACGTTTGAGCTGCCCGCCGAGGGCAACGGTACCCTAAAGATTCGCGTGGCCGAAGGCGAAACCATTGGCATTGGCGCGGTTATCGCCGAAATCAGCGGCGACGGTGCCGTGGCTACGGCCCCCGCGGCTGCTTCGGCTACGGCATCGGCACCGGCCCTAGGTGCAGCCGACCCGGTAACGCAAGGCGAGCAGAACCCGCAGGCCAGCAACCAGTCGGGCTACGGGGGTTCGCAGGCTGGCTCGGCTAATACGCCCACCAACGCAGCGCCGGCAACTGCTGGCGGCAACGCCGGCGGTGGCACGGTAGAAATGAAGATTCCGACCGTGGGCGAGTCCATCACGGAAGTAACCGTGGCCAAGTGGCTGAAGCCCGATGGGGCGCAAGTATCGCGCGACGAGGTAATTGCCGAGCTGGAATCGGACAAGGCTACGTTTGAGCTGCCTTCGGAGGCTAGCGGCACGCTGCGCCACGCCGTGAAAGAAGGCGAAACCATTGGCATCGGGGCGGTAATTGCCCGCATCGAGGGTGCTGGCGCTTCGGCTGCTGCGGCCCCGGCGGCTGCTCCGCAGTCCACCGCTGCTGCTCCGGCTGCTTCGGCCTCGGTAGGTGGTAGCTCGGCTTACGCTGCTGGTACGCCTTCGCCGGCTGCTGGCAAAATCCTCGACGAGAAAGGCATCAACGCTGCCAACGTGCAAGGCACCGGCCGCGATGGTCGCATCACCAAAGAGGACGCCCTGAAAGCGCAGCCGCAAGCCGCTGCTCCGGCTGCCGCTCCGGCCGCAGCTGCCCCTGCACCGCAGGCCCAAGCTGCTGCTCCGGCTGCTACCGGCAACCGCAACCAGCGCCGCGAGCGGATGAGCAACCTGCGCAAAACGGTTTCGCGCCGCCTGGTAGCCGTGAAGAACGAAACGGCCATGCTCACCACCTTCAACGAGGTGAACATGCAGCCCATCATGGACCTGCGCAACAAGTTCAAAGACAAGTTCAAGGAGAAGCACTCGGTGGGCCTCGGCTTCATGTCGTTCTTCACCAAGGCGGTTTGCGTAGCCTTGCAAGAGTGGCCGGCCGTAAATGCCCAGATCGACGGTACAGACATCGTGTACAATGATTTCTGCGACATCAGCATCGCCGTATCGGCTCCGAAAGGCTTGGTGGTGCCTGTAATCCGCAACGCCGAGCAGCTGTCGTTCGATGGCATTGAGAAGGAAATCGTGCGTTTGGCTTCGCTGGCCCGCGACAACAAGCTCACCATCGAGCAAATGACCGGCGGCACGTTCACCATTACCAACGGCGGCGTGTTCGGCTCCATGATGAGCACCCCGATTATCAACGCGCCGCAGTCGGCCATCCTGGGTATGCACAACATCGTGCAGCGCCCCATCGCCGAAAACGGCCAGGTGGTAATCCGGCCCATGATGTACTTGGCCCTGAGCTACGACCACCGAATTATCGACGGCCGCGAGTCGGTGTCGTTCCTGGTGCGTGTGAAGGAGCTGCTCGAAGACCCGACCCGTTTGCTGCTGGGGGTGTAACGCTAACGCACCTAGGCAACGTACCAACAAAAAAGCCCGTCTTTGCAGCCGGGCTTTTTTGTTGGGGTTATAACAAAATCGGTAGGGGCGGGAGGTTACGTAATCGACCACCGACAAGCTCAGCATTGGCGGTCTTTTATGTTCGTTTACCCACGCACAGTCATTTAAGCGCTGGCTTCGTCGCTTTGGGCAATGGTGCGGGCAGTGGCTTTGGCTTCTTCGGCTTTGGGGCCGGCAAAATGCTCCTGCACCGTGGCGTTGAACAAGTTCAGCCAACGGCCCGAGTGCGGCCCGGCAAACGCCAAGCCGGCTTCTTGCACCGGGGCCTCGGTGGCGGGCGCCGGCTTCGAGCCCAGCAGTTTGGAGCTCCAGAAATCGTACATCGAAAACAAGTGATGCGGCCAGTACACGCGCGCTACGGCGTTGTACACGGGGCTCAGCACCTCGTCGTGGTCAACCTTTTCGCAAAAGCAGTCTACGAGCGTCTTTACGTCGGCTTCGCGGGTGATGTCGGTAAGGGCAGAAGTCGGAGCGGTTTTCATAGAACGAGGTGACTAGGGGCTCGAAATACGGAGGAGGTTGGGCGCAGGTTGAGCGAAATTAGTGCAAACGTTTGCACGTTACGTCATGAGCTTGGTAGTAGGCTGATAATCAGAATTAAATTTTAAGAAAGCAAGTAAGCTGCCGGTGGCGCTTTGGCCCGTGAGTGCGGCAAGTTTGGCAACGGCCCTAGGTGGTGTGGGGGTGCTTGCTACCCGGCAGCCAAAAACAACGCCCTGCGCCGGTGGAAAGCGCAAGGCGTTGGAAATTACAGGATGGACAACGGCGACTTGGCCGTTTTCATCTTGTACTCGAACATGGAGGCGATGTTGAGCGCCTTCACTTTGGCTTCCTCGGCTTTAGGGCCGCTGAAGTTTTCCTGTACGGTGGCGTAAAACAGCTGCAGCCAACGCTGAAAATGTTCGCCTTCGATGGGCAGCGCCAAGTGCTTGGGAAACGGCCGGCCTTTGTAGCGCATGGTGCCAAACAGCACCGAGCTCCAAAAGTCGTACATGGTGGGCAAGTGCTTGGGCCAGTGCACCTGCGCAATTTGGTTGAATACCGGACCCAGGAGTGCATCCTGGTTTACCTTGTCGTAAAAAGTATCAACCAGCTTTTGGATATCGGCTTCGGTGGTGATGTCGGGAAGCGAAGCGGCCGGAGTAGGAGGGGGGCTCGGCATAAAGCAAAAAGCAAATACGGGCGTTGCCCGAAGCGAAACGGGAAGTTAGGCAGTAACGCGGCGGTGGTCTTCGCGCCGGCGGGCCATGCGCATCAGCCAACTAAAGGCCATGCTGGCAGTGGTAACCAAGCCGATGAGTTTGGCGGCCTCCAGCACTACATACGTGAGGTGCTGGGAGTTCGGCGGGTTGGGCAAGCCGGCCAGCAGCGCGGCGGCGCGCGCATCGAGGGCGGGCAGCAGCCACAGCGTTTGGGCCAGCAAAATAACGACGAGCGTAAGCAGCCCCAGCCAAATGCGCGAAGGTACTCCCAGCACGCCGGCGCAGAGCAAGGCCACCACGCTCAGCACCAGCTCGGCCTTGTTAAGGGCGTGAAACACGATGCGGCCAATGCCCACGCCCAGCACCACGGTGATGTTGGGCGCGGTGAATTTCAGCGGAGCCTCCATAAAAGAAATGGCCGCTACCATGCCTGCCCACACAAACAGCGAGAGCACCAGCAGCAGCGAAAAAGTATGATGGGAAGGACGCATAAAACGAAAAGTAGCGTGCGGAAAGAAAGCTTTGACCAGTAGCGTGGGCTTCAGCCCGCGTTAGCCAGCACGATGTCGTTGCAGAATCAAAGATTATAGAGCAAACGCGGGCTGAACCGCAGGAAGGCGTAGCCAAGCCCACGCTACAGGCAGCCGGAACAACAACCCAAAAGTCCTGCTCGGTTCGCGGGTAGGCGCTGACTACTATCAGCCTAGGTGCCTGACATTCGTCATCTTTTACGGCACCTAGGCGGGGGAAATTTGTGCAGCCACCAGAGCTGACCAACCGCGTGAACATCACCGCTGCCCATATCCACACCCACACGGCCTGCACCCACTGCGGCGACGACTGCCCCGAGCAGCCCATTGTGCTGCACGACAAGCCGTTTTGCTGCCAGGGCTGCAAAGCCGTGTACGAGCTGCTCGAGGCCAACAACCTCTGCAACTACTACTCGATTTCGGAGGAGCACCCCGGCCAGAAAATCAAGGAAGTAGAACTGCCCGGCCGTTTCGATTACCTCGACGAGGAATCGGTGCAGGCGCAGCTGCTCAGCTTCCGCTCCGATAAGCTGGCCCGACTTACGCTTACGCTGCCGCAAATGCACTGCGCTTCGTGCATTTACCTGCTCGAGAACCTGTACAAGCTCAACCCCGGTGTGTCGGAGTCGCGCGTGAATTTCCTGCGCAAGGAAATCAGCCTGAGCTACGTGCCTTCCGAAACCTCGCTGAAGGAAGTGGTGAAGCTGCTGGCCGCCCTAGGTTACGAGCCGCAAATTACGCTGGCCGAGCTGGGCGCGCAGCCCAACCACGGCTCGCGCGCCATCTATTACAAGCTGGGCTTGGCGGGGTTCTGCTTCGGCAACGTAATGCTGCTGGCCTTCCCCGATTACCTGTCCTTCACCGACGAGCTGGCCCGCGAGTTCGGGCGCTTTTTCGGCTACATCAGCCTGCTGCTGTCGGTGCCGGTGCTGCTCTACAGCGCGCAGGATTTTTACCGCTCGGCCTGGGCCGGCATCCGGCAGCGCTACATCAACCTGGACTTTCCGATTAGCCTAGGTCTGACGGCCTTGTTCGGCGTGAGCACCTACGAGGTGCTGTCGGGCACCGGCGCCGGCTACCTTGATTCGTTCACGGGCCTCGTGTTCTTCATGCTGATCGGCAAGTGGGTGCAGCAGCGCACTTACGACGCCCTCCGCTTCGACCGCGACTTCACCTCGTACTTCCCGGTGGCCGTTACGCTGCTCACCAAGGATGGCGAGAAGTCGGTATCGGTGAAGGACCTGCAAGTGGGCCACCGCATTTTGGTGCGCAACCAGGAGGTAATTCCGGCCGATGCGATGCTGATGCGCGGCACCGGGCAAATCGACTACTCGTTTGTGTCGGGCGAATCGGTGCCGGTGGCCAAAGTAGCCGGCGAGGTGGTGTACGCCGGCGGCCGGCAAGTGGGCGAGGCCGTGGAGCTGGAGGTGGTGCGCGAGGTGTCGCAGGGCTACCTCACGCAGCTCTGGAACAACCCCACTTTCCAGAAAGCCGAAAAGCAAACCCTCGAAACCTACGCCAACAAGGTGGGGCGCTACTTTGTGGCCGCCACGCTGCTTATCGCGGCCGGTGCCGTGGCCTATTGGCTCCCGCGCGACCAGCAGATGATGTGGCGCGCGTTTACCTCGGTGCTGGTTATTGCTTGCCCGTGCGCGTTGTCGCTGGCTACGCCGTTTGCCCTGGGCAGCGCCCTCACGGCGTTTGGCCGCCGCAAGTTCTACCTGAAAAACTCGGCCGTGGCCGAAACCCTAGGTCGGGCCACCACCATTGTGTTCGACAAGACGGGTACCCTTACCGACGTAAAGCAATCGGCCGTGGAGTACCTAGGGCCCGCACTTACGCTGCGCGAGCAGCAAGCCGTAGCGGCCGTGGTGCGCCAATCAACGCACCCCCTGAGCCAGCGCCTGGCGCAGGAGCTGCCCCACAGCCCGTTTGCCGTAGCCGATTTTGTGGAAGTGCCCGGCCAGGGCCTGCGCGGCACCGTGGATGGCTTGTCGGTGAAGGTGGGTGCGGCGGCGTTCGTGGGCGCCTCGCCCACGGCGGCGCACACCTCCGAAACTTCCGACAACATGCAGTCGCGGGTGTACGTGAGCCTCAACAACGACCTAGGCGGCTGCTACATTTTCCGGAACGTGTACCGCCAAAACCTGCGCGAGGTACTCGCC
Organism: Hymenobacter oligotrophus; assembly: GCF_003574965.1. Classification (NCBI taxonomy): domain Bacteria; kingdom Pseudomonadati; phylum Bacteroidota; class Cytophagia; order Cytophagales; family Hymenobacteraceae; genus Hymenobacter; species Hymenobacter oligotrophus. Next base: position 2,753,723 of record NZ_CP032317.1, on the reverse strand, counting down.
GACCTCGGCACACGCTACCGCCTGGCCGTGCTCTCGGGCGACAACGACACCGAGCAGGAGCGCCTGCGCGAGCTGTTTGGACCCAAAGCCGAGCTGCGCTTCCGCCAAACCCCGCAAAACAAGCTCGACTACATTGCCGAGCTCAAGCGCCAGGGCGACACGGTAATTATGATTGGCGACGGGCTGAACGATGCCGGCGCGCTGCAGCAAGCCGATGCCGGCATTGCCCTCACCCATACGCTCAGCAACTTCTCGCCCGCCTGCGACGCCATTCTCGACGCCAGCAGCTTCGGGCAGCTCAACACCTTTCTCAAATTCACCCAGGACTGCCTGCAGGTGGTGCTGGCCACGTTTGTTCTTTCGTTTATCTACAACGGCATTGGCTTGGGCCTGGCCGTGCAGGGCAAGTTCACGCCCATCGTGTCGGCCATTCTAATGCCCATCAGTTCGCTTAGCGTGATGCTCTTTGCCACGCTGCTGGTGCGCCTGGCTGCTTACCAACGCAAACTCTAACTCTTCCCCTGAGTCATGGAAATCATCTTCGGCCTCATCACCATTTCGCTCACCGTTGCCGTGCTGTTTTTGCTGGCCTTCGTGTGGGCCGTGCGCAGCCAGCAGTACGACGATACCTACACGCCCGCCGTGCGCATGCTGTTTGAAGACAACGAAACGCAAGCCCCAACGGAGCAGCCGCAGTAGCGCGGTGTAGCGCGGACTCTGTAGTCCGCGTCCGCAGATAGTATTCTCCATCGTTCAGCCGATTAGAAGTTACTATCCGGGGACGCGGACTACAAAGTCCGCGCTACTGCGTTCAATGCTGCGTGACCGACCTGACTTATTACCAACGCAACCTGCCCCACCGGCTGCCCGCAGGCGAATCTATATTCGTCACTTTCCGCTTGGCTAGTTCGTTGCCGCGCACCGTGGTAGAGCAGCTGCGCGTTCAGTTGCGCCAAGTGCAGCAAGCCGAAAGTCGAATAGCTGCCGATGAAATGAGCAACCGGCGCAAGCGTTATTTCCGGCACTTTGACCAGTTGCTCGACCAGGCAACTACCGGCCCCATGTGGTTGTCGCGCCCCGACGTGGCGGAAGTGGTAAAAGCAAGTTTGCACCACTTTGATGGCGACGAATACGAACTGATTTGCTATTGCTTGATGCCAAACCATGTGCATATGCTCGTAAGGCTGCCTGAAAATGCACCTCCTCTGACACGAACATTGCAGCGACTGAAGGGCTACAGCGGCCGACAAGCCAATTTGCTGCTCAACCGGGAAGGCGCCTTCTGGCAACCCGAAAGCTACGACCACGTGGTGCGCAATGGCGACGAGATGCAGCGCGTTATTGCGTACGTACTGGAAAATCCCGTAAAAGCTGGACTGGTAGCCGATTGGCAAAAGTGGCCTTACAGCTACTGGCGCGATACCCAGTACGGCGTAGCGCGGGTGCGGCGCTGCACCGCGTTATAACCGCGTCAGGCGCAGCTGGTCGAGCATGGCTTGGTTTACCTCACCGTTCATGTTCTCGTTGGCCGGCTCAAAGGTGAGCGTAAGCGTATGCGTGCCTTTGCTGAACTGCGCCATCACAGGATTAGAGTACCCCCAATCCGACCACTCATCAACCCCGCGCTGCGGCAGCACCACGGTACCTAGCTGCCGCACGCCGTTGCGCAGCGTGCGAATTGCGCACTTGTTGCTGGTGTTGATGGGCCCATTGCCGTTGGCGTAGCGAAAATCGATAGCGTACAGGCCATCGGCAGGTACCTGCACGCGCACGGTTACGCGGCGGTTCTGGGTTTTGCTGATTTCGATAAAGCCTTTGCCTGCGAAGCCTTTGTAGGGCAGCTTGGCAGCCGGTGCTGAGGCCTCGAGCTCGTAGCTACGGCGAAACTTGTCAGCCTCAACGACCAGCGGCTCACTGGCGAAGCTCTCGTAACCGGCCGCATCCACGGCTAGTACCTGGTACTCGGTGTACGCGGTGGGAGCGGGTACGGCAAACTCGGTATCAGTGGTGCGGGCGGCAAACTGCCCGTTGCGCAGCACTTGGTAGGCCTTGGCACCCTCCACGGCTGGCCAGCTGAGGCGCCCGTTGCGGTAGCTCACGGCGGGCGTCATGGGCGAAACGTGGTGCGGTACTTTATTTTGGGCCGTGGCAGCGGGGGCTTCGTTGCTCAGCTCGATGCGGATGTTGTGCGTACCCGTGAGCGTACCGGGCACGGTGGCTTCGGGCAGCGGCTGGCCATCCATGGTAATGCTGCGGATGGTGCGGCCATGGCCAGTCATCTCCACGTTCAGCACGGCTTGGCGGTACTTGAAGTCGGTAAGCCGGCGGGTGCCTTGCAGCGCTTGCGGCACAAATGGCCGGAACACCAGTTTATCGGCCTGAAAGTTCATGCCGAACAGGCCTTTGTACACCAACCCTAGGTTGCCCGAGAGGCTCCAGAGCATTACGCTGCTGTTTACCTGCGTGCCGGCAAAGTCGCCGTTCGAGGCCACGAAGTTCTCCTTGTTGGTAACGAACAGCGCCGCGGGGCGCGTTACGGCCGCTATGCTTTCCATGAACGCGGTTTCGTTGCCTGCTTTGGCGGCGGCCAGGCCCCAGTAGCTCTGCACAAACGGCCACACGGCGTTGTTGTGGTACGGCGGAATGCCGGCAATTTGTGGGTATATGCACGGAATGCCGTACGCCATTACGGGAGTACGCTGCACCGCAGTAGCCTGGCGCTCGGTCGGCGCCACATCGAACAACACGCTTAGGGCAGCACCTAGGGCCTCGGCCCGCGGCGAAAGGGTTTTGTAGGTGCGGCCGTACAGGTACTGGCCGTAGTAGCCCTTTTCTGCCTGCCACAGGTGCTCGTTTATGCCCCCGCGAATGCGCTCGGCCAACTTGCTGAAGCGCACAGCGTCGCCATCTTCTTTAAGCAGCTGGGCCATGTGCGAGAGCACCGTGTTGGCTTGCGCGTGCACGGCATTGGTGCCTAGGTTCTCCGACTCGTAAATGTCGGCGGGCTGCATCCACTTGGGGTAGGTTTGTTCGCGCCAATCCAGGAACGACGACTCGCCGCGCACCAAGCCGGTTTGGGCGTCGTAGGCGTTCGGCACGTCGTCTTCGATGGACTTTTTGATAATGGGGTACACCTTGCGCAGCCAGGCTTCGTCGCCGGTGGTCAGGTAAATTTCCCAGGCAGCCACGGCCCAAATCATGCGGTCGGTGGAGCAGGGGTAAGCGCCGCCCGTACCGGTGTCCTGAATGATGCGGCCATCGGGCGTAACCTTGCGCATGAGGCTGGTTTTGGCCACTTCAGGCTGCAGCAAAGCCTGCGACAGAATGATGCTGTAGCTGATGTCGCGCGTCCAGACACCGGCCCACTCTTGGCCGGTGCGGAAAGTGCCGTCGGGCTCCACGGCGCGCTTAGCTTCTTCAATGCTCAGGTTGTAAACGGCATCAAAGAGCGGGTAGTCCGACTGGTACTGCGGAAACCCCGACACGTCGAGGCTCTGCTTCCACTGCTTGGCGGTGGTTTTGGCGTCGGAGTGGGCGTTCAGCACCACCGTGGTTTCGTAAATGCCGTCGCCGTCGGGGTCTTTCAGCTCCAGTTGCGGCTTGTTGATGAGGTTGTCGAAGTCCCAGCTCAGGGGCGTGGTGTTGCCGGCCACGTGCACGTGCTTTAAGTCGTCTTTGTAAAGCTTCTGGCCGTTGTAAAGCTGGTAATAGCCTTGTTTCTGGAACGAAGCAAGCACGGGGCGCATGTCCAGCCGAATCTTGAGCGGGGTGTTCGGAGCCAGATAGGTGTTGGCCGGCACGGGCATTTTGTCCACGTACTGCTGCCCGAACACGATTACCGGCGTTTCGAGCGCGGCACCGCCGGCCCTGGGTACGGCCACCAACACGTGGTCCTGGCCAGGCTGCATCTCGTTGTCTTTGCCGTTGAGGCTGAACTTGAAGCTGACCTGCGGGCTCTGAAATTCGTTGGCCGGGCTTCGGTAGTTCGATGCCAGCTCGGTGCGCGACACCGCCCGCGCCACGTGCTTGCCCTGCACCACCGAATCGGGGTAAAGCGCGTACGCCTCCGATTGCCAAATGGGCCGCGCCGGCGCAGGCACCAACGCATTGGAGGAAGCAGAGGAAGAGGTAGTTGCTTTCGGCATGTGGCACGAACCCAGCAGACCTAGGGCCAGCAAAAAGTGCGGAGAACAGAAACGGTGGCGCATAAAGGCAAAGTAACGTGCTTTTAAGGCGCGCAGCTGCGGTATACGGCGGCCGGCCAACGGGGCCAAGCATAGCCCGGCGAGCAGGTAGCCGGGCCACCCAAGCCGGCAGCGTTGCACAACCGCTATTTTTGGCTGCTCCTACGCCCTTCAGCCCGCCCGTATGCACCGCGTCATCCTAGGTATCAATTGCAGTGGTTTTCACTCCTCGGCCTGCCTGCTCGATGCCCAAGGGCGGGTGCAGTTTGCCATTGCCGAGGAGCGGCTCTCGCGCCAAAAGCAGGATAAATCCTTCCCAAGGCGCGCCATTCAGTACTGCTGCGAGGCGGCGGGCCTGCGGGTGCAGGAGGTCACCGATGTGTTTGTGGGCTGGAACCCAGCCGCCTTCCTAGGGCAATCGGGCCAAACGCTGGCCGATGCTTTCCAGAACCGCGGCAAACTGGCGCAGCTCACCGTGCAGGAGCTGGCCGCCATGCAAGGCGATGCGCACCACCTAGGGCAAACGCTGCTGCGCGCGGGCGGCCACCAAACGCGCATTCACTACGTTAATCACCACCACGCGCACTTGGCCAACGCCTTGGTTCCCTCGGGCTTTGCCGAAGCCGACTTCTTCGTTGCGGATGGCTTTGGCGAAACCACCACCGGGCTGGTTGGCACCGCCGATGCGCACGGCCTGCACGAGCTGGCCGCCAACCGCACGCCGCACTCCCTAGGTTTGTTCTACGCCGCTTTCACCGACTTCCTGGGCTTCCGGCCCAACAGCGACGAGTGGAAGATTATGGCCCTGGCTGCCCGCGGCAACCCCAATACGTACTACGAGCAGCTCCGTCCGCTGATCACGGTAACGGGGCTGCATTTCGAGCTCGACCTGCGCTACTTCGAGTTCTTCCTGTTTTTCACGCCGCGCTACTTCTCGCCTAAACTCGAGGCGTTGCTTGGCCCGGCCGTGGCACCCGGCGCCGAGCTCACCCAGCGCGAGTACGACATTGTGGCCGCCGTGCAGCGCATTACCGAGGAGGTGGTGTTTGAACTCCTGAACAATCTGCAAGCCCAAACCGGTCGGCGCCGCCTGGTGCTCGGTGGTGGCGTGCTCATGAACTCGGTGCTGAACGGCAAGTTGCGCCAGCATACCCGCTACGCCGAGGTGTACATCGGCGGCTCGCCCGACGATACCGGCATCAGCGTGGGCAGCGCCCTCTACGGCCGGCACTTTGTGCTGTGCGAACCCAGGGCTGCGCACCCCGAGCCTGCTCGCCACAACTTTTTCGGGCGCGCGTACGCCGAGGCCGAACTGGAGGCCGAGCTGCAGCGCCGCAAGCTGCGCTACGAGCGGCCCGCCAGCATCACCGGCGCCACGGCCGAGCTGCTGCACCAAGGGCAGGTGCTGGGCTGGTTCCAGGGCGCGGCGGAGTTTGGGCAGCGGGCCCTAGGTCACCGGAGCATTTTGGCCGACCCCACCCGCCCCGACATGAAAGCCCGGGTAAACGCCAGCATTAAGTACCGCGAAGCCTTCCGGCCGTTTGCGCCCGCCGTACCGGCCGAGCACCAGCACGCATACTTCGAGCTACCCGACGGCGAAACGGCTTATTTCATGGAAAAGGTGTTCCGGCTGAAGCCGGACGCCCAGCGCTGCCTGCCCGCCGTAACCCACGACGACGGCACCGGCCGCCTGCAAACCGTGCTGGCCGCCGACAATGCCCTCTTTCATGAGTTGTTGCTGACGTTCGGCCAGTTGAGCGAAGTGCCTGTGTTGCTCAACACCTCCTTCAACCTCAACGGCATGCCCCTGGTCGAGTCGCCGGCCGATGCCTTGGATTGCTACCTGCAATCGGGGCTCGATGCGCTGGCGCTGGGGCCCTTTCTGCTCCGGAAGTAAACGGCACCTAGGGCAAGCGCCCAGGTGCCGCACGCCATCCTTTGGCCGGAAGGCCGCGTTTAAAGCAGTTCATCCAAACTGCCTTGATTATGAGTGGTAACCGTTCAACTGTATTCTGGCAAACGCTGGGCCTAGGTGCTTTGGCCGGGCTGCGCAGCATGTCGGCGCCGGCCATGCTTAGCCACGTATTGCATAAGCATCCGTCGGGCCGATTGGCTGCCTCGCCGCTCGGCTGGTTTCAATCGGGTAAAGCGGCCAACCTGCTGAAGGTGATGGCCGGCGGAGAAATGCTGGGCGATAAGCTGCCCAACATGCCCGACCGCACCATTGCACCCATTTTGGGCGGCCGCATTTTGTCGGGGGCGCTGGTGGGCGGCGTTATGTTCAAGCTCGGCCGCAACAGCTTGTGGCAAGGCGCGCTGTTGGGGGCGGCTGCGGCCGTAGCCAGCAGCTACGGGGCGCTGTACTTGCGCAAAGCTGCCTCGCGCAACACCCCCGTTAAAGAGCCCTGGACGGGCGTGGTTGAAGACGCCATAACGCTAGCCAGCGGCACGGCCCTGCTCAAGGGCCACACGCCCGGCCACTAACCAACCAAGGCTCATACCTACCTAGGGATTTTGCTGTATGGCCAACGGCGCCGCCTGCTACCTGCAGGCGGCGCCGTTGCGTTTAGTACCACTGCCAAGTGCGTTTGGCTGGCAGCTGGGGCTGACATCTATCAGGCACGGTGTCTGACTTTCGTCATCTTTTCGCGGTCGGGGTTTGGGGAGCTTTGTAACACTCAAAACAACCCGTTTCGCGCTATGGCTGTGCTGGTCCAAGCGAAACCGCCCCAAGAGCTGCAAAAAGCATCGAAGGCCGTTCTCGCATCGTTTTACGACAACAAAATCGTCCGCAATTTCGGCATTGCTACCGTCTTCTGGGGCATTGCCGGCATGCTGATCGGGGTAATTGCCGCCTTCCAGCTGGCCCGCCCCGAGCTCAACATGGGTACGCCCTACACCACGTTCGGCCGTATCCGCCCCTTGCACACCAATGCCGTGATTTTCGCCTTCGTGGGCAACGGCATTTTCATGGGGGTGTATTACTCCTTGCAGCGTTTGTGCAAAACGCGCATGTTCTCCGATCTGCTGAGCAAAATCCACTTCTGGGGTTGGCAGCTCATCATCGTATCGGCCGTGGCTACGCTGCCGCTGGGCTATACCTCCTCCAAGGAGTACGCCGAGCTGGAGTGGCCCATCGACATCGCCATTACCCTGATCTGGGTAGTGTTCGGCTGGAACATGTTCGGCACCATTGCCCGCCGCAAAGAGAAACACCTGTACGTCGGCATCTGGTTTTACATCGCCACGTTCCTGACGGTGGCCGTGCTGCACATCGTCAACTCGCTGGCCATTCCGGTGTCGTTTATGAAGAGCTACTCGCTCTACGCCGGGGTGCAGGATGCGCTGGTGCAGTGGTGGTACGGCCACAACGCGGTGGCCTTCTTCCTGACCACGCCTTACCTGGGCCTGATGTACTACTTCCTGCCGAAAGCGGCAGACCGCCCGGTGTACTCGTACCGCCTCTCGATTATCCACTTCTGGTCGCTGATCTTCATTTACATCTGGGCCGGTCCGCACCACTTGCTGTACACCTCCCTGCCCGACTGGGCCCAATCCCTAGGTGTGGTGTTCTCGGTTATGCTGATTGCACCCTCGTGGGGCGGCATGATCAACGGCCTGCTCACCTTGCGCGGCGCCTGGGATAAAGTGCGCGAAGAGCCCATCCTGAAGTTTATGGTGGTGGCTATCACCGCCTACGGCATGGCCACTTTCGAGGGGCCCATGCTCTCGCTGAAGAACGTAAACGCCATTGCCCACTTCACCGACTGGATTGTAGCCCACGTACACGTTGGCGCCCTGGGCTGGAACGGTTTCCTCACCTTCGCCGTGCTTTACTGGTTGTGGCCCCGCCTGTACCAAACCCCGATGCACTCGCGCAAGCTGGTGAACACCCACTTCTGGCTCGGCACCCTGGGTATCCTGTTCTACGCCATCCCGATGTACTGGGCCGGCTTCACGCAGGGCCTGATGTGGAAGCAGTTCAACGACGAGGGCATGTTGCAGTACGCCAACTTCCTCGAAACCGTGATGCAGATTGTACCCATGTACTACCTGCGCGGCATCGGCGGGGTGCTCTACCTGAGCGGCGTGTTCCTGATGGTGTACAACCTCTACAAAACCGCCAAAGCCGGCTCGCTGCTGGCCAACGAGAAGTTCCACGCCCCGGCCGTAATCGACAACGAACACAGCCACGAAGGCGGCCACTGGCACCGCTGGATAGAGCGCCGCCCCGTGCAGCTCAGCATCTGGGCTACGGTAGCCATCCTGATCGGCGGTGCGGTAGAAATGGTGCCCACCTTCCTCATCAAGAAAAATGTGCCCACCATTGCCTCCGTCAAGCCCTACACCTCGCTCGAGCTCGAAGGCCGCGACATCTACATCAAAGAAGGCTGCGTGAACTGCCACACCCAGATGGTGCGCCCCTTCCGCTCCGAAACCGAGCGCTACGGCGAGTACTCCAAAGCCGGCGAGTTCGTGTACGACCGGCCCTTCCTGTGGGGCTCGAAGCGCACCGGCCCCGATTTGCACCGCCTCGGAGGCAAGTACCCGCACTCGTGGCACTACAACCACATGATGGACCCCACCAGCATGTCGCCGGGCTCGATTATGCCGCCTTACCCCTGGTTGTTCGAAAACCAAACCGACTACACGCAAACCGCCGACAAGATTGCCGCCCTGCGTAAGCTCGGCACGCCTTACCCCGCCGGCTACGAGCAAGTGGCCGTGCAGGACGCCGAAAAGCAAGCGGCCGGCATTGTGGCCGAGTTGGCCAAGGAGGACATCAAGGTGAAATCGGACAAGGAAATCGTGGCGCTGATTGCCTACCTGCAACGCCTCGGTACCGACATCAAAGTAAAAGAAGACCAGGCTGCTGCCTCGGCTGTAGCCGCCGCTGAATAACTCAACTGGCCCCGGGCGGGGTGCCCCTCGCAACACGTGCTGGAAACACTTGCCGGCACCCCGCCCCTAAAGCCTCTATAGGTCTAGCGTTATGTACAAGAACGTCCTTCAGGCAATCAGCGGAATCGAAATCTACCCGCTTATTTCCTTCGTCATTTTCTTTCTCTTCTTCCTGGCCCTGCTGGTGTATGTGTGCGTGGTTAGCCGCGAGCATATCCAGGCCATGAAGCACATCCCGCTGCAGGCCGACGACGCCGCGCAAGCCCAACCGGAAGGAGGTGTGCTATGCTAACGCGCCGCTGGTACCTAGGCACGCTGCTCGCGCTGAGCAGCCTTTTCACCGGCTCGGCCGCCGTGGCGCAGGAAGCTACCGCCGCCGCTGCCGAAGCCGCCAATCCCGCCGCCGAAAGCGGCGCCAGCCTCGGGGCCATGCTCTGGCTGATGGGCGGCCTCACCGCGCTGATCATCTTTGTGCTGTTGATGCTGTTTGCCCTGCTGTGGCAAATGCGCCCCTTGCTGCAGAAGGTTTACGAGATAGAAACCATCCGCGAATCGTGGTACGGCCGCGCCCTGGGCCTGTTTTTGGGCGACACGGTGGGCCTGACGGGCACGTACAAAGAAGACGTGATGGCCGGCCACGACTACGACGGCATCACGGAGTACGACAACGACCTGCCGCCGTGGTGGAAGTACGGCTTCTACGTTACCATCGTATTCGGCATTGCTTACTTCGTGCACTATCACGTGTCGGAAACCGGCCAGCTGAGCGACGCCGAGTACCAACACGAAATGGCCGAAGCCGCCATGCTGGCCGCCAAAATGGGTGCCAACGACGACCCCAACAAGCCCACCGACTACAAAACCCTGACGGCCGCCGCCGACATCGAAGCCGGTAAGGCCGTGTTCGCCCAAAACTGCGCCGCTTGCCACGGCCAAGCCGGCGAGGGCAAAGTAGGCCCCAACCTCACCGACGAGTACTGGCTGCACGGCGGCGAGGTGAATAAGGTGTACAAAACCGTGAAGTACGGCGTAACCACCAAGGGCATGGTAGCCTGGAAAGGCAAGCTCTCGAGCAAGCAAATGCTGCAGGTGTCGTCGTACATCCTGAGCATTCAGGGCACCAACCCGGCCAACGCCAAGGCCCCGCAAGGCGAGAAGGAAGCCGCCAGCGGCAAGCCCGTAGCTAAGCTGTAGCACGCACCAACTGCCCGCAGCGGGCACCCTTCTCCCCGCTGTTCATCCGACATCCGCTCACAGCACAGCCCCGCGTTCGGATGAGCCGCCAGCCCTAGGTTGGCGGCGGGCCTTTTGGGGAGTGTGCAACGGCCAGGGCAAAATGCCCGGCCACGCCTGGCCTGCCGCAGGCCGACGGAATGTGTAGCCGATAACGCCCTAGGTGCTTGCCGCGCCGTGGGGCTCCCGTACCCGAAGATGAACCCCGTCGCCACCAAACCCGCCGCTGCCGAGTCGTTCCGCGACTCTATCTCGACGATCGACGCCGAAGGCAAGCGCGTATGGCTTTTCCCGAAGAAACCCAGCGGCAAGCTGTACAACGCCCGCAAGTGGGTAAGCTACGGCCTGCTCACGCTGCTTTTTGCCGGCCCCTGGCTGCGCCTCAACGATTTGCCCGTGCTGATGCTCAACGTGGTTGAGCGCAAGTTTATCATCATGGGCCAAATCTTCTGGCCGCAGGATTTCTTTATCCTGCTGCTGGGCTTCATGGCCTTTATCCTGTTCATCATCCTATTTACGGTGGTGTACGGGCGCATTTTCTGCGGCTGGGTGTGCCCCCAGACCATCTTCATGGAAATGGTGTTCCGCCGCGTCGAGTACTTCTTCGAGGGCGACGCGCCGCAGCAAAAAGCCCTTGCCAAAGCCGACTGGACGTGGAACAAAATCTGGCGCCGCACGGGCAAGCACAGCGTGTTCCTGCTCATCTCGTTTCTGATTGCCAATACCTTCCTGGCCTACATCATCGGCTCGGAGGCCTTGGTCGAAATCGTGACCGACTCGCCCCTCAACCACCTAGGCGGCCTCAGCTCGATGGTCGTCTTCACGGGCGTGTTCTACGCGGTGTTTGCCCGGTTTCGGGAGCAGGTGTGCACCATTGCCTGCCCCTACGGCCGCTTGCAGGGCGTAATGCTCGATAAGAACACCATTACTGTAGCCTACGACTACGGCCGCGGCGAGCCGCGCGAAAAGCTGCGCAAAAACCAGGAGCGCAAAGCCGGCGACTGCATCGACTGCAAACAGTGCGTGCAGGTGTGCCCCACGGGCATCGACATCCGCAACGGCGCCCAGCAAATGGAGTGCATCAACTGCACGGCGTGCATTGATGTGTGCAACTCCATTATGGATTTGATTGAGAAGCCGCACGGCCTCATTCGCCTCGACTCGGAGGCGCACATCGAGGCCGGTACCAAGTTCAAGGTTACGGGCCGGATCAAGGCTTACACCGCCGTGCTGCTGCTGCTGGTTGGCGTGATGGTGGGCCTGCTGGTAACGCGCTCCAACGTAGATGCCACCGTGCTGCGCACCCCCGGCCAGCTGTACCAAAAAACCGAGCGCGGCACCGTTACCAACCTCTACAACATCTCGGTTATCAACAAAACCAACAAAGCCATGCCCATCGAGGTGCGCGTGCTCGAGCCCGCCGACGGCTCGGTGAAGCTGGTGGGCCAAAACGGCCTGAAGCTGCCCGCTCAGGGCATGGTGGAAGGGGTGTTTTTCGCCGAGCTGCCCACCGCCGCGCTCACGCGCACCAGCAACCAAATCCGCATCGGGGTGTACAGCGGCGGCCAACTGATAACCGAAGAAAAAACCAAGTTTTTGGCTCCGGTGCAGTAAGCGGTTTTCTTATCTGTCATCCTGAGCCCAAGCGAAGGACCTTATCACGCCAGCCCGGTTGCGCCTAGGTGATGATGCCGCGCGAGGCCGAGGCAACTGGCGCACCAAAGACATAGCGTCTACTCTTCTCCGTAGGAGAGGGGCGAGGTTCGCCGACCCAGGCGCATCGTTCAAGCGTGAGAAGGTCCTTCACTCCGCTTCGTCTCTGCTTGATGCGCAGAATGTTCAGGATGACAGCTGTAAATTACTCCTCCCCTCATGACCTCCCTCACCGTGAATAAACCCGCTCCACAACGCAGCCTCTGGCCCTACGCCATCGTTGCCGCCTTCGTGCTGTTTGCCCTGTTTATCGGCTACATGGTTAAGCAGGCCATGAGCACGCAGGTCGACCTCGTCAGCAAGGACTATTACCAGCAGGAGCTGCGCCACCAGCAACGCATGGATGCCGTGGCGCGCACCAACGCCCTGCCCGGCGCCGTTGACGTAGCCTTCGACGCGGCTACCGACGAGCTGACCCTGCAGCTGCCCGCCAACTTGGCTGGCCAACAGGCCACCGGCAAGGTGCAGTTCTTCCGGCCCTCCGACCAGACGCTCGACTTTGCCGTGCCCTTGCAAGCCGATGCCACCGGCACGCAGCGCCTGAGCACGGCCAAGCTCAAGCCGGGCTACTGGCGCATCCGCCTCGATTTTGAGGCTGCCGGCCAAGCGTATTTTGTGGAGAAAAATATCACCGTCGCGAACTGATTTTCGTCATGGTTGCCTGCCGAGGTGCTAGCGAACTTGCCTTCGCTAGCACCTCGGTGCGTTTTGGCCAAACCGCTGACGCCGCCCACTACCCAGGTAGTAGCGCATCAGCTCATTCAATCACATTAGCACATAAGCCCCATGCTCTGGGCAGGTTTTCTTTTTGGGCTTCTGGGCAGCTTCCACTGCGTGGGCATGTGCGGCGCCATTGCGCTGGCCTTGCCGGGCGCGGGGCAGGGGGGCAGCCGCTACGTGGTGGGCCGCGTGCTCTACAACCTAGGGCGCGTAAGCACCTATGCCACGCTCGGGGCCCTGGCCGGGCTGGTGGGGCAGTCGCTGCGGGTGGCGGGGGTGCAGCAGGGCCTTTCCATTGCCTCGGGCCTGCTGATTTTGCTGCTCGTGGCCGTGCCGGAGCGCTACACCGGCCGGGCGGCCGCTGCTCTGGGCCTCGACCGCGTGCTGGTCCGCCTGAAGCAAACCCTGGCTTACTTTTTTCAGCGCCCTTCCCTGAGTGCGTTGTACATGAGCGGCGTGCTGAATGGCTTGCTGCCCTGCGGCCTAGTGTACCTGGCCCTGGCCGGCGCCCTGAGCGCGCCCGGCGTGGGCGGGGCCGCCATATACATGGCCTTGTTTGGCCTGGGGACGCTGCCGCTCATGCTGGCTTTGTCGCTCACGGGGCGGCTGGTGCCGCTGCAGTGGCGCGCCCGGCTGCGGCAGGCCGTGCCGGTGGTGGCCACGGCCATGGCGGTGCTGTTTATTGTGCGCGGGCTGGGGCTGGGCATTCCGTACCTGAGCCCGCAGGTGGCCAACGGCCAGCCGGCCAGCTACCACCCAGCCGCCGGCCACGCGCCGGCCACCATTTCGGTTTGCCACGCAGCCCCGGCCAAGTAGCCGGTGCTTTTTTCTCTCTCGATACCTACGCTTTTCCCTAGCCGCTCCGCCTGATGAAAACCATCCTCGTTCCCGTCGACCTGACTGCTGCGGCTGAGCATACCTTGGTGTATGCCAACAAATTGGCCGTGCGCCTAGGTGCCGAAGTAGTACTGCTGTATTGCCACCACGGGCAGCTTGCGGCCTCCGAAACCGCCGACTACCAAAAGCGCCTCGAAACGCTGGCCGAGCGCCTGCGCTACGTGCAGCTGGTGCGCCAGGATGGCCGCCGCATCCGCTACCGCCACACCGTGCGCACGGGCTGCCTGCACGACCGCATTCAGGAGGTAATCGACGCTTACGCAGCCGATTTGGTGGTGATGAACCTCGAGCACCTCGACTGCGGCGAAGAAGCCATTAGCGGCAACCACGCCATTCGCATTGCCGAGCTGGCCAGCTGCCCGGTGCTGGTGGTGCCGCCCGGTGCGCGCACTTTGCCCGCGCGCTTGGCTTTTATGGCCGATTTCGGCCGCCTCGACAAAACCACCCTGCCCGGCCTGAACGACCTGGTGCTGGGCCTGAGCGCGCAGCTGCAGCTGGTGCACTTCTACCAACGCCTCGATTTGCCGGAGCTGATCAGCGTGAAGCGTGGTATGCAGCTGATCCGCACGGAGCTGCCCACCGCAAACATTGGCAGCAAACTGGTGCTCGACGACGACCCGCTGGAGGGCATAAGCGAGTTTTGCGCCAACATGCAGGCCCAGTTGCTCGTGTTTGCCCCCGCCGACATAAGCCTGCTCCGCCGCTTCTTCGACGTGTGCTACACCAAAACCCGCGCCTACCACACCCGCATTCCGGTGCTGGTGTTGCGCCAGCCCGAGCAGCAAACCGCCTATTGCTGCGAGCATTGCGCCCAGCAGCTGGCTACTCCGCTAAAGGCGGCCGTGATGGCGTAAAAGCCTAGGTTGGCTAAAGCTAGTTCCCCTCCTCAGATGAGGAGGGGCTAGGGGTGGTTGACTGGTCGTTGTTTACCCAAGGCGTCATGCCGGAGCAAAAACCAAGCGGGGCCACCGAACGAGAGTTCGGTGGCCCCGCTGCCGTCAGAACGAAATCGTTGCTGATGTTGCCGGCACTTGCCGCCGCTGGCACCTAGGGCGCGGGCTCAATCCTCCACATCAGCCAGCTGATGCTCACCGGCCGGCGCGGGTTGCGGTGCCGATGTTTTGCGGCCGCCCAGCACCACCAGCATCACGGCCAGCACAATCAGCAGGGCGCCGCCGGTCATTTGCACGTTCAGGGCCTCGCCCGCAAACGCCCAGCCCAGCAGCACGGCCACCACGGGGTTCACGAAGGCGTAGGTACCCGCCAACGCCGGCTCCACCACCCGCAGCAGCCAGATGTACGCCGAAAAGGCTATCCACGAGCCAAACGTAACGAGGTAAGCAAAGGCAAACCACGCTTTGGGCGTGATGCCGCCTAGGTGAAAACGCGGCGCTTCGCCGTGCAGCAGGCCGGCAATCAGCAAGAAAAACCCGCCGCAAATCATTTGCATGCCCACGCCCAGAAAAGGCGAACCGCCGATGGGGTTTTTCTTGGAATACAACGAGCCCACCGACCACATAAACGCCGCCAGCAGCACCGCCACCACGCCTATGCCGGGGTGACCAGGTATCAACACGGGGGCCGTGGTTTTGGTGCTGGCCAGCAAGTACATGCCACCCAGTCCCAGGCCCAGGCCCAGCATCACCTTGGCTGTGGGCTTGGGCGTGAGGCCGCTCCACCAGCCCAGCACGGCCAGAAACATGGGCACCGTGGCCACCAGCAGCGCCGCCAGCCCCGACGGGATGTACTGTTGCGAAAACGTGGTGCCGCCGTTGCCGAACAGCGGCAGGCAAATGCCCACTACAGCGGCCCGCGCCCAGTCTTGCCGGCTTGGGGCCGCCGCGCCGCTCAGCCGAATTACGGCGTATTGCACGCCCCCGGCCAGCAGATAGCGCACTCCCGATAGCAAAAACGGCGGCCAGGCCGTGAGGGCTGTTTTGGTGGCCAGGTACGTGGAGCCCCAAATCAAATAAAGCGCCAGCAGCGCCGCGCCAACGAGCACGGGCGCAGGGCGGGCAGAAACAGCAGTAGCAGACATAACAACAGCGCGAATCGACACCTACAGTAGCGGACAACCGGAGCCTTCTACGAAGTGGGCGCAAACGTAGCGGGCTGCTTGGCGGCATCCAACCTGTTTCTTGCCAAACTTGACCTACGGTGTGCAGCTAAAGCGCCTCGCCGGAGCCATCTTTGCCAACGTGCCAAGGCGATAAAGTGACCATGCGCCATACGTAAACGCGTTTACTACCCCTTTGCTAAACTTGTTTACTTGTCTGATGCGTTGTTAAACAATACTGCGGGCGTTGTTGCAACAGCCGCGGCCAGCATCGAGGAATGATCGTTTTAAGTCTTTGAAGTCACGGAGCAATCGGTAGGTTGTTGACGGCAATCATAAGCACCCCCTGCGAGGCCATGCTGGTATGGGTGCCTGTGCTGCGAATGCCCTAGGTCGGTGGGCGCAAACGGCGCGTGCGCAACTTACCTTGGCAGCCGGGTTCTTTCGCCTATTCTCTTCCTAAACCTTTTGCTTCATGCTCAGAGCCATGCTCTGCTTCCTGGCCGTACTAGCGCTGCCGCACCTAGGCGCTGCTCAGCTCATGCAGCCCAAGCCTGCCTTCACGCGCGCCGACTCGCTGCGCGGTTCGCTTACGCCACCCCGCAGCTGCTACGACGTGCAGTACTACCACCTCGATGTAAAACTCGACGTGGCCAAGCGCTACATCAGTGGCTCCAACCTGTTTCGGTTTGCGGCCACGCAGGATTTCACGCGCCTGCAGTTCGATCTGTTTGCCAACCTGAAGGTTGATCGGGTGGTGTACCGCGGCCAGGAGCTGCCTTTCAAGCGAGAGTTCAACGCGGTGTTCGTTACGTTTCCGCAGCCAATTAAACAAGGCACCCGCGACGAGTTTCGGGTGTACTACTCAGGCAACCCTACCGTGGCCCAACACGCCCCCTGGGACGGCGGCTTTGTGTTTGCGGAGCACGGCAAGGGCCAGCCCTGGGTAGCTACGGCCTGCCAGGGCATTGGCGCCAGCATTTGGTGGCCCACCAAAGACCATCAGTCCGACGAGCCCGACAGCATGCTCATCAGCGTAACGGTGCCCAAAGGCCTGAAGGATATTTCGAACGGCCGCCTGCGCAAAACCACCAAGCTGAAGGGCGGTGCCACGCGCTTTGATTGGTTTGTCTCGAACCCCATCAACAACTACGACGTGGCCCTGAACGTGGCCAACTACGAGCATTTCGACGATACGTACCAGGGCGAAAAAGGCAAGCTGACGCTCGACTATTGGGTACTGCCCGAAAACCTCGCGAAAGCCCGCAAGCAATTTGGCGCCAACGTCAAGCCCATGCTCAAGTCGTTCGAGCACTGGTTTGGGCCGTACCCTTTCTACGAAGACGGCTACAAGCTCGTGGAAACGCCGCACCTCGGCATGGAGCACCAAAGCGCCGTGGCCTACGGCAACAAGTACCAGAACGGCTATCTAGGCAAAGACCGCTCGGCCACCGGCTGGGGCGATAAGTGGGACTTTATCGTGATTCACGAAAGCGGCCACGAGTGGTTCGGCAACAACATTACCGCCAAGGATATTGCCGACATGTGGATTCACGAGTCGTTCACGAGCTACTCCGAATCGTTGTTTACGGAAAGCCTCTTCGGTAAGCAAGCCGGGCAGGAGTACGTGCACGGCCAGCGCCGCAACATCCAGAACGATGCGCCCATCATCGGCACCTACGGCGTAAACCGCGAGGGCTCCGGCGACATGTACGACAAGGGCGCCAACGTGCTGAACATGGTGCGCACCATCATCAGCAACGACGAGCAGTGGCGGCAGATTCTACGTGGCTTGGGGCAGCAGTTTTACCACCAAACCGTCACGGCCGAGCAAGTCATTGGCTACGTCAACCAGCAAAGCGGCCGCAACCTCACCAAAGTGTTCGATCAGTACCTGCGCCACCCCGGCCTGCCCACGCTGGAGGTGCGCTTCGAAAACAACCAAACCCTGGCCCGCTGGGTAGCCGATGTGCCCGGCTTCGATATGCCCGTGCGCGTGCGGCTGAAAGGCGGCGAGTACCGCTTTGTGCAGCCCACCACCCGCTTCGAGCCCATCGACCTGCCCGGCGCCACCCGCGACAACCTCGAAGTCGACACCTTTAATTACTACATCGGCGTGCTGGTGGATTAAAACCTGTGCTAGGTAATAGCTAGCCAGCACCAAAGGCTAGAGGTATAAGCTAATTCCCCTCCTCAGATGAGGAGGGGCTAGGGGTGGTTGAAAGGCTAGAATTAGTAGCTAGTCCTAGGTGCAGCTCAAATACCGAGGTCAATTACCCCTAGCCCACGCCGCTCGAGGCGCGGAATTCATCTGAGGAGGGGAACTAGCGTTAGGCCCAGTCGTGGCTTCTACTAGCCTAAACCTTTGCTTTCGCACCAGGCTTCTAGGTCAATCTAAAAAGCTCCCTTCACCCAAGCTGCACATTTCCCCGCCTGCCTCGGCATTCTGCCTTACCTTTGCCGGCACGCGCTTACCAACCCGATTTTCAGCATGAACCAATACGACGTTACCGTCATCGGCTCCGGCCCCGGCGGCTACGTGGCGGCTATCCGCTGCGCCCAGCTCGGCTTCAAAACGGCCCTCATCGAGAAATACCCCAACCTAGGTGGTACCTGCCTCAACGTAGGCTGCATCCCGAGCAAGGCCCTGCTCGATAGCACCGAGCACTTCCACAATGCCCACACCACCTTTAAGGAACACGGCATTGAGCTGAGCGACCTGCGCATTAACATGAACCAGCTCATCGACCGCAAAAACGGAGTGGTGAAGGCCAATACCGACGGCATCCAGTTCTTGATGAAAAAGAACAAAATCGAGGTGCTGCGCGGCGTGGGCTCGTTCATTGATAAAAACCACATCAGCATCGCGCCCACCGAGGGCGGCGAGGCGCAGCAAATCGAAACCAAGTACACCATCATTGCGACGGGCTCCAAGCCCACGGTGCTGCCCTTCATTGCCCAGGATAAGGAGCGCATCATCACCAGCACCGAGGCCCTGAACATCCGCGAAGTACCCAAACACCTCGTGGTTATCGGCGGCGGCGTTATCGGGCTCGAAATGGCTTCGGTGTACGCCCGCTTAGGCGCCAAGGTGTCGGTGGTCGAATACACCGATGCGATCATTCCGACCATGGACGGCGCACTCGGCAAGGAGCTCAAGCGCGTGCTCGGCAAAATCGGTATTCAGTTTTTCCTGAGCCACAAGGTAACCGGGGCCACCCGCGCCGGCGACGTGGTAACCGTAACCTCTACCAACCCGAAAGGCGAGGAAGTAAAGTTTGAAGGCGACTACTGCCTCGTGGCCGTGGGCCGCTCGCCCTACACCCAGGGCCTGAACCTAGAAGCCGCCGGCGTGCAGTTCGAAGAGCGCGGCCGCATTAAGGTAGACGAGCACCTGCAAACCACCACGCCCGGCATCTACGCCATTGGCGACGTGATTCGCGGGGCCATGCTGGCCCACAAAGCCGAGGAAGAAGGCGTGTACGTGGCCGAAACGCTGGCCGGGCAGAAGCCGCACATCAACTACCTGCTCATCCCGGGCGTGGTATACACCTGGCCCGAAGTGGCCGGTGTGGGCTACACCGAAGAGCAGCTCAAGGAAATGGGCAAGGCCTACAAAACCGGCTCGTTCCCCTTCCGGGCCTCGGGTCGCGCCCGCGCCTCCATGGACCTCGACGGCTTCGTGAAAGTGCTGGCCGACAAGGAAACCGATGAAATCCTGGGCGTGCACATGATCGGCCCGCGCATTGCCGACCTTATTGCCGAGGCCGTAACGGCCATGGAGTTCCGTGCTTCCGCCGAGGACGTAGCCCGCATGAGCCACGCCCACCCCACCTACGCCGAAGCCATGAAGGAAGCTTGCTTGGCCGCAACGGAGAACCGGGCACTGCACATGTAGTTTTTAAGCCGAAAGGCAGCAACCAAAAGCGGCTGGGACTACCGTAGCTCCAGCCGCTTTTGGTTGCATTCCGCTTGGTGCTTGTATTCCGTGCCCTGTGCGTGCGGTAGGCATTGCTCCTTAGCTGCCGCTTGAGCAGCAAAGGAGCAATGCCTAGCTCGAGCAGCTTACGCGTTCAGTGGCAGCCAGATAAACAAAATGCTTGGCCGTTCTGGAGCATTGGTGTCAGTCACAGAATCTTCAGCCGCAAGCAACCATAAAAATTTATTGGGGTAATTGAACTTAAGCTGATCCTTTTCCATCCGGCTGCGGTTACAAGCATATGGCAACATCCTCTAAGCGCCCCCGCGGGGCTAAATCTGTTGAACCGGCTACTCCTACGGTTACTCTTTCGCACGCCGAGCACATGCAAGCGCTGCAGGCACGCGAACAAGGCAAAACCGTGATGTACAAGCAAGATGCCTGGGGCCACATCGAAACCCGCTTTGTGCGTACCCAGAACGTGAAAGCCTGGGAAGCCAAAGGTTTCGTGGTGCGTTAGAACGTACCCGGCACTGCGCGTTTATTTGCGTTGCCCAGGGCCCTGCCCTGGGCAATTTTGTTTGGTGGCCGGGCCCACGGGCCCGGGGTGGGTAGCGGCGCCTCGCCGCCAAAAAACTTGGCGGAGCATTAAGGTTGTGGCCTTTTGCCTGGCCCGCGACGTATTAACACGATTCCCAGTACCTTAGCCCACCTCCTCCATCGTCGTTTGCCGTTTCGCATGGTTGCTCCCGATCAGTTTCGCTTTGCCAATGCGTTTGCCGAGGTGCAACCCGATCCGGAGGGTTTTGCCTATATGCGGTGCTTGCCCGGCACGCGCCGCCTAGCCGATTACCAAGAAGCCATGAACGCCTTGCTGCGGGTAATTCGGGCAACTGGCACCGGCAAGGCCCTCGTCGACCACAAGAACGTTGCGCCCATAACGGCCGAGGAGCAGCACTGGGTGGTGGCCAACTGGCTGCCGCGCGCCGTGGTGCAAGGCAACTACCGCTACGCCGCGCTGGTAAGCCCGCCCGAAACCATGGCTTGGATGAACACAATAGACCCGCATCTGCTCGATTGGCCCAAGGCGCCCACGTTCAAGCACTTCAGCAACGAAGCCGACGCCCGTGTTTGGCTGCGTGCGCAAACCGTGGTAGCGTCGCATATCTGATAGTCGTGGCAGCAACGCCGTTTGGCTGTTGCTCGCAACTGAGCACCGGTGCCTGGCCTCGCGGCGGCTGTTGCTAGCCGCGCCCAGAGGCCCCGAGAATCCGGATTTAGTGTTTTATTGCTTCGGCTCTAACTGATTCTTTATGCACAAATACTTACTCGGCTGGTTGCTGCTAGCCCCTGGTTTTGCGCTGGCCCAAACCGCGCAGCCCTACGTTATCAAAGGCACCGTGGGCAAGCTGAATGCGCCGGCCAAAATTTACTTGGTGCGCGGGGCCGAGCTGGCCGATTCGGCCACGTTGCGGAACGGCGCTTTCGAGCTGAAGGGCACCACGGCTGAGCCGCGCGAAGTGCGCCTGATTGTGCGCCGCCGCGGCGGCCTGAAAAACGCGTATGGCGCGGTGCTTAATTACCGAAATCTCATTTTGGAGCCCGGCACCATCGTGGTCAGCACACCCGATTCGTTGCCCAACGCCCGCGTTACGGGCACGCAGCTCAACAACGATTACAACCGGCTGTTGGCAGCGTACAAGCCCATGACGGCCAAGATGGATGCATTGGGACGCGAGGCGAAACAGGCCACTGAGGCCCAGCGCAACGACCCCGCTTTTCAGCAGCGCCTAAACGCAAAGTTTACCGGCATATGGCAGGAAACGCGCCAGGCGCAGCTTGGGTTTGTGCGCGCCAACCCCAACACCTGGGTAAGCCTTAATGCGCTGGTGCAAGTTGGGGGCATGGGCGTACCGCAGTACGCCGAGCTGGCCCCGCTCTACCAGGCGCTCAGCCCGGCGCTGAAAAATAGCCCCGCGGGAAAAAGCTTCGGGGAGAAGCTGGAGACGGTTAAGGACATTGCCATTGGCGCCCCGGCGCCCGCCTTCAGCCAGCAAACCCCCGAAGGCAAAACGATTTCGCTGGCCGACTACCGGGGCAAGTACGTGTTGGTTGACTTTTGGGCCTCGTGGTGCGGCCCGTGCCGGCAGGAGAACCCCAACGTAGTGCAGGCCTATAACCAGTTCAAAAGCCGCAACTTCGAAATCCTGGGCGTATCGCTCGACAAAGAAAACGCCAAGGAAAAATGGCTGAAGGCCATTCAGGACGACAAACTGCCCTGGACCCAAGTATCGGACCTGAAAGGCTGGGAAAACGAAGTGGCCCGGCGCTACCACGTGCAAAGCATTCCGCAAAACTTCCTGATCGACCCCGCAGGGAAGATCGTGGCCGTGAACCTGCGCAGCGAGGAACTGCAAAAGACGCTTGCGCAACTGCTTAAGTAAGGGCCTAACACGAACAGCCGCAGCGGGAGCAACGCCCCGCTGCGGCTGTGCTGTTTGCAACGCTACCGCAGTGGCGGCCCCACCCGGTTGCTTTGCGCAAAGTCCTTGTTCAGCACCTAGGCGCTGATTTCAGCGGCGGGTTGCCCTTGCTCCGTCAGCGCCGGGTTCAGGTACATTACCTCCCACAAGTGGCCGTCGGGGTCCTGAAAGTTGCGCGTGTACATAAAGTCAGAATCGGGCAGGGGCCAGGATGCCGTAGCGCCCGCGGCCATGGCTTTGTCCACGAGGTGGTCTACTTCTTCGCGGCTATCGGCCGAGAGCGACAGGATTACTTCAGTGGTTTGGGTGGCGTCGGCGACGGATTTGGGGGTGAAAGTTCGAAAAAAAGGCTCCACCAGCAGCATCACGTAAATGTCGTCGCTGATGACCATGCAGGTAGCCCGCTCGTCGGAAAACTGTGGGTTGAATTGAAAGCCAACTTTGGTGAAGAATTCGATAGCGGCGCTGAGGTCCCGAACGGGCAGGTTTACGAAGATTTTAGTAGGCATAACAGTGGTGTTTTGGTGATAAAGACTAAATGTATTGGCTTCTCTGATTGATTGCTAATGTAATTAGTAAATGTTTATAGGTGGCGAAGATTAAAAGCTGGCTTTCAAATCTTTGACAATAAAAATATATGCCTACATGTTAAGCGGCTCCAAGGCCGTTCTCTTGTGGTAATACCTGCTCTAAGACAGGTAGTGGTGCATGAAGCTGGCTCGTGCGGGCAGGTGGCTGCTCGGCTGCGGTTGTTGCCTAACCAAGAGGCCTAGGCACCTAGGGCTTTGGCTTAGTGCCGGCAACGATGCAACCTTTCGGCCAGTATCCGACTCGCCATGCTGAACCTTATTTTGTAGACGCTTCAACCGCTAACTGCCTCGTCATGAAACTTCCAAAAGCTGTACTGGGCGCCGTGCTGATTGGCCTTACCGTTCAAACCACCACGAGCTGCGTGAAAGACGACGTAAAGCCCAAAGAAGAAAAGGGCAGCACCAAAACGCCTGTTAACTGCCCCGCCTGCGGCATGGGCTAAGCCACCGGCTATACCGTCACCGCGCATGCAAGCCGCTCCTGCCATTTACGCCTCGGTAGCCTGCAACCTCGACGCCGACTTGCTCGCCGCTGCTTTCCCGTTGCTCGAAGAAGGCCGGGTGGAGGCGTTGGAGTGGTCGTTCGACGCGCTGTACTGGGCCGAGCAGGTACCCGAGTGGTTTACGGCCCTGCTGCATACCTACGCCGAGGCCGGCCGGCTGGTGGGCCACGGCGTGTTTTTTTCGTTGCTGTCGGGCAAATGGAGCCCCGAGCAGCAGCAGTGGTTGGCGCACCTAGGGCAGTTGGCCGAGCAATTTCGCTTCGACCACGTTACCGAGCACTTCGGGTTTTTCACGGGCCAAAACTTCCACCACGGCGCGCCGCTGCCCATTCCGTACACCCGGCACGCGCTGCGCATCGGGCAAGATCGGCTGCGGCGCATTTACGAGGCCTGCCGCTGCCCCGTGGGCCTCGAGAACCTCGCTTTTGCGTACACCCCCGACGAAGTAAAGCGCCACGGTGCGTTTTTGGAAGAGCTGCTACTGCCCGTCAACGGCTTCCTGATCCTCGACCTGCACAACCTTTACTGTCAGCTCCACAACTTTGGGTTGCCTTACGACGAGCTGATTGCGTTGTACCCCCTGGAGCGCGTGCGCGAAATTCACATTTCGGGCGGCAGCTGGCACGATTCGGCGCTGGCGCCCGGCCGGCGCATTCGCCGCGACACCCACGACGATGCCGTGCCCGCCGAAGTGTTTCAGCTGCTCGAATGGACGATGCCGCGCTGCCCCAATCTGAAGTTTGTGGTGCTGGAGCAACTCGGCCACGCTTTGCATGCCGAAGCCAGCCGCGCCCAGTTCCGCGCGGATTTTGCCCGGATGGAAAGCCTGGTGGCCCACCACCGCGCCACTTGGCGCCCGCAGCCCGCCAACGCGTTTCGGCCCCTGCAAGCCTGGCTGCCCGGCCCCGCCGCCGAAGACGAGCACCTGCACCAGCAACAGCGCCAGCTTTCCGATATACTGGAAAACGCCGGTAGCTACACCGAGGCGCAGCACCTCTTGCAAACGTCTAGCCTGGCGCACTCCGATTGGTGCATTGAGCAGTGGGAGCCGCACATGCTGGAAACCGCCCTGCACATTGCCCGCAAGTGGAAGAAATAACCCGCGGCGGCCGTTGCCCTAGGTGGCGCAACAATAAACAAGCGGCGGCAGCTACCGGGTAGCTGCCGCCGCTTGGCGTAACGAGAAATACCTAGGCAGCTTAGTAAGCAAATATTTTGTGGTAGGCCAGGCCGTACCGGTTGGGGCCCGGCGTGCCCTCGGCACTTAGCAAATACAGCAGCCACGCCCAGCCCACCACGGGCACAAACACCGCCAGCAGGTTGAGGCCGCTGCGGTTTACATCGTGGAGGCGCCGCGTGCCCGCCGATACGTTCGGCATGATTACGGCCAGCAGGTACATCAGCTGGGTGTACCCCAAAGCCGATTCGTCGTCGAGGGTGATGCCCAGGATGTTATCGAGCAGGAAGGCCGTAGCGCCAAACAAAGCTTGGTAGGCAATAAACATCCAGTATTCCTTTCTCCTGGCCCGGCCGGTAAACACCCCGAATTTGTCGAAGGCTCGCAGAAAGTAGCGCATGCGTAGGTATGGTTTATAGGTTTTAAGTGCTAGGCTTTAGCTGTTGCCTTGTGCGGCGCTGCTGCCTAGGTGCCTTATAACGTTGGGGCGCCGGTTGGGTACATTCTGGGGGGTGAATATCGGCCAGCGCTTACCGAAACCAGCAAAGCACTGCCCGGCGCAAATAAGGTGCCGCAATGGCCAAAAGCCAGCAACCCGACCTAGGCCGCCAAGCGCCTGGCTGCACCGTACGCTTGTTGAAAAACGCGGCGCGGCGGCAGCTCCGGGAGCTGCCGCCGCGCCGCGTTTTCAGTGGTAATAGTTTGGGGCGCTACACCGCATTAACCGCGGCGGCCTGTGCTTGCTCAATCACGGCGGGGTCCATATGCATCACCTCCCACAGGTGGCCGTCGGGGTCCTGAAAGTTGCGCGCATACATAAAGTCGTGGTTTTGCAGGGGCTTCGACTGCTTAGCACCCGCCGCCATGGCTTTGTCAACGAGGGCATCGACCTCGGCGCGGCTATCGGCCGAAAGGCAAATAATTACCTCCGTGCTCTGGCTGCTGTCGGCAATGGCCTTGGGCGTGAAGGTTTGAAAGAATGGCTCCACCAACAGCATCACGTAAATATCCTCGCTGATGACCATGCAGGTAGCGTTTTCGTCGCTGAACTGCTGGTTGAACGCGAAGCCCACTTGCGTGAAGAACTCAATGGAGGCGTTGAGGTTCCGGACGGGCAGGTTGACAAAAATTTTCTTGGCCATGGCTGTGGTGTTTTGAAGGTATGTAGCAAATGTACAGCGGGTTAAACGTAGCGGCGGTGTGCTATTGCGACAACCCTAGGGGGCATTTGCGACACGCTTCCGGCTGCCTGGGCCGGCACGCAAATACGGCGCGTACAAAACGAAAAGCGGCCGGAGCTTTTCCCAATGCTCCGGCCGCTTTCAGATGTTTGCAGACCTAGGTTAGTAAGCCATAATGGGCTCGTGGGCGGCAGCCTTGGGGTCGGCGCCGTACGGGTTGTCGCCGCGCGTGCCTTCGGTGCACATCAGCACCAGCAGCCAAATGCCGCCAATTAGCGGCACCAGGGCGATGAACATAAACCAGCCGCTTTTGTTCACGTCGTGCAAGCGGCGCACCGCCACCGCCAGGCCCGGAATAATCATGCCGAGGGAGTAGAGGCCGTAAACCACGCCGTAGCCGATGCCGTCGAGCGCCGTGCCCAACAGGTTATCCAGCACGATTGCAGAAACGGCGAAGATGAGGTTGAACAACGTGAACAACCAGTACTCTTTGCGGCGGGCGCGGCCGCTAAAGGTGGCGTAGTTTTTTAAGGCGTGTAAAAAGTATTGCATGCGTAGTGCGGGTAGTGCGGGTCCTACTCGTAAGGCTTTTCGGAGCGCCCCGTTGTTTTGAGTGGGTTCTGGTCTCCACTGAGCCAAAGGCCAAAAAGCTGCGTGCAGGAGAATAGCAGCGGTTTCGGTCGGCTTCAGTTGAAATATAAGCACTCGAAATAAGACAACAACCGCTCCTGAGTGCAATTTTTTGCGTTGCCCGAAAACCTAGGTGGCCGCGCTGCGGCTACGCCTTCGGGGCCCAGCGCTTTGCCTGCCAGGCTTGCTGCTCGTCCGGCGTCAGAAACGACCAAGCCACAAAGCGGGTAACCTTGTGGCCTTGCGCCATGGCCACGGTGCGCACCTCGGTGGCGCGCAGCTTTTGCAGCGACTTGTACAGGCCCGGCAAGGTGTCTTTCTTTGATACCAACGACGTGAACCAGTAGCAGTTGTGGCGCAGGTGGGCGCTTTCTTCGGCCATGCGCCACAAAAATGTGGCCTCGCCGCCGGGCGTCCAAAGCTCGTTGGCCTGGCCTCCGAAGTTGAGCACGGGCTTGGCCGCGTGGCCGGTGCCCAGGTGGTGCGCTTTGCGGCGGCTGGCCGCTTCGGCCTCGGCCGCCGAGCCGTGAAACGGCGGGTTGCACATCGTCAGATCGAAGTACTCCGAGGGCTTGATGACGCCGCCGAATATTTCGGTAGCCGAGGGCTGCAGGCGTACCTCCACGGCGCCGGCCAGGGCGCGGTTGGCCGCTGCAATTTGCTTGGCCACGCGCACCGCCACTGGGTCGGAGTCGGTGCCTACAAAGCGCCAGCCGTACTCGCGGTGGCCAATAATGGGGTAAATGCAATTGGCGCCCACGCCCACATCGAGCACCCGAATGCCGCGGCCCCTAGGTAGCTCGCCCTGGTTGCTCTCGGCCAGCAAATCGGCGAGGTAATGCACGTAATCGGCGCGGCCCGGAATAGGCGGCACCAGGTACCCAGCCGGAATATCCCACTGTTCGATGCCGTAGTACTGTTTCAACAGGGCGCGGTTGAGGGCTTTCACGGCGGCGGGGTTGGCAAAGTCGAGGCTGTCGTTGCCGTGCGCATTGGGCGCTACGTAGGCGGCCAACTCGGGCCAGGCCGCAGCCAGCTGCGCCAAATCGTAACGGCCGCGGTGGCGGTTGCGCGGGTGCAGGGCGTCGTTGTCGGGGGTAGCCGAAGGGTTGGGCTGGTTCATGGGGGTGCGCAATACGAGGAGGGCAAGCCCGCGGGCTGCCGCAAGGCAAAGAGCAAAGGTACTACCTAGGGCGCCGGGGCCAGCCGTTGGCATGGGCGCCGCGTAGGAGTACCTTTCGGCCTTACCAGCTTAGTTGTTGCGGTTATGTATTCGGAGCCCACTTACCTCACCGCCCGCATGGTGGCGCCCACCATCGAAGCGCATTTTGCCCGGCAAGCCGCTGGCAGTGCCGCCCTGCCCGGCGAGGTGGTGCTGCCTTTGGCGCCGTGGGTAGAGGCCGTAACCGATGTGGCTTTTTGGGCTAGCCTGCGCCGCGAAGAAGGCCACTCGCCGCGCATTTCGCTGGCGCTGCTGCCGCCCACGCAGGCCGTGCGGCCGCTGCTGTTTGGGCAGGTGCGCCGCCTCACGCCCTATAACCTCGTAAAGCTGGCTCCGGCCGTGGTGCAGCCCGGCATTCACCTAGGCGTGTGGCACGATGCCGATGGATTTTACGTGTGGGGCACGGCCACGCGCATCCCGCCGCTGTGCTTTGTGCTGGAGGTAGTGGAGCCGGGCTTATTGGTGGTAAAGCACCGCCGCGCCGATGGCTTCGGCAAGTTTGTGAACGTGGCCATTTTGCGCGGCGACCAGCTGCAGCTCGTGGACGTTGAAAACGCCGCGGCAGCCGATTGCCCGGCGCTGCGCTCGTTTTTGCCCCTGCCCGGCCCACCTGCCCATCGCCACCAAGTAGATAGCGTGTTGGTGGAGCTGGCCACGGCCATGCGCGCCCACGGGCGCGGCGGGCTGGTGCTGGTGGTGCCGCCCGGCAGCGGTGGGTGGCAGCAATCCGTTGTGCAGCCCCTTGGTTACCCCGTGGCGCCGGCGTACGCGCGCATTGCCGAGCTGCGCCAACCCGCGCCCACCAAGCGCAAGCAGCAGCAGCGGCTGCTGCGCGCCATTGGTTTGGTGGGCGGTTTCACGGCCGTCGACGGTGCCACCGTCATCACGCGCGACTACCACCTGCTGGCCTTTGGGGCCAAAGTAGCACGCGCTGCGCACAGCACGCCCGTGGATAAATTGGTACTGTCGGAGCCGGTGGTGGGTAGCCAGCCGCAGCACCTGCACCCGGCCCAGAACGGCGGCACGCGCCACTTGGCGGCCGCGCAATTCGTGCACGACCAGCACGACGCCTTGGCCATGGTGGCGTCGCAAGACGGCTACTTTACGGTGTTTGCGTGGTCGGAAAGCCAGCAACTGGTGCAGGCCCACCGCATCGATGTGCTGTTGCTGTAGCCCTAGGTGGCGGCTTGCTGCAGGGCGGCAAACCGCTCGCGGGTAAGCACCCACAACCGCACCGGTTGCTCGAAGTTGATACTGCCCGGCGTGGTAACGTATTCCCGCACCAGCTCAAAGCCCACATGCGGCAGCGTGCGGTTGGGCGCCGGGTTTAGCGCGTACGGCTCGCAATACAGGCGCCGAAGCCCGTAGCGCTCAAAAAACCACGGCACCGACAGCTGCACCAACGCCGCGCCCAAGCTCCGCCGGCGCGCGCCCGCCGGCCATAGGTGCAGGTGCATGTGGGCTTCTTCGTGGGGCTTTATGTTGTTGATGTTGCAGTGGCCAACGGCCTGCCCGTCGGCTTCCCAAACAAGGCAGTACGACTGTTTTTGCAGCAGCGGCGTTGCCAGCTGGGCGTGCAGCATGTGCCGCCAGGCGGCGCGCGTGGGCAGCTTGCCTAGGTCGACGCCCATGCCCTGCAGGTAGGCAGGCTCGGCCTGCAACCAGTAATCGGCAATGGCCTCGATGTCGCGGGCTTCCAACTCGCGGACGGAAAGTACGGGCGGCGCAGCAGGCAAAGCGGGGGTGGTTGGTGCGGGCCTAAGGTAACCAAAGGTGCGCAGCCAGCCCCGCGTGCAGCCGGGCAAAAGAAAAGGAGGCCGTTGGGGGCCTCCTGCGGGTTGTGGAGCGGGTAGGCACCTAGGCCTTTTTCAGGAACTCGGTGCGCAACACCATCAGCGAGCCACCCGCGCGGCCTTCAACCTCGGCAGGGCTGTTGGTCAGGCGGATGCTCTTTACCAGCGTGCCGCGCTTCAGCGTTTGCGACGAGCCTTTCACTTTCAAATCTTTGATCAGCGTTACCGAGTCGCCGTCGTGGAGCACGTTGCCGTTGCTGTCTTTGGTTTCCATGCCGCCGAAAAAGCTTCGAAGGTAAGTGGGTTAGGCCGGCTGAGCCCCGCCCGTGCGCACCGAAACCGCCTGCGGGCCCTTGTGCCCGTTCTCGATTTCGAAGGTTACCGCGTCGCCTTCTTTGATGGTGTTCACCAGTCCGCTGGCGTGCACAAAAATGCTCTCCTGGGTTTTCTTGTCCTTGATGAAGCCGAAACCCTTCGATTCGTTGAAGAACGATACCACGCCGGTGCGCAGCTTGTCTTCGGGGTTTTCTTCCTCTACCGGCGCGGCGCCCAGGCGGATGCTGTTCACGTCAATTTCTTCGCGCTTCCGGTTGGGGTCGGGCGGGGTGTTGGTGATGTTGCCGAACTCGTCGACGTAGGCCATCATGTCCTCCAGGCTCTGGCCCTTTTTGGCGCCGGCCTGGCGTTCTTGCTTGCGTTCTTCTTTTTGTTTTTGCTTGGTAGCGCGTTTCTTTTCGTTTTCGCGTTTGCCGAAGCTGCCTTGCCCTCTGCTCATAGTAATGCTTGGTGTTGTATTCGGCTGGTTTCAGGAAACCATAAGCTCAAACCAATGAGCGGCCCTAACAAAGGTACGCAAAAGGCCACGGTGGGGGTGCGCCCAGGTACAAGGCAATAAAAGCGGGCCAGGACTAACCCGTGGCGGTGCTCGGCGGCGGCAAAACCGCGCTGGCCCTAGGCCGTCAGGGCAGCTACCTCTTGCACGGCGCCCGGGGCCAGGTTGTGCAGGTGCACCTGGCCGATGCGAACCCGCACCAAACGCAGCGTAGGGTAGCCCACGGCCGCCGTCATCTTGCGCACCTGCCGAAACTTGCCCTCCGTCAGGGTAATGCTAACCCAGCTCGTGGGGCCGTGGCGGTCATCGCGAATGCGCTTGGTCCTGGGTGGCAAAGCGGGCGGCTCGGGCAGGCGGCGGGCCTGGCAAGCGGTGGTTTGGTATTTCACGTCGCGCAAACCAATCGTTACGCCTTGCTCGAGCGCGGCCAACGCTTCGTCGGTAATCAGGCCATCTACTTGCGCGTAGTACTCCTTTTCCACGCCGCCGTTGCGGATTTGCTCGCTCACGCGGCCGTCGGTGGTCAGCAACAGCAAACCTTCGCTGTCCTCGTCGAGGCGGCCAATGGCCATGGTGCCCTCCGGAAAAGGGTACAACTCGCCCAGCAAGCGCTTCTTCTTGGCATCGGTTACAAACTGGCTGAGGTAGCCGAACGGCTTGTGCAGAATAAAATGCCGGTGAGCCATGGGCGGTGGAAAGAGGATATCAGCAAAAGTCGCCGCTATCAGCGCAATAAGTCCTTTGCGCTTATTGATCTAGTCAAGTAACTGACCAGTTGACTACAAAGATATACCGCGGCCCGCGTTGCTTATTAGAGGCAGCGCGGGCCGCGGTAGCGCGGCAAGCTGTAAAAAGCAGGTGCTCGGCCAGCGGCCTTACTGCGCCACGCGGGCGCGGCCTTTGTAGTGCACGTCGCTGGCGCCGGAGCTGCGGGCTTGCAGGTTGCCGTCGACGTACACGTAGGCGTCGCTGGCGCCGCTGGCCTGCACGGTGGCTTTCTGGCTTTTTAGCTCGTAGGCGCGGTAGTCGCTGCTGCCGCTTACCTGCACCTCTTGCTGCGCTACCTGGCCCGTAAGGCGGATGTCGCTGGCGCCGCTGGCATTGGCCAAAAGGCTCTGGGCGTTGAGTTGCAAGGTTACGTCGCTGGCGCCGCTGACCCGAATGCTGAACTTATCGGCCTGAATGGGCGAGCTGGCTTTCAGGTCGCTGGCGCCGCTTACCTCCACGCCCGTAAAGGCGGGAGCCGTAACGTACACCGTCACCTGGTCGTCTTTGCTGCGGGTCATCGACGAGCCCCAGCTGTTGCCCGGTTCGCGGTAGATGCGCAGCGTGCCGTTCGCAACTTCGGTGCGCACGCGAGCTGCCACTTCGGGGCGGGCCTCCACGCGCACTTCTTGGGCCGCGGCTTGGCGCAACACCACATTTACGGCGCCGCTGGCGCTTACCCGCTCAAATGAGTTTACTTGCCGCAGCGGGCCTTGGGCCAGCGCCACCGCTTGTGCAGAAACTACCAAGGCCGCCACGGCCAGCGTGCGAAAGAGAAGTGCGGTGCGCATAAGACGATAAAAGTTGGGTTGATAATGCGCCAGATGCAGCAACTTGGCAAGCCGTTGCCCCGCCGCCCAAACTTTCTTGCCGGCACCTAGGAAGCTGGCTGGCAAAGCAAGCCCATGCCCCTAGGTGCGGCGGTGGGCTTCGGCCCCAAGCAGCACGTAGCGGAGCAGGCCGGGCACATCGGAGCAAGCAGGGGCAAAGTGGGCGCGCGCCAGCAGCCGCTGCGAGGCCGTGTTGTCGAGCTCGGTGTACGCTTCGATTTGGCGCAGCTGCAGTTGTTCAAATCCGAAAGCGCAAACAGCCCGCACGGCTTGCGTCATCAAGCCGTGGCCGCGGTACTCGGGGCGCAGCACGTAGCCGATTTCGCCGCACGCTTCGGCAAAGCCCCGGTAAAATCCGCAGGTGCCCACCAACTGATCGGAGCTGGCCAGCGCTACGGCCCAATGAATGGTTTGGTGGTTGCGGTAGTCGTCGGCGATGCGGGCCAGCATGCGTTGCGCCTGGGCCAAGGTAGCGGCCGGTTGCCCGTCGTAGAACGTGATGGGGCGCACGGCCTCCAAATCGGCGGGGGTTAGGGCGCGAAGCCGCAGCTCGGCGGTGCGCAGCTCCGGAAACTCGGCAAAAGCATCGGTTGCAATCATGGGCAAAGATGGCCCTGCGCAGCGAATCGATAACGCCGCGCTTTCAGGTGCTTGAGCAACAAACTGCGCGGGCGTGTGGCGCCTAGGTAGTCGGCAGCTTGGCAATAGGCTAGCGGGGCCAGGAGACTCCGCGTTGGGCGGCAGCCAAACCGCTGCGTGCTTCGCTGCCGACAGGCGCTGCAACAGTGCATCAACCTCAGCCGTACAGCAGCCGTGGGCCATACCGGGCCCGTATTTTCACGCAACGCCTTCCCCCGAACCATGAAAAATACCCTATTGCTGTTTGCCAGCGCCGCTACCCTGGCGCTGAGCACAGCTTGCAACCGCGACAAACCCGCCGCCGTGGATGCGGCCGCTACGCCCTCGGCCGATACGGCCGTGGTGGTAGATGACGACGCCGACCTGACCATTTACCAGGACCAGGCCAACCGCACCGCCGACCAGGTAAGCGCCGACCTAGGCGTAACCGACACGGCCAAAGTGCGCCGCTTCCGTAATACCTACTACACCCGCGCCCAGCGCCTCGGCGACCTGGATGCCCAGTACGAAACCGATACGGCAGGCCGCTACGCCGCCACCCGCCAAATCGATGCCGACACCGACACGGAGGTGCGCACCATTTTGAGCGACGACGCGCAGTACCGCACCTACGAAACCAACCGCAGCCGCTACTACGGCTCGGGCACCAACTCCGGCACGGCCAGCACCACCACGGTTACCACCACTACCACCACCGAAACCGCTGCGCGCCCGGCCCGCCGGCGCAAGCCCCGCATCGTGAAATACGAAAACGAAAACGGCGAGGTAAAAATCGTGTACGCCAACGGTACCACCGTAAAAATTGACAAAGACGGCGACCGGAAAGTGGAATACGCCAACGGCACCAAAGTAAAGCGCGACGCCGACGACGGCCAGGTGAAAGTGAAAAACTAACCCCGCGCCTCGTTTACAACACCAACGCCCACCTCCGCACTGCGGAGGTGGGCGTTGGTGTTGTGGGCCGGTGCCGAGCTGCTCTGGGCCTGCAAGTCACCTAGGGCTGCGCTGCGCTGGGTGGCCTTACCCCAAACGCCCGCAACTCGGCCTCGATGCGCTGGTTCCAGCGCGCTTGCGCCGCGGTGTTTTGGCCGCCGCCCGTTTCGGCGTCGTATTGCTCCTGCAGGCGGTTCATCTCCCACCACGATTGCAGGTACTGAAACTGCATGCGCGCGTTGTAGTTGTCAAGGGTCATGCTGTCGGGGCTGAGCTTACGCTTGAAGCGCTCGGCCACCAGCTTTACCAAGTCGAAGTGCCGTTGCTCGTGGTTGAGGGTGTAGGCATCGTGGTGGGTGGGGGCCAGCCACGAGGCGCTGCGCACCACAAACACTTTGGTGGTAACCGTTACGTGCACTTTGCCCTCGGCAAGCTTGGCGCTGCCCTGGTACGAAAAGCTCGGAAACACGGCTCCGCCGTAGCGGCCGCCGTTGGTGCGGGGTTGGGCCCGGAAATCGGCGTAGGTAAGCGGCCGGGTGGGGGTATAAAACAGCGTGTCGGCGTCGGTGTTGGCGGTGTGGTCGGTGGCGCTGATGCGCAGCCCGGTAGCCAGCTTTTCGTCGTAGCGTGCGGCCTGGGCAATCCAGCCGTTGAAATTGCCCAGGGCATCGGCAAGGCTTTGGCGCAGCGTCGGCTCGATGATGCCCAGTTGCTTGGTGGTACGGCGGTAGCGCGCCCCGCCCTGGTAGCTCGTGAGCGGGATGGTTTTGCCGTTGCGTTGCCACTCAAACGCCAAGTGCACCATCACTTTGCCGTCGATGAGCCAATTGGTGCCACTAACGGGCGTTTCGGTAATGCGGCACTCGCGCACGCGCACCGTTACGGGCCGCAGCGTCGCGTTGCGCTTTATGCCTTGCTGCACAAACCGCCGCAGCGTGGCCGCGCCGCCCTGCAAATCCACGGGCTGAGCGGGCTTGTCGGGAGCCGGCAGCAGGTACGCCACGGCACGCTGGTCTTTACGCTCATCAATTACCCGCGCTACGTAAAAACCCGCCGGCTCCAGCGGCAACAGCTCGGTGCGCAGCGCCAACGGGGCAATGGTGGCAGTAGCAGGAGCCGATTGGCTGCCCGTAAGCAGCAGCCAGCACGGCAGCAACGCCAGCCACCAGCCAACAACAACCGCAGCACGGCTTGGCGGCAGGAGGGAGGCGGCAGGCGGGCACTGCCCGATGAAACGACGAAGCACGTTGATAAACTTGGGGTTAAGACCGAAGACGCCAACAAGTGGGCAGCGGCGTTAAGTTCTGCGCAGGCGGCTGCACTTGCCTTGCCCCCACAAGTTGCGCACCTAGGGGCGCCACTTATTGGGCTGGCTCGGCCATAACCCTGGCCCGCCCGGCGCGTTTGTTGGGGCTTAGTTACTCACCACTACGCGCTATGGAAAACAAACCCACGCAGCTGCCGCCGCAACAGCAAGAGCAGCAGCCCGGCCTCGAGCAGGAAATGACGCCCAAACCGGAGTACATCCGCGAGGGCTACAAAGGCAGCGACAAGCTAAAGGACAAGGTGGCCCTGATTACGGGCGGCGACTCGGGCATCGGGCGCTCCATTGCGGTGCACTTCGCCCGCGAGGGCGCCGACGTAGCCATTACCTACCTCGCCAGCGAAGAGGCAGATGCCCACAAAACCCGCCAGTTGGTGGAGCAGGAGGGCCGCCGCTGCCTGGCCATTCCCGGCGATTTGCGCGACCGGCAGTTTTGTCACGAGCTGGTGGAGCGGACCGTGCAGGAGCTGGGCCGCCTGAATATCCTGGTAAACAACGCTGCCGAGCAGTTCGTGAGCGAAGACCTGACGGAAGTAGACGACGAGCAGTGGGAAGACACTTTTCAGGTCAACTTCTTCTCGTTTGTGCGGGTAACGCGCGCCGCCCTCAAGCACATGCAAGAAGGCGACAGCATCATCAACACGTCCAGCATCAATGCCTACCGCGGCAACCAGCAACTGGTCGATTACACCTCAACCAAAGGCGCTATTACGGCCTTTACGCGCTCCATGGCGCAGCAGCTGGCCGAGAAGAAAATCCGGGTGAACTCGGTAGCGCCCGGCCCCATCTGGACGCCGCTCATTCCGGCCTCGTTTCCGCC
Organism: Hymenobacter oligotrophus; assembly: GCF_003574965.1. NCBI lineage: Bacteria > Pseudomonadati > Bacteroidota > Cytophagia > Cytophagales > Hymenobacteraceae > Hymenobacter > Hymenobacter oligotrophus. Next base: position 2,718,377 of record NZ_CP032317.1, on the reverse strand, counting down.
CGAAAAGGTGGCCAAGTTTGGGCAGGACACTACCATGAAGCGCCCCGGTCAGCCTTCCGAGGTGGGCCCGTGCTACGTGTTTTTGGCCTCCGACGACGCCTCGTACATTACGGGCCAAGCCCTGCACCCCAACGGCGGCGAAATCCTGAACACCTAGGGCCAGCAACCGCCGCCGGCACACCCAAGCCGCCCCAGCCTGCCCAGGTTGCGGCGGCTTGGTTGCTTATGTAAAGGGGCGTTGCCCTGGGTGCTTTGGTGTTTCAATACCAGAGGCAAGCAGCTTCGGCGATACCGATAACAAAGCCTAACCCCGAGTGTGAATAAGCCTTTTGAACTGGTGGTTTAATAAAGGTGTGTGTCAATAACTTATTGTGGTGCAATATGTTAAGTAACTAATGCACACTGTGTGGATAACTTTGTTTAAAACTTTAGCAATGCCGGTGCCGTAGCTAACCGCTTTGGCAAGCAGCCCTAGGTAGTGCACCGGCGCTCCATGTGCAGCCAGCGCACTTGGTTGTGCACCACCTCGCGGGCGAGCGTAAACCCGGCTTTTTCGTAGGTGCGGATGGCGCGCGTGTTGGAGGCCGCCGGTACAATGGTGCATACCTCCACGCCCAATTGCTCGAACAGGTATTCGACCAAGGTATTGAGGGCGTCGGTGCCGTAGCCGCGGCCGGTATCGGTGTTGGAGGCAATCCAGATGTCGAGCTCGGTGGAGTTGTCGAGCGGGTCGATTTCGTCGTAGTTGATCTGGCCAATGGGTTGCCCGTTCACTTCGATGCCGAACGACTGCCCTAGGTTAGGCGCCGAGCTATCGAAATAATGCGGCAGGTAGTCGCCAAAGAGCTCCTCCCAGGAGGGTACCTGCGCGCCTTGGTCGGGGCCGAAGATGTACGGCGTGGCATCGGAGCGCACAGCCCATTGGTAAAACAGCTCTTTGTCGGCGGGCGTGAGCGGCCGCAGCGTTACCATTTGGCCTTGCAGCAACAGGGTAGTATCCATAACATAGCGAGGAAAGGCGGGTTGCTAACCCAAGATACGCGTCGCGAAGGGTGAATACGCCAGCCGCGGCCTGTTGGATAAAGCAACGGGCGTAACTCCGCAGGGCCAAGCGCACGTTATCTTAGCCACACCTCATTGCTGGCCCATCTGTTATGCCCGTTTCCGTAGCGCCCGCCCGGGCCACTATTGCGCCCGATGCCGCTGCCTTGCAGCGCTTGTTTAGCTTGCAAAAAGGCCGTAGCGAAGCCCTGAGGCGCGAATCGGCCGCCGAGCGCATCCGGCGTTTGCAGCGCCTGCACGACTGGATTACGCAACACCGCGACGACATCCGTGCGGCCTTGTACAGCGACTTCCGCAAGCCCGCCACCGAAACCGACGTAACCGAGATTTACGCTACCCAGGCCGAAATTCGCCATGCCATCAAGCACCTGCGGCAGTGGATGCGCCCCCGGCGCGTAGGTACGCCGCTGGCCCTGCTGGGCACCAACTCGTGGGTGCAGTACGAGCCCAAGGGCGTGTGCCTGGTAATGGCGCCCTGGAACTACCCCTTTTACCTGGCCATCGGGCCGCTGGTGTCGGCGCTGGCGGCGGGCAACTGCTGCATTGTTAAGCCTTCGGAAATTACGCCGGGTGTGGCAGCGCTCATTGCGCGCTTGGTAACGGAGGTGTTCGACCCCGCTGAGGTAAGTGTGGTAGAGGGCGACAAAGACGTGGCTACGGCGCTGCTGCAGCTGCCTTTCGATCATATCTTCTTCACGGGTAGCCCACAGGTGGGCAAAATTGTAATGCGCGCGGCCGCCGAGCACCTCGCCAGCGTAACCCTGGAGCTGGGCGGCAAGTCGCCGGCCGTTATCGACGACACCGCCGACCTGCGCGATGCCGCCGAAAAGCTGGTGTGGGGCAAGTGCATCAACGCGGGCCAAACCTGCGTGGCGCCCGATTACCTGCTGGTGCACGAGCGCGTGAAAGATCAGCTGATAGAAGAAATTCGGCAGGTGCTCAACCGTTTCTACGATGCCCAGGGCCGGGGCGTGGCGCAGTCCGATTCGTTTGCGCGCATCGTCAACGGCAACCACTTCCGGCGTTTGGCCCGCCTGCTCGAAGATGCCCAGCAGCGCGGCGCCACCATTGCCGTGGGCGGCAGCGTCGACCACGCACAGTGCTTTATCGAGCCCACTGTGCTGCTAAATGCCCCTTCCGACAGCGCCGTGATGCAAGAGGAAATCTTTGGCCCGCTGCTGCCCGTGCAAACCTTCGGCAACCTTATGGAGGCTGTCGACTTCATCAACGCCCGGCCGCACCCCCTGGCCATGTACGTGTTTACGCGCAACGCCGAAAACCAGCGCTACTTGCTCGGCCACGTGCCCGCCGGCGGTGCCTGCGTCAACGACACGATTGTGCACCTAGGCCACCCCGAGCTGCCGTTCGGCGGCTTCGGCAACAGCGGCATTGGGCGCGCCCACGGCCACTACGGCTTCGTGGCTTTCTCCAACGAAAAAGCCGTGCTGCAGCAGCGTGTGGGCAAAACCGGCATCAAAATGTTTTACCCGCCCTACACCGAGCGCGTGCACAAAATGGTGGGCTGGCTGCTAAAGTTCTTGTAGCGCCGCATAGCAACGGCGCCCCGCCGCAAACCCTAGGTGGGTAGCAGCGGGGCGCCGTGTTGGCACCTAAGCAGGTAGCTAAATTTGGGCCGGCGCGGCCGAAGGCACGGGTTTACCGGCTTTCGGCTTCTTGTTTTTGGGGCGCTTATTGGTGAGCGAAAGCAACGACAGCTCCACGTACGCGTTGGTGCCGTAGGGCTTGGCGCTGAGCAGCCCGGCCAGGTCGTTCGAGCCCACACTCAGCGGACCTAGGCGTAAGTTGAGGCCGTAGGTAAGCGTTTGGTAGTTGTTGATGAGCGACACCGGGGTAGATACTTCCAGCCACTTCATCTCGAGGCGTGGCGCTACCGAGGCAAACGAGAAGTGGCGCATGCCGGCGGCGTAGGTGCTGCGCAAGCCTTGGCTGATGGCCGCGTTCAGGTACACGCGCGGCACCAGGCGGTAGTCCACATCAATGTTCAGGGCAGTGGGCAACGCGGCGCCAAAGCGCGTTTCCTTCTGGTACCGGCCGGTTTGCAGCACGCGCTCAAACCGCTGATCGAAGTTATCCGCATCAATGCCTTCGATGTCGCTTTCGCTCACGCCTAGGTTCTTGGCCTTGATGTTGTTGTAAGCCACGGCATCCTTGTAGTTGATGGAGCCTAGGTCGGTAATGGCCACCGACACCCGGTACAGGTACTTGCTGCGCGAATGATCGGTGCGCGTCACGCCTTTCTTATCAACGTAGCGGTACTGAGCGGGGTCGTCGGGTCGGTACTCGTACACCACGCCCAGGTCGGCGCCCCAGCCGCTGCCGGGGGCATTGCTGGGCGCCAGCCAGCGCTGTGCGTCACCGGCTTCAAAGTCCTCAAACGCATCGGCATTGGAGTAGCCAAAAGCACCGTCGAGGTTGTGCACGCGCAGGGTTGAGTCGCCGGTAGCGGCCGTGCGGGTTACTACCTCGTAGTCGAGGTCGCGGCTTTGCAGGTAGGCCGACGCTACCCCCAGCAGGCGCTTGGCCGTAAGGCCTGCCTTCAGGAAGTGAGGTCCTTCGTCGAACACCACGCGGGCATACGAGGCGTTCCACTCAGCAAAAGCGTTTAGGTTGAGGTTGAAGGTATTGTTGTCGAAGCGCGCTTTGGTCTTGAACTCGTCAACGGCATTTTGCAGCAGCACCGGCGATACACGGTTGCCCTGAAATGCCACTCGTACCCGGCTGCTGATGGCCACCGAGTTGCGCTCGTTCAGACGCACCATCAGGCCCGGGCCGCGCAGGTTCATGCCCACGCTAAACAGCTTGGGCTTGTCGGTGGGGCGAGGCTCCAGGGTGTTGTTGTTGAACTCCATGGGTACGTCGCGGCTGAGCAGGTGCCAGTCGCCGCTGTAGCGGTAGGCCGTGTTGGTGGCGTGCACATCCACCCCAATCAGCTTCAGCTGAAACTTGTAGCGGTTGTCGGCTAGGGTGGCGGGGTTCCAGGCAGCGCCGCCTAGGCCGCTGTAGTTGGAACGCGAAAGGTTAAACGACGACTGAGCCGCTGCCAGCTCGGGGAGCAATAGCAGCAGCGCACCGCCGAGCAGGCGAGGGGCAAGCAAATTCACGGGTTGCAGTAAAAGGTGTAGCCGATAGGCAGGTGAAGTAGCGGGGCAATACGCTGGTTGCCAGTAGGCAAGCATCAGCACCAAAACCTAGTCGAAATAGGAGCGTATAATATCAGTTTTGCCCGCTCGGATTAGGTCGCATCAAAGGTAGAGTTGGTCCTGCCTTGGCTGCAAGCACAAGCTCAACAATTTAAGCCTGGCCATACAGCCGCTGAGTTGAGTACTTTTAAAAAGCTCGGCATGCCGAGCTTCTGCTGGAAATTTCGTATTTAGCAGTAAGCCACGCGCATATTGCCGCTGCTTATTGCCGGGACGAAACGTGAGCCTGTTTTGCCTGCTTAATTACCTTTTGCATGGATTTCTCTGCTGAGCAACGCCGCACCCTGGCCGCGCTGGCCGATGCCTTTATTCCGAGCTTGCCGGGCCACGCCAAGCACGCCTCGTTTTGGCAGCACCACGGCGCCGAAGGCGTGCGCCTTGAGCTGCTGCAAGCCGCCATTGAGGCCCAGCCGCAAGCCGCGCAGCAGCAGTTTGGGCAGTTGCTCGATTTGCTAGCTAGTCGCTTGCTGGGACTGAGCTGGGGCGGGCCGCTGAAGCCCTTTGTGGCCCTTGATGCCGCCCAGCGCGAAAAGCTGTTGCAGCGCTGGAGCCAAAGCAGCCTGCCGCCGCTGCGGCAAGGGTTTCAGGCCTTGCGCAAGCTGGTAATGTTTCTGTACTACGGCGGCTCGGCGCCCGAGGCGCCCAATTTCAACTGGCAGGAGCTGGGCTACCCCGGCCCGCTGGCTTTTTCCGATGGGCTGGTAGATACCCCTAGGCCGCTGCAAACCCTGCACCCCGACGCGGCGGAGGTTACCTACTCCTGCGAGGTGCTGGTGATTGGCAGCGGCGCCGGCGGCGGCGTGGTGGCCGGCGAGCTGGCCGCCGCTGGCCACGATGTGCTGGTGCTCGACAAAGGCCCGTACTGCCACGGCTGCGACTTTACGCAGCGCGAAGCCGACATGATTGGCCACCTCTACGATGCACGCGGCACCCTCAGCACCACCGATGGGGGCGTAACGCTGCTGGCCGGCTCGTGCCTGGGTGGCGGCACCACCGTCAACTGGGCCGGCTCCTTCCGCACTCCCGACTACATTTTGGATGAGTGGGCGCGCGAACATCAGGCCCCACACTTTACCCAGGCATCGTTCCGGCAAAGCCTCGAAGCGGTGGCAGCGGCCCTGAGCGTGAACACCGACTACGTGCGCCACAACGGCCAGAACCAAGCCTTGCTCGAGGGCTCCCGGCACCTAGGGCAGGAGGTATGTCTGATTCCGCGCAACGAAAAAGGCCTCGACGATTCCGATCTGCACTTCCGCGGCCTCGGCTTCAGCACCTTCGGCGACCGGTACGGCATCAAGCAAGGCACGCTTAACACCTACCTGAAAACCGCCGCCGAGCACGGCGCCCGACTGCTGCCTGATACCCGCGTGGAGCGCATTACCTTGGAGGCCGGCCGCGCCACAGGCGCCGAAGCCGTGCACACTACTTCCGAGCAACGTACCGTGCGGGTGCGCATTCAGGCCGAGCGCGTGGTAGTGGCTGGGGGCTCCATCCAAACGCCGGCACTGCTGCTCCGCAGCGGCTTGCGCCACCCGCACCTAGGGCAACACCTGCATTTGCACCCCACGGTGGCGGTATCGGGCGTGTATCCGCAGCTGATAGAGGCGTGGTTTGGCCCGAGCATGTCGGTAGTAAACGACAGCTGCGCACGGCTTAACGGCTCCAACTTCGGTGCTAAAATCGAAACGCCGCCCGCGCACCTAGGGCTGATGGCCATGACGCTGCCGTGGCTTTCGGGCGAGCAGCACAAGCGCGTTATGGAGCAGGCGGCGCATTTGGGCTCGTTTATCGTGCTAACGCGCGACCGGGACGGCGGGCAAGTGCGCATCGATAAGCAAGGGCAGCCACTCATCAGTTACCGCCTCAGCTCCTTCGACCGCGGCAGCCTGCTGGCTGGCGTGCGCACCGCGGCCGAAATCCACGCCGCGGCGGGGGCCCACACCGTGTACCTGCCGCACGGCACCTTGCCCAAGCTGCACGTGCGCGATGGCGAAATTCAGAACCGCCAAGTGCTCGACACGCTACCCCGCCTCGATTGGAGCCCCAACCGCTTCAACCTCTACAGCGCCCACCAGATGAGCACTTGCCGCATGGGCGGCAACCGCGCCACGCACCCCACCAGCCCCACGGGCGAGCTGTACGAGGCCAAAGGTCTGTACGTGGCCGATGGTTCGGCTTTCCCGGCGTGCAGCGGCGTCAATCCCATGCTCACCATTATGGCCCTGGCGCACCATACCGCGCAGCACCTCAAAGCCGATCTGGCCACGGCCGCACGTCTGGCACCGGCAGCTGCAGCGGCCAGGTAAGCATAGCTGGCGCGTAGTTGTTTCTTTGTGGCGCGACGCCCAATGGTGCCGCGCCTTTGCTATGCCATCCATTGTTTCTGCCGAAGGCGAGTACCGCACCGATACGCTTATCATTGGGGCCGGGCAAGCCGGTTTGGCCGCAGCGTATTACCTAAAGCAAGCGGGCGTGCCGTGCATCTTGCTCGAGCAGGCTCGCGAGGTAGGGCAGGCGTGGGCCTTGCGCTACGCCTCGCTGCGGCTGTTTTCGCCGGCTTGGGCCAACGCGCTGCCTGGGCTAAAGTGGCCCGGCCCCGCCTTGCGCTACCCCACCAAAGACGAGGCCGCGCAGTACCTGCGGCTCTATGCCAACTACTTCGATTTCGAGGTGCACCTAGGGCAGCGCGTGGTGCGTGTGAGTGCGGCCGAAGCGGGCGGCTTTGCGGCGCACACCGCGGGCGGCGCGCGCTACTTAGCCAAGCGCGTAATCGTATGCACCGGCGGTTTTGAGGCCGCGCACGTGCCGGCTTGGGCCAGCGCCCTAGGTGCCGAGGTGCAGCAGCTGCACAGCAGCCAGTACCAAGCGCCCGCACAGTTGCCCGGAACCGGCCCCGTAGCGGTGGTGGGCAGCGGCAACTCGGCCTTGCAAATTGCCGCCGATGTGGCTGCCACCGGCCGCCCCGTGTACATCGCTTTCGACCCGAATACGCCCACCATGCCCAACAACAGCCTGATGTGGGTGCTGCTGAAGACGTTCGGGGTGTTGCGGTTTTCGCGGCACGGCTGGCTGGGCGGCTGGATGCACCGCCGCGCCGAGCCCGTGGTAGCCGGCGACCTGCGCCGCCTCCGCCGCTTCGGCAACGTGCACTGGGTTGGCCGCGCCCGCCAAGCCGAAGGCGACGCCTTGTTGGCCGATGCTGGCCGCACGCCCGCGCTGCAAGCCGTGGTGTGGGCCACCGGCTTTCGGCCCGATTACCGTTGGGTTGAGTTGCCAGTGTTTGATAACCAGGGCGTTCCGGTGCACCACCGCGGCATTTGCACGGTGCCGGGTTTTGCCTTCTTGGGCTTGCCCTGGCTCGACAGCCGCGGCTCGGCCCTGATGGGCGGGGTAGGGCCCGACGCGCACCGGGTAGTAAAAGCCCTTTTGGATAGCGAAATTGTAGTTTGGCAAAAAAAAGGAACCCCGGCGTAGTCCGAATTAGTTAAAGCTGCGTAATTTGGTATGTAGGCTTTCCACTTACTTGTACTCTTCCATGACGCTGAATTCGCTTGCTGATAAATTGGCTGCGCTTCTGGACCGTGTTCTGGGTGGCCGTACCCCTCAGCTCCAGCCAGTGCCAGTTCGCGCCCGCCGCTAACCCTAACTTCGATTTGTCTCATCAGCCCTCCGGTTTGCTCCGGAGGGCTTTTTTTTGCCCTGCCCCACCAGCCCAAGCGCCCATAAACGCGGCGGCCGTTGCCTCCCGAAGAAAGCAACGGCCGCCGCGCACGAAACACAACTGCTAGCGAATCACCAGCTTGCGCATTACGCTCGTGTTGTCGGAGTCAATCTTGACGTAGTACAGCCCGCTGGCGTAACGGCTCAAATCGAGGCGGCGCGTAAAGCGGTTATTCAGCTCCGTAATGGTTTCGCGGTACACCACGGTGCCAATCACGTTGAGCAGGCGCAATTCGGTTTTGCGGCCCTCAAAGCCGGTAAACGACACGTACACCACATCCGAGCTGGGGTTGGGGTACACCAAGATGTTCTTGTCGTCGGAAGAAGCTGGGGGCGCTACTGCCCGCGCCGGCGCCTGCTGCTTGGCAGCCGCGGCGGGTAAACTGCTTTGCAAACAGCAAAGGCTAAAAGCAGTTACCAAAATAGCGTAAAGTAATCGTTGGGGCATAGAAAGGGGTAACGTTGGCTGGGTGCCTGCGCTGCATCGTGGCTAGGTGCGGCGCAACGCACGGAACATCCACAAAAGTAACGGCTTATTCTGAAATAGGTTATAAAAAATATATGGAATATAAGGTACCTTTTCAAGCTTCGTATACGAATACAGCGTCAGCCTTCGTTAGTTCTAATTTCTCTTTTCGCTTTGCCCACCAACCGGCCTGTTTCTGCTGTTGATGTACTCATTATCGGAGGCGGCCTGGCCGGACTCACCGCCGCTCTCGACTTAGCTGGCCGGGGTTGGCAGGTGGCGCTGGTAGAGCGGCGGCACTACCCGTTTCACCGGGTGTGCGGCGAGTACGTGTCGAACGAAGTACTGCCGTACCTGCGGCGCCTAGGCGCCGACCCGGCCCCGCTGCAGCCGGCCCAAATTGAACAATTTTTAGTGTCGGCGCCGGGTGGCCGCACCCTCACGGCCCACCTCGACCTAGGCGGCTTCGGCGTGAGCCGCTATGCCCTCGACGAATACTTGTACCAGCTGGCAACGGCCCGCGGCGTGCAGTTTTGGTTGGGCGCTACTGCCAGCAACGTCAGCTTCGAGCCCGATGCCGATCGATTTGCCGTTGCCCTAGCCGATGGGCAGCAACTAGCGGCCCGCGTGGTGCTGGGTGCCTACGGCAAACGCGCCACCCTCGACCGGCAGCTCGAGCGTGCCTTTTTCCGGCAACGCTCGCCCTACGTAGGCGTTAAGTACCACCTGCGGCTCGACTTCCCGCGCAACCTCATTGCCCTGCACAACTTTGCCGATGGCTATGCGGGGCTTTCGGCCATCGAGGCCGATCGGTACTGTTTCTGCTACCTCACCACCCGCGAGCAGTTGCGCCGCCACGGCAGCATACCCGCGCTCGAGGCCGAGGTGCTGGCCCAAAACCCGCACCTGCGGCAGGTGCTCACCGAAGCCGAGCGCCTGTATGCGCAGCCCGAGGTCATCAACGAAATTTCCTTTGCCCCAAAAACTTGCGTGGAGCAGCACGTGCTGATGTGCGGCGACGCGGCCGGGCTGATTACGCCCTTGTGCGGCAACGGCATGGCCATGGCCATGCACGGCGCGGCCCTGGCGGCCGAGCACGCCCACTGCTACCTAGGCGGCCAGCTCACGCGCCCAGCATTGGAAGCCAGCTACACCCGCGCGTGGCAGCGGCAGTTTGCGGGCCGCTTGCGTGTGGGGCGCCTGGTGCAACGCCTGTTTGGCGGCCCGCGCCTTACCGATGCCGTGGTGGCCACGCTGCGCCACGCCCCGGCCCTGGTGCAGGGCCTCATGCGGCAAACCCACGGCGCGCCTTTCTGATTTTGCTAAACCTTCCGAAAGCTGGGCCGTTGTCGGTAGGGGTGCCGCGCCGCGCGGCATCGGTTTCCGTATACTGCCTTTCATGACCACCAGCTACCTCAGCGCCATCGGCACGGCCACGCCGACGCACCGGCTGCCGCAGCCGCAGATTGCCGAGTTTATGGCCCGTGCCCATGGCATGGACGAAGCTGGCACCCGCAAGCTCCGCGCCATCTACCGCATGTCGGGCATTGGCTACCGGCACTCGGTATTGCCCGATTACGGCCGCACGCCCGGCGCCTACACGTTCTTTCCGAATACGCCCGACCTAGAGCCCTTCCCGACGGTGGGCGCCCGCATGCGCGTGTACCGCCGCGAGGCCTTGCCGCTGGCCGCCGAAGCCGCCCTCGACTGCCTTCGCCAAGCGCCCGAAATTGCGGTGCAAAGTATTACCCACCTAATTTCGGTGAGCTGCACCGGCATGTACGCCCCTGGCCTCGATATCGAGCTGGTGCAGCACCTAGGGCTGCGGCCCGATGTGCAGCGCACCTGCGTCAACTTTATGGGTTGCTATGCCGCCTTCAATGCCCTGAAGCTAGCCGATGCTTTTTGCCGCGCCGACCCCCGTGCGCGTGTGCTCATTGTGTGCACCGAGCTGTGTACCCTGCACTTTCAGAAGCGCAACGAAGAAGACCACCTCGTGGCCAACGCCCTGTTTGGCGACGGCGCCTCGGCGGCTTTGGTGCTAGGCCAACCCGCCGTAGGCCGACCTAACCTCGAGCTAGCCGCGTTCCATTGCGGCCTCGAGCCCGATGGCCAAGCCGATATGGCCTGGCACGTAAACGACTTCGGGTTTGAAATGACGCTGTCGAGCTACGTGCCGCGCCTGGTAAAGCAGGGCATCCGCAAGCTCACCGACGGGCTGCTGCAGCACCTGCCTGTGCGCCTGCCCGATGTGCGCCACTTTGCCATTCACCCGGGCGGGCGGCGCATTCTGGAGGCCATTGAGCAGGAGCTAGGCCTTTCGCCGGCCGATAACCGCCACGCCTACCGCGTACTGCACGAAGTAGGTAATCTGTCGTCGGCCACGGTGCTGTTTGTGCTGCGCGAACTGCAGCGGCACCTGCAGCCCGAAGAAAGCGGTGCGCCCGTGCTCAGCTTTGCTTTTGGTCCGGGCCTGACGCTGGAAGCCATGTTGCTGCGCGTGGTTTACAAGTAAGGAAGAAGGAGGAATGACGAGGGAGGAAGGCCGCTGCTTCCTTTTTTCATTCCTCCTTCTTCCTTCATCATTCCTCCTTCACCCATTATGCCTGATTTCGCCCGCCGCTCCTCGGAGCTTGAGCTGATGGACGACCTGACGCTGGCCTCCGACGACCTGCGCCGGAACCTCGACGAGCTCGAGGTCATCAACACGCGCTTGGGCGGCTACCGCGTGGTGCTTAGTGCCTTGCAGCGCCTGCGGCCCCGGTTGCCTGCCAGCCGCCCCGTGCGCATTGCCGACCTAGGCAGCGGCGGCGGCGACACCCTGCGGCGCGTGGCGGAGTGGGCGCGCCGACAAGGTTTGGCCGTGGAGTTGGTGGGCCTCGACGCCAACGCCTTTATGGTGGATTACGCCCGCGCCCGCAGCCAAACCTACCCCGAAATCGAATTTGCGCAGCAAGACATCTTCGCGCCCGATTTCGCCCGGCAGCGCTACGACGTGGTGATGTGCAGCCTCTTCTGCCATCATTTTACCGAGCAGGAACTGGTGCCCATGCTGCGCCAGTGGCGCGAGCAAGCGCGCGTGGCCGTTATCATCAACGATTTGCACCGCCACCCGCTGGCCTACCACAGCATCAAATGGCTGACGCGCCTGCTGGGCGGCTCGTACCTGGTGCAAAACGATGCGCCTTTGTCGGTAGCTCGCGCGTTCCGCCGCCACGACTGGGAAGCGCTGCTCGCCACGGCCGCCATTACGCGCTACCAGTTGCGCTGGCAGTGGGCGTTTCGTTGGCAGCTGATCATTGAAGGCGCGGGCGAGTAGCAGAACGATAAAACTCCCCTCCTCAGCTGAGGAGGGGATGCGGCAGCTTCAACTGCCGTTGGGGTGACTGACAATCGTTGCTGATGCCTGGACGATTGCCCTAGGGCGCCAACCCTAAGCCGTCATGCTGAGCGCAAGCGAAGCATCTCTACTGATAGCATTTTATTATTCGACGAAGCGGAAGAGATGCTTCGCTTGCGCTTAGCATGACGTGCTGGTTCGTTGAGGTGACTATCTCACACGAGGTCAACCACCCCGGCCGCGGTTGCGCCGCGGCGTCCCCTCCTCAGCTGAGGAGGGGAGTTTTATCGTTCTGCTGCCACTCAAAACCACAACTCGCGCGCCAGCCGGAAGGTATTGGCGTGGGCCTCCACAATGTCGCTGATGCGCTCGGAGTAGCCGCCGCCCATGCACACCACCACGGGCAGCTGGTATCGGTGGCAGAGCTCCAACACAAACCGGTCGCGCTGGCGGCAGCCCTCGCGCGTGAGGCCCAAGTGGCCGAGCTTGTCGGTGCCGAGCACATCTACCCCCGCGAGGTAAAACACAAATTCGGGCTGCACCTCGTCGAGCAGGCGGGGCAGGGTTTCGTGCAGCAGTTTTAGGTAGGTGGCGTCGTCGGTGCCGTCGGGCAGGGCCAAGTCCAGGTCCGAGTGCTCTTTGCGGGCCGGGTAGTTGCGCGCCCCGTGCATCGAGAAGGTAAACACCCGTGGCTCGTACCGGAACAAGGCCGCCGTGCCGTTGCCCTGGTGCACGTCCAGGTCGACGATGAGCACCTTGCCGATGCCTTCGTGTTGCAGCAGGTAGTTGGCCGCCACGGCTTGGTCGTTGAGCAGGCAAAACCCCTCGCCGCGGTCGGCAAAGGCGTGGTGGGTACCGCCGGCCACGTTGAGCGCCACGCCGGTGTGGCGGGCCAGCTTGGCGCACTGCACTGTGCCGCCCAAAATCGTAACCTCGCGCTGCACCAACTGCTCCGACCACGGAAAGCCCGTGGCGCGTTCCTCCTGGCGCGTAAGCTGCCCCTGCACCAGCCGTTGGTAATACGCAGCGCAGTGCGTTTCCAGAATGTACTTGTCGGGCAGCGGAATGGGCGCAAAGATGCTTTCCTCCGCAATGGTGCCTTCGCGGATGAGTTGCTCGGGCAGCAGCTCGTACTTCAGCATCGGAAAGCGGTGGCTGGCGGGCAGCGGGTGGGCGTAGAGCGGCGCCCAAGCAACGGGCAGGTAGTGCGGCGGATGAGTCACGCCCGAAACAACGCGGCGAAGGGGGCCGAGGTTTGCGACGCGGCTTCGCGAAGCCAAACGCGGCAAGCACCAATGGCTCCACGGCCTATATTGCCGGCGCGGCGGTGGCGGTGTTGTGGGCTGGCCGCATCAGCACCAGCCGCTTCTTCCAGTGCTTCGACGGCAGTTGTATGAGCCAATCGGTGGTGTGCTTCGGCGAAATATTGTGGGATGTATTGCCCACCGGTAAGCAACCCGGCGGAGCGCCCCTTAATGTGGCCGTGCACCTGCAGCAGCTGGGGGTGCCGGCCTGGCTCATCAGCAGCACCGGCCCCGACGACCTAGGGCAGCAGCTGCGCTGCTGGATGGCTAGCAAGGGCTTGGCTACCACGCACGTGCAGCGCAGCCACTTGCCCACGGGCGTAGTGCACGCCAACGTAGCCGATGCCCACAACGTGCGCTACACCATTGCCGAGCCCGCCGCTTGGGATGCTATCGGGCCCAGCCCCGCCGCCGAGGCGCTGGTAGCCCAAGCCGATGCGCTGGTGTTCGGGAGCCTGGTGGCGCGCCGCCCCACCACGCGGGCCACGCTGCACGGCTTGCTGCCGCACGCCCGCTTGCGCGTGTTCGACGTGAACCTGCGCCCGCCGCACAACAGCCCCGAGGTGGTGTTGCCCCTGCTTGCCCGCACTGATTTGCTGAAGCTAAACCACCACGAGCTGCGCGAGCTGATGCAATGGCTGGGGCAGGCCGCCGAACCCGCAGCGGCCCTGCCGTGGCTGGCCCGCCGCTACCGCCTCCAAGCCGTGTGCGTTACCCTAGGTGCCGCCGGCGCCTTGCTGTGGGCCAACGGCCAGCTGTACCAGGCGGCCGGCGTGCCCGTGGCGGTGCACGATACCATTGGCAGCGGCGATGCCTTTTTGGCGGCTTTGCTGCGCGGGTGGCTGGCCGGGCAAGCGCCCAACGAACTGCTGCGATTTGCTTGTGCCGCCGGCGCTTTGGTGGCTACGCAGCCCGGGGCTACGCCCGCCATTACGCTGCCGGCGGTGCAAGCGCTGCTTGGCACCTAGGGCCGTAGTGGCCGCCGCTGCAAAACAAGGGCGGCCTGTTGTGCTTGTGGGCATAAAATGAAAAACGCCCTTGCGGAAGCCGTAAGGGCGTTTTCGTGAAGCGTACTGGACTCGAACCAGTGGCCTCCACCGTGTCAAGGTGGTGCTCTGAACCAACTGAGCTAACGCTCCGGTAGGGCAAGGCCGGAAGCCGCAAACATACACAGCACTCGGCCACGCAGGCAAGCAGCCCAACAGGAAAATTTTCTGTTGCGTAGGGTTTGTGTGCAACCCGTAGGGGCCGGCCAAAGTATAGCCAATCGCCTATGGCCCGATGCGTTGCTGCCCGCAACTGCCGGGTGGGGCTCAACCCAAGATCCACTATCACATGAAAAAAATTGCACTCTTACTCTCGCTGTGCGCCCTGTGCAGCTGGGAAGCCCTGGCCCAACGCGGCGTAGAAGGAATTCGTAAATCGTCGGACTACCAAACCACGCCCGACTCGCGCAACAACGGTTTCGGTATTAAGGGCGGTTGGAACTCCTCCAACTTCCGCGGCGATGACAAGAAGAACTACGGCAACGAGGCAAGCCGCCAGAACTTCCATGCCGGTGCTTACGCCCAGTTTGGTTTTTCGCCCCAAACCTCGCTGCAGGTAGAGGCGCTCTACAGCCGCCAAGGCTTTAAGGCGTCGTCGGCGTTCCGGCCGGCGGGCATGCAAAACACCTACGAAACGCAGCTCGACTACGTGCAGGTGCCCGTGATGTTCGTGTACAACTTCGTGGATAACGTGAGCTTCCACGTGGGCCCGCAAGTGTCGCTGCTCGTGAACGTGAAGGAAGACAAGAACGCCGTCAACATCAGCAACCGCAACTACAACTCGCTCGACTACGGCGGAGTGGCCGGCCTGGAGGCGCGCGTGGGCCCGGCCCGCGTGGGTGGCCGCTACGTGCTCAGCCTGGCCAACATCTACAACGACCCCAAGATGGAGAACGGGATGATGACGCCCAACGAGAACCTCAACGACATCAAGAACAGCCTCATTCAGGTGTACGTAGGTTTCGGCTTTGCCCAGTAACCCACCGCCTGCCTAGGTATTTTTCGGAAAGCGCGCCCCACACGGCGCGCTTTCTTGTTTAGGTTCGTGCGTTGTTGTTGCTGCCGCCTATGCCCGTAGTATCCGATGTAGCCGCCGCGTTGCCGGCCATCAATTTTGAGCGCGAAATGCTGACCCAGCAAGGCATGGGCGTGCTAGGTGCCTGGGCCTTGCTGAACCTGCTGGGCAGCGGCTGGCTGGTTACGCGCACGCCAGCTACGCAGCAGCACTATTTTCATCAGATGAACGTGGGATGGGGCGCGGTAAACGCCCTGCTGGCCGTATGGGGCATACTGCAAGCCCGGCCGCTGCACGTGGAGGGCCTTACGCTGGCCCACAGCCTGCAGGCGCAGTTCGCGTTCGAGAAGATTCTGCTCTTCAATGCCGGCCTCGATGTGGCGTACGTAGCCGTGGGGGCGTGGCTGTTTGCGCGGGCTGCTTCCGCGGATCAGTTGCCCGAGCGCTACCTGGGCTACGCCCGCTCGCTGTGGGTGCAGGGCGGCTTTTTGTTTGTGTTCGATATAGGCTTTTACCTGGTGTACCACCGTTGGACGGCCGCGCTGCTGGCGCTGGTGCCCTAGGTTGCCGGTAAGCAACCGGCACGAAAGAGCCCCGGCAACCAGTGGCTGCCGGGGCTCTTTTGTGCGGTAGGCACCTAGGCTTGGGTGCCGCCAATTTTCTCGATCAGCTTTTCGTTGAAGGCAGGCAAATCGTTGGGGTTGCGGCTGGTAATCAGGTTGCCATCTACTACCACGGTGGCATCTTGCCAATGGGCGCCGGCGTTGGTAAGGTCGGTTTTAAGGCTGGGCCAGCTCGTCATGTTTTTGCCGCGCACCAGGCCGGTTTCTACCAGCGTCCAGGGGCCGTGGCAAATGGCAGCCACCACTTTGCCCGCCTGCATAAAATCGGCCGCGAAGCTTACGGCTTTGGGCTCGGTGCGCAGCACATCGGGGTTCATTTGGCCGCCGGGCAGCACCAGTGCGTCGTAATCGGCGGGCTTGGCTTCGTCCAGGGTTTTATCCACCGAAACCTTGCTGCCCCAGTCTTTCTCGTCCCAGCCCTTAATGGAGCCGCTTTTCAGCGAAACAATGTCTACCTCGGCGCCGGCGTTTTTCAGCGCCTTCACGGGTTGCTCCAACTCCGATTGCTCGAAGCCATCGGTGGCTAGCACGGCTACTTTTTTGCCTTTCAGCGGATCGTTACCAAAAATGCTCATGGTGTTTTTAGGTGTGGTGAAACATTCGGCAATGAAAAACCGGAACCGCCCTAGGTGGGTGGTTCCGGTTTCTGGCTAACGCAAGGCAGAAGGGGAGGTTGTGGTGAACAGTAGCGCGGACTTTGTAGTCCGCGCCCACAGGTAGTATTCTCAACCAACTTAACGATTGAAAATGCTATTTGTGGACGCGGACTACAAAGTCCGCGCTACACTGCGCTACTCCTCGTCGTGGCCGGCGGCTTTGCGCTGTTTCTTAAACTGCTGGCGCAGCTCCCGAATGCGCTCGTCGAAGCCGTCGGGGTGGTACTGCACATCGTCCACGTCTACCTCCTCAAGCATGTCCATCAGGGCATCGGAATGGTCGGCGCGTTTGCCGTTTACGAGGCTGATAAACGCCATTTCCGACCACAGCAAGGATTTCAGGCGCAGGCCATCGGCATCGAGCATTTGCATCTCAACCACCAGCGAGGAGTTGTCGAAGTGGATGAGCTGCGTGCGAATAAGTACCTCCTCGCCGTGGTTGGCGGGCTTGAGGTAGCTGATGTGGTGCTTGGTAATAACCCAGGCGGCGCGCTGCTCGCGGGTAAGCTGCCCTAGGTTAAGGGCGTAGTGGCGCATGGTGTGCTCTTCGCGCGCGTTCAGGAAGTAGTCGAGGTAGCGGGCGTTGTTGAGGTGGCCCAGCTGGTCGCAATCCTGGAAATAAATGCGGTGCCGGGTTTCGGGCGTTTGGATGAGCGTGGCGTTGTCGGCCATAACAAAGAAGTAGGTATGCCGAGCAAAGTAACAGCTTTGGCGGCCGTTGGTGGGCGGCCGGCTACTGCGAGGGCAAGTTGCCGCCGGCATCGGGGGCGGTTACGTGCGCGTCGGCGGCGGCAACTTCGGGGCCGGGTTCGGCCGCCGCGGGCGGCGCGGCCGCGGCCGGGGTGGCGTTTTGCGCGGCGGGCTGCTCGGGCTCCTGCAGTATCCGGAAGGCGTCGGCAATTACCGTATCGGCCTCGGGTTTGCGCGCGTCGGTGGGGCTATCGAACACCACCAGCACGTGATTTTCGTTGAGCAGGGCCATGCCCTCGGCTTTGTCTTTGCCGGCGGTAGGGCCGTAGCCGTGCGGCACGTCAAACAAGCGGCGCAGCTGGGCGGGTGCCACCAGGCTGTCGGCGTTGTGGTGCAGGGCATCGGGCCAGCAAAACACGGCAATGGTGCCGTCGAGGTCCATGGTAGGGCCGGCCAGCAGGTACAAGTCGTTGCCCACCAGGCGCAGCTCGCGCAAACCCATGCCGCCTAGGTCGAGAAAGTGCTTGCGGTAGTACACACCCTCGGCACCGGGCAGCTTGTTTAGGCGCAGGCGGCCGGGTTTGCTGCCCGCTGTTACGTGCAGCTCCAGCACAATGGCCCAGCCGCGCAGCACCGGGCCGCGCAGGCCCACAAACAGGCGCCCGTCGCCGGCGTAGGCCATGCCTTCAATGTCGAAGCCGTTATCCTTGCCAGGCAGGTGCACAAACGGTCCCACGTGCACATCGCGGCGCAGCAGGCGCACCAAGGTATGATGACCTAGGCGGGCGGCCCGCAGCTTCTGGCGGCTCTGGCCCGGGCCGGGGGCCAATTTCTGCAGCTCGTAATCCTGGGTTTCCTCGTTGAGCACCAGCGGCACGCGGGCCAGCAGGTAGCGGTTGGGGTCGGCGCGCACTTTGGCCAGCTTGGCCAGGCTCTTTTCTGTGTCGTCTTTTTCGGGTTTGGGGTCTTTGCGGCGCAAGCTGTGCGAGCCCACAATCCACAGGTACCCGTCGCCCTCGGCCAGGCCCTCAATGTCTATTTCGGCTTCGGCATCGGGGTCGGGCAGGTCAAGAAAATCGGCCAGCTGAAAGCGGCAGTGCTGCCCAAAGGTGCTGTCGTTGGTGAGGCGCAGGCGCTCCACGCTGGCGCGCTCGTCGCAGGCCATCCAGAGGTTGTCGCCGGTGCGCAGCGTCGACGAGAGCCCGTCGCGCACATGCTTGCCCGAGGGGTTGATGCTCAGCTTCGGGTCGAAGCGCAGGGTAAAGGCAGCGGGCGGGTTGGCCATGGGTGCAGCAGGGTACGGGGTAAAAGTTGTTCGAACGTAAACACCCCGCCCGCGGGTTGTGCTTAGCCTTTCTTCTCGTCGGTGGCGGGGCCCAGTACCTTCAGCTTATCGCCCTTGCTCAGGCCCGATACAATCTCGACGTTGATGCCGTCGGAAATGCCCGTTTTCACCAGCTTTTTCTGGAACTGCTGCGGCGCGGTTTCCACCTCCACAAACACGCTGTCCTTGTTCAGCTTGCCAAACTGCAGCAGCGCTTCCCGAATAGCCAGCACCTGCTTTTTGTGGTCGAGCACAATGTCGCCGTTTGCCGAGTAGCCCGCGCGCAAAAACACACCCGGCTGCGGCTGCACCTTGGCCCGCACCTGAAATTTGATGGCGCCTTCCTCCGTCACGCCCTTCGGCGCGATGTACTCCAGCGTGGCCGGAAACGCCGTGCCTTCGATAGCGCCCACCGTGAGTTTAATGGGCATGCCCTCGCGCACTTTGCCTGCTTCGCTTTCGTCGATTTTGCCCTCAAACACCAGGCTGTTCATGTCGGCCACGGTGGCCAGGGTGGTGCCCTCGTTGAAGTTGTTACGCTCCACCACCGACGAGCCCACTTTCACGGGCACATCGAGCAGCAACCCCGTAATGGTAGAGCGCACCACGTTGGTAGCGCCGCCGGTGTTGCGCGAGGCGCCGCGCTGGGCAATTTGCAGGTCGTTTTGGGCAGCCTCAAGGGCTTGGCGCCGGGCGCGCACGTCGTTGAGCAGGCGGTTGTACTCTTGCTGCGCAATCACCTTCTGCTCGTACAGGGGGCGCTGCCGCTCCAGCTCCTGCTGGCTGGTTTCCAAAGCCACGCGCGCCTGCTGAATCTGGTTTTGAGCGTTGTTGACGCTGGCGGCGTTGGGCACCGTGCGGATGCGCGCAATCAGCTGGCCTTCTTTGATGGGCTGGCCGGCCTCCACGTACAATTCCTCTACAATGCCCGAAACCTGCGGCTTAATCTGCACCTCGCGGCGGGGCACAATGCTGCCGGTAGCCACCGTTTTCTTGGTGATATCGGCCACAAAAGGCTGCTCGGTTTTGTAGGTGATGGGGTCGGCGTGGGCCTGCAGGTAGAAGTAGCGGCCCAGCCACCCGAAGCCGCCTAGCAGAAGCACGAGAAGAAGGACGAGGAAGACGCGTTTCATGGATCAGTTGTCGGTTGAGAGTTGCCAGTTTTCAGTTGCCTGATGCTAATTTTCCGTTGCGAGGTATGGGTTGCGGGTTGTTTGCTGGTTTGCCTGGCTCATCACTGATAATTGATAACTCGCAACTGACAACCCAAACTACTTACTCGTCGCGCAGGGCCACTACGGGCTGCACGCGGGCGGCAATGGTGGCTGGCACTAGCCCGGCCAAAGCCCCGCAGAAAACCAGCATGAACACGGCCGTAAGGGCCACCTGCACATCCACCTGCGGGTTGTAAAAGAAGTTGATGTCCTGGCCTTCGATGAGGTTGCTCAGGAAAGCCATAAGCGCAGTGCCGGCCAGCAGGCCGAGCATGCCCGCTGCGGCCGTAATCACGATGCTTTCCTGCACAATCATGCTCACAATGCTCCAAGGCGTGGCGCCCATAGCCTTGCGGATGCCGATTTCCTTGGTGCGCTCTTTCACCACGATGAGCATAATGTTGCTCACCCCGATGATGCCGGCCACAATGGTACCTAGGCTTACCCACCAGCTAAAGCCGGCAATACCCAGGAAGAGGCCCTGCACGCGGGCGTATTCTTCCTCTACGTTGGCCGAGCCAAACGCCCGCTCGTCGGTAGGCGATACTTTGTGTTGCTGCGCCAATACCTGCTTTACTTTCGTTTCCACCACTTTGGCCGGCACGCCGGGCTTGGGCAGGAAAGCGAAATAGTCAATCTTGTTGACTTGGTTGAAGGCAATCTGCAGGGTGGTGAGCGGAATGAAGATGGTTTGGGCGTCTTCCTGCGCCTCCTCGGCCCGGCCCGTGCCCTTAAAGGTGCCCACCACCTGAAAGTAGGTGCCCTTGATGCGAATTTGCTGCCCAATGGGGTTTTGCGTGCCAAACAGCACCTCGGCCACCCGCGCCCCAATCACGGCAATTTTGCGTCGGTCGCGCACGTCGGGCTCGTTGATGAAGCGCCCCGACAGCAGTGCCACCGGCCGCACCTGCGGGTAGCCGGGGTACTCGCCGTTCACCGAAAACGACGAGCTTTTGGTGCCGTACTGCACCGTGAAAGTGCCGTGCAAGGAGGTGCGCGGCAACACCAATGCGGCCTCGGGCACTTGCCGCTGCAGCACGGCCACATCGTCGTTGGTGAACTGCACCGAGCGGCCCGGTTTCATGCCCTTAAACGGCTCGCTCGTGCGCTGCGACCATACGAAGATGGCGTTCTTGGCTACGTCGAATTCTTTCTCGACGCCGTTGCGAAAACCTTTGCCCGCACCCAGCAGCACCACCAGCATAAAGATGCCCCAGAACACGCCAAAGGCCGTGAGCGAGGTGCGCAGCTTGTGCCGCTGCACCGTACTCCAGATTTCGCTCCACTTATCTAGGTCGAACATGGCTTAAGGAGTTGTGGGAAGCTGGGGAGGGCGAAACTTCTCTCCTCAGATGAGAAGGGGTGCCCGCAGGGCGGGGTGGTTGACGGTCGTTGGCACGATACGACCTAGGGCAATTTGGCCGTCATGTGGAACCTCAGAACGGTCATGCCGGGCAATTAGCCCGTCATGTCGAGTTTATATCAGACGGGCTGTTGGGTTGAGGTTAGTCTCTGCCGCGCGGCCAACCACCCCAGCGTCTGCTTCGCAGCCGCGTCCCCTCCTCAGCTGAGGAGGGGAGTTGGGTTGTTCTTGCTTAATCTGTTCGGAGCGCCTCGATGGGCTTGATGTTGGCCGCACGCATGGCGGGTACAAAACCGGCCAGCGCGCCGGCCAGCACCAGCAGTACCGTGGCGCCAACGGCCACGCCCACATCCACCTCGGGGCGGGTGAAGTAGGGCAGCTCGGCCCCCGATTTCTCGATGGCGTAGCGCAACCCATCGAGCAGGCCCACGCCGGCCAGCAGCCCTAGGTAGCCGGCCAGCCCGGTAATCACTACCGACTCCTGCACCACCATGCTCACAATGCTGAAGGGCGTGGCGCCAATGGCTTTGCGCACGCCAATTTCTTTGGTGCGCTCCTGCACGATGATGAGCATGATGTTGCTGACACCTACCACGCCGGCAATCAGGGTGAGCACGCCGATAATCGACACAAACAGCCGAATGCCGTTGAACAAGCCCTGAAAGCGGGCCACCTCTTCCTCGTTGTTTTCAAGCTCGATGGCCTGCTTGTCGACCGGGTCGAACTGGTGGCGGCTGGCCATTAGCTGCCGCACCTGCTCCTCTACTTGCTTCACGGGCACGCCGGGCCGGGTGGTAATGGCCAGCAGCTGCACTTGGTTGTATTGGTTGAAAGTGCTTTGGAAGGTGCTGAACGGCACGTAGGCGCGCTCCTCGTTGCGGCCCTGGTTTTGGTTGGTGGTAAAAGTGCCCACAATCTGGAAGAAAACGCCCTTCACCTGCACGTACTGGCCAAGAGGGTTTTCGTCGGGCTTAAACAGCACCTTGCGCACCCGTTCGCCAATCACCATCACCTTGCGGCGCTCGGCCAAATCGAGCGGGCTCAGCAGCCGACCGGTTTTTACTTCTTCGCCGTTGATGCGGAAGAACTCGCCGTTGGCGCCAAACACCTGAAACGAGCCGTTGCGCGTGCCGCGCACAATGGTGTACTCGCCCGAAAGCCGGTTGCGGGTAGCCACCATTTCCACGCCCTCCACGCGCTGGCGGAAGGCCTCCAAATCGGCGTTCGTGAATTTGATTTCGCGCCCCGGTTTCAGGCCCTGCCATGGTAGCGAGGTTTTGCCCCCGAAAATGAACAGGCTGTTTTGGGCGCCGGCGCCGAACTCGCGCCAAATGCCGTTTTCCATGCCCTTGCCCGCGCCGAGCAGCAGCACCAGCATGAAAATGCCCCAGAACACGCCAAAAGCCGTGAGGGCCGTGCGCAGCTTGTTGCGGCGCATGGTGCTCCAGATTTCCTGCCACTTATCCAGGTCGAACATCGCAACGGCTGATTAGGCTAAAAGCACGCGGTAAGCAGAAGGCGGAACGTACACGCCCTAGGTGCCCGCGCCTCGGCGGCACCTAGGGCAGCCGCGGACTACTGGCAGCCCTGGCGCACCTTCTCGAGGCGGCGCACCACATCCAGCACGGCTTTCTCGTCGGTGGTGTAAAGGGGCAGCTCGAAGTTGGTGGTGTTGCCCTTGCGCACGCGCCGGATCTTGATTTCGTAGGGCGCTTCGTCTTTGCCCTTCTCGGGCTTGCGGCGGAGGTAGGTAAGGGGTTCAACCTCGCTCCATTCAAAGTCCAGTGCCAGCTCAAACTTGCCATCCGATACCTTCGCGGCCCAGCCAGCTTCGCCGCCTTTGTTGTAGCTCACCGAAATGGGCGCCGAGGCCTGCACGTCGGCTTTGTTGTCGCGAATGGTTTGCGTGGCGTGGCAGCCTTTCAAATCGAGCCGGAGCTCCTGCTGGGGCTTGGCCGGGTTGCGCATCAACTGGTTGATGCGCTGCTGCAGCGCCTTGCTCTCGGTGGCGGCCGGGTTTTGCGCGTGGGCAGCGGCGCCACCTAGGAGCAGGCAAGCGGCGGCAAGCAGTACGTTTTTCATGAAGGGAGGGAGCTAATGGTAGCGGTAGGGGAGGCGGTGGTTTCTTCGGCTTCTTCGCCCACAATCAATCCGTCGCGGATGCGGATTACCCGCTGCGTTTGGGCCGCAATATCGTGCTCGTGGGTTACGATGATGACCGTCATGCCCTCGGCATTTACCTGCTTGAAGATGTCCATCACCTCCTGCGTGGTGTGGGTGTCGAGGGCACCGGTGGGCTCGTCGGCCAGAATGAGTTTGGGCTGATGGATAAGGGCGCGCGCCAACGCCACGCGCTGCCGCTGCCCGCCCGAAAGCTCGCTGGGCAGGTGGTCGGCGCGGTCGGCCAGGCCTACGCGCTCCAGGTACTCCATGGCCAGGCGGTTTCGCTCGCGGCGGCTTACCTGCTGGTAGTACAGCGGCAGGGCCACGTTTTCGAGCGCCGACTTAAAGTTGAGCAGGTTGAACGACTGAAAAACAAAGCCCAAAAACTGGTTGCGCAACTGCGCCGCCCGGCGTTGCGAAAGGCCCCGATCGATGTGGGTGCCGGCCAGCCAGTACTCACCGGCGTCGTAATCGTCGAGAATACCTAGGATGTTGAGCAAGGTGCTCTTGCCCGAGCCCGACGAGCCCATGATGCTCACCAACTCGCCGGGTTGCACTTCCAGGTCGATGCCCCGCAGCACCGGCAGCCGGTTGTGGCCCATTACGTAGCTCTTCTCGATTCCGCGAAGTTGAATCATGGCCCGTCTGCGTTTGCATCAAGATAAACAATAACGCCGGCGTAAGCCACCCCTAGGTTGCGGAGTGGGCTTACACCGGCGTCAGATGCGCGGGCACGGGCAGGCGTTGCCTGCGCTACCGAAAATTTTTAGTTGCCAGCTTTTTGCTCGCGCAGCTTCTGCTGGATTTGCGGCTTGCGTACCTGGTATTGCTTGTACTGCTCGGGCGTCATGATCTGCTTTAGTTGGGCCTCGGAGCTGGCGTTGATGCGGCGCAGCGCCGTGGTGAGGCCGGTTTTGTCGGTGCCGAATTTGGTTTGGGCGGCGTTTACCTGCTCCACCGTGCTGGCCAGCACTTGCCGGATGCGCAAGGTTTGGTCTTCGCGCAGCTGCAGCTCGTCGGTCATTACCGAGGCCAGGTCGCGGGCGTTTTCGCGCCGAACTTCTTCGGCCGTGCGCGGGGCCTCAACGGGGGTGCTGCTGGCCGTGTCTTTCTTGGCGCGGTTGCGGCGGGCGCAGCTGGTGGCTAGCGTGGTGATGAGGAGCAACGCAAATAGCCAAAATCGGAGGGTCATAGGAGTGGGGAAAAGGGGCGTGTGCGCCAACATACGTGAAAAGCCCAAGTTGAGTGGCGGGCCGCCCTAGGTGCCGACGCGGCCCCGCGTGCGGCGGGCAAAAAGGGCGTCCATTTCAAAGCAAGAGCATCCTGCTAAAACAAGTCGGTTTTACGATATTTGTAACGGCGCAAGGCTGAAAAGTAGGATTTGAGGGCGCGATGCAACGTTGTCTTAACATTATGATAACAACTCCATAATGTTGACGTAATCAGGCAACAATATGGCGTTGCCAACTTTGCAACCACATTCTCCTCCACCAAACACCTTTTTAGTATGAAGGGTACCTTCACCCGCCTGAGCAGCTTCCTGTTGGTTGGTTTGCTAGCCGCCTCCTGCTCCAAGCAAACCGATGTTGCTCCGCAGCAACCCACGGCCGTTAGCCAAAACGCCGACGCCACCCGCGACAACCACTTGGCCATGGGCAACCCCAGCGGCGCGGTGGCCAGCTCTTCGTACTACTGGAACTACCTGATGCAGAAGCCGCAGTTCGCCATGTCGTACCACCGCGACCGGGGCACGCCGAACTGGGTTTCGTGGCACCTGAGCTCGGCTTGGCTGGGCTCGGCCTCGCGCCAGGACGACTTCCGCAACGACACCGCCCTGCCCTCGGGCTGGTACCAGGTAAGCAGCAGCAGCTACACGGGCTCTGGTTTCGACCGCGGCCACAACTGCCCCTCGGCCGACCGCACCAGCTCGACGACCGATAACTCGGCCACGTTCCTGATGACGAACATGGTGCCGCAGGCGCCTAACAACAACCAGCGCACCTGGGCCAACCTCGAAAACTACTGCCGCACGTTGGTGGGCCAGGGCTACGAGCTGTACGTGATTATGGGCAGCTACGGCACCGGCGGCACGGGCTCGGCCGGCTACAAAACCACCCTCGACGGTGGCCGCGTAACGGTACCCAACCGCATCTGGAAGGTGATTGTGGTACTGCCCGAAGGCTCGTCGGATGCCAGCCGCGTAACCAGCAGCACCCGCGTAATTGCCATCAACACGCCCAACGACAACTCGCTGCTCACCACTTGGGGCTCGTACCGCACCACGGTTGATGCCATCGAAAGCGCCACGGGCTACGACATCCTCTCCAACGTTTCGGCTTCGGTGCAAAGCGTAGTGGAAGCCCGCGTCGACAACGGCCCCACGAGCTAATACAGCACACGGCTAATGGCCATAAAAAAAGGCCGCCCACAGCGTGGGCGGCCTTTTTGCGTTTATGTGAGCGAACAGCCAGTGTGAAAGAGCAAAGGTGGAGAAACCCCCGAACCAGCCCGTTAGAAGGAGAAGTTCAGGGAAGCTTTGATGACGCGGTTTTGGGCGTCGAAGCGGTTGTTTTTATCCAGCGACGACAAACCGTAGTCGTAACCGGCGCTCAGGCCCAATCCGTTCCCGAACTGGTAGCCCGCGCCGCCGCTTACGCCAAAATCAAGCTCGCGGAAGTACTGACGCACGTCAAAGTCCTGCTGGTACGCGTCGAAGCCCAACACGCTGGCTTCAACGCGCGCCTTGCCCGATACCAAGTACGAGGCTTGCGGACCGGCGTACAGGTACAAGCCGCGCGTGAGGTAGGCTTTGGCCAGCACCGGCACATCGATGTAGCCCATGCGGGCCGTGCCGGTGGCTTTGGCGTTCAGGAAATCAAACTGCTCCATGGGCACCCGGCCGCTCACGATTACGCCTTTCTCGGAGTATTGCACCCCCGGCTCAATCGTAAAGCGCGGACCTAGGGGCAGGCTTACATAGGCGCCGGCATGAAAGCCCGGGCGTTGTTGTTTGGTGATGGCGCCGTTGGCCAAGTCGGTAAGGCTTTGCACGCTTTCTACCGCGTCGCCCGACCAGTCAGCCACGTTCAGGCCCGCCCGGATGCCGAAGCGCACGCCGTCGGTTTTGTTGCCGGCAGTGGCCGTAGGGGCGTTGGAATAGGAGCGAACCTGCGCCTGGGCCGCAGTAGCCGAGCCGAGCAATAAGGCGGAAGCAAAAGCAAATAGAGTAGCTGCGCGGTTAGTTTTCATGACCACGGAAAGAAAAAATCGGACGGAAAAGGAAGGGCAATGCTGCGTCTCGAGGCTGCTGCGCACTGCTGATTGGCATTGTTAATAAAACCGTGCCAACTCTGTTTCGGGCCTTGGCAACGCCGGTTTGCCCTAGGTTACGAATGTGTTATTATCGGGGTGCGGACTAGGGCTAGCCCAGTCGGGGCGGTAACTTTGCAAGCATATGGAAAAGGCTGCATAAGCCGGGTGAGTGCACAAAAAGCCACGCATTGCGTGGCTTTTTGTATTTCTGTCAGGGGCAAGATGCAGACGAGGTGGCTATGTAGATGCTGCTACTGAATAGCACAAAACACATAAATTAAATTGCTCGCCAAGCGCCGCTCTTCCGGAATAAAAGCTGGAAGTTGGGCGCACGCCCCGCAACTAGGCCTAAACCCCTGCTGCCTGCGCGGGCAGGGCTGTGCAACACCTAGGGCACAAAAAAGCGGCCGCCCGGCAAGGAGCGGCCGCTATGCCCAGTGCCGGTGCCGGCAGTGGGTTAGTTGCTTCCGGTGGCGGCGGGCAAGCCCACGCTGCCGTCTTCGCTCGCCGGAATCTGGTTCATGTACGAGCGGAAGCTCATGGCAATTTCGCTGGCCAGCGAGTTGGCCTGGGCCCGTACGCGGCGGTCGTTCTTGGTGCGGTCGTTGTTTTTTTCGGCGCGCAGCTGGGCCAGGTAGTCATCCAGCGGCACCGTCGTATCGAGTTTTTGCGGGTCTGTAATTACCCGAAACGCGCCCACGCTGTAGGTGTAGCCTTCGTCGGTGGCCTGGCACGTAAACTCGAAGCGGGCGGTGCGCTCAACCTCCTGGCCTTTGTTATCGACGGGCTTAAGCTTTACGGTGCCCAGCACGCGCACGGTGCCGGCGGCGGGGTTGGTAGAGAAATCGGTTTTGGGGCCGTAAGCAAAGCGGCGCTCCACCCACTCCTGGGTGCGGGCGTGCAGCGTAGAGCGGCCGTAGGAGCCGGCCGGCACCCGCTCGCTGTATTCAACGGGCGCATCCGACTGCGCCAGGGCCGGCGTGCCGGCGAGCAGCGCAAGCACTAAACTGAGCAGTAGTAACGGTGATTTCATAGCGCGGGAGGTGATGTAACAAACTTGGAAATGTGATGTGCAAAGTTCCGGTAAGCGGGGCGCCGACGAGGTTAAGCCAGCGTTATCAAAACATGAACCCTCAACTCCTCAATTCAGCCAAATGCCCTAAACTTTCAGTAAATGTATAAATGGTTTTGCATTTTTTCAACAAGGCTGATTTTTACTTTTGCAATAAAGTTATTCTGAGAAAAGTTAAAAAATACAATGAGTGGTATGCGCCTTAACGGGTGGAATAAGGTTGAGTATTGGGGAAAGCGTGTTGCAATTCAATTAGTTATTATGAATAGCTGCGCTACTAAAGGAATACCTTAGTAATATAAGCACTTGTTGAGCTTAACATTTTCTTAACAGCAACTATATCGGGGTGCGGTGTTGGCCTTCTGGTGAAGTTGGATACTTTTGCGACGTGCTTCTGAATCATCAACATAAAACGAAGCGCGGAACGGCTCAACCGCAGGTTCTGCAACGGGGTCGAAACCTGTTTCCGTTGATTGATTTCGTTTCCTTTTCCTGCTTTTCCCTCGTTAGCCGCCCGGTTGTTACCGGAGCGGTTTTTTTGTGTCCGCTCGCGCCGGGTGCCGGGGAAAACAGTTGGCTTGCCTTTGCTTTTCGTTTTCCCTAGGCCGGCCCCACGCAGCGCTGGCAAAAGGGGAGAACAGCCGCAACCAGCAACACAGCCCCGCCGCGTCGGCCGAAGCATCTTTACGGCTGGCGGTCCGAGCAACGGTGAGCCCAAAGCCGCCACATTAAGCGGTAGAGGTGCTTCGGCCGGCGCGGCGCGGTAAGTACGCTGTGGTGCACCAGGTTCTTCGATTTGCGCCACCCGACCGCCCGAACAAATAGCCCCATCCACTATGCAACTCGGCCCCACTCTTTCGCTGCAGAACCCCGTGTGCCTGGCTGCTGCTCCCTGGCAACTGCCCGATAACCTAGGCTACGAGCGCCTAGGTGCCATTTTCACCAAAACGGTGATTATGGAGCCACAGCCCGGCGGGCGCGATGGCCTCATCCGCGTAGCCGATTCGTCGCTGCTTAACACCACCGACCGTCGCACCGACGGCGCCGAGCAGCTGGTACAAGACCACCTGCCGCACCTGCGCCGC
Organism: Hymenobacter oligotrophus; assembly: GCF_003574965.1. NCBI lineage: Bacteria > Pseudomonadati > Bacteroidota > Cytophagia > Cytophagales > Hymenobacteraceae > Hymenobacter > Hymenobacter oligotrophus. The sequence continues at coordinate 2,689,701 of NZ_CP032317.1, read as the reverse complement.
CATGGCGTACCCGTGCTGGTGAGCATCACCGCTCCCGGCATCCCCGGATTCAGAAAAATTGCCCGCTTTCTGGCCCGCGAAGCCGCCGGCCAAATTGCCGGAGTTGAGATATACATCAGCAGCGCCACCACCCAGAAAGGCTTCGACCTGACGCCGCGCTTTGTGCGCGAGGCCACCGAAGCCGTGCGCAACGAACTCGGCGACCAAGCCGCACTCGTCGTGAAGCTGCCCCCGTGGCCCGACCACGTGCGCGCCCTGGCCCTAGGTGCGCAGGAGGGGGGCGCCACGGCCCTGGCCGCCTGCAACACCCTAAAAGCCTTGCACCTGCCCGATGGTGGCGAGCCTATCCTGGGTGGCCTCTCGGGCGAGGCGCTGCGGCCCATGGCCCTGCGCTGCGTGTACGAGCTGGCTCACGACGAAAACCTGACGCTGCCCGTCATCGGCACCGGCGGCATCTTCACGGCTCAGCACGTGCGCGACTACCTGCGCTGCGGCGCGGCAGCCGTGCAGGTAGCCACCGGCGAGTGGCTGGAGCCCGGCCTCACGGCACGCCTCGCCACCGAATGGGAAACCGCCCATAACCTCACCGAAACCAACAAAGCCGCATGGATCAGCTAACCCGCCGCGCCCAAACTACCGGCTCGCTGCTCTGCGTGGGCCTCGACCCGGTAGGCGAGAACGTAGAGACCCGCTTGCGTGAGGTGGTAGAGCAAACGGCCGAGTACGCCGCCGGCTTCAAGCCCAACCTGGCATTCTTCCTGGCCCGCCCCGACGGGGTAGCCCTGCTGCAGCGCCTGCGCGAGTGGATACCTAGGGAGGTGCCGATGATCCTCGACGGGAAGTTCGGCGACATTGCCAACACCGCCGAGCGCTACGCCGCCTTTGCCTACGACATCATCGGGGCCGATGGCGTGACGGTGAATCCCTACATGGGCGACGACGCCATTGTGCCGTTTGCCCGCCCCGGCAAAGCTGTGTTCGTGCTGGCCAAAACGTCCAACAAGCCTGCGCACTCCTTGCAGGATGAGCAGCTGGTGCGCGGCGGCACGCTCAGCGACCTAGCCGCCGATGTGGTGCAGGACCTTTACCCCCAGCACCCCGACCTAGGCTTGGTAGTAGGCGCTACCAACGCCGACGCCCTGGCCCGCCTGCGCCAGCGTTGCCCCGAGCTGTGGTTCCTCGTGCCCGGCGTGGGTGCCCAGGGCGGCGACTTAGCCGCTACCGTGCAGGCCGGCTGCCGCGCCTCCGACGGCCTAGGTCTTCTGATCAATACTTCCCGTAGCATCTGGCAGGCCGCCGACGCTGGCGCCGCGGCCCGCGACCTTACCGAACAAATCAATGCCCTACGCTCCGAGCGATTTTCAGCAACAATTTGAGCAGCAGCTGCGCGGCGAAGATGCCCTGCTGAGCGGCCACTTTCGCCTGTCGTCGGGCCTGCACTCCGATACCTACGTGCAGTGCGCCCGCTTCTTGCGCCGTCCCGACTTAGCTGCTCCGGCCCTAGGTGTACTGGCTAAGCTGATCCAAGAAGCTGGCCTGCAGCCCGACGTGGTAGTGGGCCCCGCCATGGGCGGCGTGGTCGTAAGCTACGAGCTGGCCCGTCAGCTGAATGTGCCCGGCATCTTCACCGAGCGCGACGCCGATACCAGGATGACGCTGCGCCGCGGCTTCGCGCTGCGGCCCGGCGAGAAAGTCATCATCGCCGAAGACGTGGTAACCACCGGTAAATCGACCTTGGAGGTAGCCGAGGTACTGCGCCAAATGGGCGTGGAAGTGCTCGGTGTGGCTTGCCTGATCGACCGCACCGGCGGCCAGCATGAACTAGACTTCCCTTTGTTTGCGTTGCTACCGGTTCAGGCGGCCACCTACCAGCCCGAAAATTGTCCGCTGTGTGCCAAAGGCATGCCGGCAGTAAAGCCCGGGAGCCGGCCCGACGTCGTGCCGACGCTTGCGTAAGGGCGGCGGTTGTCGTTCTTTTGTATCTCCTTCGCTACCCTGTGCAACGAAGCCTCTCCCATACCTCCACTTCGCTCACGCGAACCCGGCCTAACAAGGCCTCGTTCGACAGCATGTGGCGCCGTAGCGCGCTGCTGAGCCGAGCCGCGGGCCTGCGCCTCGATGCCGAGCGCCGGGAAGTGGAAGAGCAAATAGCCGAGCGACAACAGCAACAACATGCCGAGTCGCAGCCGCTGCACAGCCAAAGCCTTGCGTGCCAAGCCGACTTCCAAAAGCAGCTGCGAAAACCCGCCGCTGCCAAGGTAGCAAAGCACCTAGGGTACTTCGGCGAAGATGCTTCTTCGAACACCCACGCCGCGCATGCGGCCTCTTGGAGCACCGCTCCGCACAACATGGTAAGCCGCCTTGTGGCCCGTACGTCGGGCCCGGGGCGGCTTACCGCATTCTTGGGGTTTGCCAGTGGCGCGGAGTGGTACTCCGCGACCCGCGCCAGCGCGTTCCTCGCGTCTGCCGAAGCCGCCGACCACGCACTCCTCACGCAAGCTACTCGCCTGCGGCTCGTCGCGGAGTACCACTCCGCGCCACAACACTCGCTACCCTTCTGAGCTTTGGAAAACACCGCTTCGCATACCATCCAACTGATTCCGCGCCCCGGCCAGCACGACGGCGAAGGTGCCCGCGTGGCCGAAGCCGCCCGGCGCCACCTGCACGTGCTCACCGGGCGCGTGCAAACCAGCGCTGTGTACACCGTGCGCTACCCGCTCTCGGCTGAGCAGCTCGAAAGCTTCGCGGCGCAGTGCCTGCAGGACCCGTTGCTAAACGACGTGGCGCTTGACGAGTGGGCCCTAGGTCCGGAGTTCAAGAGCTACATCCTGGTAGCCAAGGGCCCCGGCGTAACCGACGACGAAGGCACCTCGGCCCAAAACGCGCTGCAGGATTTCCTAGGTACGGAGCTGGACACGCGTACACAGCACATCTTCAGTAAGCGACTATACCTGCTGGAAAAGGAGCTGCCCGAGGTAGACCTGCGCCGCATGGCGGAGGAGTTGCTCGGCAACAAGCTCATCAACCGCTTCCTGGTAGGGCACACCGCCCAGGGCATCCGCGACTTTACCCCACAACCCGGCGGCGGCGCCGACTCCACCACGCACACCATCCGGCTGGAAAACCTCACCGACGAAGAGCTGGTGCAGCTCTCGAAGGAGAACGTGTACGCGCTGAACCTGGAGGAAATGCGCACCATCCGCGACCATTTCTACTCGGCCGAAACGCAGATGGCCCGCGCCGATGCCGGCCTGACGCCCGACCCCACGGACTGCGAGCTGGAAATTCTGGCCCAAACCTGGTCGGAGCACTGCAAGCACAAGGAGTTTGCGGCCGTCATCCGCTACCGCAACGCCGTAACGGGCGAGGAAAAGGAAATCGACGGGCTGTTCAAGACCTACATCAAAGGGGCTACCTCCGAAGTAGACCGGCTGCTGCGTGCCAACGGCAACGACTGGCTCATCAAGGTATTTTCGGACAACGCCGGCGCGGTGCGCATCAACGAGGAGTCGTTGTTCGTCTGGAAGGTCGAAACCCACAACTCGCCCTCGGCTATCGACCCATACGGCGGAGCCATTACCGGCATCCTCGGCAACAACCGCGACCCGCTGGCTACCGGCATCGGCGGCGCGCGGCTGCTCTTTAATACCAATGTGCTCTGCTTCGGCCCGCCGAACTGGTCGGGGCCGTTGCTGACGGGACAGCTGCACCCGCGCCGGGTGTTCGAGGGCGTGCGCAAAGGCATTGAAGACGGCGGCAACAAGTCGGGCGTGCCGACGGTGAACGGCGCCATCGTATTCGATGAGCGCTACCGCGGCAAGCCGCTGGTGTACTGCGGCACCGGCGCCGTGCTGCCGATGCAGCTGGCGGGGCAGGACGCTTGGGAAAAGAAGATCGACGCCGGCGACCGGATCATCATGGCCGGCGGCCGGGTGGGTAAAGATGGCATTCACGGTGCTACCTTCTCGAGCATCGAGCTGGACGAAGCCGCGCCGGCCACGGCCGTGCAGATCGGCTCCCCGATTACCCAAAAGCTGGCCATGGACTTCCTGCTGCTGGCTACCCGCCGCGGCCTAATCAAGTGCAGCACCGACAACGGCGCGGGCGGTTTGTCCTCGTCGGTAGGTGAGCTGGCCGGCATCAGCGGCGGCGCCACGGTGGAGCTGGAAAAAGTGCCGCTGAAGTACCCCGGCCTGCGCCCCTGGGAGATTTTCCTCTCGGAGTCGCAGGAGCGGTTTACGCTGGTGGTGGAGCCCGCGAAGTTCGCGGAGCTGAACGCGCTGGCCGCTGAGATGGAAGTGGAGCTGTCGGACATCGGCGAGTTCACCGACAACGGCCGCCTCGACGTGACCTTCGACGGGCAGCCGGTGGCTTCCTTGTCGCTGGAGTTCCTGCACGAAGGCGTGCCGCGCAAGGTGCTCGACGCCGAGTGGCAACTGCCGACCCTGCACGAACCCAAGCTGCCCGCTTCGCTCGACGCGACGGAGCTTTTGATTAAGCTGCTCGGCGCGCTGAACATTTGCTCGCGTGAGGCCGTGATTCGCCAGTACGACCACGAGGTGAAGGGCCGCACTGTTGTTAAGCCGCTGATGGGCCGCACCGGGCAGGCGCCGCAGGATGCGGCCGTGGTGCAGTTCAACTTTGAGTCGTGGGAAGGCGTGGCGGTGAGCAACGGCATCCTGCCGCGCTACGGCGACATCGACCCCTATCAGATGTCGGCCGGCGCCTTCGACGAGGCCGTGCGCCAGATCGTGTCGGTGGGCGGCAAGCTGCCTAACCTGACGCCCGGGGACGGAATTTTCTGGTCCGTCAACGACAACTTCTGCGTGCCCGACTCGGTGTACGACCCCGTGACTAACCCCGACGGCAAGCAGAAGCTGGCGGCCCTGGTGCAGCTCTGCGAGGCCCTGCGCGACATGTGCGTGGCTTACCACATTCCGCTGACCTCGGGCAAGGACTCGATGAAAAACGACTTCAAGGCCGACGGGCAGAAGATTTCGGTGCCGCCCACCGTGCTCTACTCGATGACCGCCCTGATGCCCGACGTGCGCCGCGCCGTCACCTCGGACTTCAAAGCCCCTGGCGACGTGGTCTACCTGCTCGGCGATACCTACGACGAGTTAGGCGGCTCGGAGCTCTACCACCTCTTCGGCGAGCTGGGCCAGAACGTGCCCCGCGTGCGGCCCGCCGAAGCCAAAGACCTGTACGAGAAAGTTGGCCGCGCCCACGATGCGAGCCTCATCGTATCGTGCCACGACCTCTCCGACGGTGGTCTGGCCGTAGCCGTGGCCGAATGCTTGTTTGGCGACGACAACCTAGGCGCCGAACTGACCTTGGAAGGTGAGCTGCCGGTCCCAACGGAGCTGTTCTCGGAAAGCCACTCGCGCTTTGTGGCTACTGTGGCTCCGGAGGACGTAGTAGATTTTGAAGCCCTGATGGCTGGCCGCGCCACCCGCCTAGGTGTGGTGACGGATAATGGCCGCCTGGTCATTCGCCACCAGAACCAAACGGTGGTGTACGCCGCTACCGCCGACCTGCGCGAAGCCTGGAGCAACGGCCCGGTGAACCGCGTAATGGCCGGCGAAGAACTTACCCTGCAAGCTTAGGAGAAGTGGAGATGACGAGCAATCAAGCAGAAAACCGGACGACGCCGATGGTTTCGGGCCAAGAACCACAAACCAACAACCGACAACCAGTTCATGCCCTGGTCCTGACCGGCTTCGGCATCAACTGCGAAGAAGAACTGGCCGCCGCATACCGCCTCGCTGGGGGCGAGGTCACCATTGTGCACTTCAACCAGGTGCTCAGCGGCGAAACCAGCATCCACGACTACGACGTGCTCAACTTCCCCGGCGGCTTCTCCTTCGGCGACGACCTAGGCTCGGGCGTGGTGATGGCCAACAAGGTGCGCTTCCGCAAGCTGCCTTCGGGCCGCACGCTGCTAGAAGAGCTCAGCGCCTTTATCGAGGCCGGCAACTACGTGGTGGGCATCTGCAACGGCTTTCAAATGTTAGTGAAAATGGGCTTGCTGCCCGATTTCGCCGGCCAGCAGGAGCGCGAAGTGACCCTGACCCACAACGCCTCGGGCCGCTACGAAGACCGGTGGGTGCGCCTGGCGGTGAACCCCAACAACCGCTCGCCCTTCCTCAAAGGCCTGACTTCTTTGGAAGTGCCCGTGCGCCATGGCGAAGGCCGTTTGGTTATCCGCGACGAAGAAATTCGGAGCCGCATCCTGGCCGAAGGCCTTAACTGCCTAACCTACTGCGACGCCACCGGCTGCGAAACCGAGCTGTACCCGCACAACCCCAACGGCGCTGAGCTGAACTGCGCTGGCCTCACCGATACTACCGGCCACGTCTTCGGCCTGATGCCGCACCCCGAGGCGTTCCTGTCGCTCTACAACCACCCCGACTGGACCCGGCGCAAGCGCCTCGACCCCGCGGTGTCGGAGGAAGGCGACGGGCTGAAGCTGTTCCGCAACATCGTGGAGCACATTAGCCAGAGCCGCGCCGCGCAGCCCGCTGAGGCAGCCCCGAACGAAGTTTCTCTCTAGCCCGACAGCCGCTTCATCCGCGCCATGAACACGCTTCCGTATTTCAATACGCCCCAGCTCGAATTGCTGCACCGCGGTAAAGTCCGCGATTCGTACCGCGTGCCCTCGGGCGAGCGGCTCATCGTCGTAACAGACCGCCTCTCGGCTTTCGATTCGGTGCTGGAAACGGCCATTCCTTACAAGGGTGCCGTGCTCAACGGCCTGGCCGATTTCTGGTTCGAGAAGACCCGGAACATCGTGCCGAACCACGTTATCCGCATGGTCGACCCGAACGCCATGCTGGTGAAAGAGGCCGAGCCGATTCGTGTGGAGATGGTGGTGCGCGGCTACATTACCGGCTCCATGCTGCGCGGCTACCTCCAGGGCCAGCGCACCTTCTCAGGCGTAACCGTGCCCGATGGGCTGACCAAGCACCAGCGCTTCGCCGAGCCCTTGGTGACGCCGACTACCAAGGAGGAATCGGACCGCGAAATCACGCCCGAAAACCTAGTGGCTGAAGGGTGGGTATCGGCCGAGCTCTACGAGCAAATGCGCGTGATTTCGCTGAAGCTGTTCAACTTCGCCTCGACGTGGATGGCCGAGCGCGGCATCATCCTGGTGGACACGAAGTACGAGTTCGGTCTACGCAATGGTGAGCTGATTCTCATCGACGAAATCCACACGCCCGACTCCTCGCGCTTCTGGGATGCGGCCGACTACGCCCGCAACCCCGAAAGCGCCGCTCAGATAGACAAGGAGTACATCCGGCAGTGGCTGATTGCCAACAAGACCGAAGCCGGCTACCCCACGCGCCTGACCGAGGAAGTAGCTGCCGAAGCCAGCCGCCGCTACCTCGACATCTACCAACGCATCACCGGCGAACCGCTGCCCAGTGCTGGCGACGATGTGAACGTGCTTGACCGCTTGGTGCAGAACCTAGCGAAAGAAGGTTACATGCAGCAGGAGGCTTCGGTGAAAACCGTAGCTGAATAACAGAACGTCATGCTCAGCTTGTCGACCCAGGCCAATCGTTCAAGCGTCAGTTTAACGACCATCAACCAACACGCCCTTCGGGTACTCCTCCTCATCTGAGGAGGGAAGTTTACGACCAAAGAATTCACCTTGGCTCAGCAACCAACCAATATCGTCCTCCTAGGTAGCGGCGCCCGCGAACATGCCTTGGCCTGGAAACTCACCCAGGACGGGGCCCGCGTGCACGTGCTGCCCGGCAACGCCGGCATTCCCGGCTCGGTGCCCGGCATTAGCACCACTGACTTTCCAGCCATCCAGCAGTTCTGCCAAAAGCACGAGGTAAAGCTCATCGTGGTGGGGCCCGAGGCCCCGCTGGCCGCCGGCGTGGCCGACTATTTCGCCGATACCGATGTCCGCGTGTTCGGCCCGCGCAAGGCGGCTGCCGTGCTGGAAAGCTCGAAGGTGTGGTCGAAGGGCTTTATGCGCCGCCACGGCGTGGCTACTGGCCGTTCGTGGACGTTCCGCTCCGATCAGTTGGACCAAGCCCGCGCTACGGCCGCTGAGTACGGCGGCGAAGTAGTACTGAAGTACGACGGCTTGGCCGCCGGCAAGGGCGTGTGGGTGTGCTCGTCGGTAGCGGAGTTCGACCAAGCCCTACAGGAAATGCAGGCCTTAAACCCGGCCGGCCACGACTGGTATTCTTTCCTGGTAGAAGAAAAGCTCACCGGTCCCGAAATCAGCATCATCGGCATCACCGATGGCAAAACCATGCGTTTGCTGGCCCCCTCGCAGGACCATAAGCAATTGTACGCCGGCGACCTAGGGCCCAACACCGGCGGCATGGGAGCGTACTGCCCCGTACCGTTTGCGGATGACAACGTGCTGGCATCCATCCGCGAGGCCATCATCGAGCCCACGCTTAGCGGCTTGCGCACCGAGGGCTTGCCGTTCCTGGGTTTTCTGTACTTCGGCATTATGCTGACGCCCGCCGGACCCAAGCTGCTCGAGTACAACGTGCGCCTAGGTGACCCCGAAGCGCAGGTGCTCTTGGCCTCACTGGGCAACAGCCTGCTGGAGTTAATTCAGGCCACGTTGAGCGGGCGCTTGGCGGACGTAGGAGTGCGCCAAAAACAGGGTGCTTTCGTGGGTGTGGTGCTGGCCTCGGGCGGTTACCCGGCGGCGCAGTTCCCGACTGGGTTTGCCATCGAGGGAGTTGAGGCAGTAAGCCCCGGCACGCTGGTGTTTCAGGGCGGTACCAAGCGCAACGAGGCCGGCCAGCTGGTAACCAGCGGCGGCCGCGTGCTGACGGTAGTGGCACACGGCCACGACCTGGAGCTGGCCGTGGAGCACGCCTACGCCGAGGTAAAGAAGATTACGTTTCAGGATGCGTATTACCGAACCGACATCGGCCAGCGGCCAACCCCGCAGCTTGTCTGAGTCGAAGCCCATTAAGCGGCCGGCGCGGCTGGCCATTCTGCTGTCGGGGCGCGGCTCCAACATGCTGGCTATGGCGCGCGAAGTGCGCGAGGGAGTGCTGCAAAGCGTGGCCGAGGTGGCGGTGGTGTTCAGCAACATCCCCGAGGCCCTAGGTCTGCAAGCCGCCCAGGAGCTCGGCTTTGCCACGGCCAGCATCGACTCGCGCGGGCGCAAGCGGACCGAGTTCGACGCCGACGTGGTAGCCCTGCTGCAGCAGTACCAGCCCGATTACGTGGTGCTGGCTGGCTACATGCGCATCCTGTCGCCTACGTTTATTCGGGCGTTTGCCGGGCGCATTCTCAACATTCATCCGGCCGATACGCACCAGCACCAAGGCCTACACGCCTACGAGTGGGCTTGGGAAAACCGCCTGCCCGAAACGAAAATCACCGTGCACCTTGTTGACGAGGGCCTCGACACCGGCCCGGTGCTAGCGCAGGCCCCCGTGGATTTGCGCGGTGCCGATTCGTTGGGCGAAGTGGAGCGCCGCGGCCTTGCCGTGGAGCACCGTTTTTACGCCGATACCCTGGCCCGTTTCATCAGCGGCCAACTGCAGCCGCAAGTTGCCTCTACCTCCTCCCACCCCTAGTTTTCCTAGATTTTCCCCTCCGGCTATGTGCGGAATTGTTGGTTTTTTCGGTCCGGATGATGTCGCCCACGACATGGTGTTTGGCCTCACTGCCCTGCAGCACCGCGGGCAGGATGCGGCCGGCATGTGCACCTTCGACGACAACTTCCACCTTTGCAAAGGCAACGGCCTCGTGGCCGATGTGTTCCGGCCCAAGCAGCTTAAAAAGCTGACCGGCAACATCGGCATCGGGCACGTGCGCTACACCACGCAGGGCTCCAACGATTCGGCCTTGGCGCAGCCGTTTACCACCAGCTACCCCTTTGGGCTAGCCATGGTGCACAACGGCAACGTCATCAACTTCCGGGAGGTGGCCAAGCGCCTGCACGAGAAGTACCACGTGTTGCCCAAAACCAGCAACGACCTGGAGCTGATCATGTACACCTTCGCCTCGGAGCTGCGCCTGAAAAACCTCGACAACCTTTCCGTGGTCGACATTTTCGACGCCGTGGAGACGACGCAGGAGCTGGTGAAGGGCGCTTACGCTACCATCACCGTTATTGCCGGCCACGGCTTGCTGGCGTTTAACGACCCCCATGGCATTCGTCCGCTGGTGCTCGGCCGCCGCGATACGCCCGAGGGCCCGGTGTTCGCCTTTGCCTCTGAAAGCACCTGCTTCGATTACCTAGGGTTTGAGTTCGTTCAAAACGTGGGCCCGGGCCAGGCAGTGTTCATCGACAAGAATTTTAACATTCACTTCAAGAATCCTTACGAGCTGCCCAAGGCGTTTTGCGTGTTCGAGCAGATCTATTTTGCTCGCGAAGACTCCACGATTCACGGCCGCTTGGTGGCCCGCGAGCGGGTGCGCCTGGGTAAACTGCTGGCCCGCAAAGTCATGGCGGCCGGCATCGAGCCCGATATGGTTATCGATGTACCCTCGTCGGGCTACTTCGCGGCATCAGGCTTAGCCGAAGCCATTGGCGTGCCGTACCGCCGCGGCTTGGTGAAGAACAACCACATGGGCCGCTCCTTTATTGTGAGCAGCCAGGCCGGGCGCGAAGACGTGGTGAAGAAGAAGCTGAACCCCATCCGCGAGTTTGTGGAAGGCAAGAAGGTGGCTGTAGTCGACGACAGCATTGTGCGCGGCACCACCTCGCGGCGCATCGTGCGCATTCTGCGCGAAGCCGGGGCCACGGAGGTTTATTTTATTTCTTCGGCTCCGCCCATTGTATCGCCCTGCATCTACGGCATCGACATGGCTATGAGCACCGAGCTGATTGCGGCCAACTACACCGAGGAGGAAATCTGCCGCTACATCGAGGCCGACCGCGTGGTTTACCAGGATTTGGCTGACCTCCAGGAGCTTTTCGCCGAAGAGCGTGGCCACGGCGGCAACTGCTTTGCCTGCTTCTCGGGCCAGTACCCCACCGGCGACGTAACCAAGTACCTGCGCCACATTCAGGAGGAGCGCGAAAGCCACCGCCAGAAGCAGGAGCGCCCCACCGAAACGTCGGTCAGCGCCAAGGCGCCGGCGCCTACGGAGCACTAGTAACACAACCAATCTCCCCTCCTCAGATGAGGAGGGGATGCGGCCACGCAGTGGACGCTGGGGTGGTTGACCTAGCGTTAGATACTAACCTCAACCAAGCAGCCCGTCATCCCGCACTAGGGTCGGCATGACGGACACCGATAATCGTCCAACGATTATCAACCACCCCGCCCTTCGGGCACCCCTCTTCAGCTGAGGAGGGGAGTTTCGTTCAACTTCTCTCGCATGAGCCAGACTACCGCCGCCAACCTCAAAGAAACCGCCGGCTATTCCATCGAAGAAGGCAACGCCGCCTCGCGCTGTGCCTACATCTGGGCCAAGAAAACCTTCAGCACCCGCGCCGGAAAACCCGGGGAGCCGGCCCAAGACCTGGAAGGCGGCTTCTCGAACGAAGTGCGTTTCGGTGCTGAACGCCTAGGTATCGGCTCCGATGGCATCGGCACCAAAATCGAAGTGGCCGAGCGCGTGGACCGCTACGATACGCTGGGCTACGACCTCATTGCCATGGTGGCCGACGACTTGGTGGTAGCCGGTTTCGTGCCCACCAACCTGTCGAACATCATCGACGTGAACACGCTCAACTACGACGTGGTAGACGAGCTGATGCGCGGCCTGCACGACGCGGCGCAGTTCAGCCAGATAGCCGTAACCGGCGGCGAAATTGCCGAGCTGGGCAACCGCATCGGCGGCTACCCCGGCGCGCGCATGAACTTCAACTGGTGCTCCACCGCCGTGGGCGTATTGCACCCCAGCCTGGAGCGCCCCCTGAGCGGTGCCAACGTGCGCGCCGGCCAAGCCGTGGTAGCGCTCCGCTCGCCTTCGTTCCGCTCCAACGGCTACTCGCTGGCCCGACGCGTGCTCACCAAAGCATTTGGCGAAAACTGGCACACGGCGCCCTACACCGGCGTCGATGCCGACGTAATGGGCCAAACCTGGGGCGACGTGATGCTAGCGCCTTCGCTCATCTTCGCGCCCGGCGTATCGGCCGTGCTCGATGCTGGCTTGCCGCTGCACGCGGCCGCGCACATCACCGGCGGCGGCATTGCCGATAACTTCAAGCGCGTGCTGAAGAATGGGGTAGGAGCCGAGCTCGACAACCTCTTCGAGCCGCTGCCCGCCATGGCCCAGCTCGCCGACCTAGGCGGCATCAGCCCCGCCGATGCGTACCTGTACTGGAACATGGGCAACGGCATGCTGCTCGTAACCGACGCCAATAAGGCCGAAGACGTAGCTGCCGAGCTGACCTTGAAAGGCTACGATGCCCAAGTGGCTGGCCGCATCATTGCTGAACCCGTAGTTACGCTAAAGGTAGGAGCGGGCGAGTTGCGCTACCAACTGTAGCGGGCATTGGTGCTAGAACAGAAGCGCAGCCAATAGTCCGCCGGCCGCTGCCCAGCCCCATAGCAGGTGGTTAGCCAAGCTGTGCTGCCGCTCCAACGACAGCAGGGTTCTGGAAGAACGAAGAATTTCATGGGAAGCTGTTCGGGAACGGTGGTCGTCGCGACAGGGGAGTAACGCGGTGGTTGCGCCAGCAGGATTGGTGCGCGCCTGGGGCCTAGTGGGGCACCGGGCGCGCACCGCTCGTTAGTGCAAAATCAGCTCGGGTTGGGTAGCAGGAACTGGGCTGCCGATTGCGGCGCCAGGCGGCAGCATCTGTACGCCGTAGTCGCCGAGGGTGCGCACAAATTCGGCAATGGCTTCGGCTGGCGGCGGGCCCTGAGGCTGAGGTAGGGGCTGGCCATCGGGTGCGGGGGCGCTGTGGTCCCAGAACCACTCATCGAGGCCAGCCGGGCTGATGAGCATAAGTACCTGGGCCGAATCCGTTAGCACCTCAAACGAATGCGGTAGGCCCTGAGGCAAGTGCACGTAGTCGCCGGCTTGGGCTTCTACCGTTTGCTCACCGATGTGGTAGCGCACGCGCCCCTGCTGAATGAAGTACGACTCGTCTTCGTGGCTGTGGGTATGTGCAGGCGGCTCGGCTCCGCGCTGCACCGTGATTTGCATCAGGGCGTGCCGGCCTTGGGTATCGGCCCCGCGGGCCAAAAAGTGGAAGACAGCGCCGGGAATGGCGCGGATATTTTCGGGATGGGGGCGGTGCAGAAAGCCGGTTGTTTTCATGAGGTAGAAAATTTTAGTACGTTTAACTGACGGTAAAGGTCAGGTAAGCTGACTATTTTGTCAATCTCATGATCATGTCAGACCCTATCAATACCGGCGCCTACCTGCGCGAACTACTCGATGCTTTGGTAGCCAACCTGCACGCGCAGCTCGCCGCCGCCGGGCACTCAGTAATCCGCCCCTCGCACGGTTGGGTATTCCAATATATCACCGACGAAGGATCGCGCGTCACGGAGTTGGCTGCTAAAGCGGGTATTACTAAGCAGTCGATGAGCGCCTTGGTGTACCAGCTGGAAGAGTGGGGCTACCTCGCGCCGAAACCCGACCCCGCCGACCGCCGTGCGCAGCTATACTGCCTCACGAGCAAAGGCACCGAGTTGCGGAAGCTAGGGCGTGGTATTAACCAGCGTTTTGAGCAACAATGGGCCCAAAAACTGGGCGTAGCACGCTACCAGCAGTTCCGGGAATGCCTGCAGGTGCTGGGCCAATAACGAAGCCAGTAGCTTCGCGCTAAACTCAAGAGCCATGCGAAAAGCTTCGCTGCTGATAGCGGCTTTACTAGTATTAGTCTTTTACCACTACGGCCTGTGGCAGTGGCAGATGTCGGGTCATTTATTGACCGACGTTTGGCAGGCCGCGCAAGCCGATTGGCTTGTAGCCATGACGTTGCTCGACGGCGGCATTTTCGCCTTGCTCAGCCTGGTTTGGCTAGGCCACGACGTACGCCGGCGGGGTGCCGCTAGGTGGCAAGCGTTAGCGTGGGTGGCAGCGTGCCTAATTTTTGGTGCTGCACCGCTGTTGGTATACCTGGCCTTGCGGCAGCCGGAGCGGAAGCTTCAAATCCGCTAATGTTTTGCTTTCTGGTAGCTTTCCCAAGTACCAAGGCTGCCTTTTTGCGGGTGTTTATGGCGCCGGAGGAGGAGGACTACGGACAACTCCATAGCGTGAGCTTGGATTACATTTAGGCTTTGCAGCGCGTAGGTTCTCAGCATCCGCAGGCAGTGCTGCGCAAATGCATGCAAAGCGGTCAGCACCTCGCCTGGAACGCGCATACCGTAGGTTTTATGCAGCACGCCACGGTTGAACTAGGAGCGGCGCACCCCCAAGCATTTGCGGCGGAGGTCAGGCAGTTGCCTGCGGCGGAACAGCGCAGCCTGTTTCGCTTTTTAGCCGATGTAGAAGGGCATGATGTCTATAAGCCTTACCCGTTGCTGATGAAAAGACTTTTAGCAACTGGAGCGCCCGACTTAGCGGCACTACTTCAGCAAGCCAAGGAACGCAGAATACGCAGAGTGCGGAAGCCGCTGCACTAATTTCTACGCCGGCCGTACCGCGCGCTTCTCCAATATCAGCTGCGTGCGGAAGCTGTTCAGACCGGCCTCCAGGCCCACCGGGTACACGTGCGGGTTCAGGAAGCGCCGGATGCTGGGGTCGAAGGAGGCCAGCTCTTGGTGAACCCGTTCGCGGCTTTCCTGCAGGGTAGGCAAATCGGCCACTAGCTTGCCTTGGCGAAACACGGGCTCCAGCAGTTCGCGGTACTGCTCCGATTTAACGGGGCGGCGGCGCGTGGGGTCCATGGGGTCGACAATGGTCAGGTCGGCGGGTAGCTCTTCGGCGGTGTTGTAGAGCATATCGGCCACGGGTTTGCCGTTGGCGCCTAGGTAGCGCCGCACCTGCAGAATGCCGGGGATGCTGGTTTTGGCAAGCTGCTCCGAAATTTTAACGGTGTAATCCCAACCCGAGCCATCGGCGCGCTGCAGGGCGGCCAGTTTGTACACGCCACCTAGGGCGGGCTGGTCGTAGGCGGTTACGAGCTTGGTGCCGATGCCCCAGGTATCGATGCGGGCACCTTCGAGCTTGAGGGCGGTAACAAGCTGCTCGTCGAGGTCGTTGCTGGCCACGATGCGCACCTGCGGAAAACCGGCTTCGTCGAGCAGGCGGCGGGCTTCGCGGCTGAGGTAGGTAAGGTCGCCCGAATCGAGGCGGATGCCGCCCAGCTCGTGGCCGGTAGCCCGCAGGCGCTGCGCCACCCGAATGGCGTTGCGCACGCCTTCGAGGGTGTCGTAAGTATCCACCAGAAACACCGAATCGTCGGGGAAGGCGTCGGCGTAGGCGTCAAAGGCTTCTTCTTCGTCCTCAAACGCCATAACCCAGCTGTGGGCATGCGTGCCGCGCACCGGAATGCCAAACTGCTGCCCAGCCAGCACGTTGCTGGTGCCGTCGGCGCCGCCTAGGTACGCCGCGCGCGTAGCCGACAAGCCACCGTCGAAGCCCTGGGCGCGGCGCAGGCCGAACTCCAGAATCTGGTCGTTGGGGCCTACGGCTTCGCGAATGCGGGCGGCTTTGGTGGCTATCAGCGTTTGGAAGTTGACGAGCGTAAGCAGCGCCGTTTCGATGAGCTGGGCTTGCAGCAGCGGGCCGCGCACCCGAATCAGGGGCTCGTTGGCAAATACCACCGTGCCCTCGGCAATGGCGTCTACATCGCAGGTAAAGCGCAAATCGCGCAGGTAATCCAGAAAAGCCGGATCGAACAGGGCATTGCCTTTGCGGCCGCGCAGCGCCCCTAGGTACGCCAGGTCTTCCTCGCCGAAGCGCAGCTGCTCAAGCCAATCAACGGCGTAAGCCAGGCCGGCACACACGGCGTACCCGCCCGCAAACGGCGGCTTGCGGAAGTACAGATGAAACACGGCTTCGCGGTCTTGCATGCCCTTGCGCCAGTAACCGTAGGCCATGGTAAGCTGGTAGAGGTCGGTGAGCAGGCTAAGCGAAGGGCGGTACAGGCCCGAGAGGGGAGCGTTGGTTGGCATGGCAAGTAGCAGCGGTGCGTTGGCGGCAAGGTACGTGGCTGCGCCGATATGCAGCTTGCAAATTGCCCTGTTGCTGGTGGGGCTGGTGGCCCTAGGTAGCAAGTAAGCCGCGCCGGCGTGCAACTGCTGTGCCGGCGCGTGCTACTTTGCGCCATGAAACATCTACTCCTGGGCTTGGCACTGGTTGGCTCGGTGCAAGCGGCCGTTGCGCAGCAAAAAGCAGCCAAGGCTGTCAAAACAAACATTTCGGCCACTACGGTGGAGCGCGTCGAGCGTACCCTGGCCGACGACAAAATGCGTGGGCGGGCGCTGAACACGGGTGCCAACGACGCGGCGCAGTTTCTGGCCGGCGAGTTTAAGCGCATTGGCCTGAAGCCGCTAGACGGGCTTACGTCGTTCGAGCAGAAGTTTCAGGTGTTCGAAATCAACACCGCCAGCGTGCAGGCCTCGCTAAACGGCACCGCCGTACCGCGCGAAAACGTGGTGCTGATGTCGGGCCAGGAGCAAGTAAACTGGACGAGCGGCCAGAACGGCGCACCCCAAGCCATGGTATCGGCCGAAAGCCAGGTAAACTGGGCGGAGGGCACCGGCGACAACGCCCCGAAGGTGTGCGTAATTGGCCCGCAAGCCGATTTTCGGAAAGAAGTAGGCCCACTGCTGCGCGCGAAGGGCAACACCCTGGTTATCATCGACCCGGCGCACGCGGCCATCTTCAAGCGCTTGGCCGGGCAAATGCAGCACAGCACCTTCCGCAGCGAAAAACCGCAGCCCTACACCGCCGCCTTTATTCTGGCGCCGGGCGCGGTAGCCAACGGCGCCAGCTACCAGCTAACGGGCGCTACCAGCATTAAGCCGCTGGAAATCCGGAACGTGGTGGGCGTGCTGCCCGGCCGCGACAAAAGCAAGGCAGCCGAGCAAGTCGTATTTTCAGCGCACTACGACCACATCGGCTATCTGCCCGCCGTGGCCGGCGACTCCATCGCTAACGGCGCCGACGACGATGCCTCGGGCACTACTGCGGTGGTAGTCTTGGCCGAGCACTTCAAAAAAGCCAAAAACAACGCCCGTTCGCTGGTGTTCGTGGCCTTTACGGCCGAGGAAATAGGCGGCTTTGGCTCGCAGCACTTCTCGAAACAACTCGATCCGGCCAAAGTGGTGGCCATGTTCAACATCGAGATGATCGGCAAAGTGTCGAAGTTTGGCCCCGGTACGGCTTTCATTACCGGGTTCGATAAATCGGATTTTGGCCAGATTCTGCAGCGCAACCTGCAAGGCTCCACGTTTAAATTCGAGCCCGACCCGTACCCCGAGCAGCAGCTGTTCTACCGCTCCGACAACGCCACGCTTGCGCGCCTAGGTGTACCGGCCCACAGCATCAGCACCGACCAGATTCCGACGGATAAGCTCTACCACTCCGTGGACGACGAAGTGGAAAGCCTCGACCTGAAGAACATGACCGAAGTAATTAAGGCCATTGCCCAAAGCGCCACCAGCATTGTGAGCGGGCAGGATACGCCCACGCGCATCGCCGATGCGGGTACGCGGAAGTAAGCAACTGACAAAACCTTGCAGAAGGGCCGGTAGCTCATTTTAGCTACCGGCCCTTCTGTTGTTCAGCACTGCACAATAACTGCTGATCTATGTCAGCAGCGGCTTGTGTGCACCACTGTTGCATGGCATCCAAGTTGTGCCCGGTGGTTGTTACTGTGTGGCCCGAGGCACGCGTAAGCTCAAGGCAGTAGACATTGTTGCTTACCTCCTTGTAGGGTGCTTGCCATCCGGCAGGAGGGGTCCAAGTATCGGGCATATGCGAATACGATAAGCAGCGGCGAGAGCAGGGGTTAAGTTAGAACAGATCAAAGCAATACCGAACACACTGTCCACAACCGGACATATTTTCGACGCGCTGCCGCTCAATCATTGATTATAAATTGTTAATTATCAATTACTTGAAAGTTTGGCATTGGGCTTGGCTACTACTACCCGAATCCGACCCCAATCCGAACGAAAATGGACAGAGCTATTTCGCCCGCTACGCATGCCAAACGCCGCGCCCGGCGCCTGTTGCTGGTAGTTGTTGCGTTGGCAGTGGCGGCCGTAGGCCTGTGGGCCTTCCGCGGTGTGCTGAAGCCCAGCATCAGGCAGGAAGAAATACTGACGGCGGCCGTAGAAACCGGCGACGTTGAAGCTTCCATTGCAGCTTCTGGGCTCATTATTCCGGCGCACGAGGCCGTTATCACCAGTCCTATTCAGTCGAGCATTCGGCGGGTGCTGCTTACGGCTGGGGCCAAGGTGCAGCCGGGGCAAGCCATATTGGAGCTCGATAAGGAGCTAACCAGCAGTGCGCTGGCCAAACTGCAAGACGAGCAGCTGCAAAACCGCAACAAAAGCACCCTGTTGCAACTCTCCCTGGAGCGCAGCCTCAACGACCTAGAGGCGCAGGAAAAAGTGCAGCAGGAGAAAGTGCGCAGCCTGCAATCGGCCCTGCGCGACGAGCAGCACCTGCTGGGCATTGGCTCGGGCACCCAAGAGAGCGTGCGCCAGGCCGAGCTGAACCTGAAAATTGCCGAGCTGGAGCTGCAGAAAGTGCGCCGCCAAATCAGCAACCAGCGCCGCTCGAACGATGCCGACGAGCGGGGCCTCGGCTACACCATGCAGATTCAGGACCGCAACATTGCCGAACTCGCCCACAAGCTGCAGCAAGCCAACATCAGCTCCGAGCAGGCCGGCGTGCTTACGTGGGTAAGCGAGGACATCGGCTCGACGGTAAACCAAGGCCAGGTGTTGGCGCGGGTGGCCGACCTCAGCTCGTTTCGGGTGCGGGGCACCGTGGCCGATAGCTACGCCGACTCGCTGCACGTGGGCGACCCGGTGATTGTACGCCTGGGCAGCAGCACCGATTTGCGCGGTACCATCAGCTCCATCAGCCCCGCCGCCGACAAGGGCGTGATGACCTTCTACGCCCAACTTGAGCAGAACAACCACCCGGCGCTGCGCGCCAACCTGCGGACCGATGTGTACGTGGTAACGCGCGCCCACCGCGGCGTGCTGCGCGTGAAAAACGGCCCCTTTTACCAAGGCGGGCGCGAGCAGTCAGTGTTTGTGCTGGAAGACGGCAAGGCCGTGCGCCGCACCGTGCGCTTCGGCGACTCCAACTTCGACTACGTGCAAATCATCGGCGGCCTGCGCCCCGGCGAGGAGCTGATTATCAGCGAAACCAAAGACTACGAACAGGCGCCCGAGCTCAGCATCAAGCGCTAAGATGCCCGGCGCAACACCTTGCGGCCGCTCAATACCCTTTGCCAATTCTTCCCGACCCTGCCTTTCTGAGCTATGAACCGACTAAATCTACCCTTTGTGCTGGAGGTCTTGCGGCTGTGGTTGCTGATGCTGGGCGCCACCGTAGTGTTGGTGCTGCTGACCATGTCGATTGCCTGGGCGCAACCCGCCGCGCCCGCGCAGCCGGCCCTTACGCTGCCGCAGGTAATTGAGCTTACCCTAGGTCAGTCGTCGGTGGCGAAGCAGGCCGTAACCAACCGCGAAACCAGCTTGTGGCAGTACCGCTCGTTTCGGGCCGATTACAAGCCGCAGTTGGCGTTGGAGGGCGTATTGCCCAACTACAGCCGCACCATTACGCCCGTAACGCAGCCCGATGGCACCACCGACTTTCGCTACGTGCGCATCAACAACTCGTATTTGGCCACCACCCTCAGCCAGGGCATCGGCCTCACGGGCGGGCGCATTACGGTGGGCTCTACGCTGCAGCGCTTCGATAATTTTGAGGGCAGGGGCCAGCGCCTCTACAACAGCAACCCGGTGGCCGTGGGGCTGGTGCAGCCCCTAGGTGGCTTCAACGCCTTGGGCTGGAACAAGCGCATCGAGCCGTTGCGCTACGAGGAGTCGCAGCGGCAGTACGTGGAGGAGCGCGAAACCATTGCCCGCCGCGCCACCGAGCTGTACTTCGATGTGCTGCTGCAGCAAGTAAACGCCGGCATTGCACGCCAAAACCGCCAGGTAAGCGAAGACATGCTGCGCATGGGCCGCGAGCGGCACCGCCTAGGTAGGCTGTCGGAAAACGACTTGCTGCTGCTCGAGCTGAATTTGCTGAACGCCCAACAAGCCGAGGTGCAAGCCAACGTAGATGCCCAGAACGCCGCCGTGCAGCTGAAAGGCTACACCGGCCTGACGGTAGACGCCGCGGCCTCGCTCGATGTACCCGCCGCCGCGCCCAAGCTGGAGGTAGCGCCCGAAGCAGCTTTAACCCAAGCGCGGCAGTACCGCCGCGAGTCGCTGATGTTTCAGCGGCGCCTGCTCGAGGCCGACCGCAACGTGGCGCAGGCCAAAGGCACCACCGGTTTTCAGGCCAGCCTTACGGCCTCGTTTGGCTTGGCCAGCAGCGGCGAGCAGTTTCGCACCAGCTACATCAACCCCAACGACCAGCAGCAGCTGCGCCTAGGTTTCTCGATGCCGATTGTGGACTGGGGCAAGACGCGCGCCACCGTAAAAACCGCCGAGCTGGCCCGCCAGCAGGCCAAAGTAACCGTGGAGCAGGAGCAGATGACCTTCGAGCAATCGGTGCTGTCGCAGGCGGCGCAACTGGGCGCGCTGGAGCAGCAACTAGCCCTGGCTGCCCGCGCCGATTCGCTGGCCCAGCGCCGCTATAGCATTGCCCGCGCTACCTACCAAGTAGGCCGCATTTCGCTTACCGACCTCAACATTGCCCAAAGCGAAAAAGACCGCGCCAAGCGCGCTTACATTGCCGCGCTGCGCGCCTCGTGGGTGGCCTACTACCAACTGCGCACCCTCACGCTCTACGATTTTGAGCGGCAGCAACCCTTGCTGGCGGCCACTAACTAAGCCCTAGGTGCACCGCAGGCATGGGCCAAGCGGCAGCACCATCGCCCGTGCGCAACGGCCCGCCGCTCAAAGCCGAGCGGCGGGCCGTTGCGCACGGGCGCGATTAGCGTTTTTTCTCCCACTCGGCTACGCGCTTGCCTTGCAGGCACTGCCCTAGGTTTTGCAACCACAAGCCGGCTTTGGTGCGCGGCTGGGCGGCGGTGCGTTTGCGTTTGCGGCGTTGTTCGGCGGAGCTTGGGCGCTGCTCGGCCGCGGCGCCTAGGTTGCGGTTGGCGGTATTGCTTGCCGAGGCCGGCAGCTTGGCGGCAGGCGGTTGCATATTGGGCGGCAAGCCTGCTGCGCCGGTCTTGCTGATGACGCGCACGCTCAGGCGGCGGTTGAGAGCCCGGCCCACGGCGCCGGCGTTGGAGGCAATAAAGTAATTGGCCCCGAAGCCTTCGGCCCGCAGGCGCTGGGGCTCCACGCCCAGCTGCACCAAAGTGCGCCGGGCCTCGCTGGCGCGCTGTTGGCTAAGCCGGAGGTTGGCGCTGGGGTTGCCGGTGCCATCGGTGTAGCCGCCCAGTTGCAGGTGGGCTTCCGGAAACACTTTCAGGATTTTGGCCACGTTGCGCAGCTGCGCGCGCGAGTCGTCGGTAAGCGTTGCGCGGTTCGGCTCGAAGTACACGCGGTCGAGGTTGATCCAACCCAGGGCCGGGCTGACGGTGTTGGGCTGCCTGCGCGGATCGGACAGGAAACGGTAGAGCTGGTACTCCGTGGAGTTGGTGCCAACGCTCAGCGTGTTGCCATCGGCCAAGGTAAGCAGCAGCTGCGGGCCAGTTTCGCGGATGTAGGTATCCGTGAGCACATCGTAGTAGCCGGCTGGGTACGAGGGCGGATACGAGCTGGCCGTGGGCACCGGGCGCGGTGCGCTGGCCTCGGGGGCCGCTACCGGAGCGGGCACTGCCGCCGGCACCGGCGCGGGCACCAGCTTGGAGCGGTACCCAAAGCCAAAGCCCAGGCCCAGCGCCGGCAGCAGCAGCAGCGCCCACTGCCACTTAGGGCGTTTGCGCCGCCGCACGCCGGTAAGGGTGGGCGTAAACGTAATGCCGCCGCCCACGCTGCCCCAGGTGCCATCGGCAGGGGCGGGTGGCAGCTGCGACGCCGCTGCCGGTTGCCCCTGTGCCGCGGGGGCAGGGCTGGGCGTTGGCCCCACCACGGGCCGGTCGATGGGCTCGGCCACGGCCGCCATTGCGTGCGGCTGGGTGGGTAGGCGGGGGCCAGCTGGTTGGCGTTGCAGCCACGCGCTTAATGCGTCGGCGGTTAGCTGGTGCTCGGCTGCGTGTTTGCCCAAAGTACCCAGCACGGCGGCCACCGCTACATCGAGCAGGTGCTCGAACTCGGCAGCGGACAGGCCGTGGCGGGCGGCAATGGCCGTAGCCGAGCCGGCGTAGGCGTCGCCAAGCAAGCCTTGCATCAGGGTTACGCCGCGGCCGTGCCAGGGCTGCCGGCCGGCGGTGCTCAGCTGCTGCAGGGCTGCGTGCTGGTGGGCTTGCTGGGTTAGCGTTCGGATAACCTCGGGGCCGTTGGGCTGGCGCGCGCGCCCCGCCAGGGCACTTACCACCAGCGGCAGCACCTCGGCAAACGTGCGCGCAATGGTGCCGGGGTCCTCGTCGAGGGCGGTACCTAGGGCGTTCAGGTGTTCGGCCTGCAGAAAAGTATGAACCTCTTCCACTAAGGCTTTATCGGGGCTCATGGTAGTCGTGGGCATACATCAAAGGGCAATCTGGTACTGTACGCGGATAAGGGCAAGCGGTTGGCTTGCCGGCCAATGGCCACCGGCGCACACCAGGGGCTTCATTTCCGAACACCGTGTCCGGTTCCGGACAATATTTTGGTTGGGCTGATGAAGGGATGTTGGGGTAATAAGCTGATAAACAACAACTTTTGCAATTGGCACGCCGCTTGGCTTCTGTGATGGGAACCCGCTTTGCTGCTGCACAAAACCGGACAGCACACCGGCGCAACTTACTGAAAACAAACCCCGACCGCCCATGGAACCGACCCTGACCCAAAGCCCCTCGCTCGCCACCGGCCCGCGCGCCGCCACGTCGTTGAAAAACACGCCCATGATCAAGCTCGCCGACGTGGAGAAGGTGTACCAAACCGATACCATCGAGACGGTGGCGCTGAACCGCGTAAACCTAACGATTAACCGGGGCGAGTTCGTGTCTATTATGGGGCCGTCGGGTTGCGGAAAGTCAACGCTGCTGAGCCTGATGGGCCTGCTCGACGAGCCCACCAGCGGCACCATCGAGATAGGCGGGCGGGCCGTAACCAGCTACTCCGACAAGGAGCTGGCCAAGCTGCGCAACCACAAAATTGGGTTCATCTTCCAGAGCTTCCACCTGATCAACGACCTCTCGGTGCTCGATAACGTGGAGCTGCCGCTGCTGTACCGCGCGGGCATGGGCGGCAAAGAGCGCCGCCAGCGCGCCCTCGCGGCCCTCGAGAAAGTGGGCCTGAGCGCCCGCACCAAGCACTTTCCGTCGCAGCTATCGGGCGGGCAGCGCCAGCGCGTGGCCATTGCCCGCGCCTTGGCCGGCGCCCCCGAAATTATCCTAGCCGACGAACCTACCGGCAACCTCGACTCGGTGATGGGCGAGGAAATCATGGACCTGCTGCTGAGCCTGCACCGCGAAGAGGGCACCACCATTGTGATGGTAACGCACGACGAGAACATGGCCCTGAAAACGGAGCGGGTCATCCGCTTCTTCGACGGCAGCCAAGTAAACTAACGGCTCTGGCCCCCAACTGCCATGAAACGGGTACTGCAAGCCGCGGCGCTACTGATGGCCGCCCTGCTGCTGCTAATGGCCGGCGCCGGCCTCTACGACCTCACGGCCCGCGCGCGGCCGGCCGCGCCCCCTAGGCCGGAGCGGCCCGCGGCCCGCCCGGCAGCCATGCCCGCGCTTCAGGTTACCCCCCAACCTTCTTCTGCCCCCACGATTTATGCTGCTTAGCTACCTGAAAATTGCCTGGAAGGTGCTCTTGCGCCGCAAGTTCTTCACCTTCATCAGCCTGTTTGGCATCAGCTTCACCCTGATGGTGATGCTCGTGCTGGTGGCCGCCATCGACCACTTTAACGGCTCGCACAAGCCCGAAAAGCACATGGACCGCATGCTGTTCGTGAACCTGCTCTGCCAGCGCTTCAAGGACGGCGGCTACAGCAACACGCCCGCCAGCGCCCACTTCGTCGACACGTACGTGCGCTCGATGAAGACGCCCGAAACCGTGGCGATGGCGTCGCTTGGCAGCAACGCTACCGCTTTTGCCGGCAACAAAACCCTTACGCTGAGTGTGCGCCACACCGACCACAATTTCTGGCGCGTAATGGATTTCGATTTCCTCGAGGGCCGCACCTACAGCGCCGCCGAAATCGACCAGAAAGCCCGCGTGTGCGTGATCAGCCGGCGCACGGCGCGCTCGTTTTTCGGCACAGAAAAAGGTGCCGCCGGGCGCACGCTCGAAATCGGCCCGCACCGCTACCGCGTAACGGGCGTAGTGCCCGATGTACCGGCCATTCGGCTGTACACCAGCGCCGATGTGTGGCTGCCCTACACCCTCAACGCAAGCAGCATCGAGGACAAGCGCTACGACGGCCAGTACTTTGTTATTCTGCTGGCGCCCTCAACGGCGGCCGTGCCAGCCGTGCGCCAAGAGTTTGAGCAGATGATGCGGCGCGTGCCGCTGCCCGACCCCGCCCGCTACGACAAGCTGTACGCGCACGCCGACCCCGCCCTGGCCAGCGTGGTGCGGCAGTTTACCGGCAACCAGGAGTCCGACGACGACGGCATGGCCCTGTTCCTGACGGGGTGCAGCGTGCTGGCACTGCTGTTCATGCTGTTGCCCGCCCTGAACCTCGTGAACCTGAACGTGACGCGCATTATGGAGCGCGCCGGCGAAATAGGGGTGCGCAAAGCCTTTGGCGCTTCGCGCTCGGTGCTGGTAGGGCAGTTCCTGACCGAAAACCTGGTGCTCACGGCCTTGGGCGGGCTGCTCGGGCTGGCCTTGGCGGCGGGCGTGCTGCAGCTGCTCAACGAGTCGCAGTTTATTGCCCATTCGCACTTCGGGCTGAGCTGGCGGGCCTTCGCGATGGGCCTAGGTCTGACGGTAATTTTCGGGCTGATGAGCGGCGTGTACCCCGCCTGGAAAATGGCCCGCCTAAACCCGGTGGATGCCCTGCGCGGCAGTGGCAGCGGCCCCAAATAAGCAAGCCGAAAAGGACCGTGGGCAGCGGCGCCGGCCCAACCCGGCCGTGCTCCGCTGCCACCAACTCACAACTGACTACCTACCCCTGACAACCCTCCTCCCGGCCATGTTTCGTCATCTGCTACGCCTGATCTGGAACCGCAAGCGCACCAATGTGCTGCTGCTCAGCGAAATTTTCCTTTCGTTTATCGTGCTATTTGCCGTCGGGGTGGTGCTCGTTACGGTAGGCCACAACTACCTGCTGCCGCCGGGCTTCCGCCACGAGCAGGTGTGGCGCCTGAATATTGCCGCCGGCCAAGGCGAAAAAATGCCCCGCCCCGTGCTCGACGATGTGCTGCGCCAAGTGCGGGCGTTGCCCGGCGTGCAGGAGCTTACCTTAACCAGCCCCAACACGCCCTTCCGCTTTATCACGATGAACGGCGACTTTGTGGCCGAAAACAAGGTAAAAATGGAGAGCGTAGACCGTTACGACGCCGACGACCACTATGCGGCCACCATGGGCCTGCAGCTGCTCGAGGGCCGCTGGTTCCGGAGCACCGACGACGCGGCCACGCACCGCCCCGCCGTGATTACGCGCAACATGAGCGAAAAACTCTTTGGTACCACCAAGGCGGCGCTGGGCCAGGTGGTGCGCCCCGATGCCCGCTACGGCGACCCCGCCAAAGAACATTACCAGGTGGTGGGCGTGGTGGAAGACGTGCGCGTGCACAGCGAGTTCAGCGACGTGAGCCCCAGCATGTGGATGCGCCTCGTGCCCCACGATACCACGCAGTGGGAGGGCGCCGCCGTGCTCGTGCGCGTAGCCCCCGGCCAAGGCGCCGAGCTGCAGCAAAAGATCGTGAAAACCGTGGCCGGCGTAACGCGCAAATGGAGCACCGAGGTGTACACCCTGGAGGCCGACCGCGTCGACAAGCTGAAGGTAACGGTGGCACCCATTGTGGCTTTGTCGGTGGTAGGGTTGTTCCTGATTATCAACGTGGCCCTAGGTCTGTTTGGGGTGTTGTGGTACAACATCAGCCAACGCCGCGCCGAGGTGGGCCTGCGCCGCGCGTTGGGCGCCACGGGCTCCGACATCAGCTCGCAGTTTTTAACCGAAATGCTGGTGCTTACCTCGCTGGGCGTGGCGCTGGGGCTGGTGTTGGCGGTGCAGTTTCCGCTGCTCGTTGCTTTCGAGGTGCCGGTGCGCGTGTACTTGTTGGCTATGCTGATGGCCACGGGCATCATTTACCTGCTCACGGCCATTTGCGCCTGGCAGCCCAGCCGCCTGGCTGCTGCCATTCAGCCCGCCGTAGCCCTGCGCGAAGAGTAGCCGCCCAGCAAGCTCCCCTCCTCAGCTGAGGAGGGGACGCGGCAGCTTCAGCTGCCGCTGGGGTGGTTGGCCTCGCGTCAGATAGCAACCTCAACCAATAGCCCGTCATGTCGAGCTTGTCGAGACATCTCGCCGGACAGTAATTATTCTCGAGCGTCGGCACGCGAGATGTCTCGACAAGACAGGCTGGTTGCTCGACATGACCGTTTTGAAGTTCCACATGACGGCCAAATTGCCCTAGGTAGTATCGTGCCAACGACTATCAACCACCCCGCCCTGCGGGCACCCCTCCTCGTTTGAGCAGGGGAGTTGTCGTTTTTGCGGCGCGGCTTCGCTTTCCGGCCCGAATTTCCGTCCTTCGCTTCTCTCTCAACAGCCATTCCCATGATACTTATTGTCGACGACGACATAGCCGTGCGCACCTCGCTGGGGCTGCTGCTGAAGCAAGCCGGCTACGCCACCAAGGCCGTGGGCACCCCCGAAGAAGCCCTGCGCGTGGTGCGCGAAACGCCGCCCGAGCTGGCGCTCATGGACATGAACTACTCCATGGCCACCACCGGCGAGGACGGCCTGCGCCTCCTAGGTCAGGTTAAAGAGGTAGCGCCGCAGGTGCCTGTAATTCTTATCACGGGGTGGGGCTCCATTTCGCTGGCTGTGGAGGGCATGAAGGCCGGCGCGGCCGAGTTCGTAACCAAGCCCTGGAACAACGACTCGCTGCTGCAAACCATCCGTACCGTCATCAGTTTGGCCGAGGCCCACGCCGCGCACCCCGACGACGAAGTGAGCCCCACGCGCCGCCAGCTCGATCGGCAGTACAACTTCAAGAACATTGTGGGCCAGGATGCCCAGCTGCTGCAGGTGCTGCGCAGCGTAGGGCAAGTAGCCGCCACCGATGCCTCGGTGCTCATCGAGGGCGAATCGGGCACGGGCAAGGAACTCATTGCCGAGGCCATTCACCTGAACTCGCACCGCCGCAACAAGCCCTTTGTGAAGGTAAACCTAGGCGGCATTTCGGCCTCGTTGTTCGAGAGCGAGATGTTCGGCCACCGCCGCGGCGCCTTCACCGATGCCAAAGCCGACCGCCAGGGCCGCTTCGAAATGGCCAACGGCGGCACCATTTTCCTCGACGAAATTGGCGAGCTGGACATGGGCTCGCAGGTGAAGCTGCTGCGCGTGCTGCAAGACCGTACCTACGAGGTGCTCGGCGATTCGCGCAGCCGCTCCCTGGACATCCGCGTCATCTGCGCCACCAACCGCGACCTGGCCCAGGAAGTGCGCGAAGGCCGCTTCCGCGAGGATTTGTTTTACCGCATCAACCTAATTACGGTGCGCCTGCCCGCCCTGCGCGAGCGGCCCGACGACGTGCCGCTGCTGGCCCAGCACTTTGTGAACAACCTGCGCACGGCCTACAACCGCCCGGCCCTGAAGGTGAACACCCGCGCCCTGCACTGGCTGCGCGAGCAGCCCTTGCCCGGCAACATTCGGGAGCTGAAAAACCTGGTGGAGCGCGCCGTGCTGGTAAGCGGCAAGGATGAGCTCGGGCCCGAGGAGTTTCAGGCGCAGGCGCAGCGCAGCACCAAGGCTGCGGAGCCCGGCGCCCTGCCCGAAGTAGGCTTGATGACGCTCGACGAGATGGAGGCTCAGATGATCCGCAAAACCGTGGATTTTTATGCCGGCAACCTCTCGCGCGTGGCCAAAGCCCTGGGCCTGAGCCGCGGCGCCCTGTACCGCCGCCTCGAAAAATTTAACATCCCCTTCGACCACGCTCAGTAGGGGCGCGTTGCACGCGCCCGTTCGTTGCTGACGTTGAACCAGGAAGTAAGAACGTAACGCCAAGCCCCGTCGAGGCATCTCGCCCGATCGTGTTGTCATGTCGAGCAGAGCGAGACATCTGGGGTGCTGACATTAGGTGCAAACCGCTTACCTGTCTTGTAGAGAGGCTTGCCCCGCAGGAGGCACGTTTGAGGTCCTAACGTGATAAGGTCCTTCCTTCGTCAGGATGACAATGCTATCTACCGTCAGCACGCCAGATGTGTCTCGACTGCGCTCGGCATGACCGTTGCGAGGATCGACGGGGCAGCCTGACAGCTGATACGATTTTACGGCGCACCGCAGCGCCTCTCAACCACTCCGCATGAGCTTACGCGCCAAGTACATTCTGTTCGTTACGCTGGTTCAGGTAGCCATTGCGGTGCTGGCGGTTCAGTTTCTGGCCTCCAAAACCTGGCTGTTTTTTGTCACCGAGGGGCTGTTGGTCGTTACGGCCTGGATCAGCGTTCAACTGTACCGTGGCTTTGTGCGGCCCCTCAACCTGATTGCGGCCGGCACGCAGGCCATTCGCTCGCGCGATTTCACCATGAAGTTTTTGCCCGTGGGCCAAACGGAAATGGATCAGCTGATTGACACCTACAACACCATGATCGACGAGTTGCGGCAGGAGCGCATCACGCAGCACGAAAAAAGCTACCTGTTGGAGCGGCTGATTGCGGCTTCGCCGGCGGGCATTCTGCTGCTGAGCTTCGACGGCACTATTGAGTCGCTGAACCCGGCGGCCGAGCGCTGCCTGCAGCTGCCTCCGGCCGAGCTGCTGGGCAGACGGCCCGCCGAGCTGCCCGGCGAGTGGGGCCGCGCCCTAGGTGCGCTGCAGGCCGGGCAGCCGCAGGTGGTGCAGCTTTCGGGCATGCAAACGTACCGGGCCAGCACCTCGCACTTCCTCGACCGGGGTTTTACACGCTACTTTATTTTGCTGGAAGAGCTGACGCAAGAGCTCATTCGGCAGGAAAAGCAAGCCTACGAAAAGCTCATCCGGATGATGTCGCACGAGATAAACAACTCCATCGGCGCCGTCAACTCCATTCTGCAGTCGTTCCGGTACTATGCCCCGCAGTTGGCCGAAGACGACCGCCCCGATTTTGAGGAAGCCCTGGATGTATCGGTAAACCGCAATACGCACCTGGCCAACTTTATTGCCAGCTTTGCCAACCTGGTGCGGCTGCCCGCGCCCACCCCGCGCCCCACCGACGTGCATGAGCTGCTGAAAGCCACGTGCCGCCTGTTGCAAGTGCAAAGCGAGAAGCGCAACATTAAGTGGCACTGGGAGCTGGCGCCCGGCCCGTTGTACGTGGCTCTCGATGCGCAGCAAATGGAGCAGGCCCTGCTGAACATCTGCAAAAACGCCCTCGAAGCCATCGACCACGACGGCCACCTGTGGGTGCGCACCAGCGCGCAGCCGCCCGCGGTAGTCATCGAGAACGACGGCCCCGGCATACCCGCCGAAGTGCAGCCGCACTTGTTTACGCCCTTCTTCAGCACGAAGCGCGACGGCCAGGGCATTGGCCTCACCATGATTCGCGACATTTTGCTGCACCACGGCTTTCCGTTTAGCCTGGCCACGCAGCCCAACGGCCGCACGGCCTTTTCCATTGGCCTGGCTAGCGCCACCGGCGCTCCGGTGCCCAGCGCCCCTGTTGCCAAAAGCCCCGTGCCCGCTACCCCGGCCTGATGCCACGCCGCCGCACCTAGGGCACGCAAGCGGTGCCCCAACGCCGGAGCCGCCGATCTTGATACAGATCGGCGGCTCCGGCTTTTTGCACTTTCTAGCACCCAGCGCCGCCGCAACCTAGGTGCGCCGCAATAATTATTTCTGCGGCAGCAGGCGGGGTGTTGCAGTACCGAACACCGTGTTCGATTTCGGACACATTTTGTGAATCTAGTTAAATCAAAATAGCTTATAAATAGCTGTAAAACAATGTTTTACAAGTTTGGCACGGCCATTGGCTAATACTAGTCAGGAACACACACAACCGGCACAAAAATGAACACGCACCGCGCCCTCCGCAGCACCAGCCAACCCCAACGCCGCCCCTTGCCGGCCCTGCGGGCCACGGGCGAGACGCGGGTTCGGATAAACCCGGCAACTCCCCGCAACTCCGCGCTTTGCGGCCGCTGATAGCCGCACGCGCCCACTGTTATTTCGCACTCTTCAACCCTGTACCGCTATGAAAACTGCCCAAACCCTCCGCACTGCCGCCCGCCCCTGGCGCCGCGCCACCCGCCGCTACCTGCGCGCCGCGCTGTAAGGCCGCGTGCGCTCCTGGCCGCCCCCACGTATCAACCCGCTCCAAACCCTACCCCAAGCCATGAAAACCATCCTTAGCTTCCCTGTTTTGGCGGCCCGGCCTTGGCGCCGCACCCAGCGCCGCTGGTTGCGC
Organism: Hymenobacter oligotrophus; assembly: GCF_003574965.1. NCBI lineage: Bacteria > Pseudomonadati > Bacteroidota > Cytophagia > Cytophagales > Hymenobacteraceae > Hymenobacter > Hymenobacter oligotrophus. The sequence continues at coordinate 2,659,054 of NZ_CP032317.1, read as the reverse complement.
GCCACGCTCTAAGCCTAGCCCCGCCGCACAAACAACCCGACCGGATTCTGCTTAGGAGTCCGGTCGGGTTGTTTTTGGCGGGTGTTGCGCGCAACGCGGCGGGGGCTGCCGGATTGGTGGTTGGTTTTGCTACATTCTGGTTATCAGAATTATAGACGGATTAGTGGGCTGCGGCAAGCCTTAATGCCACTTACCTACGTATTACCCCATGCCTGCCCAGTGCGGCAACGCAGCCCGGGCACCGCCCGCGCTGTTTTGCTGAGGAGCACGGAAAACAATGCCGGCCGCGGCCGCCGCGGCCGTTCTACGTTCCATCCCTAACGCACCTGCCGCATGTCATTCCCACACGCAAACTTATCCTGGACCGACGCCATTCAGCGCAGTCCTGTTTTGGATTACGCCCGTTGCACCGATGCCTCCGGCCGCCCGCCCCAGCACGAGGGCGACTGGCCCACCGAGGGCTCGGTGTACCCCGTGCGCCTGGTGCAAGATGCCAAAACCGGCGCCCAAATGATTTACATTCTGGGGTTTAGCGCTTCGGCGCCCCACTTCAATGGTTTTGCCCCGCACCGCTTCCGGATGGTGTGCTCCATGTGGCTCAACTGACCTAGGGGCGCGGGCGTTGCCGAGCGGTGTCGCCCGCGCCCCTAGGTCAGATTTTGTTTTGCCGAATCAGGGCGCGGTACACGCGCTTGAGGTTGGGCTGCGATACGCCCAAACGGTACAGCAGGCAGATGATAAAAAAGATACTCTGCAGCCGGAAAACGCCGTTTTCGAGGTACTTGCGGGCCGAGGTGGTTACGCGGCCCGGCAATAGGGCAAACCGCCCGAAGCGCCGCAGCCGCCCGATGATTTCCTGGTCTTCGAGCACAATCATTTCCTCGCGAAATCCGCCGGCTTGCTCGAACACCGCACGCCGCACAAACAGGCTTTGGTCGCCGAAGCGCACCGCGTCCCAATCGAAGCGGGTAAACCACGCACTGGCCCGCAAAAACCAGTGCGGGTGGTCGAAGGCGAGGCGGTAGCAGCCGCTGCCGTAGCCCTGCTGCACTGCCCGCCGGATGTCGGCCAGGAAGCCCGGCGGTGGGTAGCTGTCGGCGTGCAAAAAGTACAGGGTTTGCCCTTGGGCTGCGCTGGCGCCGTGGTTCATTTGGGCGGCGCGGCCCTTGCGCGGGCAAACGAGCACGCGCGCTCCGGCGGCTTCGGCCACGGCGGCCGTGGCGTCGGGGCTTTGCCCATCGGCCACAATAATTTCCACGCCGGCTTGCTCGCCGCAGGCCTGGCGCAGGTAGTGCACCAACGGGCCAATGGCCTCGGCCTCCTGGTACGCCGGAATAATAATACTTACCGAATCCGGAGCAGCGGCTAGGTGGTGGGGCGCAGGGGCAGCGGAGTGCATAACTGGAAGGGGGCGGGCTACAACCCCAAACCTACAACGCGGCGGCTGGTTGCCCACGGCTTGCTTTGGGGTTTGGCCACCTAGGGCCGCCAACAAAAATGCCCGCGGCGCGGGGCCAACGGGCATTTAAGCAAGTTAAGTAGCTTGGGTTGCGGCCGGCTTACCAAATGCGCACGCGGGCGCTATCGGGCCGAAACAGCTTGTGCGTGGGCTGCACCTTAAAGGCCTCGTAGAACGCGGGCACATCGGCCATGGGGCCGTTTACGCGGTATTGCGCCGGCGAGTGCACGTCCGTCATAATGCGCTGGGCCAGGTCCTCGGGGCGTTGGTGGCTTTGCCAACCTAGGGCGTAGCCCAACAAGTAGCGCTGCGTGGGCGTGAGGCCCGCCAGCTTTTCGCCTTTTTTGTACTGCTCGGTTTTCTTGAAGGCGTCGTAGGCAATGACGATGCCGCCCAAGTCGGCAATGTTTTCGCCGGCCGTGGCCTTGCCGTTGATGCGCAACGAATCGAGCACGGTGTAGCCGTTGAACTGGCGCACAATCTGGTTTACGCGCTTCTTAAACTCGGCGCGGTCTTGCTTCGTCCACCAGTTGCGCAAGTTGCCTTTTTCGTCGTACTGGCTGCCTTCGTCGTCGAAACCGTGGGTAAGCTCGTGGCCGATGGTGCTGGCTCCGGCGTAGCCGTAAATGGTGGCGTCGTCGGCGTCTTCGTCCTTCAGGCCCGGTATGGCGAAGATGGCCGCCGGCAACACAATCTCGTTGTTCGAGGGGTTGTAGTAGGCGTTGTAGGTCTGGGGCGTCATGTCCCACTCGGTGCGGTCGACGGGGCGGCCCAGCTTGTTTACGCGGTAGCGGTAGGCCCACTGGTTGGCGCGCATCACGTTTTGCACGTACGAGCTGCGGTCGACCTTTAGCGAGGAGTAGTCCTTCCATTTATCGGGGTAGCCTACCTTCTTGGTGATCTTGCTCAGCTTCACCAAGGCTTTTTGCTTGGTCGAGTCGCTCATCCAATCGAGCTGCTGAATATGCTCGCGGAACGACGCCGTTACGTTTTCGACGAGCTTCTCGTAGCGCTGTTTGGTTTCGGGCCGGAAGTATTCCTTCACGAACAGCTGACCCAGCATTTCGCCCATGGCGTCTTCTTCGCGGTCGAGCACGCGCTTCCAGCGGGGGCGCTGCTGCTTGCTGCCCTGCAGCACCGTGCCGTAGAAGCGGAAGTTCTCGTTGTCGAAGTTGCTGCTGAGGTTGGGCGCGAAGGTGTGCACCACATGCCACTGCAGGTAGGCCTTCCAGTCGTCCACCGATGCGGTTTTCAGCAGCTGCCCGGCCGTGCGGTAAAACTCGGGCTGGCCCACAATCACGGTGTCGGCCTTCTGCAGCTCCATTTGGTTGAGCACGGCGCGCCACTCCACGTTGCTAGCCAGCTTGCCTAGGTCGGCCACTGCCAGTTTGTTGTAGTTGGCGTAGGGGTCGCGCAGGTCTTCGAGCTTGCGCGACGACTTAGCCAAAGCCGTTTCCAGCCGCACCACGCGGTTGCTGTTCTGGCGGGCCGTAACCGAGTCCTGCCCCAGCAGCTGAAACATGCGCGCCACGTGGTGCCCGTACTGCTGCCGGATGCCCGCCGTGCGCTTGTCCGTGTTGAAGTAGTAGTCGCGGTTGGGCAAGCCTAGGCCGCCCTGATACAGGTACAGCGCCATTTTCTCGCTGTTTTTGGCATCCTGCGTTACGTACATGCCCATCAGGGCATTTACACCTAGGGGCTGCAGGTGCGCCACGGTGGCCATTACCTCTTGCGGCGTACGGATGGCGGCAATGCGGTCGAGCTCGGGCTTCAGCGGCGCAATGCCTTGCTGCTCTATACGCGCCGAATCCATGCCGGTGGCGTAGAAGTCGCCAATCTTCTGCTGATTGCTGCCTGGTGCGGCATTGGCTTTGGCGGCCTCTTCGCTCAGGGCGCGCAAGCGGGCGTACACCTCGTTTTGCACCTCGCGGCCAATGCCCCACGAGCTTTCCGAATTCGGAATGGGGTGGCGCTTCAGCCAGCCGCCGTTGGCGTAGGTGAAAAAGTCGTCGCCGGGGTGAACGGTGGTGTCGAGGCTGCTTTGCAGGATGTCGGTTTGGGCCGTGCCCGAGCCGCCCGAGGGGCTGCAGCTACCTAGGGCCGCGCCAAGTAGCGGAAAAGCCAACAGCCATTTGCCGAAGGCAAAAGAACGCGTCATAGAGAAAGAAGGAGAGGAGGTGTGCGGAAGCCCGAATCTACCACGTCGGGCGGTATGACTGAGCCACTGACACCGAAAGACCGCGCCCGTTGCGCCGCTGCACCCCTGCCAAACGGCGAGCGGGCCGCCCCTACCTAGGGGCGGCCCGCTCGCCACAAAGCCGTGCCGTTTAGTTAGCGTGCAGCCGCAGGAAGTTGCCCAGGTCTTCGGCCGTGCTGAAACGCCCCCGGCCGTACACGCGCGGGCGCTGGCCCGGACCCAGCACAATTTCGGCAAAGGTTTCGTCGAGGGCTACAAACACGCACATCGGCTCGAAGGGGCCTTTGCGTTCGTACTGCACGCCCGCCGGCCGCGCGCCGCCGGCCTTCACGTGCTTGGTTGGTACAAAACCCATGGCGGTGAGTTGAGTTGAAATCATAGGCGGCTGGTAGGTTGGGCGCGCAACAGCCGCCGCCGCAAACCAGTTCCTGAATCAGCCAAAAAAGCCCCGCAGCATGGCCACGAGGCTTTGAACAATGGAATTTTCATACGCGCGGAAGGGTAACCGCGCCGGGCTGCAAGCTCAACAATTGTGCCGCTAATGCATTCTGTTGCTGCTAATTGCTGTTTGCCCGAAAATAGAACAAACCGAAGCAGCCGCGCCAAGCCTATTGGGTTGCTTGCGCGCCTGCCCGCCCGGCACCAGTGCGGCCCGGCGGTGGCAGACCAAGCGCCGGCACTAACTTGCTACGTGCACCTTTGGCACCGCGGGCAGCCGCTATCTTGGCTTGCGTGTAGTGGCACCGGCCCTGCAAAGCACGCACGGGCCCTAGGTGCTGCTTTGTGGCTTGTAGCCTACCGAGGGCAGCGCCGCAGTAAGTTTGCGAATTGCCGCGAAACGAAAAGGTGAATAATTTGATCTAGCTAAGATTTTTTTGGTAGATTCAATTGTTGGGCTCGGCCGCTTGCGTTTTGGGAAGCGCCGGTGCGCGGCCCAACTTGCTCCATCCGCCACAACTAAATTTCGCCTCTGCTATGAACTCCACCGTCACTCACCAGGAAATGCTCTTCGAGGAAATTGCCAGCCAGCTTCAGGAGCGGGGTTTCACAATTGTGGCGCACGACCCAGGCCGGCCGTGGGGAGGGTTCTTCGTTATCGACGAGGCGCAGGCCCAGGAGTTTGCCGACACCTACTTCGCCGGGCTGCCGGTGGATGAGCTGAAGATTGCCGGCAAGCTGAGCCCCAAAATGTTGTTGGTGGCGCCGCACAAGCGATTATCGTGGCAGTACCACCACCGCCGCGCCGAAATCTGGCGCGTGGTGGAAGGCCCGGTGGGCATAGCCACCAGCCTCACCGATGCCGAAGCGCCAGCCAAAACCTACGGCCCCGGCGAGCAAATAACCCTAAAGCAAGGCGAGCGGCACCGCTTGGTAGGCCTCGACGACTGGGGCGTGGTAGCCGAAATTTGGCAGCACACCGACGCCACCAACCCCTCGAACGAAGACGACATTGTGCGGGTGCAGGACGACTTCGGCCGCTAAGCCCGCGCTTATGCCCAACCCAGCAGCCCGCGCCGGGCAGTGCCCAAACAGGTGCTGCCCGGCGCGGGCTGCTTTGCCAGAAACGCACCCGCCGCTGGGTACCGGCTAAATTTTGCGCAGGCTAACTTGGCTGTGGTAAACAGCTGTTTGCTAAGCGCATAACGCGCAGTACCTAGGCCGGAATGCGAGTGCGGGTATACTGGCATTGCGCCGGAACGTAGATATTCGCCGTTTCGGGCGGCGCTCCGCAAACCAACAGCCGGTTTGCCGCCCGTGCGCTGCTGCTCTCAGCGGTACAGTTCCCGACGTTCATCATCAGCTAATACGACAGACCTAATGGCAAACCAAAACCAGCCAGCCAACCCCGCTGCGGTAGTGCCCGCTGCCACCTTGCACCTAGGCCGCTACCAGGCCGACATCGACGCAAAGATTCAGGAGTTCAACGCCAAGAACTTTACCCAAGGTTTCTGGAACAAAGAAGCCTCCCTGTGGGTGCAGGATGCCCAGGCGCAGCAAAACCTGCGCAGCTTTATGGGCTGGCTGCGCGTGGCCGAAACCATGCTGGAGGCCGTGCCCGAAATCGAGCAGTTTGTGCAGGAAGTTAAGCAGGCCGGTTTTAAGCACGTGGTGGTAATGGGCATGGGCGGCAGCACCATGGCGCCCATCGTGTTCAAGTCGTCGTTCGAGCAAACCCCGAACGGCTTGCCCATGTCGGTGCTCGATACCACCGACCCCGGCACGGTGCGTCAGATTGAGGAATCGGTGCCGCTGGCCGATACGCTGTTTATCGTGGCCAGCAAATCGGGCACTACGGCCGAGCCGCTGGCTTTCGGCGACTACTTCTACGACCGCGTGCGGCAGCTGAAGGGCGATAAGGTGGGCGAGAACTTTGTGGCCATTACCGACCCGGGCTCCAAGTTTGTGGAGCAGGCCACGCACGAAGGCTACCGCCGCATCTTCCTGAACTTTGCCGAGGTGGGCGGCCGTTTCTCGGCCTTGTCGTACTTCGGGTTGGTACCGGCTGCGCTGTACGGCATCAACATCCGCGAGGTGCTGGAGCGCTCCGTGGCCATGATGCAGGCCTGCGGCAGCAACGGCAACGTGGAGCACAACCCCGGCCTGGAGCTGGGCGTGGCCCTAGGTGTGCTGGCCCAGCAAGGCCGCGACAAGCTCACCCTCATCGTGCCCCAGTCGTTGAGCGACCTAGGGCTGTGGCTGGAGCAACTGATTGCCGAAAGCACCGGCAAAGAAGGCAAAGGCATTTTGCCGGTAGCCGGCGAACCGGCCGGCGAGCCGGCGTTGTACGGCCACGACCGCGTGTTCGTGTACGTGGGTTACCGCAACCAGCCCGACGCAGAAAACCGCCAAAAGCTGGAGCGCCTCGAGCAGGCCGGCCACCCGGTTATCACCATCCTGATGAACGACCCGCTCGACCTAGGGCAGGAGTTTTTCCGCTGGGAGGTGGCCACGGCCGTAGCCAGCGCGGTGCTCGAAATCAACCCCTTCGATCAGCCCAACGTGCAGGAAAGCAAAACCGCTACCGACCGCCTCATGAAGGTGGTGCAGGAGCAAGGCAAGCTGCCCCAAACCGAGGAGCCCAAAGTGCAGGAAAACGGCGTTACCTACTACACCCAGGTAAGCGGCGGCAACGCGGCCGAACTGCTAACTGCCTTTTTCGGCCAGGCCAAAGCCGGCGACTTCCTCAACATTCAGGCGTACCTAACCGAAACGCCCGCCCTGAACGAGAGCCTGCAACAACTGCGCGCCCAGGTGCAGCAACAGCACCACATTGCCACTACCTCGGGTTACGGTCCGCGCTTTTTGCACTCCACGGGCCAATACCACAAAGGCGGCCCCGACACGGGCTTGTTCGTGCAGTTCACCGTCGACCACCCGCAGGACCTGCAGCTGCCCGGCCGCTCGTACACCTTCGGCACGTTCAAAAACGCCCAAGCCCAGGGCGATTTGGAGGCGCTGCAGAACTACAACCGCCGTACGCTGCGCGTCCACCTCGGCAACGATGCGGAGCAAGGCCTGCGCACGGTACTGGCTGCTTTGGGCGCAGGTAAGTAAGCACTCAGTAATAGCCAAAGCAAAAAGCCGGCTGCTAGCATTAGCAGCCGGCTTTTTGCTTTGGGCCTAGCCACACCTAGGCAGAATTTGCACGGGCTGGCGAGTGGTTCGTCCCATCTTTTGCGGGTTCCATCACATTTAATTCTGGCTGGCTGCGGGGTTGCCTAACCTTGCCTTACACCGAGTGCGCCACTTGCCGCGGCAGGCACGCTCAGGTGCAACACTCAACGGGCAATCCGCATGGACTTAACTATCCGCAACGTTTCCAAAACCTACGCCAACGGCAAGCAAGCCTTGCGCAATGTGTCGCTCACCATTCCGCCGGGCATGTACGGCTTGCTCGGCCCGAACGGAGCGGGCAAAAGCACGCTCATGCGCATACTGGCTGGCCTGCAGCAACCCGACGCGGGCGAAATCAGCCTCGGCGACATTGATGTGCGGCGTCAGAAAGAAGCGCTGCGCCGCACGCTGGGCTACCTGCCCCAGGAGTTCGGCGTGTACCCCAAATCGACGGCCGAAGATCTGCTCGATTACTTTGCCATGCTTGAGGGCATCGCCAGGCGCGCCGACCGCCGCCAAGTGGTAGAAGCACTGCTGCGGCAAACCAACCTGTGGGAGGTGCGCCGGCAAAAGCTGGGCGGCTTTTCGGGGGGCATGAAGCAGCGCTTTGGTGTGGCGGTAGCCCTGCTCGGCAACCCTAGGTTGATGATTGTGGACGAGCCCACAGCCGGCCTCGACCCGGCCGAGCGGGTGCGTTTCCTGAACCTGCTCAGCGAGCTGGGCGAGCAAAGCGTGGTGCTGCTTTCTACCCACATCGTGGAAGACGTGGCCGAGCTGTGCACGCGCATGGCCATCATCAACCAAGGCGAAATACTGCTCGAGGGCGAACCGCTGCGCGAAGTTGCCGAGCTGCACGGCCACATTTGGCGGCGCATAATTGCCCGCGACGAGCTGCCGACGCTGATGCATGAGCACGCCGTCATATCCACCAAGCTGCAGGCGGGGCGCACCGTGGTGCACGTGTACAGCGAGGGCAAGCCAGGTAACGGGTTCGAGGCTATCGAACCCGATCTGGAAGACGTGTACTTCAGCGTGATGGCCGGGCACCGTGGCCGGCTGGCGGCTCACCCCACACTCGAGGTTGCATCATGAAGACCTGGGGAGTAATGCAATTTGAGCTTGCCTACCAGCTGCGGCGCTACACTACTTGGGTGTATATGCTCGCGCTGCTGGGTTTGGCTTTTTGGATGTCCGTAGGGTTCGTGGACGATGCCCGGCGCGGAGGCATCTACTTCAACGCCCCCATTATCATCGGCTCCGTCACCATCATTGCCAGCCTAATGGACTTGCTGGTGAGTGCGGCCATTGCCGCCGATGCCGCCACCCGCGACGCCCAAACGCGCATGGCGCCGCTGCTCTACACCGCACCGCAAACCCGCTTTGCCTACTTGGTGGGGCGTTTTGGGGCCGCGTTTGTTCTCAACAGCATGTGCTTGGTGGCGGTGCCGGTGGCCCTGTGGGTGGCTACGCATGTGCTGGGCCTCGAGCGCGCGCTTATCGGGCCCTTCGAGCCGATGGCATACCTAGGGCCGTTTGTTGTAATTGCGCTACCCAACGCGTTTATCAGCACGGCCTTGCTGTTTGTGGCGGCCGTGCTAAGCCGGCGGCCGGTGGTAAGCTACTTGGTGGCGGTGCTGCTTTTCTTGCTTGTGCTTTTCAGCCGCGAGTTTGTGGCCGATATTATGGGTTACTGGACGCTCGGCAAACACCTCGACCCAACCGGCTTTACTGCCCTGAGTGCCCTGTGGCGGGCCTGGACGCCGCTGCAAAAAAACACCCAGCTTATTGCCCTCGAAGGCGCGATGCTTACCAACCGTTTGCTGTGGCTTGGCGTGGGGCTGCTGGCCCTGGCCGTGGCGCACCTGCGCTTTCGGTTTGCGCACCACAGCGTGGGCGGGCGCCGTGCCCGGGTCGCCGGCACCACCCCAGCCCTAGGTACTGCACCCGCCGCGGAGCAACCGTGGAGTGTGCCCGTTGCGTTGCCGCGCGTGCCGCGGGCGTTTGGCCGCGCCGCTCAGTTGCGGCAAGTGGGGCGCGTGGCGCTCCATTCGTTCCGGGCAATTGCGGGCAACAAAAGCTGGTTGGTGTTTCCGGCCGTGTTCGTGCTCATGCAACTCATGGGTCCCGAGTTGCTCGAGGGCGAATTGGGCACGCCCAGCCTGCCCGTAACGGGGCGCTTGGCAGCAATGTCGGGGCATTTCGCCATTGGTGTGTTTGTGGTAGGCCTGGTTACCGTGTACGCCGGCGAGCTGGTGTGGCGCGAGCGAGATGCCGGCCTAGGTGCCATAACCGATGCCACCCCCGTACCGGTGTGGGTGCTGTTTGTGGGCAAGCTGCTAGGCTTGTGGCTGATGCTGTTGGCGCTGCAAGCGGTAATTATGCTCTCGGGCATAGCCCTGCAAGCCCAGCAAGATTACTTTACGTTCGAGCTGGGCTTGTACCTGCAAATCCTCTTCGGGCTGCACCTGGCCAACTACCTGTTGTTTGCGGCGGTGGCCTTGGCCGGGCACGCCTTGGTGCAAGCCAAATACGTGGGGCACCTGCTCGTCTTCTTGTTTTACCTGTGCACGGTATTCGCGGCCGATCTTGGCCTCGAGCACCAACTCCTGGTTTTCGGCTCCGACTTGGGTTGGCGCTACACCGATATGAACGGCTTTGGCAGCGCCCTAGGTGCTTGGGGCTGGTACAAGTTGTATTGGGCCGGCTGGGCTTTGCTGATTGGGTTGGCCGGCCTGGTAGCGTGGCCGCACGGCCAAGCGCCGCCCCCGTTGCGCGCCCGCCTGCAGCAAGCCGCGCAACGGGGGCGGCGCTTGCCTTGGGTGCTGCCTGCCCTCGGCGTGGGCCTGGTGCTGGGGGCTGGCGGGTACATCTTCTATCACACCTACGTGCAGCAGGCCTACGTATCGGGGGCCGCTCAAACCGCCCAGCGAGCCACTTACGAGCGGCGCTACGGGCGCTTCCGCAATGCCCCGCAACCCGTGCTGCTGGCTACCAAGCTGCGGGTAGAGCTGTACCCCGAGCGCCAAGCCGCCGATGTGCAGGGCAGCTATCAGCTGCGCAATTCCACCTCGCGCGCCATCGACTCGGTGCACGTGGTGTTTCATCCCGAAGTAGCGCCGGGCAAGGTGCAGTTCGGCCAACCCGCCAAGCTGGCCCTGTCCGACGACGAGTTGGGCTACCGCATCTACGTCTTGCGCACCGCGCTGCAACCCGGCGATACGCTGCGCATGCACTTCCGGCAGGCATTGGCACCTAGGGGCTTTGCCGCACGCGGGGCCAGCTCCGTAGTAGTAGCCAATGGCACCTGCCTCGAAGAAAGCTGGCTGCCTTCGGTGGGCTACCAACCCGCCCACGAGCTAAGCAACGCCGGCGTGCGGCGGCAGCACGGCTTGGCGTCGCGCCCCGCCACCCGGGCCCTCGAAGACAGTGCCGCCCGCCACGACGTGCGCGGCCGCGAACACATTGCCTTGGAAACCGTTGTGGGCACCACGCCCGAGCAAACGGCCGTGGCGCCGGGTGCTCTGCTGCGCACGTGGCAAGCCGGCGGCCGCCGCTATTTCCATTACCGCACCGATGCGCCCATTCGCAACGGCTACGCGGTGTTTTCGGCACGCTACGCCCTGAAGGAAACGCGCTGGCGCAACGTGCAAATCCAGGTGCTGCACCACCCCGGCCATACCCAAAACCTAGGGCGCTTGCTGCGCAGCGTGGAGGCGTCGTTGGCGTACTGCACCAAGCAGTTTGGGCCGTACCCGCACCAGCAGTTGCGCCTGATTGAGGTGCCGAGTGCGGCAAGCGGCTTGCGGCTAACCTCGTTCCCGGGCACCATTCGTTACACCGAGGGCTTTGCCTTCGTGAACCCCCAGCGCGACGACCGCGACTTGGACTTGCCCTTTGCTGTGATGGCGCACGAAGTAGCGCACCAATGGTGGGGCAACCAAGTGGTGCCGGCCATGGTAGAAGGCGGCCCGGTGCTTTCCGAAAGCTTGGCGTGGTACAGTGCCATGGGCGTGGTCGAAGGCACCTTGGGCGCCGAGCACCTAGGGCGCTTGCTGCGCATGATGCGGCGCGAGTACATCAGTCCGCGCCCCGAGGCCGATGTGCCGCTGCTGCGCGAAACCGACCACTTTGGCGTGTACCGCAAAGGGCCGTTTGCCATGTATGCCCTGCGCGAGTACCTGGGCCCTGCGCCGGTAAACGCGGCTTTGCAGCGCTTGTTTAAGCAGTACCGCGGCGGCCAAGCGCCGCTGCCTACCTCCTTGCACCTATACCGCGAGCTGCAGACTGCCACGCCCGATTCGTTGCGCTACCTGCTGCACGATTTGTTTGCCCAGAACACCTTTTGGGAGCTTGCGGCCGAAAGAGTAGAGGCCAAGCCGCTAACCGGCGGCAAGTGGCAAGTAAGCATTGGGGTGCGGGCGCGCAAGTTAAGCGTAAGCCAAACCGGCACCGAAAAGCAGCTGCCCATGCACGATGTAGTTGAAATAGGAGCCTACGCCCCAGCGCCCGGCGACCTGCGCGGCGAGCAACTGTACCTCGGCAAGCACCGCATCCAAGCGGGCCGGCAAACCATTACCATCACGGTGCCGCGTAAGCCTGCTCAGGCCGGCATCGACCCGCGGCACCTGCTCATCGACGGCAACCTCGACGACAACCTGCGCGCCCTGGCGCCCGGTAAGTAAGCCTAGGTAGCCAAAAGCACACCTGTGCCGGGTAGGCCCCACCCAAGGTGCCTACCCGGCAGCGCTGATTTGTTCGGGGAAGTGGGTGCGCAGCAACTCCTGCACCTTTTCGGCGGTGAGGGGTTTGTTCACGAAGCCATCCACGCGCAGCTGCTGCACGCGCTCCACATCGCGCGGGTGCATCGAGGTCGTCAGCATCACCACCACCGAGGCTTGTTGCTGAGCTTGCGGCAGCTGGCGGTAGGCCTCCAAAAACTGAATGCCGTTCATGCCGGGCATGTTCACGTCCAGCAAAATCAGGGTCGGGCACTCGGGGGTAGGGGTAAGTTCGGCGCAATGCTCCTGCACGCGCGCAAGGGCCTGTTCGCCGTTCAGGGCCACGTAAATGTGCTTGGCCACTCCCAGTCGAGTAAGCAACGTTTGGTTGAGAAAGTTGGTGGTGGTGTCGTCGTCTACCAACAACACGCTCGGCAAGGGAGTCATAAGCTACGCGTAAGGGAAAGGCACGGGGTATACGCACGCGGGCGCCGAAAGTGCACCAGGGCGGTGCCCACGTCCGGCCGCAGCTACGCATGAGTTCGAAATGGGCGGTGAATTGAAAGCTACAAAAGCGGGCGGGCACAGCTGCGGCTAAACCAGCCGGGCAGCGTCGGGCGCCGGCTCGGCCACAGCCGCTGGCTGGCAAAGGCTACCGAGCAGCGCATAGGAGCGCAAGCGGGCCGGGTGGTCGTAAATGTGCGAAACGGCCAGTAGCTCGTCGATGCCGGTGGCGTCGAGGAAGGTTTGAAGCTGACGCTCGAGCTTGGCCGGCCCCCCCACAAACGAGTACGCCATCATTTGACCCACGGCTTCGCGTTCCATATCCGACCAAACGCCCTGCATGCTGGCCACGGGCGGCTGCAGCGGGCGGCTGGTGCCGCGGATAATGTTCAGGGCCAGTTGGTAAAACGAAGTAGCAAGGTGCTCGGCTTCGGCGCCGGTGTCGGCGGCAATTACGTTTACGCAGGCTGCCGCGTAGGGCTCGGCCAAGTACGCCGAGGGCCGGAAGTTTTCGCGGTACAAATGCAGCGCCGCTTGCAGTTGCGCCGGAGCAAAATGGCTGGCAAAAGCAAACGGCAGACCCAGCAACCCGGCCAGCTGCGCGCTGTACGTGCTCGAGCCCAGCAGCCACACCGGTATGTCGAGGCCTTCGCCGGGAATAGCGCGCACGCGGCTGGTGCGGTTGTCGGCCGAGAAGTACTGCAGCAACTCCTGCACGTGGGCCGGGAAATCCTCTACCGAGCCCTGCAAATCGCGGCGCAAGGCTTGGGCCGTAAGTGGGTCGGTGCCCGGGGCGCGGCCCAGCCCTAGGTCGATGCGGTCGGGGTACAGGGTAGCCAGGGTGCCAAACTGCTCGGCCACCACCAGGGGAGCATGGTTGGGCAACATAACACCACCCGAGCCCACCCGAATGCGCGAGGTGCCACCGGCCACGTGGCCAATAAGCACTGCGGTGGCCGAGCTGGCAATGCTGGCCATGTTGTGGTGCTCGGCCAGCCAAAAACGGCGGTAGCCCCACCGCTCGGCGTGCTGGGCCAGCGCAAGGGTATTGCGAAAAGTATCGGCCGGCGTGTGGCCGTCGAGTATAACAGCCAAGTCGAGTATCGAAACCGGCAGCTGCGCGAGGTTTTTCTTCATCTCGTTCGAATACGAGCAAGCGTAACAGACGGCAGCTTCGGATGGTTGCTTTTGGCGAGTGAGGCTCTTAGCTGCGAAGCCAACTGCCCCAGCGGTGGTAGCCGCCGCATCCCCTGCTCAACTGAAGAGCATGCTCCTCGCGCCTCCTATAAATTATGGCCCTCGTTTACCCGATACCAACTAACTGCCCCAAAAAGCGTTAGGGCTTAGGCGTTAGGTTTTGGCAACAAGCCGCGGGCTACCAAGCCCCAAAACCTAAATCCTAAGCCCTAAGCAGTGGTAGCCGCGACGGGAATCGAACCCATATCAAGCGTTTAGGAAACGCCTATTCTATCCGTTGAACTACGCAGCCAGTATAAAACGCTGTTTTTGAACGTTTTGCGTCGGTTTATTCCTAAACTTTTGTTAACAAAAATGACCATTTTGTTAACGGATTCGTTAACGCTACCTTGTTAACAGTTTAAAAACGAACACGTGTTAACACAAAAATAGCATGAAAACAGGTACTGTGACTGACGTGGTGTTGTGGAAACGTAAGCGTACGGATGCGGAGGGCATGATAAGCCTACGCGAAGACCGTAACGGCAAACGCACATACAAAAGCCTTGGCGTACGCATACCTGCCAAGTATTGGGATGAAGCAAGCCAACGTGTCAAGCGTACCGATGCACTCGACTACAAGACCATTAACAGTACGATTACGACGAAGCTGGCAGAAGTGGCAGAGGTGAACAACCTAGCCGACGTTTCCCCCGCCGCTGGCAGTTTCACTAGCTACGCTGAAAGCTTCATAAATAGCATTACAAGCCACGGCAGCCGCACGAAGTACCAAACGGTGTACAACAAGCTGAAAGCGTTTCTAAAGCAGCGTAACCAGCTAACACTACGCTTTGAAGAATTAACGCCTGAACTGGTACGCGAACTACATACTTACCTACTCAAAACAATTGAACGAAACACTGCTAACCATTACATGAAAATGTATAGCCAAATTATTAACCGCGCTATTAAGGAACGCAAGCATACGTACGCGATACACCCGTACATTTCTGTAGACTATACACGTACCAATAAGAAACGTGAAATACTGTCCGAATCAGAAATTAAAGCCTTTCGCTTAGCGGTTGTTCCCGACCGTTTACGCCTTGCCCAAAACGCTTTTCTATTCCAGCTACTAGCGCAAGGTATGCGCGTAAGTGATATGATGCGGCTACGTTGGTCTAACATTCAGCCGGACGGTCACATTGCTTATACCATGTTCAAAACTGGTAAAGAAATGTCCGTTTTTATCAATGATAAAATGTACTCGATACTGATAGAAATAGCCGAACAACTACCTGCGCTTAAACAACATAAGGACTTAAACAAGATTCGTGAAACGCTACGAATTAGCCAAGAAAAAGCTATTGACTCTGTTATGATGGATAAAACCATACAAACGTTGCCGATTGGTTATTTGCATGACGAAACATTCATAGATAATGAACTAGTTGTCGATTACCAGAACAACTTGCGTTGGTTGCGTGACAGTCTAACACGTGCGCTTTCGTCCTTGGCAACCCATCCCAAATACGCGAACGAACATATATTCTCGTTCCTGTCAACCACCGATTTTCCCAAACCTATTACCAGCATTAGTATTGCGGATAAGCAGTATAAGACCATGCACAACGCCAAGGTGGTGTATAACCGTCACCTCAAAGAAATTCAAAAGCTAGCCAAGATTAGCACCAATATAACCAGCCATTTAGCCCGACACGCCTATACAAACTTGCTGCTAACCGACCGCGAAGGATACGATGTGTACGACATTTCGAAAGCGCTAGGGCATAGCAGCTTGAAGATTACGGAGTCGTATATAGGTACGTTTTCTAAAAGCCATACGGGCAAGATAAACGAAGCAATAGCCAAACGCCTCGACTGGTAGCGTTTAAGTAATGGAGTGTGGTTCACGCAGCATAATTCACATGGAAGGACAGCTAGACTTTGAAAAGGTTAGAGTTACGGCGTTTAATATATCTGCCAAAGCTTTTGAATATTTGGTTGATGAAGTGCAGTCGATTTTTGATGCTAATGCCGAAATTATCGATGATATATTCCCCTTGGCTAAATTCATTATCGATAGAAGTTCGACCGTAGCACTACTTGTGCAGCAGGATAAGCTATGGGATGCTGAAATTATATTCCGTTCAGTGTTAGAAGTATTGTCTAAGTTCCTGATAATAACCACGCAGAAAGATGAAGCACAGCTAAAAATAAAGCTAAACGAATTTTGGTCGCAGATTAGCGACATGGAATATTTGCGTTACTCTGCGGCGGTTGAAAAGCTTGTGAAGCATGGAAATATGAATGATATAGACACATTCAAAAAGACTATCCTTACTGATGAAGAAAGAAGTGAATTGGAATCAAAGGTTCCAAAAGACAAGCGGAAACTATTGTCTAACGATTGGTCTTTTAATGGCATTATACTTAGCCTTGAAAAGAACAAAGACCTTAACCCGTTGATAGCGTTAGAGGTGTTGCAGTTCTTCTGGAAAATGGCTTCGCACGTAGCCCACGGCGATAAAGTAGGGCTGAATGCTATTCGGCTACGTGACAACGTACCGAACGGAAGGGAATTTAGGGATGTAACTCAATTCCTGAAATTGATAAAGGCTGTAACTACAAGTTGTTACTGGGTAGCAGTTCAGTTAGCATTATTTGTTAAGGACGCTGAAAAGCAAACGACGATTACTAAGCACTTCCTCGATACAAATATGGATTTGACCGCAATACACTTGTTGGTTTCGCAGGAAGCCAAGAAACACGGTATTGACTAAATAGCTACGGCTATTACCAATATGTTTGAATAGTTTTTTGGGCGCTTAACGGCGTTCTTTTTTATAAAATTTATTCTACCTGATTATTAGTGTTTTAGCTGTTTGACCGTTTGCTGACTGCAAACTCAGCCAACGTTGCAGATTATATAAGATAGATGCGCATAACTATAGTAGTCCAAAACGCCTCTATTCTTAAATAAAATAAAACTGCTACAATGATTACAAATTATACGGTCGTTCTTGACCGTCTCGAATTGATGCTTATTCAACAACCAAACAACAACTTAAACCTGCACTCGATTACCTTAGAGAATGCCCGCGAATCGTACGAACTAGGCAGCGTAACGCTATACAAAGTAGAAACCGAAGGTCATTACCAGTTGCGTTACGAAGTTGTCTACAATGGTCTGGAAATAGGTTTTATACGTTTGCTGCCTACTTCGCCAACGGCGTTCTACGCTGGCAAACCCATGTTGGCGTTCAAGGTTGCCAAACGCCTGTTATACTCTGTTTGGTTGCCCGACCTCAACATCGTATTGGATGCGCTAAGCCTGTCGCTGAACAATATTAGCAGCTATGAAATAGCCCTCGACACAAACGCAGACGCTATTGCTATGCTACTCGACAACTTTTTTGACCATGCCAAATGGTTCATTGTTCGTAACCAAATAACGAATAACATTCAGAAAGTATCTACGCTGTATCGTACTGGTCAAGAAGATGCTACGTTTTACGTTGGCAAGCGGTCCTATTCGCAAGTAGCTTTCTATAACAAAAGCCTCAAAGGACATACTGGTTTTATCAAACAATTTCATAAAAATAACGGACTCGACATAAGCCAAAATATATACAGGATTGAAGTCCGCGAAAGTCGTAAAGCAATGGTAAAAAGCCGGTCAGTGTACGTGGATAATCTTGATGCAAGCATAACCGAATACCAGTATAATAAACTAGACCATCTTACGCAGCGACACTTTACGAAAAGCACGAAGCATACGAAAGTAGAACCTGCGCTGTCCGACCTTACCGACCCCGCCAAGCTGCTTTCACTGTTTAAGCGTACGTTCACACGCTTAGTAGATTTTCGCTTGAAGGACAAAGCCAAAAAAGAAAAGTGTACTAGAATTAGCCTAATCGATTTTCAACACGTGAATACATATAAAGCAAACGAAACTACTTCGCCAAGCATGAAACAAGATACCAACTACCAAAAACGACTGATTAAAAATTGTCTCGAAAACTATAAGATAGCCAAACGCCTTGAAGATTGGGAACGGGCATTGTCTGTATCCCTTGCCTACGAATTGATGGAATACTTTAACCAACAACTAATAAAGTTACGTGTGAAGCAGCCTGTTTCCGCTGCCTCAAAAAGCGTCGATTGTTTCGCCTAATTGCCGAAACCCGCCGCGAAAGCGTAGGTGTATACCGTCCTGTTTCGTAGCAGTTCAGGACGGTATATCCTACGCTTTTATTGTTTTATCTAACCAGTGTAGTTGTTACGCATAACTATAGTAGTCCAAAACGCCTCTAATCCACACTCAATCAAATAATTCAATACCTTCGAATATTAAGCAACATGGTCAAAGTCAAGTGTTTAACTAAGTCAAATGGAAAATGGTGGTAATGTGAAGGTAAGTATCAGCCTCTGACCTGTTTGGATTCGCGCCTATTCGCTTTTATAGCTTAAAAACAGTATAAAGTATTGAAAATAAGTCAAATAGCACTGTATAACCAGCTAAGCGCGCATTGTGTCCATGCGGCTGTATCATTTCTATAACATCCCTTGCAGTAATGATACACTTCGTTATCTTTGGCTATCGGTTCACTTGTAAGCCCAGCCAAGATGAAAAAGTACGTAGCCTACTACCGCGTTTCGACCGCTAAGCAAGGTCAGTCTGGTTTAGGTTTAGAAGCGCAGCAAGCCAGCGTACAAGGCTACGTTAAGAATGCTGGCAGTATCGTATCTGAATTTGTTGAGGTGGAAAGCGGCAAGAACAATAGCCGCCCGCAACTGGCTTCTGCTATTGCCGAATCCAAAGCAGCCGGGGCTACGCTGCTAATTGCAAAATTAGACCGCCTAAGCCGGGATGCTGCTTATATCATGACGTTGGATGTTCCGTTCGTGGCAGTCGATATGCCCGAACTCAACACCCTGACGAAAGGCATTTTCGCTTCAATGGCACAACACGAACGCGAACTGATTTCCACCCGCACGAAAGCCGCATTGCAGGCTAAAAAGCAACGTGGTGAAGCCCTCGGCAACGTATCCAACCTAACCGACGCCGGACGCCTGAAAGGTCAGCAGGTACGCCAAGAAAACGCCAAAACCAACGCCGCCAACGTGCAAGCGGCTATGCTTATTGAACTACTCCGCGAAAAAGGCAAAAGTCTACGGGAAATAGCTAATGTGCTGAATGCCAGTGGTTACAAGACGCGCCGGGGCTGTTCCTATACCGCTGCTGCTGTACAAAGATTGATAGTTAAGTAACTGTTTGTTAATAACTTAATGAATATTGTTTCTATTAAACTTGTTAACGTTTTTGTTAACATTCCATTTTTAACAAGGTCAATTGACTAACTATCAAATAGTTGAATTGACTTATACTAAGATACGCCTATTCTATCCGTTGAACTACGCAGCCCGTTGCCCGCAAAGGTACGCCGAAAGGGGCAGCAGCCCAAACGGCAGGCGCTCGGCGGCGCCAACATCCTGCCGGGGCCGGCGGCCGTATAGCCGTACGGGCACCTGTTGCTCTGCGGCCCACCCCGCTAGCGCTGATATATGAGTTTACTGGAAGATTTGCGCGCCGCCCGCCGCCTGGCCGGCATGCGGCCTAGGGCCGCCCTCCCCGATGACGCCGAGCCCGCCCTGCTGTTCATCCCCGACATCAGCGGCTTCACGCGCTTTATCGAAGAAGCAAACCACCCGCAGGCGCCCCACCTCGTGGCCGATTTGCTCGAGATACTGGTGGAGGCCAATACCCTTGACCTGGAGGTGGCCGAAATCCAGGGCGATGCCATTTTGTTTTACCGCCTCGGCGAGCCGCCCACCGTTGCCGAGTTGGTGGAGCAGTGCCGGCGCATTTTCCTTGATTTTCAGAACTACCTTAAGCTGGTAGCGCGCGACACCGGCTCAGAGCTCACGGCGGCCCTGCAGCAAGCCGACCTCACGCTGAAAATCGTGGTGCACTACGGGCGCGTGAGCGTGTCGCAAATCCGGAGCTTCACCAAGCTGCTGGGCCGCGACGTGATAGTGGCCCACCGCCTGCTCAAAAACAACGTGTCGGGCTCGGAGTACATTTTGCTGACCGAGGATTACCTGCGCACCCAACCCGCCGAGGAATTGGCCCGCTGCTTTGCCTGGACGCGCCTGCAGCACTCGGCCACCGTGTACGACTACCTAGGCGAAATCCAGTACCGCTACGCTTACCTCACGCCGCTGCGCTTGCTGCTGCAGTCGGAATCCGACGACGGCAAGCTGCCCGTTACCTGCCGCATTAAGGTGCGGCGCGTGGCGGCGGTACCGGCCGCGCTGGCTTTTCGGGTGCTCAGCAACTTTCGGCTGCGGCCGCGCTGGCTGGCCGGCACCGCCGCCGTGCACTACGACGTTACCAAGGCTTTTCGCCCCGGCACCAGCTACACCCTCGATCTGTACAACGGCCAAATCGGGCTGCAAGCCGTGCAACGCATCGTGGCCGACGACCACATCGAGTACGTGGAGAAAGTGTCGCACTGGCGCCTGTTCCCGAACGCCATGCTCATTTACTACCTCGAGCAAGTAGACGACCGGCACTGCCTCATCAGCATGGAGTTCCGCTACGGCCACGTGGCCAGCCCCCTGCGCACGATTCGGCGTGGCCAGCTCCGCCGCCTGCGCCGCTGGCTTGCCTACTCCATCCGTCAGCTCACAGCGCTCTGCGAGCAGGTGGGGTAGGGCAGATAGGGCAAGGCAGGAAAGAAAAACTCCCCTCCTCAGATGAGGAGGCGATGTTGCTGCTTTAGCAGCAACGGGGGTGGTTGACAATCGTTGTTGACGTTGTTTGCCTAGGTAATTACTATCCGACGCCCGTCAACCACCCCAGCGTCCACTGCGTGGCCGCTTCCCCTCCTCATCTGAGGAGGGGAGCTTTTCGTGCTGCCATTCCGAGCCTCAAAGCCTACGCCTTATACAACATCACAATGCCGAAGGCCAAGGCGGTCAGGATCAAGCCCACCATGAAAATGGTGTAGCTCACGCGCAGCAAACGGTACTTGCGCGAGAGCACCTCGCCTAGGTAGTAAATGTCCGTCACCATGTTGGTGTACAGCATTTCGCGGTTGCGCATCAGCTCGTGCATGCCGTCCTGAAAGTGGTCGAGGCTGAGGCGGGTAAAGTTGCCGAAGAACAGCAGGTTTACGCGGCGGTTGGTGGCAATTTGGGGCGAGCGGCGAAGCCACTTAAAGCTGGTTACATCGGGCTGCGCCGACAGGATGGCCGTAACCACCGAGCCCAGCGACGTGGCCACCAGCAAGCCCATGGGCACGGCCAGTACGGGGTTCTTAGTGAAGGCCGGACCTAGGGTGGAGGTTTTGGCCCCCAGGTACGTAATGATAACCGACAGCAGCACCGCGTTCAGGCTGATCATCATGTTGGCCTTTTGGTCGGCCATGCCCGAAAGCTGAATGTGGTTGCTGTACGTGGAGCGAAACATGGTCTCCACGCCGCGCTTGCCCTCGGCAAAGCCCTCAGCTTCCTCCTGTTGCTTCTTGCTTTTCTTCTCGATTTTTTTCAGCTGCTTGTGCTGCTCTTTTACATTGTCTTTGAGCGCGTCTTTATAGCGGGCTTTGCCGGCCTCCGACAAAAACTTGTGCTGCAGCAAAAAATCGAGCTGGTACTCGGCCCACTCCTTGTTGCTGAACACGCGGCCTTGCGTGGCCTCCCACTCGGTGCGCAGCAACTCGGCGTCGGCCAGGCAGTTGTCGCGGCCGAGGTTGCTCATGTCGGCGTCCACCATCAGTTTGTGGAGCTCGGTTTTGCGGGGCTCGTCGCGGTGCGTAGCCCGGATGATGTCCTTCACCACGGCAATGCGCTCGGCGGGGTAGTCCTTGCCTTGCAGCCACTGCTCGGCCAGCTCCATGCTGCGGTACTCGTGGCCGTCGTAGCGGTCGATGTAGCCCGCGTCGTGAAACCACGCCGCCAGGATCAGGGCCTCCAGGTCTTGCGGCGGCAGGCCGGCCGCCTCACCTAGGGCGGCGGCTTCTTTGGCTACGGTGTTGGTATGCTTAAACGAGTGGTAAACGAGCTGCGGCGGCAGTTGCTGCGCAAATAGCTGCTCGATGTAGGCTTTGGCCTGCTTTACAATTTCGGCCTTTGCCGGTTTGAGAGTAGGAGTCGTTTCCATTGAGGGCGGAAGGTGCGGCCCGCAGCGGGGCCCAATGGCTTTACAACGCAAGCGCGGCCGCCGGGTTCTAAAAGCCGCCCAACCACCTAGGGCCCCGGTGCGTATCGGCGGCAACCCAACGCCAAAGCGTTGAGCTGCGTATCGGCTACTATTGTACCTCGTACGCGTCTCTCACACGCCTAGGTGCCTGCCGCGGCAGCGCCACTTACCCGCACGTTTCTTTCTCGTCTTTCTATATGACCCGACCTTTCCTGACTGGCCTGTTGCTGCTGGTCGGTAGCCTGTTTCTGAGGCCCGCCGTAGCCCAGGAAGGCAAAACCCAGGCTGCCCACCCCGAGCGCCCCAACTACCGCGGCATCGGCCGCGACTGGCAGCAGCAAACCCCGCCCGACAGCGCCAAATTGCGCTACTCCGTGTTCCTGATCGGCGACGTGGGCGCGCCCGCCCTGCCCGAAAAAGGCGGCGAGCCGTCGCTCAACTTCATGCGCCGCGAAATTTTGAAAGCGGGTGAGCGAAGCACCACCGTGTACCTCGGCGACAACATTTACGAGTACGGCCTGCCCCCCGTGGGCGCCTACGACCGCAAAGTGTCGGAGCAGCGCCTCATCGAGCAAATCAACGTGCTGCGCGACTACAAGGGCGAGAAGTACATGATACCCGGCAACCACGACTGGAAGCAGGGCTTGCCCGGCTCGCTCGAGCAGGTAATTCGGGCGCAGGTATTTGCCGAGGAGTTCATGAACCGCGACTCGGCCGCTTTCACGCGCACGGGGCCGTTTTACGTGCCCGGCAACGGCTGCCCCGGCCCCTACGAAATTCTGGTGCAGGATAACCTCGCCATCATTGCCATCAACTCGCAGTGGTTTTTGCAAACCCGCGAGCGGCCCTACGGCGCCAACAGCGGCTGTGGCGTAGCCAACGAAACCGACTTCTTCGTGCAGCTCGAGGATTTGATGGCCAAGCACCGCAACAAAAACGTGATTGTGGTGGGCCATCACCCCATCTTTTCCGATGGCATCCACGGCGGCTATTTCACCCTCGCCGACCACTTCTTTCCGCTGAGCATCGTGTACAAATACGCTTTTGTACCGCTGCCCATTATTGGCTCCATCTACCCGTTTGCGCGCAAGTACGGCGGCATTTCGCAGGATATTCCGCACCCCTTGTACCAGCAGTACAAAAAGGGGCTGATGGACATCTTCACCAAATACCCCAACACGATTTACGCCGCCGGCCACGAGCACAACCTGCAGTACTTCAAAGCCGAAAACCTGCACCACATCGTGAGCGGCTCGGGCTGCAAAACCCAGCACGTAAAACCCGGCCGCAACGGCGAGGCCATCTTCTCCGACAAAGAGAAAGGTTTTGCCCGCGTGAACTACTACCAGAACGGCGAAGTGTGGGTGGAGTACTGGGTGCCCAACGAGCAGGGCCAATCGGGCCGCTTGGTGTTCCGGCAGTCGCTCTACGCCAAGCAGGCCGAAGCCGGCGATGCGCCCACTACCCCCACCGACCCCTTTAACGTGAACGTGGCCGGCCGCCCCAAATTCAGCGACTCCACCGTTACCGTGGCCATCAACCCGCGCTACGCCAAACGCGGCGGGCTGCACAAGGCGCTGTTTGGCCAGCACTACCGCCAGGAGTGGGCCACGCCCGTTAAGTTTCCGGTGCTCGACCTCGCCACCGAAAAAGGCGGCCTCGAGCCCTATAAGATTGGCGGTGGCAAGCAAACGGCCTCGCTGAAAGTGCGCAACGAAGAAGGCCGCAACTACACCATCCGCTCGCTCGACAAAGACCCCGCGGCGGTGCTGCCCGAAGCCCTGCGCGAAACCGCCGCCAAGGACATTCTGCAAGATCAGATTTCGGCGCAGCACCCCTACGGAGCGTTTGTGATTCCGCCGCTGGCCCAGGCCGCTGGCATTCTGCACACCAACCCCGAGCGCCGTTTTGTGCCGCGCGACCCGCTGCTGGGCCAATACCTGGCCCGCTTCGAGAACACGCCGGCCATGATTGAGGAAGACGCCAAGGACAACCAGGCCAACGTGGCCTCGTTGGGGTACGCGCAAAACCTCGTGGGCACCGACCGCGTGCTGGAGCGCCTGCGCCAGGACAACGACAACAAGGTTCGCGCAAAGGCCTTCGTTCGCTCGCGCTTGTTTGATATGTGGATTGGCGACTGGGACCGGCACGAAGACCAGTGGCGCTGGGCGGAGAACAAGGACGAAGAAGGCGACCGAACCTTTACGGCCGTGCCCGAAGACCGCGACATTGCTTTCTTTAAAGGCGACGGGTTTTTCCCGTGGCTGGCGCGCCGCAAGTGGGCCATTCGCAACTTCCAGAACTTCGGCGACGACTACGCCGACTGGAAAGGCCTGAACCTGACGGCCTTGGCCAACGACCGGGTGTTCCTGGGCGAGGTGTCGAAGGAGGACTGGGTGAAAACGGCCGAAGACCTGAAAGCCCGCCTCACCGATGCCGTTATCGACTCGGCTTTGCGCAGCCGCTGGCCCGCCGAAATTTACCAGCTGCACGGCCCCGAAATTGCACGCAAGCTGAAAAGCCGCCGCGAACTGCTGCCCGAACTGGCGGCCGACTACTACGAGGTAGTCAACAACAAAGTGGAGGTGAAAGGCAGCGAAAAGCAGGAACGGTTTATCGTGCAGCGCCTGGCGGGCAACAAAACCCGCGTGCTGGTGAAAAAGGTGAACAAGGAGGGCCAAACCAGCAAAACCCTCTGGGACCAAACCTACGACGGCAAAACCACCAAGGAAATCCGCCTGTACGGCTTTGCCGGCAACGACAGCTACCGCGTAACGGGCAACGCGCCCAGCGGCATCCGGCTGCGCATCATCGGCGGCACCGACCGCGACACCATTGTGGACGAAAGCCGCGTGGGCGGCTCGCTGCTGCGCCCGCACTCCGTGCAGGTGTACGACGCCGATACCGGCAACGTAATTGTGCCCGGCCGCGAAACCCGCCTGCGCCTCGAGCCCGGCATCGAGGTAAGCCAGTACGACTACGCCTCGCGCACCGACCGCAAAGACTACAAGCTGCCCTACTTTGGGCCGGCTGCCTATTTTGGCTACAACATCGACGACGGCATTTTTGTGGGTGGCGGGGCTACGCTGCGCACCTACGGGTTCCGGCGCGAGCCATTCGCCACCGAGCAAACGCTGGTGGCCAACTATGCCCCCGCCCGCCGCGCCTACAACGTGCGCTACAACGGCACTTTTGTAAACGTGCTGGGCAAGTACGACCTGCTCGTTAGCTCGCAGCTCTACGGCCCGCAGCTGCTCTACAACTACTTCGGTAAGGGCAACGATACCCGCAACGTAGCCCAGAGCGAAGGCAGCGGCAACCCCTTGGGCAACCGCGTCATCAACGAAACCTACCGCATTCGTTTCTCGCGCTTCTCGTTTGCGCCCACGCTCGAGCGCGATTTGTTTAGCTTCCTGAAGGTGGGCTTCGGGCCGCAGTACGACCAGTGGCGCATCAGCCGCGAAGACCTAGGGAGCGAAATTGTGAACGGCCTCGACCCCTTCACCGGCAACGGCGTAAGCGGTGCGGCCACGGGCGTGCGGGCCTCCGACTTTCAGCTGAACCGCTACGCCGGCGGCAGGGCTTACTTTAACCTCGATGCCAGCTCGTCGCCGAAAAACCCGCGCATTGGCCTGCGCATTACGGGCTCGGCCGAATACAACCGCCAACTCAACGGCGAGCAGCTGCAGTACGGGCGCCTGGCCTCGGAGGTGCGCTTCTACATCTCGCCCAACTTCCCGTTCCAGCTTACCTGGGCCGGCCGCATTGGGGCAGCGCGCAACCTCGGCGACTACCGCTTTTACCAGGCCAACACCCTGGGTGGCACCACCAACCTGCGCGGCTACCGCCGCACGCGCTTTGCCGGCCGCAGCGTTACCTACGCCAACGCCGAGGCGCGTATTCAGCTCTTCACGTTCAACGCCTACCTGGTGCCGGGCAAGTTTGGCATCCTGGGCCTGGCCGATGCGGGCCGCGTGTACAGCTCGCAGGACACCCGCACGGGCCTGCGCGCCTTTCATACGGGCGTGGGCGGCGGCATTTGGATCGACGTCCTCAAGCAAGCCGTCATCAACGCTACCTACTCGGTGGGCGAGGAGCGGCTCGTCAACGTCGGTTTCGACTTCCTGTTCTAATTCAGTTGCCGGTTGCCAGTTGATAGTTAGCGGTGCACGACCTAGGGAAGACCACGGGTCAACACCGGGCGCACTCAACCGGCAACTCGCAATTCGCAACCGGCATCCGACAACCGACAGTTAACCCCAAGGCCCGCCTGCCCAGCTACCGCTACCCACCTAGGGCAGCCGGGGCTGAGCGGGCGGGCCTTCTGATTGGTGTCGAAAAATAACTCTGGTAGCAGCCTTTTCGGGCTTGGCACCGTTACAAGCAAGGCGCCGCCGGCGCCCCCAGTACTGATTCATCGGCAACCAGCCGCTTTCCTCACCTATGCTTTCACGTTTGCTTCCTCTGGGCGGCGGGGCCGTTGTGGCGCTGCTGCTGGCCGCCGCCTCGGCTCAGGCGCAAATTATGCCGCCGGGGCAGGTGTATCCGCGCCCTTTGCCCGCCCAACCCGATTCGGCCACCGACGAGCAGGAGTTTGCCACGCCCTCGGTGGTGGGCATGGGCCCCAGCAAGGGCCTCATTTTCCACTACGAGCGCATGCCGCGCTTCCGGGCCGAGTCGAACGCCCAGGTAGTGGGCCTGCGCGACTACACCACCGACGCCGAGAAAAACGCCCGCCTTATCATCAAGGGCTATATTCCGATGCTCAACAACCCACACCTGAAGATGATTTTGGGGGTGAACTACGAGCGCGAGGAGTTTCAGTTCAGAAGCCCGCCCACTGAGTACGAACTCTACGACAACATTGAGAACAAGGGCCTGAAAACCTTGGGCGCGCAGCTGGCCGTAATTCGGCCGATAAACGAGGTAAACTGGTATATTTTTCGGGCGAAAGGCGAGCTGAGCGGCGACTACACGTCGTCGGAGCTTTCGCTGCGCGATTACCTGCGCGTGTCGTCGGAGTTTTTGTACGGTTGGAAGCGCAGCCCTTCGTTTTCGTGGGGCGTGGGCGTGCAGCTGGGCTACACCTTTGGCCGCCAAAGCATTTACCCGGCCGTGCTTTACAACCGCACCTTCAACCCGCGGTTTGGCATTGAGGCGCTGTTTCCGGCCCGCGTAACGGTGCGCTACAACGGCTCGCCCAAATCCATCTTCTACGCGGGTTACTCCGTCGACGGCTTCAACTACATCATCAAGCTGCGCACCCCGCTGAGCCGCCGCAACGGCGACGGGCAACCCGACCCCAACACCCGGGCCTTGCGCACCCTGGAGCTGCGCGAAACCGAGGTGAAATTTCGGGGCCGGTGGGAGCGGGCCATCTTCGATTTTCTGTGGCTGGGCGCCGAGGCCGGTTACCGCTACAACTACGCCTTCGATGCCTTCGATCGCACCAACTCCGACCGCCTCAAAATCATCGATTCTAGATTTGCCGGGGCGCCCTACGGCAGCCTCGAGCTGTTCATCACGCCGGCCATCGTAAAAGCATTCGGGCGGCAGCCCTAGGTGCCAGTGTAGCGCGGACTTTGTAGTCCGCGTCCGCAGATAGTAATTTCTATTTTCGAACCTAGGGACGTAGCGCACTGTAGCGCGGACTGAAGTCCGCGCTACAGTGCGCAATGATTAAGAATACTATCCGTGGACGCGGACTACAAAGTCCGCGCTACACTGTTCGACTAGCCCTAGGTGCCAACTAATAGCTATCAGCTAACAGCTGTTAGCTGCCAACCAAGCTACTTTTTGCGGCGTTTTTTGCGCAGGTACTCGTAGGTAGCAAATTGCGCCCGCACGGGTTTGGCGTCGGCGGGGCCGCGCAGCAGCTCGTTCTGCCAATCGCGCGATTTGGTGTTGTCCTGCCGCTGCAAATCCAAGAGGTGCCGCACTTCTTCCTGTACGGCCGTGTCGTACACCGGAAAGGCCACCTCCACGCGGCGGTCGAGGTTGCGCGTCATCCAGTCCGACGAGGCGATGTACACCCGCTCCTCGCCGCCGTTGGCAAACACGTAAACCCGGGCGTGCTCGAGGTACCGATCCACGATGCCGCGCTGCGAAATGTTTTCGCTTTGGCCGGGCTGGCCCGGCACCAAGCACGAAATGCCCCGGATGAGTAGCTCCACGCGCACGCCGGCCTGGCTGGCCGCGTACAGCTTCCGGATCATTTCCTCGTCTTGTAGCGCGTTCAGCTTCAAAATAATGTACGCCTCTTGCCCAGCCTGCGCGTTGCCAATTTCGGTATCGATGAGCTGGTGCAGGCGCTGGCGCAGCTCGAAGGGCGCTACCAGCAAGTGCTCGAAGCCCTGCGGCGGGGTGCGGCTCCGGAAAAAATCGAACAAGCGCAGCGCCTCGCCGGTAAGCCGCGCATCGGCCGTAAACAGGCCGTGGTCGGCGTATATCTGCGAGGTGTCTTCGTTGAAATTGCCGGTGCTTAGGTAGGCGTAGTGCCGCGGCTGGCCATCCTCCTGGCGGGTGAGCACCAGCAGCTTGGCATGTACTTTCAGCTCGGGCACGCCGTAAATAACGGTGGCCCCGGCTCGCTCCAGCTTTTCGGCCCACCGGATGTTCGATTCTTCGTCGAAACGTGCCTTCAGCTCAACCACCACCGTTACGCGCTTGCCGTGCTGGGCGGCTTTCAACAGGGCTTTGGCTACGGCGCTTTTGTCGGCCACGCGGTACAGCGTAACGGCCACGTCGGTTACGTCGGGGTCTTTGGCGGCTTCGCGCAGCAGCCGCGTTACGTAATCAAACGAGTGGTACGGGAAGTGAATAAGGTGGTCGTGGCGGGCAATGGCCGCCAGCATCGGCTCGTCTTTGCGCGGCAAGGTGGGGTGGGGCAGGGTCGGCTGCGGCGCGTACTGCAGCTCTTTCAGGCCAAACCCCGGAAATCCGAAAAAGTCGCGGAAGTTGTGGTAGCGGCTGCCCTCTACCAGCTCCTCGCGCCCGATGCCCGTTTTCTGCATCACGGCGCGCAGCACCGGCTTGGGCATGGTAGGGTCGTAGAGCAAGCGGGCGGGGTAGCCGGTTTCGCGCTTTTTCAGGCTGCTCTTAATCTTGGCCAGCACGTTGTCCGATACTTCCTCCTGAATGTCGAGCTCGGCATCGCGCGAAATCTTAATGCTGTGCACCTCTACTGCGCGGAACTTCGGAAACAGCCCGGCCGCGCAGCACCGGATTACATCGTCCAGAAACATTACGTAGCGCTCCGGCCCGCGTGCGGGCAGCTCAACAAACCGGCCGCCGTGGCGCTTGGTGGGCAGCTCCATCACCAGCACGCGCTCTTCGTCGTCGGTTTTTTTGCCTTTGGCGGGCTGCGTGAGGTACAGCGTGAGGTACACCGTCTGGTCCTTCAGAAACAGGTAGTGCAGGTTGTCGTCGAGCACCATGGGCGAAAGCAAATCCTGCACTTGCTCCCGGAAGTAGTGCTGCACCCAGCGGCGCTGTTCCTCGTCGAGGTCGCGCTCCGTAATCAGATGAATGTGGTGGCGGTGCAGCTCGGGCAGCAGCTGCTCGCGAAACGTGGCACCAAACAACTCCTGCTGCCGGCGCACTTCCTCCAGCACTTGCTGCAGCTCGGCGGCGGGGTCGTCGTTGCCGAGCTTTGCGCGGGTTTTGCGCTTGAGCTTTTGCAGGCGCCGCAGCGTGGCCACCCGTACCTTAAAGTACTCGTCGAGGTTGGAGGAGAAGATGGCCAAAAACTTCAGCCGCTCCAGCAAGGGTACATCGGGGCACTGCGCCTCTTGCAGCACCCGCGCATTAAAGGTTAGCCAGCTTAGCTCGCGGTTGTGCAGGGTGGGCTCGGCAGGTGGTGGGGCCGAAGGGGAAGTGGCAGGGTGCGGCATAACAAGCAAAAGCAGCCGGGCAAACGAACGGGAAGAAGACAACGCGGTTGCCGTACTTACGCGCTCAGCTACTCATCGTGGTGGTTTTTGGGGTAGTCGTAGAAATAGAACTCGGAGTTGGTACGATGCACCTCGGCCCAGCGCTCGGTATGAAAGTGCAGGCACACCACCGCGGCCGTGGGCAGGTCGTTCAGGCTGTGCGCCGACAGCCTGTTTACCGTATCGGTGAGGGTAGGGTTGTGGCCCACAAGCAGTACGCTGCTGGCTTCGTCGGGTAGCTCCCTGATGATGTCGATGAGGTGCTCGGCGTCGGCTTCGTAAATGCCCGGTATCACCCGAATGCTGTCGGGCGGGTAGTTCAGCTCCTTGGCCACCAGGGCGGCGGTGCTTAGGGCGCGCACGGCCGGGCTGCTCACCAGCATATCGGGCTGGATGTTGCGGCCGGCCAGGGCCTGCCCCATTTGCGGAGCATCGGTGCGGCCGCGGTTGTTGAGGGGGCGCTCGTTGTCGCTCAGCCCGTCGAAGTTCCAACTCGACTTGGCGTGGCGCATTAGGTAAAGGGTTTTCATCGGGAATGCCGGAGCTTCGGGGTGCAACTCTGCTCTACTGCTGCCTTGGCAAAATAGTTATCGGAAGCACCTAGGGGCTAGGAGCGGGCTGCTCCAAAACCCGTTCGGTGCTGCCTGCCAGGCACGAAAAAGCCCGCTTCGCCTAGGGCGGAGCGGGCTGATCGGTTGTCGGGGCGGGTGCCCTGGGTTATTGCTTCACAAAGCGCTGGTGCACCACGGTGCCGCCATCCTGCACGCGCAGGGTGTATACGCCGGCCGGCAGGCTTTGTACCTGCAGCATGCCCGAGCCATCGTAGCGCACTTGCTTCATGGCCGCGCCGCGCACGTCGAGCACTTCCACCTGCACATTGGCGGGGCTGTGCTCGGCCGGCAGTACCAGGTTCAGCACGTCGGCGGCCGGGTTCGGGAACAGTTTGTAGTCGGCGGCGGTAGCCGCGCTGGCACCCGAGGTACGTAGGCCCCCGCTGATGCTGATGGAGTAGTCCTCGGTTTCGCCGTAGCTGTAGCCGTTGCAGCTGGTGGTGGCCGAGTTGTCGCTCATTACCACGCGCAGGCGGGTTTTGCCGCTCTTGGCCGAGGTGGGCACCGTAAAGGCGCTGCTCAGGGTAGAGCTGCTGCTGCTCGAGCGGTTGGCCACCAGTTCGCCCGCGTCGGCGAAGTCGCCGTCCTGGTTGTAGTCGATGTAGATCTTCCAGTACTCGGTGTAAGCCGAAGAAGCAAAGCCCGCCGAGTAGTAGATGGTTTGCGTTGAGCCCGCGGCCACCGTGGTGCTCAGAGCCGTGCCGTTGTAGTAGCCGGCATCCTTGCCCGAGCTGCGGTTAATCGAGCCCAGCTGCACCAGGTCAACCCACTCGTAGCTGGTGTTGGTACCCTTGGAGGCGCAGTAGGTGGGCGTGGTGGGGGTAGGCGTGGTGCCGGGGGCCGTGCCGCCGGTAGAGGTGAGCAACGAAGCGCGGGCACCGCCCGTGGCAAACAGCGCGTTCATGCGCGTCGATTGACCCGTGCTGAACATGTACATGCAGGCGTCGTCGGTGTAGTCCATGTAGTTCATGAACATGTCGCCGTTCGGGCCGTTCGAGCACGAAGCCTTCGGGAAGCTGGGGCAGCCGTAGTTCTGGCCACCTTGGTTGGGCGTGTCCGAAACGTTGTCGGTACCGGTGCAGGCGCCGTTGTCGTCGCCCCAAATGTGGTTCAGGTTCAGCCAGTGGCCTACCTCGTGCGTGCCGGTGCGGCCTAGGTTAAACGGCGCCGTAGCCGAGCCACCCTTGCCGAATGCCGTCGTCAGGATTACCACGCCGTCGGTAGAGGCCGGGCCGCCCGGGAACTGGGCGTAGCCGAGCACGCCGCCCGACAGGTTGCACACCCACAGGTTGAGGTACTTGCCCGCCGGCCAGGCGCTCAGGCCGCCCGTAGCGGCGCTCTTCATCTGGTCGTCGGTGCCCCAGGAGGTGCGCGTGGTTTGCTTGCGCTGAATGCCCGTGGTGGGGTTGCCGTTGGGGTCTTGCTTGGCGAGCGTAAACTGAATACCGGCGTCGGCGGCCAGGCCAGCAAAGGCGGCGGGCACTTTCGAGGCATCGGCGTTCAGCTTACGGAAGTCCTCGTTCAGCACCGCAATCTGCGACTGAATCTGGGCATCCGAAATGTTTTGGGCGGTGGTGTTGTACAACACGTGCACCACCACCGGAATGGTTACCGTAACGGCGGTGCCGCGCTGGGCCGTGGTTTGCGGGCGCGCCGCAAAAGATTGCGCCTGGGCCTCGATTGCCTCACGGCGCTGCGCCAGCGTGGGGTCGGCGGCTAGTTGGCTAGCCAGGTTTTCCATGGTGGCACACTGACGAACGGGTGTCGTTTGTGCCTTGGCTCCCGATGCGAGCAGGCCCAAGCAGGCCAATGCAGCGTAAAAGGTTTTCTTCATGAAAAATGGTTTGGTTGTGGAGAAAGAGGGGCAGGGAAATAATAAAATCGAAATTAAGGGCTGACAATTATGCTAATAGGACACGGATTCGCAACTAAATATTACAATAAATTCAAAATTGATAAAAATTTGTATTGTGGATCGGATTGGGTATGGATTAGTTGATCCAATTCTGTACTTTTGCTAGTGATAATTATAAATTGTACTTATTTAAGTAATTATTATACTATGTTATTTATTGTGTCTCAGATGGTTAATTCGATAGCGCAACCACGTAAAATCTTTTTCTCACGAATTTGCGCCATGTAAGAGCCCGCCCTGTTACCAAGGCGGGCTCTTGTGTTTTCAGCCAGATGTAGCGTTGCGCTTACTCCTTTACGAAGCTCTGCTGCGTTACCTGCTGGCCATCGGTAATGGCAATGCGGTACAGGCCTTTGTTCAGGCCCTCTACGTGTACTTGGCCGGTGGCAGCGTCGAAGCGGGCACCGCGCATTTCCTGGCCGTGGATGTCGTACACGGTAACGGTGGCGTGCTCAGAGGTACGCACGCCAATGTTCAGCACATCGGTAGCGGGGTTGGGGTAAACCGCGGTTTTGGTGGCGGCAGTCGTGGCGGTGGTAGTGGCCATTGCGGCGCGCGGCCCACCGGCGGCAAACACGGCCTCCATGCGGGCGGCCTGGCCTGCCGTGAACATGTACATGCACTTATCGTAGGTGTAGTCCATGTAGTTCATCGACATATCACCTTGGTTGTTGCAGGTGATTTTCGGGAAAGCCGGGCAGCCGCCGTTGCTGGTTTGCTGCGTGGGCGTATCGCCTACAAAGTCGTTGCCGCAGGTGGCGTCGCCCCAAATGTGGCGCAGGTTTAGCCAGTGGCCCACTTCGTGGGTAGCGGTGCGGCCTAGGTTGTAGTTGGCCGCCGTGCCGTTGGGCAGCGAGGAGTACAGCACCACTACGCCGTCGGTGGCGGGGGCACCGCCGGGGAACTGGGCGTAGCCCAGCAGGCCGCCCGACAGGTTGCACACCCACAGGTTGAGGTACTTGCTGGGCAGCACCGGGTCGCTGCCGCCGCGCTTGGTTTGCTTCACGGCGTCGTTGCTGCTGAACGAGGAAGTGCGCGTTTGGCGACGCACTACTTGCTGCAGCGTAAAGCGCACGTTTACGGCCGAGGCTACACCAGCGTAAATGCCGGGCGTGAGGCTGGCATCGGCGTTGGTTTTGCTAAAGTCCTGGTTTAGTACCGCAATTTGGTTGGCAATGGCCTGGTCCGATACGTTTTGGGCAGCCGTGTTGTACACCACGTGTACCACTACCGGAATGGTGATGGGCGTGGTATTGGCAGTGCGGCGGC
Source organism: Hymenobacter oligotrophus (assembly GCF_003574965.1). NCBI lineage: Bacteria > Pseudomonadati > Bacteroidota > Cytophagia > Cytophagales > Hymenobacteraceae > Hymenobacter > Hymenobacter oligotrophus. Next base: position 2,625,453 of record NZ_CP032317.1, on the reverse strand, counting down.
CGGCCGCGTTGGCCACAAACGAGCGCGTGTGGGCTTCGATGTTGGCCATGCGCTGACCTAGCGAGGGGTCGGCGGCCATTTGAGCGGCCAGCACATCCATCGAGGCGCAGGAGCGCTCGGGCAACTCTTCGCCGCCGCGCACTACGGGCTGGCGTACTTCTTTATCGCGGGTACCTTGCGCGGCAGCCGTCAGGGAGGTACCAAAGCTCAAGCCCAGCAGGGCAAATGCGTAGAAAGTTTTCTTCATACAGAGGTGTTTGGTTAAAAGAGTAAGAAAGTGGTCTGTTAATAGACGAGTATTTTACAGTATTGCAAAGAATAGGTTAAGAAATTTTTAATTAGATAAATAATATATAACTGTTTAATAGAAAGTTAATCTTTTGTAGAGTCGTCAACTAGCCGGTCGCGTTATCTGTTGGGGTGCTCCACTAAAGCAAACGAGCCGCAGACCTAAGGCCGCGGCTCGTGCAAACGTCTGGTAAAAAGCCTATTCGGTTTCCGCTGTGTACGCCGATAAATCGGCGAAGGGCGCTTGGCCGGGGTACTGTTGCTCGTAGAGGGTGCGCACGTGGCGGGCCACCATGTCGCGCAGCTCGTCGATGTTGACGCGCTCCTGCGCCGACACAAAAATGACCGGGTCGTGCATGCGGGCCATGTACGAGCTTTTAAGCTGCTCCAGCGAAGGGCGGTGCTGGTGCTCCTCGCGCATTACTAGGTCTTCGTCGTGGTCGGGTTCCACCTCGTGTAGGTGCTGGGCAATATCCACGTCGGTGCTGTACTGGTCGATTTTGTTGAACACCAGAATCGTGCGCTTGTCAACGGCGCCGATGTCCTTGAGCGTGTCGTTGACGACCTGGATGTGCTCCTCGAACATGGGGTGCGAAATATCCACCACGTGCAGAAGCAAATCGGCCTCGCGAATCTCGTCGAGCGTCGATTTAAAGCTCTCGATCAGGCGCGTGGGCAACTTCCGGATAAACCCAACGGTGTCGGAGAGCAAAAAGGGCACGTTTTCGAGCACCACCTTGCGCACCGTCGAGTCGACGGTGGCGAACAGCTTGTTTTCGGCAAACACGTCGGCGCGGCTCAGCAGGTTCATAAGCGTGCTCTTGCCCACGTTGGTATAGCCCACCAGGGCCACGCGCACAATGCCCGTGCGCGATTTGCGCTGCGTTTGGCTTTGCTTATCAAAATCCTTGAGCTGCTCTTTCAGCAAGGAAATCCGGTCGCGCACCACGCGGCGGTCGGTTTCAATTTCCCGTTCGCCGGGGCCGCGCATGCCTACGCCGCCGCGCTGGCGCTCCAAGTGCGTCCAGAGGCCGGTGAGGCGGGGCAGTAAGTACTGGTACTGGGCCAGCTCTACCTGCGTGCGGGCCGTGGCGGTTTTGGCGCGCAGGGCAAAAATATCGAGGATGAGCAGCGTGCGGTCGAGGATTTTCACCTTTAGCTCCTTCTCGAGGTTGCGCAGCTGCGAGGGCGAAAGGTCGTCGTCGAAGATGACGGTGGTGGCGCCGGCGTGCTGTACGTAGGCCCGGATTTCCTCGAGCTTGCCCGAGCCCACAAACGTGCGGATGTCGGGCTTTTCGAGCTTTTGCACAAAGCGCTTGATGGGTACGGTGCCGGCTGTTTCGGTGAGAAACGCCAGTTCGTCGAGCGACTCCGTGATGCGGGCGTCGTCTTCGCGCTTGTCGGGCACGGCCACCAGCACGGCTTTTTCGGCCTCGTGGGCGGTTTCGTAAGTAGGGGTTTTGTTGCCTTTGGCCAGCATGCGGCCCACGCGGCCCTTTACCGAGTCGGTGGCGCCGGGGTGGCGGGTGCTGTTTTGGCGGCGTTTGGAAGAGGGGTTGCCCATGGTTGCAGGTTCGGGAGAGAGAAGGATGGGAACACCGCAAGCCCGCCGGGCGGCGGGCTTGCGGTACGGTAAGTATACGGCAATGGCGGCCAGCCGGGCGGCGTCCCTAGGTGCGGCGGGCTAGCGCAGCGTAAGGGAGTAGGCGGCTACCTGCGAAATTTGCTCGGGCGTGAGCTGGCCTTTGAAACCGGGCATCTTGCCCAAGCCGTTGGTTACCATGTACTCGCGGCCCATTTGGTTGAGGTTGCTCTTGGTAAGGTCGTGGGCGCCGTTGAGGCCCAGCTTGCCGTTTTCGCCGTGGCAAAGGGCGCAGTTTTGCAGAAACAGGGTTTTGCCGGCATCGGCCAGGGCGGCTTCGGCCGGAGCCGCGGCTTCGGGTTGGGCCTGCGGGGCCGTGGCCTCCGACGAGGCGCTGTCGGTGCAGGCACCTAGGGCCAGCAGGGCCGCCACACCATAGGCAGGGCGCAGGATGCGAGCGACAGCCGAAAAAGTGACGCAGAAAAGGCCATAAAAGGCGATGGTAAGCATAGGTAAGGAGGTGAGCGGACAAAAATACGGCAACAGTCGTGGCCGGGGAATGGTGAATGCAGCCCAAAGGCAACGTATTGCTAGGTATGAACACTCGTTTTCAAGGCAGCATTCCGCATGTAGCCGTGCTACCCACCAAACTGGAACTGCCTACCTTTGCAAACCGGCGCCCCCTAGCGCCGGCTTTTTTATGCGTGTTGCCATCGTTATCAATACCAGCTGGAACATCTGGAATTTCCGGCGCAACCTGGTGCGGGCCCTGCAGGCAGCCGGCCACGAGGTGCTGGCCATAGCCCCGCCCGATGCCTACTCCGCACGGCTCGAAACCGAGCTGGGCTGCCGCTACGTGCCCATTGCCATGGAAAACAAGGGCACCAACCCCGCGAAAGACGCCCTGCTTACCAAACGCTTTTACGACATCTACCGCCGCGAGCGGCCCGACGTGGTGCTGCAGTACACCATCAAGCCCAACATCTACGGCACCATTGCGGCCAAGCTGGCGGGCGTGCCCAGCGTCAACAACGTATCGGGCCTGGGCACGGTGTTTATCGTGAAGAACCTCGTGAGCAAGGTGGCGTTGGGGCTGTACCGCTTCGCGTTTCAATTCCCGAAGCGCGTATTTTTCCAGAACGACGACGACCGGCAGCTGTTTCTGCAGCACAACTTGGTGCGCCAGGAAATTACCGACTTGCTGCCCGGCTCGGGCATCGATGTAGATAAGTACCGGCCCGACCCGGCTGCGCCCGTGCGCCACGAGCCGTTCGTGTTCCTGATGATTGCCCGCGTGCTGTATGAAAAAGGCGTGGAGGAGTACTTCGAGGCTGCCCGGCAGGTGCGCGCGCAAGTGCCCGGCACGCGCTTTCAACTCCTAGGTGGTATCGACGAATCGGGCGGCGTAGGCGTGAAGCGCGCCGTGTTCGAGGAGTGGCTGCAGGCCGGCAACATAGAGTACCTAGGCACCTCCGACGATGTGCCGGCCCACATTCGGCAAGCTAACTGTGTGGTGCTGCCCTCGTACCGCGAAGGCACGCCAAAAACCCTGCTCGAAGCCGCCGCCATGGGCAAGCCGCTGGTTACCACCGATGTGCCCGGCTGCCGCGAAACCGTGCTCGATGGCCACAACGGCTACCTGTGCCAGGTGCGCTCGGCCGACGACCTAGGGGCCAAGATGCTGCAGGTGCTGCGCCTGCCCGATGCCGAGTTGCGCCGCATGGGCGAAGCCTCGCGCCAGCTCGCCGAGCAAAAATTTGACGAACGTATTGTATTGCAGAAGTACCTGCAGATAGTGGACAAAGTGGGCCTGCGGCGCCAAGGCAGCCGTCAAACTGCCTAACTTGCTGCCGCGTACGTACGAGCCCCTGTATTTACCGACTCCTGTATTCTACTCCCCCGATGGAAGTAATTAAGCACCCGCTGGCTGGTGTAATCGAGCTTGTTCCGCGTGTTTTTGGCGATGCCCGCGGCGCCTTTTTTGAATCGTTTAGCGCCCGGTTGTTGGCCGAAAAAGCCGGCATCGAGGACGACTGGGTGCAGGACAACCAATCGTCGTCGGCGGCTGGCGTGCTGCGTGGGCTGCATTTTCAGCGCCCGCCCTATGCGCAGGCCAAGCTGGTGCGCGTAGCCAAAGGCCGCGCCCTCGATGTGGTGGTGGATATCCGCCGCGATTCGCCGACTTACGGCCAGCACACCAAGGTGGTGCTCGATGCCGCGCGGGCCAACATGCTGTATGTACCCACAGGCTTTGCCCACGGCTTCTTGGCTCTCGAAGATGATACCATCTTCCTCTACAAATGCTCGAACTACTACCACCCGGCTTCCGAAGGCGGCTTGATGTGGAACGACCCCAAGCTGGGCATTGTGTGGGGGGTTGAGAACCCGAACGTGTCGCCCAAAGACGAGGTGCACCCGCTGCTGGCCAATTTCGACTCGCCATTTTAGGCAACTCCCAACGTTGCCCTAGGTTTTTGAGCACAGCCTGCCCCAAACAAGAACGCCCGCACAAGTTTGTGCGGGCGTTCTTGTTTGGGGAGTAAACCTTACAGCAGCTCCATCAGGGTTTCCAAGCCCATGCCGCGCGAGCCTTTTACCAGAATTTGGCGCTCGGCGAGTGGATGTTGGCGCAGCCAGTCGGTGGCTTCGGCTTTGGTGACGAAGTGCTGAAAGCCGGGGCGCAGGGCGTGGTGCATATCCTTGCCCACCAACACCACGGTGCCAAACTGCTGCTGGGCTAGCAAATCACCTAGGGCGCTGTGCTCGGCTTCGCTCTCGGCCCCTAGCTCGAACATATCGCCCAGCAGAGCCACTTTTTGGCTGGCCTCGCCCGGGCGGGCCGCCAGGCTGAGAATGGCCGCCGCCATGCTGCTGGGGTTGGCGTTGTAAGCATCCAGAATTACCTGGTTGCGCTCGGTGCGCACCAGCTGCGAGCGGTTGTTGGTAGGGTCGTAACTAGCCAGGGCCGCGGCAATATCGGCCGTAGGTACGCCGAAGTGGGCTCCTACGGCGGCGGCAGCGGCCAAGTTTACGAAGTTGTAAGCACCGGTGATAGCAGCCTCGATGGGAGTGCCATCGAACAAGCGCAGGCTTACGTGCGGGGCAGCGGCCACCAGCTTGGCGGGGTACGTGTCGCCGGCGCTAGGATAAGTAATGCGTTGGGCTACGGGCGTGCTCAGCTCGGGCAGGCGGGCATCGGCGGTGTTCACGAAAGCTGTGCCGCAGTGCGCCGCTAGGTAGCGGAACAGCTCGCTTTTGCCTTTGGCCACGCCTTCAATCCCGCCAAAGCCTTCGAGGTGGGCTTTGCCGATGTTGGTGATGAGGCCGTGGGTGGGCTCGGCATATTGGCAATAGCTGTCGATTTCGCCTTGGTGGTTGGCGCCCATTTCCACCACGGCCATGTCGTGCGCTTCGGGACTGATGGTGAGCAAGGTAAGCGGCACGCCGATGTGATTGTTGAGGTTGCCGCGGGTGTACTGCACTCGAAAGCGGCGGCTGAGCACGGCGTGCAGCAGCTCCTTGGTGGTGGTTTTGCCGTTCGAGCCGGTAATGGCAACGATGGGCATGCTGCCCAGCTGGCGGCGGTGAAACAAGGCCAACTGCTGAAGCGCCAGCAGGGTATCGGGGGCGTAGAAGTACCGCTCGGGGTTGGCGGCGGCCAGCTCGGCATCGTCTACCACGGCAAATAACGCGCCTTTTTCGAGGGCTTGCGGCGCAAACGCCGCGCCCCGGAAAGAGGGGCCGTTCAGGGCAAAAAACAAGGTGCCGTCTTGCGGCTGGCGCGTGTCGGTGCTTACGGCGCGGCACTGCTGAAAGCGGGCGTAAAGGTCGGCGGTGGTGTCGGAAAGCAGCATACGGCAGGATTAAACGTAGCAGGGGCGAGAAACCCCGGCAGCAAATTTTGTTATTTGTTTGTGCTCGTTCTGCATTTGTCGTCGTTCTTCTGTTTTTCTGCCCGTTATGCCCCGATTGCTACCTGCCGTATTGGCCTTGCTGCTGCCCCTAGGTGCCCTGGCCCAAACCGCCCAGTTTGGCCTCGAGTACCAGCCGCAAGCGGCGGGCATTAGCAACGGCGCGGGCGAGCTGCCGCTGGCCTGGGCAGGCGGGCTGAATAGTCCGCAGTTCTCCAGCATCGATTTGAACGCCGACGGCCAGCAGGATTTGTTTGTGTTCGAGCGGATGACCAACCGCGTGCAAACCTACCTGAGCGTGCCCACCGTCAGCGGCGGGCGCGGCTGGCAATACGCCCCCGAGTACGAAAGCCTGTTCCCCGGCGACCTGCAGAACTGGGCCTTGCTGCGCGACTACGACTGCGACAACCGCCCCGACCTCTGGACGCAGATTGGGGGCGGCGACGTGCGGGTGTTTCGCAACGTGCCCGATGCTGCCGGGCGGCCCGCGTTTCAGCTCATCAGCAACCAGCTAACTTACAGCCTGGGCTCGGGGCCAAGCAATTTCAACATTCGCCTAGGTGGCTACGATATTCCGGCCATACAGGACGTGGACGGCGACGGGCGGCTCGATATCCTGTCGTTCGACTTTGCCAGCGGCAGCTACTTGCAGTATTTCCGCAACACCAGCGGCAGTTGCGGTGGCTTGCAATTTCGGCAGGAAAGCGACTACTGGGGCGGCATCATGTCGTGCTTTAGCACCTGCACGGGCTACGCCACGGGCGGGGTAGCCTGCCGGCCCAACGGCACCAACCACACCGGCGGCTTTGGCTTGTTGCTGCAGGATTTCGACCAGGATGGCGACCAAGATTTGCTTCTGGGCCGTGATGGGTGCCCCGAGCTCGTGGGCTTGCGCAACACCGGCACCGCCCAGCTGGCCGCCACCAACAGCAGCAGCCAACTGGCCACGTTGCCCAACGGCCTAGGTGCGGTTTCGTTGGTGAACTACCCGGTGGCTTTCAGCCTCGATGCCACGCAGGATGGCAAGCCCGATTTGGTGGTAGCCTCGGGTTTGCTCGATAACACCGACCGCGTAAGCCTGCGCAACAACGTGTTGCTGTTCGAGAATACGGGCACGGCCGCTGCACCCAATTACGTGCGCCGCCCGGCGGGTTTCCTGACCGACGAAATGCTTGACGTGAGCGAGGGCGCTGCCGCCGCGTTTGCCGACCTCGACGCCGATGGCCTGGTAGATATGCTCGTGGCCAACCACGGCGAGCAGTACGGCGCGCCGTTCACCGAAACGAACTACCGCGCCACCATGGCCTTTTACCGCAACGTGGGTACGCGCAGCCGGCCGGTGTTCAGCCTCGCCAACGCCGACTACCTAGGGCTGTCGGCGCGCAACTTCCGCGGCCTGCGCCCCACCCTCACCGACCTCAACCGCGACGGAGCCGTGGACCTGGCCTTTGGCGCTACCCACCAGGGCGCCTCGTTTGTGTTTTATTTCCTGAACACGGCCGCTGCTAACCAGCCGGCCGCCTTCAATGCCGCGCAGCTTACCTACCTGCGCAACCTAGGCAACACCGCTGGCGATACGCCCTGCTTTACCGACGTGGACGGCGACGGCAACCTCGATTTGCTGCTCGGTACCAACTCCAACAACACCGTTGGCTCGCTGCTGTACTACCGCCGCAATCCCGCGCAGCCCTTCGAGGAGAGCTTTAGCTTGCTGAACGATGATTTCGGCCGCATCAGAATGGCCAACGGCGAGCGGCCGTTTACCCTAGCGCCCACCGTAACCGATGCCGACGGCGACGGCACCCCCGACCTGCTTACCATCGACCACACCGGCGTGCTGCGGATGTACGCCAACTACCGCGCCCAAAACGGCACCTTTGTGGAGCGCACCGATTTGGTGCTCAACAGCCGCACCGGGCAGTACGAGACAACCCACCTAGGCGCCAACAACCGCGCCCGCAACCACGTGGTAGCCGCCGACCTTGGCAACGACGGCGCGCCCGAAATTGTAGTGGGCCTCGAAACGGGCGGTTTGTTGCTTTACGGCACGCGCAACCGCGTTACCAGCACCCGCAACCAGGCCGCCGTGCTGCAGCTGCAGCTATACCCCAGCCCCGCCACCACCGAAGTGGTAGTTGAAACCGCCGCACCCACAAGCGTGCTAGTGCGCGATTTGCGGGGGCGGTTGGTGCTGCAAGCCCGCACGCCCGCACGCAAGCATCAGCTCAGCGTACGGGCGTTGGCGGCGGGGGTGTACCTACTCGAAGTCACCGATGCCGAAGGCCGCCGCGGGGTACAGCGGTTTTCGGTTGCTGAGTAGCAGCTGGCAGCTCGTGAGCCAAACCAGCCGCAGGGTTGGGCGCCTAGGTCCAAAACCATGTAGGATCAGCGGGCACCCGCGCACGGCGCGGTGCTGCTATGCTCCTAGTTCATAGGTGTCGCCATCCAGCAGGGCCGGAAAGCGCATGCGGTAGGCCTCGAGGTCGGCGCGGCGCAGGGTGCGCGTAATGCTGGTTTCTTGGTTGCCTACTTCTACCAGGTACTCGCCTTTCATGTCGAGCAGGGCCGAGTCGCCTTCGTAGGTTTGGCCACGCAAGTCGGTTCCGAGGCAGTTCACGCCCATGGTGTAAGCCAGGTTTTCCATGGCGCGGGCGCGCAGCAGGGTAATCCAGGCGGTGCGGCGGGCGGCGGGCCAGTTGGCCATGTACAGCAGCAGGTCGTAGGGTTCGGTGGCGTTGTTGCGGCTCCACACCGGGAAGCGCAAGTCGTAGCAAATCAGGGGGCAAATGCGCCAGCCGCGCCACTCCTCCACCAAGCGGTGCTGGCCCGGGGTGTACACCTCGTGCTCGCCGGCCATCCGAAACAAATGGCGCTTGTTGTAGTGGCTGAAGGTGCCATCGGGCCGCACCCACAGCAAGCGGTTGTAATAGCGGCCGTCGTCTTCGGTAATTACGCTGCCGGTAACCACGGCATCGCGCGAGGCGGCCAGGTTGCGCATCCAGGCCAAGGTGGGGCCCTCTACCGGCTCGGCCAGTTGGGCGGCGTTCATGCTAAAGCCCGTCGTGAACATTTCGGGCAGCACCAGTAAGTCGGTGGCAATAGAAATGGCGTCGATGTGCGAGGCCAGCTCGGCGCGGTTGTCTTCGGGCTTGTGCCATTGCAGCGAAGCCTGAACAAATGAAACGGTTAGGTCGGGCACAGGTGATGGTGAGGTAGAGCGTAGCGGAATATCCGGCATGTTACCTAATACTGGGCGCAAACACAATTTCGGGCCAAAGCAATCATCCACGAAAAAAGCAAACCGGCCGCGCCACAGTGCAAGCAGTGTGGCGCGGCCGGTGGGCGGACATTAGCGCGTGTGCTACAACTGGCGCAGGCGCTCGGCGGCGGCGCGCAGGGTGCTGTCTTGCTTCGCGAAGCAAAAGCGCACGAGGCCGTGGTCGGTTTGGTTGTGGTAAAAGGCCGATACGGGCACCACGGCTACGCCGGCCTCGGTGGTAAGGCGGCGCGCAAACTTTACGTCGTCCTCGGTGGGGGCAATGCGGTGGTAACGGGCCAGCTGAAAGTACGAGCCCTCGGAGGGCAGCAGCTCAAAGCGCGTCTCGCGCATCAGCTCGCCAAACAAGTCGCGTTTTTGCTGCATAAACGCGGGCAGGTAGTCGTACGAGGCCTCGTCGCCCAGCACATCGGCAATGGCCAGCTGCGAAAGCGTGCTCACGCTGAACGTAACAAACTGGTGCACGCGGCGCACCTCGGCGCTCAGGGCCGGCGGGGCCACGCAGTACCCCACCTTCCAGCCGGTGGCGTGGTAGGTTTTGCCAAACGACGACAGCACGAAAGCCCGCTCGCGCAACTCGGGGTATTGCAGCGCCGAGCGGTGCGGCCGCTCGTCGAACACCATGTGCTCGTACACCTCGTCGCTCAGCAAAAACGCCTGCGTGGGCGCCAGAATTTCGGCCAGCTGCTGCCAATCGGCGTGGCTGAAAACCGCCCCGGTGGGGTTGTGCGGCGTGTTCACCATCACGAGGCGCGTGCTGGGCGTAATGGCGGCTTTGATCCGGTCCCAATCGGGCCGAAAATCGGGCAGCGTAAGCGGTACGTACACGGGCGTGCCGCCCTGCAGCCGAATGGCTGGGCCGTAGAGGTCGTAGGCCGGCTCCAGCACCACCACCTCGTCGCCGGGCTGCACCACGGCGGCCAGCACGGCGTACAGGGCCTCGGTAGCGCCGGTGGTTACAGTTACGTCGGTTGCGGGGTCGGGAGCAGGTACGCCGTACACGACAGCGGTTTTGGCGGCAATCAGCTCGCGCAGGCGGGGCAGGCCGGGCATGGGCGCGTACTGGTGCTGGGCACCTAGGGTATGGCGCTGCAGGGCCTCGGTAAGCGCGGCGGGCGGGTTGAAATCGGGGAAACCTTGGGCCAGGTTGATGGCGCCGTGCTCCGCAGCCAGCTGCGTCATCACGGCGAAAATACTGGTGCCTACGTCGGGCAGTTTGGAGGAAAGCGTGGGGGCGGGCATGGCAGCTGAATACGTTTCGAGCCCGCAAAGTACGGCCGGCGCGCCTAGGTTGCCGCACCCGCCAACCGCTGCGGCAGCCGAATGCAGAAAGTGGTGCCCTGGCCCACCTGGCTTTGCACCTCCAGGCGGCCGCCGTGCATCTGTACAATGCGCTGCACCAAGTACAGGCCCATGCCCGAGCCCTCCACGTGGTCGTGAAAACGCCGGAACATCTGAAACAGCTCGGCCCCGTAGCGTTCCAAATCAATGCCCAAGCCGTTGTCTTGCACCACCAGCACGGCCTGCTCGTTTTCCAGGGCCGAGTACACCCGAATGCGCGGGGCGCGCTCGGGCGAGGCGTACTTAACGGCGTTGCTGATGAGGTTGTACAATACGCTTTGCAGGTTGGGGCGCACAAACAACACCACCGGCAGCGCCGAAAAATCGGTTTCGACGACGGCGCCCGTGCTGCGCACCTGCTCCCGAATGCTCTGCAGTACTTCCTGCGTTAGCAGCTCCAGGTTTACGCGCTCGGCCGGCACCTGCTGGCTTAGCTTCTGCACCTGTACCAGCTCGCTCAGGTCGTTGATGGTGTCGTAAATCTGCTCCAGCGAGTGCTCAAACATGGCGGCCAGGCCGGGGGCATCGGGGTCGTCGTAGCGGGCCATGCGCGTGAGCTCGGCAAAAATGCCCGCCATGTTGTCGATGGGCTGCTTGAGGTCGTGCGAGGCCGTGTACACGAAGTTGTCGAGGTCCTGGTTGATGCGCATCAGATCGGCGTTGCGCTCCTCCAGCTCTTGCTGAAACCGCTTGTAATCGTCGATGTCGGTGCTGGTGCCAAACCACTTCAGGATGCGGCCCTCGGCATCGCGCATGGGGCGGGCGCGGTGCAAAAACCAGCGGTACTGGCCGTCGGCGTGGCGGCGCAGGCGGTTTTCCTGCTGGTGGTAGCGCCCCAGCCGAATGTTTTCGTTGAGCACGCCCATGGCTTTGTCGCGCTCGGTTGGGGGCACCAGGCCAGCCCAGCCGTCGTTGCGCACTTCGGTCACGCCCATGCCCGTGTACTCCAGCCAGCCCTCGTTCAGGAAATCAACGCTGCCGTCGGGCTCCAGCGTCCAAACCAGCTGCGGAATACTATCGGCCAGAAAGCGAAACTTCGCCTCGGAGGCGCGCAGCTCTTCGTGCAGCTCGTACTGCTCGTGAATGTCGGTGGAGGAGCCGTAGAGGCGCAGCACCGCGCCGCGCGAATCTATTTCGGGGATGCCCCGCGCCAGGTGCCAACGGTACTGGCCGTCGCGGCGGCGCAGGCGTATTTCCAGGGCGTAAGGCAGGCGGTCGGCCAGGGCTTGGGCCAGGCGTTGCTGCACCGGTCCTAGGTCGTCGGGGTGTACGGCCTGTGCCCAGCCTTTATCGGGGCCAAGCAGGGTAGGGTCGAGCGGGTCTTGGCCCGTAAGGCGGAACCACTGCGGGCTCAGGTAATCCAGGTGGCCCTGGGCGTTGGCCGTCCAGATGATTTGCGGAATGCTGTGCGTGAGGAAACGAAAACGCTCCTCGGAGCGGGCCAGGCGCTCCTGCAACTCCAGTTGCTCGTGCACATCAATTACGGAGCCGTACCACTGCGTTACGCGTCCCTGCTCGTCGTGCATGGGCAGCGTGCGCCCTAGGTGCCAGCGGTACTGGCCGTCGTGGCGGCGCAGGCGCAACTTACCCGTCCAGGGGGTTTGTTGGCGGCGCGCCCGCTCGAAGCTGGCCATGCAAGCAAGGCGCTCGGCTGGGTGCAGGTACTGCGGCCAAGCAGCGGCCGCATCGTTGGGATTGCAGCCCGTGTAGGCGTACCACTGCGGGCTGATGTAGGCCGGGTGCCCATCGGCTTGCTGAATGTAGCTGATCAGCGGCAGGGCCTCCGTCATGGTCCGGATCTGCTCATCGCGGCGGCTTACCTCGGCGGCCAGCTGCTCGCTGCGCTGCTGCGTGCGTACGCGCTCCGTAACCTCGATGGCGAAAAGCAGCACGCCCTGGGTGCGGCCCTGCTCGTCGAGCAAGGCCTGCAGCGTGAAATCGAAGTAGCGCGGGGCGGGCTGCTGGGGCAGCGTAAGCGGGTAGTTGTGCTGCCGGATGGTGGTGCCGGAGGCAAACACCTCGTTGAGCATGGGCACCAGGCCTTGCTCCAGCAGCTCGGGCACGCTGCTGCCCACCGGCTTTCCTACGCGCAGGCGCCCACCCAGCAGCTCGGCAAAGTTGGGCGTGGCAAACGCGCAAATGTGTTGCGGCCCCAGCAGGCTGGCCACGTAGGCTGGCACCTGACCTAGGATTTGCTGCAGCTGCCGGTCTTTCTCCAGCATGCGTTGCTGTACGCGCTTGGCGTCGTCGATGTCGGTGCAGGTGCCAAACCACCTGGTAATGCTGCCGTTGCCGTCGCGCAGGGGCAATGCCTGCACTAAGTACCAGCGGTAGTGGCCCTCGGGGTTGCCGATGCGGCACTCGGCTTTGTAGGGCATGCCGCTGCGCAGCGAGTCCTGCCAGTGTTGCTCGGCCGCGGCGGCTTCGGTGGGGTGCAAAAAGGCTGTCCAGGAGCGCGGCGCGGCTTCGGCTGGGGCCTGGCCGGTGTAGCGGTGCCAGCGGCCGTTGGCGTACTGCTGCTGGCCGGCAGCATCGGTGGCCCACACCAGCTGCGGAATAAACTCCGCCAGAAACCGAAATTCCTCTTGCTGGCGGCGGGTTTCGGCCGAGGCAGAGGCCGCAGCCTGCTGGGTGCGCAACTGCTCCGTTACGTCGAGGCCCGCCATCAGTACGCCCTCAATGCGCCCGTGCGAATCGTGGAGCGGGTGCAAGGATATGTTGATGTAGCGCGCGCCGGCTCCGCCGTTGAGCGGCGCAACGGGCACGTTATCGACGCGTTGCAGCTCGCCTGTGCGGTACACCTCGTCAAACAAAGCCAGCATGGCCGGGCCTGGGCTGGGGTGCGAGTCGCGGGCCGGCTTGCCCAGCGAATTATCAGCAATAAACGGGCGTGCCTGCGCCGATAAATAGTCGATTACGTGATCGGGGCCGCGCAGCACCACCAAGTGCATGGGCAGCTGATCGAACTGCCGCAGCAAGCGCTGCAGGCGCAAGTGCAGCGGGGCGGTTGGGGCGGTAGCCTGGGGTGGAGTGGTAGCCTCGGCCCGGCACAGCAGGTAGCGCGGTTGTTGGCCGCCGGGCTCGGCTACGGGCGTAAGGGCAAGTTGCAGCGCACCTAGGGCAAGGCGCGTGCCGGCCGGGGCTTGTTGCGCCGCGGCCAGGGCTTGGACCCAGGCATCGGGTGCTAGGCCGTGGGCGGCAAAAGCCTCGGTTGCGGGTTGGCCGGCCAGTTGCTCGGGCGAGCGGCCAAGTAACTGGGCCGCGGCCTCGTTTGCCGCTATAATGCGGCCCGAAGCGGGGCAAATGGCCCAATAGGGTGCTGGCAACGCATTGAACAGCAGCGCAAAGTCGGCGGTTGGAAGAGTTGCCATATGCTAAACGAGCCCGAGGTGCAATGAGCTCGTTTCAGCCAAATATAGCATGCTGCCGGCCCACCAACGGTATTTCGGCGAGGCTTGACGGGCTAAAATTCGCGGCCAGCGCCTGCAGCGGCGCAACCTTAGCTCAACTATTCCGTTTAAAGCAGATTCGTCTCGTTTTTAGCCTGCTCCATGGCCCTCCGCACTCTTTACGAGGATGCTACCATCAGCATTTACTACGATTTTGGGAACGATTGGCTGTACGTTGACTGGGGCCCCGATCAGGATTTGACCAGCGTGCAAGCCGGGGCGCTGCAAATGCTCGAGTGCCTGAAGCAGGAGCGCTGCCGCAAGGTGCTCAACGACAACCGGCAGGTGCAAACCATTTGGGCCGACGCGGCGGAGTGGGGCGGCAAGGTGTGGTTTCCGGCCATGGCCGCGGCCGGCCTGGAGTACTTCGCCTGGGTGTACTCGCCCAACGTCTACAGCCGCCTCTCCACCGACCTCACGCTGCAGCACACCACCAAGCCCATCGTGATGACCTTCGACAACCTGGACACAGCCTCCTCGTGGCTGCGCCACATGTAGCCACCTAGGACACCGCCCCGCGCAGCGCCGTTAAACAGCGCCGCGCGGGGCGGTTGCGTAAGCGGCAGCACCGGGCCTACAGCGGCGCAATGCTGTAGTCGGCAATGGTTTCGTAGCGGCTGCCGTTTTGCTGGGCCGAAGCGCCGGTGTGCTGGGCGGCAAACACCTCGGTGCGGCCTTGGTACACGTGCACATCGAGCACCTGGCCAGCGGCGGGCCGGGCGCTGCTCGAGAGCACCAAGCGCAGCTTGGCCGCCGGGCCGCCGGCGTACGTGGTTACGGCGGGCAAATCAATCAGCACGGGCGAGGCCGACGCGTTGGTGTAGGTGGTGCGCAGCGCGTAGGGTTTCAGCGTAAAAGTGCCGTTGCTTGCTTCGGGCTCGGCGGTATACACCTCAATGCGGGCGTCGTCGAGCTGCACGGGCTGGCCGTTGGCGGCTTGCTTGCTGTAGCTGATCGAGTACACTTGGCTTTGCTCGAGGGCGCCGCCAGGCTGGGGTTGCGGCAGCTCGGGCGTGGAGCAGCCGAAAGCGGCCAGCAAAGGCAAAAAGGCAAACCAGTTTTTCATGCGACGAAAAGACGAAAAAGGAAAATGCGTATGGTAGCAAGCCAACGCCGGCCGCCCCCGAATGGTGCGCCCGGCGCGGCCCGCAAGTTAGGCCGCCGGGGGCAACCACTTGCTTGCGTGCCTAAGAGGCCCAAGCCCGGCGCCTAGGTTGCAAATGCCGCCGCTGCGCCGCAGCTTTACTACCGATGCTTCGCTTCTCCTTTTTCGGCGCTTGCGGCCTGGCCGCGGTAGCCGCGTTTTCGGCCTCGGCGCAGTCGCTGCCTATCCTCGAGCAAAACCCGCCCTCGCTGCAGTGGCGGCAGGTGCGCACGCCGCACTTCAGCGTGCTCTATCCGCAGGGCTTCGACTCGGCTGCGCAGCGCACCGCCCGCCGCCTCGAGCAGGTGCACGCCGTGGGCTCGGCCACGCTGGGCGTAACGGCGCGGCCCATTACCGTGGTGCTGCAAAACCAAACCACCGTCAGCAACGGGTTTGTTACGTTTCTGCCGCGCCACTCCGAGTTTTTTGTGGTGCCGCCGCAGGACATGAGCTTGGGTACCTTGGATTGGCTTGATCAGCTGGCCGTGCACGAGTTTCGGCACGTGGGCCAGTTCGATAAGGCCCGGCAGGGCGTTGGTCGCTTGCTGGTGCCGCTGCTTGGCCAGGGCGCCCTAGGTGTAGCCTCGGTAGGCGTGCCGCCGTGGTTTTTTGAGGGCGACGCCGTGGGCACCGAAACGGCCCTCACGCGCAGCGGCCGCGGGCGCATTCCGAGCTTCGATGTGGGCATGCGCGCCAACTTGCTTTCGGGGCGGCGCTACAGCTACCCCAAAGCCGTGAATGGCTCGTACCGCGACTTTGTGCCCAACTGGTACGTGCTCGGGTACTTCATGACTTCGTACCTGAAAAACCACCACGGCCCCGACGTGTGGGACCGGGTGCTCGATCGGTACTACCGCTTTCCGTTCTACCCGTATTCGTTTTCGCGCAGCATCCGCCGCGAAACCGGCCTGCGCGTGGAGCAACTGTACCAGCGCAGCATGCAGGAGGCCGACTCGACGTGGCGCGCCCAGCAGCGCGAGCTGGTGCTCACCACTGGCCGCGACCTGCCCGTGGAGGCCACCGAAAAAGTGTTCACGCAGTACGAGTTTCCGCAGTACCTCTCCGATAGCACCGTGCTGGCCCTGAAAACCGGCCTCGGCGACATTGCCCAGCTGGTGCGCCTCGGCCGGAATGGCCGCGAGCAAAAAGTGTTTGTGCTGGGGCAGCTGAACTGGCCCGAAATGCTGTCGGTGGCGGCGGGCAAAGCCGTGTGGCCCGAGTACGGTTTCGACCCGCGGTGGGGGCAGCGCATCTTTACCGAGTTGCGCCTGCTCGACCTGGGCACCGGCCGCCTCACGCGCCTCACCCAAGGCAGCCGCTACACCGCCGCGGCCCTCTCGCCCGACGGCACCCGCCTTGTAGCCACGCAAACCGACGAAAGCTACCGCCACGCGCTGGTGCTGCTCGATGCCGCCACAGGCAAGGTGCTGCAAACCCTGCCTAACCCGAAAAATCAGCTCTACATCCAGCCCCGCTTTACCCCCGATGGCCAGCAATTGGTGGCGGTAGTGCTGCGGGCCGAGGGCAAAACCCTTGAGCTGATAAACCCCGCCACCAACCAAGTGCGGGAGCTGCTGCCGGTAGCCAACGTAAACCTCAGCAACCCGCAGCCTTGGGGCGAGTACGTGCTGTACAACGCGCCACAGTCGGGCCTCGATAACGTGCACGCCGTGCACACCGGCACGGGGCGCACCTACCAGGTTACCAGCCGGCCATTTGGCGCCTACCACGCGGCCGTGTCGCCCGACGGGCGCCGCCTGGCTTTCCACGATTACCGCGCACAGGGTGCCCGCGTGATGGAAATGCCGCTCGACCCCGCCACCTGGCGCGAGGTACCCGCAGCCACTGCCGATCCGGCCCGCTTGTACTCGGCGCAACTCGCGGCGCAAGAGCCCGGCGCCCGGCGCTTGCTGCCCCAGCTCGCAGCCCCCGCCGACTCGGGCAAGGCCTACGCCGTGCGGCCCTACTCGCCGCTGCGCCACGCGTTCAATGTATTTGGTTGGGGGTTGGTGCAAAGCCCCGCGGGCAATAGCCTCAGCCTAGGTGTTCGGTCGCAGGATTTCCTGAACACCACGCAAGCCATTGCCGGCGTGTCGTTCGACCAGGCCGAGCGCACAGCGGGCTTTTTCGGGGGCGTGAGCTACCAAGGGCGTTACCCCGTTTTCGACCTCGATATTGAGCACGGCGGCCGCAACGCCGGCATTCTGTACGAAGGCGACGTGTACCGCGACCGGTGGCGCTACACCCGCCTAACCACCGGCCTACGCTTGCCGCTCACGCTCACGCGCTCCAAGTACCTGCAGGCACTTACCCTAGGTGCCTACTACCTGCACGAGCAAGTGCGCGACTATAACCTGCCCGTGCGGCGCATTACCGAGGTTGGGCCCAACAGTCCGCTCAACGGCGTGCAGGGCAGCATAAGCTACGCCCGCGTGCTCAAGCAAAGCACCCGCGATGTGGGTCCTAGGTGGGGGCAAAGCCTGCTGGCCACGGGGCGCACCACGCCGTTTGGCCGCGGGCTCGAGGCCTCGCAGTGGGCGGTGCAGGGCAGCGTGTATTTTCCTGGCATCGGCAAGCACCACAACATTCGGGTGCGCGGCGGCTACCAGTGGCAGCAGCAGCGCGAGTACCAGTTTGCGCCGGCCGTGTTTTTCCCGCGCGGTTCGGGCTACGTCAGCTTCGATCGGCTACGCACGGCCAGCATCGAGTACCGCCTGCCCTTGGCCGACACGCACTGGGCGCTTGGCCGCTGGCTGTACGTGCAGCGCTTCACGGGCTCGGGCTTTGCCGACTGGGCACATGGCCGCAACGTGGAGGGGCGCTTCGTGGGCTCGCGCTCGTACCAAAACCTAGGACTCAGCGCCACGGTGGTGTTCAACGTGCTGCGCCTGCGTACCCCCCTCGAAACGGGCCTGCGCTTTGTGTACGATACCCGTACCGGAGGCTGGGTGCTGCAGCCACTGGTGCTCGATATAGGAATTTAAACAGCTGATGGCGAGGCGCTGAAGAGGTTTGTGCCAAGAATTTTCGGGGCATCGAAATCCGCTAGCAAAGCGGCCCCCGTAGGTTCCGGCACATTCATTCTCTCCTGTTCCAAACCATGAAAAAGAACTTCTTCTCTCTCGCCCTGGTAGCCCTTCTTGGTGTAGCTGCTCACTCGGCTTCGGCCCAAGCCATGATGTCGCCCAACAGCGTAATGGTAGGTGGCAAGGCCATGTTGCCGAGCAAGAACATCGTAGAAAACGCCGTGAACTCAGCCGACCACACCACGCTGGTAGCCGCCGTAAAAGCAGCTGGCCTCGTTGAGACGCTGCAAGGCAAAGGCCCCTTCACGGTATTCGCGCCGGTAAACGATGCCTTCGAAAACCTGCCTGCCGGCACCGTTGATAACCTGCTGAAGCCCGAAAACAAAGCCACCCTTACCAAGGTGCTCACCTACCACGTAGTAGCCGGCAACATGACGGCTGATAAGCTGATGGCAGCTATCAAGGCCGGCAAAGGCAAAGCTTCGCTGAAAACCGTTAGCGGCGGCACGCTGGTAGCCCAAATGAACGGCAAAAACAACGTGGTAATCACCGACGAATCGGGCAACGTAGCTACTATCTCGACTTACGACGTGAACCAGAGCAACGGCGTGATTCACGTAATCGACAAAGTGATGCTGCCGAAGTAATTCTGCTTAGGCACCACACGCTCACAAAAACACTAAGCCCGCCGGCAACCTAGGTTGCCGGCGGGCTTGTGCTTTATAGGCACCTGCGGCGGTGTAGCGCGGATTTGGCTACGCCGACTTTCAGTTCAGTCCGCGTTTACCAGCACGGTTGATCCTATGTTAGATACTTCAACGGCTCGGGGCAGGTGCCTCGAGCCGTTGTCGATTTTACTATCTGAGAGCTGCAACTGGACGTCGCGCTACAGCACGCGTCAAAAAAAATCTATACTCGGGCTGTAACCTTGCCCAAAAGGCGAAGTTTCCACACCCGAATACGACACCTACTCATCGCTCTGATCCTTGAACTCGCTGACCGACAATGCGCTAATGCTCCAAGTGAAGGAGGGGCAGGTCGATAAGATGGGGTTGCTATTCGAGCGCTACCACCGGCCGTTGTTTGCTTTTTTCTACCACTCGAGCGGCAACTCCACCACGAGCGAAGACTTGGTGCAAACCGTGTTCTATCGCATGCTCAAGTACCGGCACACCTTTACCGGCGAGGGCGAGTTCCGGACCTGGATGTACCACCTCGCGCGCAACGTGCTAGCCGATGCCGCGAAGAAGAACAAGCCCTCGGCGCACCACCACGACGTGGCCGATTACGCCGAGAAAATTGCAGGCGGCACGGCGGCCGACGCCAGCCTGCACAAGGAGCAGGAGGTAGACCTGCTGCACAAAGCCATGGCACGGCTAAGTGCCGATCAGCGGGAAGTGCTCGTGCTGAGCCGCTTTCAGGAGCTGAAATACGAGCAGATAGCGCAGCTGCTCGATACCACGGTGGGGGCCGTGAAGGTGCGCGCGCACCGGGCCCTCAACCAACTCAAAAACATATATCTGACCCTGGAAAATGGAAGCAAAGTTCACTAACTGCGAGAGCGTGCAAGAGGGGTTGATGGACTGGCTTGCCAACGAATTATCCCCCGCCGAAGCGCAGGTAATGGCGGCCCACCTGGCCCATTGCCCCGACTGCCGCCAGCAGCAAGCCGCCCTGTGGCAGCTGTGGCAAACCATGGGCAGCCTGCCCGTGCCCGAGCCCAGCGAGCGACTGCGCCCCGGTTTCTACAACATGCTGGCCGAGTTCAGGGCCGAGGCGGAGCGCAAGCAGCGGTGGTCGGTGCAGGCCGTGGTGCAGCGCCTGCGCGAGTGGTGGCAGCCCGAGTACGGCCTGCGCCTCGCCTACAGCCTGGTGCTGCTGGTGGTAGGCTTGGCTGGCGGCTACCTCCTGAAAGCCCGCACCGAACCCACCGACCTAGGCCCCAACACCGAAGCCGTGGCCACGGCGCCCGCGCCGCAACAATCGGCCGAGCAAGCCCAACTACTGGCCCTTCTGGATAATCCCTCGGCCGTGCAGCGGCTGCGGGCCGTGAGCTACGCCGAAGAGCTGGCTCCCAGCAACGAACGGGTGGTGCAGGCCCTGCTCAGTACCCTCAACCACGACCCCAACGTGAACGTGCGCCTCGCCACGCTGGAGGTGCTGGCCAGCCTCGCCAACGACCCCATCGTGCGCCAAGGGCTGGTACGCTCGCTGGCTCGCCAAGAGTCGCCGCTCGTGCAGGCTGCCATGGCCGATGTGATGGTGCAACTGCAAGACCCCCGCTCGGTGCGCCAGCTGCGCAAGCTCCTGAAGCAGGACGACCTGAACGAGCAAGTAAAAAGCAAAATCGAGCAAAGCATTGAGTCTTTGTCCACCGGTCGGCCCAACGACCCCTCAGCCCAACCGAAAACCAATGAAAACCGCATCCATATTCAGCCTGGCTCTGACACTTCTGTTTCTGCCTAGCGGCTCGTTGCTTGCGCAAGGCCGCGAAAGCAAAGAGCAGATCAAGCGCGAGTTTGCCCTAAGCGGCGACGCGAGCCGCGCCACGCTGGCCCTCTACAACATCATGGGCTCCGTATCGGTGCAGGGCTACAGCGGCAAGAGCGTGGTGGTCGAAATCACCAAAACCATCAAGGCCGATACGCCCGAGCTGCTTGAGCAAGGCAAGAAGGAAGCCCAACCCGGCTTTGAGCAGCGCGGCGACAGCGTGCTGCTGTACGTAGCCGGCCCGCACGACTCGCGCCCCAACCGCCGCAACCAACCCTCGGGCGGCCGCTTCAGCGACAACTGGAACAACCGCAATAGCTCCGACCGCCCCAACTACCAGTACGAGTTCGATTACGTGCTGAAAGTGCCCGCCAGCATGGAGGTGCGCGTGAGTACCGTAAACGGCGGCGAAGTGGTGGTGCAGGATGTATCGGGGCCGCTACAGGCCCGCAACGTAAATGGCAGCATCCGCATCAGCAACGCCAATGCCCTGAGGCTGGCCCACACCGTGAACGGCAAAGTGGAGGTAAGCTACGCCGCGGCGCCCACCACCTCGGCCTCCTACCACACCATCAACGGCGACATTGTGGTGAGCTACCCCAGCAATACCTCCGGCGACTTGTACTTCAAGAGCATGCACGGGGAGATGTACACCGACTTTCCGAAAACCGAGGTGCTGCCCGCCCGCGTGTCGCAAAACCAGCAGGCCAACGGCAACGGCACCAAATACAAACTGAGCCGCGAAACAGCCGTGCGGCTGGGCAAGGGCGGTGCCGATTTCCGCTTCGAGACCATCAACGGTAACGTTACCGTTAAGCAACAAACCCGATGAAATCCTTCGCCTATAAATTCTTGCTGGCCCTGCTTTGCCTAGGTTGGGCCGGCCCGCTGGCCGCCCAAAACAAAGAGCAGATGTCGGTGGCACTTAGCTCGCCCGGCAAGCCCGGTGTGCTGCACCTCAAGCTGGTTGGCGGCTCCATTACGGTAGCCGGCTACAGCGGCAAAGAAGTACTGATTGAAGCCGCGCCGCGCAGCAGTGGCAGCCGTGCGGGCCGCCCGCCGGGGCCTCCGGGTCCGCCCAGCGGCCCCACACCGCCCACCGGCGGGCCAGAGGGCGGGGGCATGCGCCGCCTTTCCCAGGTGCAAGGCATGGACATTACCGCGCAGGAGAAAAACAACCACGTGTACGTTAACTCCGATTCGTGGCAGCGTCCCATCGATTTCACCGTGAAAGTGCCGCGCCAGTTTTCGCTGCAGGTGAGCACCGTGAACAGCGGCGACATTTTGGTGCAGAACGTGGCCGGCGAGCTGGAAATTTCGAACGTAAACGGCTCGATATCCCTCGACGACGTGGCCGGCTCGGCCGTGGTAAGCACGGTAAACGGCCGCGTGGTGGCCAGCTTCCGCGACGTAACGCCCAACGCCCCGATGGCCTTTTCGAGCGTCAACGGCAAGCTCGATGTAACGCTGCCGGCCAAAACCAAAGCGGCGTTCAAGCTGAAATCCGACCGCGGAGAAATCTACAGCGACTTCGACATGGCCGTGGACGCCAGCGCCCCCAAGGTAAACCGCAGCAGCAAAGACGGTGTGTACCGCGTGAGCACCGACAACTGGACGTACGGCAAAATCAACGGCGGCGGCGCCGAGGTGATGATGCAAACCATGAACGGCAACATCTACATCCGCAAGGCCAAGTAACCCTTTCCTAGCTCAGCAACGCCGAGCACCGGCTTGCCAACACTGCGTCTTCCGGCAACAACCCGCGGCACCTAGTGAGTGAAGTGCGCCGCTTTGCAGGAGGAAGCGTGTGGCGAGCCGGTGCTGCCGTATGGGGGCAACGCGCCATAAGCCGGCCGTGCGGCCTTGTGCTGCAAACCGCGCCCGGCTGAGGTGGCGCACCACCATGCCACTTGGCCGATGCAATGCTCTTGGCCGGCTGCCCTAGGTGGCGGGGCGGGGCCACGGCCAAGGCACTTGGCAGGGACTGGCGCAAGCGCTGCGCAGCAGCAAAGCTTTGGCCCGGTCGCTTGGGCGTGCCGGGCCGTGCGCTTAGGCAGCGCACGGCCCGGCACGGCCGACAGGCGCGGCGGTAAATAAAGCAGCGGCAAGGTTTGGGGGCTAACGGGGCGGCTGCTTTATTCGCCGCCAACTTATTAGCGTACCCCGATCAACCCTTGCTGAATGTTTATTAAGTATCGTACGAAGTGGCGGCGTTGGGTGCTGGCCAGCGGCAGCGCGGTAGCCCTAGGTGCTTCGGCCTTTGCCGCGCCCGAGCCGGCTTTGGTGCAGCAAATCCTCGCCAAGCTCACGGGTTTTTATCAAGTCACCGCCCCCGAAAAAAGCTACCTCCACCTCGACAAAGGCTACTACACCGCCGGCGAGCTGGTGTGGTTTAAGGCCTACGTGGTTGATGCCGCCAAGCACTTGCCCGATACCCTAAGCCGCGTGCTGTACGTGGATTTGGTGGGCCCCGACCGGCAGGTGGTGGCCCGCCGTACCCTGCAGCTTACCGCCGGCACCGCCGCCGGCGACTTGGCCCTGCCCGACAGCGCCGTGCAGGGCGCGTATACGGTGCGCGCCTACACCAACTGGATGCGCAACGCCGGGCCCGATTATTTCTTCAGCCAGAGTTTGCCGGTGCTGGGCGCCAAGCCGGCCGCCAAACGCAAACCCGCTGCTGCCGCCAAGCCCGATTTCCAGGTGTTTCCGGAGGGCGGGCAGCTGATTGGCGGCTTGCCCAACGTGCTGGCCTTTAAAGCCACCGACGCGCAAAGCCGCGGCCTGGCCGTGCGGGGCGAACTGCTAAACGCCGCCGGCAAGCCCGTGGCCAGCTTTGCCAGCCTGCACGCGGGCATGGGCGCGCTTACCTTCACGCCCGAAGCCGGGCAGGCGTACACCGCCCGCGTGGCCTGGCCCGATGGCAGCACCAGTACCCACGCCATGCCGCAGGCGCAGCCGAGCGGGTTGCTGCTGCACCTAGAGCCCGCGGCCACGCAAATGGGCATCCGGATGGCCCGCAAAGTACCCGAAACTGCCGCCCCGCCCGAAACCGTTACGCTGGTGGTGCACGTGCGCGGCCAAGTGGTGTACGTGGGGCAATCGGCGCTGGCTAACGGCGAGGTGCTCAGCAGCCGCATCCCAATCGAGCGGTTTCCGTCGGGCATTGCGCACTTTACGTTGTTCGATGCCCAGGGCGTAGCGCGCTGCGAGCGGCTGGCTTTCGTGAACCGGCAAAACGGCCTGCGCATAACCGTGCGGCCCGATAAAACGAGCTACGGCCCGCGCCAGCAAGTAACCCTGGCCCTCGAAACCCGCGACGCCAGCGGCCAACCCGTGCCGGCGCAGCTGTCGTTGGCTGTTGCGGCCGCTGACCTGGAGTACCCCGCCGCGCCCACCATCGAGAGCCACCTGCTGCTGACCTCCGATTTGCGCGGCTACGTGGAAGACCCGGCCTACTACTTCCGCAACGCCGCCCCCGAAACGCGGCAGGCGCTCGATCATCTGATGCTGACGCAGGGCTGGCGCCGCTTTGTGTGGCCGCAACTGCTGGGCAACCCGCTCCCGGCGGGCGAGTACGCCCTGGAGCGCAGCTTGTCGTTGAGCGGCCAGGTATGGCGTACCGAACGCAAGCCCGCCGCCCAAAGCGAGCTGACCCTGCTGATCGGAAACGCGCTGAACAACCTCACCACCAGCACCACCGACGCCCAGGGGCGGTTTCTGTTTACGGGCTTCAGCGGACAGGACACTGCCCGCGTGGTGGTGCAGGCCCGCACGCCCAAGGGAAGCCCGCAGCTTACTTTGAAGATAGCCGAGCGGTGGGCGGGCGTGGCGGGCCTGTACCCGCCGGCTCTCCTGCCCGATGCGGCGCTTGCGGCCAGCTTGCTGCAGCGCAGCCGCCGGCAACAGTCCATCGACCGGCAGTTTGGGCCCGATACCGCCCGCCGCATCATGCTCGGCAACGTTACCATCAAAGGACGCCGCGAACCCGTGCCCGCCGACCCGCGCCGCGTGTTCACCGGGGCCGACGTGATGCTCAAAACCAGCTCCATCCCGGGCTTCGATAATTATCCCAACGCCCTGTTGGCGCTGCAGGGGCGCATTGCCGGCGTGCAAATAGCCGGCAACGCCATGCAAACCACCGTGCAGATCAGGGGTGCGGGCTCCATTATGGGCTCGTCGCAACCGCTCATTCTACTCGATGGCATGCCGACAGATGTCGGGGCCATTGTTGGTATTCCGGCTTCGGAAATTGAGTCGGTCGACGTATTCAAAGGAGCATCGGCCGCCATGTTTGGCACGCAGGGCGCCCACGGCGTAATGGCGTTTTACACCAAGCGCGGCGGCTCTACTGCCTCGTCGGGCTACGCTCCGGGCGTGGCGCGCGCCACGGTGCCGGCCTATTACCAGGCGCGCGAGTTTTATGCCCCGCGCTACCAGATGCCGGCTGGCTCGCACCCCGATTACCGCGGCGCCACGCTGTATTGGGCGCCCAACGTAAGCACCAACGCCGCCGGCCAGGCCACCCTTAGCTTTTACACCTCCGACGACCTAGGGGCGTTTCGGGTGGGCGTGCAAGGGTTGGGCGCAGGCGGCCAGCCCGGCTCGGGCGCAGCGGTGCTGGCCGTGGAGCGCGGGCGTTAGCAAGGCCCCGGCGGGCGCGCGGCGCGGGCGCACCTAGGGCGCAGGCTTCAGCAACTCCGGAAACTCTTGGGCCACTTTTTGGTAGCGCGGCGCGGCCACAATGCGGCTGTACGGGTGCTCGGGATGGTTGCCGAAGTAGTTTTGGAGGTAGCGTTCGGCGGGGTAAAACGCCCGGAACGGTACCACCTGCGTTACCACGCGCGTGGGGTAGCGGCGCGAGTCGTTGAGGCGTTTGATTTCGGCCTCGATCAGCTGCTTTTCCTGCGGGGTGCGGTAAAACGCCACCGAGCGGTACTCCGGGCCTTCGTCGGGGCCCTGGCGGTTGAGGGTAGTGGGGTTGTGCTGCGCAAAAAACACCTGCAGCAGGCGCGCGTAGCTAATTACGGTGGGGTTGTAATACACCTGCACGCATTCGGCGTGGCCCGTGCCCCCGCGGCTTACCTGCTCGTAGGTGGGGCTGGGCACGGTGCCGCCGGCGTGGCCGGCCACCACTGCGCGTACTCCCTTCAGGCGCTCGAACACGGGCTCGGTGCTCCAGTAGCTGCCGCCGGCAAACGTGGCCACGGCCTCGCCGGCTTGGGGTTTGGGCAACTCGGCAAAGCGCCGGTCGGGGCTGGTTTGGGCGCGGCTGCTTGCGGCCCCTGCCGCAGCCAGCCAAAGCATCATCAGCAAGCGTTTCATCGTCATACCCTCCGGCATACGCAAGGCGTGTTTCATTTGATCGGCCGCCAGCCACCTAGGGCAACACAACTTGCGGCTAGCCAGCGCAGTACATGCATACGGTACCAATCAACTACTACTGTTATGCGCCTGAATTTTGGAATACTGGCCGTGGTGTTGGGCTTGCTGGGCGGCCTAGGTGCTTGCTCGTCGGTGAGCGTGCAGCAGCGCGAGGGCGTCAACTTCAACCAATACCGCACGTTTGCCTGGGCCGAAACCGAGGTGAAAACCGACGGCACCCAGGGCCCCGCGTTGCGCAGCCAGCTGCAGGACGGCACCATTCGGCAAGCCATTGAAACGGAGTTGGCCAAGCGCGGCATTACGCCGGTGGCGGCCGGCAAGCCCGATTTCTACCTCACCTACCACCTCTACGTGGAGCAGTCCGAGCGCACCGTGGCCAACCCACCCAACCCAGCCGTGCCCGTGAGCTACCCTTATTTGGTGCGCTACCGCGGCTTTCTGGTGCCGGTAAACTACACCTACTGGTACCAGGCGCCCAGCGGCTACCGCACCGAGCGCTACCAAGAGGGCATGCTGGTGCTCGATTTCGTGGATGCCAAAACCAACAACCTCGTGTGGCGCGGCTCCATCCTCGATGCCGTAACCAACCCCAACCGCGCTGGCGAGCGGTTTGCCGAATCGGCCCGCGATATCCTCGATAAATTTCCGGTGAAGGAGCGCAATTAACCTAGGGCGTGTGGAGAGTAGGCACAGCAGTGAAGATGTAGCGCGGAGCATATGGCGGCGTAGCCAACGGATTTCCGCGCTACTGCCCACACGCCCTAGGCCCGGCCGGGCCCGCCGATGGCGCTTGTTTGTGCCGGGGTTGAATCATCGTGCCGCAGGCTGTTAGCTTTGCGGCCCCCCAGGCATCAGTTGCTGCACCCATGGCCCTGAAAACGATTTACCAGAACAACCACGTTGCCATTGCCTACGATTACCTGAACGAGTGGCTGTACGTCGACTGGACCGGCGACCAAGACTTCGACTCGGTGCGCAACGGCTGCCTGCAAATGCTCGAGTGCCTGAAGCAGGAGCGCTGCCACAAAGTCCTCAACGACAACCGCAACGTTACCAGCATGTGGTCCGATGCTTCGGAGTGGGGCGGCAAGGTGTGGTTTCCGGCCATGGCCGCGGCCGGCCTGGAGTACTTCGCCTGGGTGTACTCGCCCAACGTGTACAGCCGCCTCTCCACCGACTTGATGATGAGCCACACGGAGCGCCCGCTCGTGCTAACGTTCGACGACATCGATACCGCCAGCGCCTGGCTGCGCCAGATGTAGATTGGCTATTTAGTAGTGAGTATTTGGTACTGGGTGGTTGGTACTAAGTATTGAGTAGTTAGTTAAAAAACAGAAAAAGGAGCCAAAGGGCGCAACCCGGCGCCCGAACGGTCATACACCCTAATACCTAATACCTAATACCTAATACCTAATACCTAATACCTAATACCTAATACCTAATACCTAATACCTAATACCTAATACCTAATACCTAATACCTAATACCCAATACCCAATACCCAATACCCAATACCTAAATCCTCGATGTCTGTTTGGTATCGGGCATGCGCCAGTACACCAACAGCGAGAGGGCAGCACAAGCCGTTACGTACCAGTAGTACGCGGCTTCTATGCCCTGGCTTTTGGCTAGCAAAGCACCGTACTCGGCCGAGCCGCCGAAAATGGCTACCGTAAGCGCGTACGGCAGGCCCACCCCCAGGGCTCGGATGTGCGTCGGAAACAACTCGGCTTTTACCACGGCGTTGATGGAAGTGTAGCCGCTCATGATCACCATGGCCACCGCCAGCAACCCGAACGCCGCCCACGAGCTACGGGCTTGGGCCAGCAGCGTAAGCAGGGGCACCGTGCCCAGGGTAGCGCCCACGCCAAAAAACAGCAGCACCGGCCGCCGGCCCACGCGGTCGGATAGGGCGCCCATCAGCGGCTGCAGCAGCAACGCCACCGCCAAGGCCCAAAACGATATTTGCGTGGCCTCGGCCTTGCTGAAGCCGGCGGTGTTCACCAAAAACTTTTGGGCGTAGGTCGTGAAGGTGTAAAACGCAATGGTGCCACCTAGGGTAAGGCCCACCACCGTTAGCAGCTCGCGCGGGTGGCGCAGCAGGGCGCGCAGTTTGCTTTCGGCGGCGGCTGGGTGGGCGGTTTGCTGCACAAAGGCCTCGGTTTCGTGCATGCTCCGGCGCAGGTACAGCGCCACTACGGCAGCCAAAGCCCCAATGGCAAAAGGCACGCGCCAGCCCCAATCGTGCAGGGCAGCAGGGGTAAGCAGGCGCTGCAAAGCCAACTGCACCAGCAAGGCCAGCAACTGCCCCGCCAGCAGCGTTACGTACTGAAAGCTGGAATAAAAACCCCGGTGCCGGGCCGTGGCCATTTCGCTGAGGTACGTAGCCGAGGTGCCGTACTCGCCGCCCACGCTCAGGCCCTGCAGCAGCCGCGCCAACACCAGCAGTACGGGTGCTGCTACGCCAATGCGCTGGTAGCCGGGCGTAAGGGCAATCAGCAGCGAGCCGCCGCACATCAGCAGCACCGAGAGCAGCAGGGCTGCTTTGCGCCCGTGGCGGTCGGCGTAAAGGCCCAGCAGCCAACCCCCGAGGGGCCGCATCAAAAAGCCCACCGCAAAAATGGCAGCCGAGTTGAGCAGCTGCGCTGTGAGGTTGCCCTGCGGGAAAAACGACGGCGCGAAGTACAAAGCAAAAGCCGAGTACACGTACCAATCGTACCACTCCACGAGGTTGCCGATGGAGCCGCTCACGATGGAGCGGATGCGGGCAGCGGCGGAACGAACCGGAGGTGAGGAAGGCGGCGAAGCGGGCACAAACATGACGCTAAGCTAAGCAGACCGCTGTTGGCCGGCAGCAGGCAAGCGCGGGCTCCCGGCAGCGGTCGTTACACACGCGGCACACGGCCTAAAACCGAGTGCGGGCGGTGCAACCTTCGCCCGAGGTTACCTTCTTATAAGTACTTGCGTATGAAGATATTTAACGTTCCTGCTACCGTCATACACCTACTTTGCGATGAGCCAACAGCAATCTGTGCCGGGTATAGTATTTACGAACCGCAACACGCCCGCCGCTCGCGCCGAGCTGGCCGAGCGCTTCAAGCAATTTCATGCTGCTTTTTTGCGCAAAACCAGTTGCGAAGAAGTACTAAAAGTATATGCCCGCGCTTTCGTGGAGTGGTCGATGAACCCCAACACCGAAGTGTACCAGATGGAGCTGTTGTTCGACGAGATTTACCACGCTTCGAAAATGGAAGATGCCGAAGAGCCAAGAGGCAAGGAGTAACCACGCCGCAGGCGGGCCAGCAGCGGCCACCAAGCCAGGCTTGTAACCGCAACGCCCGGCTGCTGCGCTGGTAGGCGGAGCGGCCGGGCGTTGGTGTTGGTTGTGGAAAAGAGGGCGAATGGATGCTAGCTTACGCAGCGGGCTTTGCTTTGGTTGAGCTACCGGCCTCGGCGCGGGCGGCTGCGGCCCCGACTTAAAAACCAGATAGCAGTTGCTGGGCCTGCATCCGTGGCGCTTAATTTGCCGCGCTGCCTGGGGTTTATGCCCTCCGGCAGCTTGCTTCCGTTTAAGGCAGCAACCCGCTCGCTCCACCGCCCTATGCAACTTGCCGCTATCACCACCACTACTTTTCATCGGCCCGATGGCTACGTGTACCTTACGGCCGAGCGCAACCGCACCGAAGGCTGGATTTACGCCCGCTGGTCGGGTATCCAAACCCTGAGCACCGTAACCGAAGGCGGTCTGGCCTACCTGGATATGCTGCGCGACGAGCCTTGCGCTAAGCTCCTCAACGACCACAGCGAGTTGGTGGGGCCGTTTTCCGAAGCCAACGACTGGATAGCGCAGGTCTGGACGCCGCGCACCATCGAGGCAGGGCTGCGCTACTTTGCGCAGGTGTTGGCGCCGGGCATTTTCGGGCAGCTCTCCTTGCAAGACTTGCACATGCGCATCGGCGACCTGCTTGAAATGCGCCTGTTCGACAACATCGACGAGGCCAAAAACTGGTTGCGCAGCGTGGGGTAATTTTGCGCCCATGACCGCTGCCGATCTCACCTGCACCGAAACCGACCTAGACCTCGGGGGCTACACCCTGCGCGTGCGGCGCCTGTTGCCCGCCAATGCAACGGCCGCGCCGCGGCCCACGTTGGTTTTCCTGCACGACTCGTTGGGATGCATTGCGCTGTGGCGCGATTTTCCGGCGCAATTGGCCGCCGCTACCGGCTGCCCGGCTTTGGTGTACGACCGCCGCGGCTACGGCCAGTCATCGGGCTTTGACGGCGCACCCCGCACCAATCAATACCTAGAGCAGGAGGCCCCCGTGCTGCGGCAAGTGCTCGAGGCCGCAGGCATTGAGCACGCTATTTTGTTTGGCCACTCCGACGGCGGCAGCATTGCCCTGGTTGCGGCGGCTTTGTACCCCGAGCGGGTGGCGGGCGTCATCACCGAAGGCGCCCACGTGTTTGTGGAGGACCTGACCCTGGCCGGCATTCGGGAGGCGCAGCAGCAGTACCGCCGCACCAACTTGCCCGAGCGCCTGGCCCGCTACCACGGCAGCAAAACCGACGCCGTGTTTGCCGCCTGGGCCGATACCTGGCTTGCGCCCGCTTTTCGCAGCTGGAACATCGAGGCCTACCTGCCGCGCATCGGTTGCCCCGTGCTGGTGCTGCAAGGCCTCAATGATGAGTACGGCACCGAGGCCCAAGTAAGCGCCATTACCGCGCAGGTGGCCGGGCCAGCGCACGGCGTACTGCTGCCCGGCGCCGCCCACTCGCCGCACAAAGAGGCCCCCGCCGAAACCCTGCGCCTGGCCACCAAGTTTGTGCAGCAAGTGCTGGAACAGCGCTGCTAGCGGCTCCTAGGTGCGGCGGCTTGCTCCGCGCCGGGCACCCAGCTGGTGCACCTGCAAGGCAAGCCCCAATGCGCAGTGGCGCAGCCCGCAGGCGAGCACTGCGGCTTGGTGGGTTGGCATTTGCGAAAAGCCGCCCCTGCGCGCTGGCCGGAGCTGCCACAAACCCGAGCATTACGCGCTAAAATTTAGTAGCTTAGGGTTTGCTCGTAATGACCTGGCCTTTCGTACGCACTTCATGACTTTGTTTCAGCTCGCTTTTGTTGCCGCCGTGGCCAACCCGCTGGCGGCGCTGCTGCCCGCCGCTTCTTCCGCGCCGGTGGCTACCTCGTCGGTGACGGTGGTGGTGTCTCGGCTGGCCTCAAAGCAATCGGCCGTGAAGGTGTACTTCTACAACGTGCGCGAGTCGTTTCTGAAGCCGCAGCAATACGCGTTTTTTAAAGTGGTGCGCCCCGATGGCCAAGACCGTATTGCACTGCCCGTGCAACTGCCCCACGGCGAGTGGGCCGTGGCCATTACCCAGGATGTGAACAACAACGACAAGCTCGACAAAAACTTCATGGGCATACCCACCGAGCCGTATGCCTTCTCCAACAACGTGCGCCCCAAGCTGGCCCCGCCCCAATTCGACGAGTGCAAGTTTCGGGTGAGCGGCCAGGAGTTAGTAGTGGCCATTCAGTTGAAATAAACCCCGCGCAACCGGCTGCCGTGGTGCGGCGGGCCCTAGGTGCCGGCTACCGGCGGTAGGGCCAGGAGGTGCGGGCGCGCCGGGCCAGCTCTTTGCCCAGCCCTTTGGCGGCTATGCCCAGGGCGCCGGTTTGCTCGTGCTCAAAGCGCCACGCCAGCTGGCCGGTTCGGCCGTCGTACACCGAGAGGTAGGTGCGCACCACGTTGGGCGGCGCTTCGGCAGCCGGGGGCGCAGCGGTGAACATCAGGAGCAGGGCCACCGGGCCGGGCAAGGTTTGCACCACGCGCGTTTCGCCGGCCAGCACGGCATCAACCCCCAAAATGCGTTGCAACTCCTCGGTGCTGCGGTAGGGCAAGCTATCGGGTGGTACACCGGCTTGGCTTAGGCGCCGGTTGGTTTCGGCGGCGTTCTGAAACTGCACGCGCCCGCCGGGCTGCTGCAGCCGCGTAGCCAGCTCGCCTTGCAGGCCGTAGGCCAGCGCACGAATTTCGGCGGCCTGCCGGCGGTCGAACTCCGCTTCGGAAATGCCTAGGTCGTCGAAGGTAAACTCCGCCAGCCAGGGCCGCTCCACGCGCACCCGAAACGGCAGCACCGCCACCGATTGGTGGGTTTGCAACACGGCGGGCGCGTTTTCGCGGGTTTGGTACACGCGTTCCACGCACGAAGCTGCCGTTACGGACAAGGCAACAAAAAGCAAAGCAATACAGCGGCGCATAGGTGCGCAAAGGTAGCGGCAAGGCGCCGCGCGGGCGGCCCGCGCCGCTTACAAATTGCGGCGCACCCAGCGCTTGGCCTCTTCGGCAGTGGCAAAAATGTGGGGCTCCAGCGCGTAATCTTCGCGGGCGGTGGTGTTGGCCGCGTACACCTGGGCGGCAATGCGCCCGAAAATGTTGTCCGACGACACCATGCCGATGTGCCGGACGCCCATGTTGTAGGCGCGCGGGTTCCAGTCGGTTTCGAGCCACAATTGGTCGGCGGGCAGCAGGGCGCTCATCTTGCGCAAATCGAGCAGCCAACCTAGGGGCCAGGTTTGCTGTGCCTCGCGGGTGTAGTAGGCCAGGGCCTCGTCCATCAGCAAGCGAAACTGCGCGCTATTGGCAAAGCTGTGCCACCGTACGGCCACGCAGGGCACGTCCGGCATCAGCAGTACATCGCCGTGAGGCTCAGAAATCACAACCGATTCGGCCATGGCTACACAAGGTTTTCAAGCGTAAACGTAGCCGGGCGCCGTAACGTTGGGCTGAGCCCTGGCACAGGGCGCTACGGGCCTCTGGGCTACAACGCCGGCAGGTGGTAGGGCCGAGGCAGCTGGTGCAAATCGGTAATGTCGGTGTTGGTGCCAAACCAGCGCGTAATGTTGCCGGCGGCATCGCGCAAAGGCGCCGCCTGCGACAAAAACCAACGGTACTCGCCCGTGCGGCTGCGCAGCGGAAACACATCCTGCCACGGTTCGCCGGTTTGCAGGGCTTGTTCCCAGCGCCGGTACACGCGCTCGTAGTGCTCGGGGTGGTGCACTTTTTCCCAGCCCCAGCCCTGCATTTCTTCGAGCGTGGTGCCGGTGTACTCGTACCAGCGCTGGTTGTACCACACAATGTAGCCCGAAGGCTCGGTCATCCAAGCCAATTGCGGGATGGAGTTGGATATGGCCCGAAATTGTGCCTCGCGGGCTTGGAGCTGCTCGCGCAGGGTGTGTTGCTCGTGCACATCGGTGCATGTGCCAAACCACTGCACAATGTGGCCATCGGGGCCGGTAAAGGGCAGGCCGCGGCCCAAAAACCAGCGGTACTCGCCGGTGCGCGACTTCATCCGAAACTCCTTTTCGTAGGGCTGGCCCGATTGCAGCGAGCGGTTGAGCGCCGCAATGGTGGTGGACAAATCGTCGGGGTGCATGGCCGGGCCCCAGCCCCATTCGAGGCCTTCTTCCAACGAAACGCCCGTGTACTCGGACCACTGGTGGTTTAAGTACGTGATTCTGCCATCGGGCCGGGCCACCCACAGGATATCCGGTATTGATTCGGCCAGAAATTCGAACTGCTGCAGGTGCTGTTGCGCGCGCTCGGCCGTTTGTTTGGTTTCCGTAACGTCGATGCAAAAGCCCTGGAGCCGCACGGCGGCCGTGCGCTCGGGGTTGAATATGGCGCTGCCCACCGAGCGAATCCAGCGAACCTGGCCGTGGTAGCCGGGCTCGAGCACGCGGTATTCGTTTTCGTAGCGGCCGGTACCGGCCGGGTCGCAGGCCTGGGCCACGCCTTGCTGCAGGCGGGGGCGGTCTTGCGGGTGCACGGCGGCCACTACCTGCTCGAAGGTGATGTCCTGATCGGGGGCAAAGCCGAACAGCACTTTGCACTGGCCCGACCACACGGGCCGGCGTTCGGGCAGTAGCATTTCCCAAACGCCCACGCGGGCGGCATCGAGGGCTGCTTGCAGCCGCTCGATGGGGAAAACGGGCGACGGGGTAGAGAGCATACGCTACGAAACAAACGACAGAGAAACGGGTGGTGCGGCCACGTAGTACAGGGTACGTATGGCGGCGCCGGGCGTTTTGCTGCCGGGAGCGCGTGCCGTTGCAAGCAGCCTGCCCCAAGCGGTTCCGCGAAGCGCAGCAACCTAGGCCAACGGTACCGGCGCGGGCCGTGCGGCCTGTTTTCTGGGTGCGGGCCCGGGTGCAAGGGGGCGGTAGCCGTCGCGCAATACCGAGTTGAGGCGCGGGTCGTGGGGGCGGGTTGGCGGCGAGGCCTGAGGCGCGCGGAGTTGGTAGCGGGCGGCGGCCGAAGGTTCGGGCTTGGGCAGGCCCGTAACAGCCCATTGGTCGCGCTTCCAGACGCCATGGCGGAAGGCGTAGAGGCACAGCGCCAACAAGCCAAACAGTAGCAGTAGGTTCATGGCACCCAACGCGATGGTGAGTGGGGTGTACCCCACCCGCCGGCGCAAGGTTACTGCTCAGGTGTGGTGTTTAGGTTAAGTTTGGAGCCGGTCAACCAGCTGATGGATAGCTAAAAACGCCTGTGGCGCTCAGGCAATCTGGTTTTGGGGCGGCCGGAACGGATTGCCGCCGGTGGCCAATTGGTGCAGCACGCCCAGCACGCGTTGCATGCGCGTTTCGGGGCGCTTAGCCGTGCCAATGTAGTGCGCCAGGTTGCGCTGCCGGCCCGGCGTAAGGCGGGCAAAAGCTTGCTCGGCTTCGGGCCACTCGGCCAGGCCTTCGGCAAACTCCTCGGGCAGGTCTACGTGGTTGGGGTCGGGGTCCGCGGTTAGGCTGATGTCCACTTCGGCGCCGACTTGCAGGTTGGCTTGCTTGAGCAGGGCTTTGCTAACCATCAGGTACCGCTCGCCGGTGCGCATGGGCAGCAGGCCCCGCCGAATGGCAAAGCCGTTGAGCGTGCCCACCACGCGCTTTATGCTTTTGCCGCCTAGGCCTTCCACCACCTCTTCGGGCACAATCAGGATGAGCATGGGCATGAAGCCGAGGCCGTTGGGCTGCAGGCGCGCCCGGAAGCTGAACGTAGGTTGCATGGCCCGAAAGGTAAGCACCTGCTGGCTCGGTTTGCCCTTGCCCTAGGTGGCGGTAGTAAACTTTTCGGCCGGCAATTGGCTTATTGCCACCAAACCGTTTTGCCCCACGCGATGAAAGTAGAAATCTGGTCCGATATCGTTTGCCCGTTCTGTTACATCGGCAAGCGCCGCTTTGAGGCGGCGCTGCAACAATTTGCCCACGCCCGCGAGGTAGAGGTGGTGTGGCATAGCTTCGAGCTCGACCCGAACACCCAAACCGCCCCCGGCGAGCAGCTGTACGGCCGCTTGGCCGCCAAATACGGCCGCTCCGAGGCCTGGGCCCGCCAAATGTGCGCCGATATGACGCAGAACGCCGCCGAGGTGGGCCTCGCTTTCAACTTTGATATTGCCGTGCCGGCCAACACCTTTCGGGCGCACCGGCTGGTGCACCTGGCCGCGCAGCACGGCCGGCAGGATGCCGCCAAGGAGCGCCTGTTTAAGGCCTACCTCGAAGAAGGCCTGAACATCGACGACGTGGCCACCCTGCAAACCCTAGGTGCCGAGCTGGGCCTCGAGGCCGAGGAGGTAAGCCGCACGCTGGCATCGGATGCGTTTGCCCAGGAGGTGCGCTACGACGAGTACCAGGCCCAGCAAATTGGCGTGCGCGGCGTGCCGTTCTTTGTGTTCAACGACAAGTACGCCGTATCGGGCGCGCAGCCCACCGAGCTTTTCCGGGAAGTGCTCGAGAAAGTGCACGAAGAGTTTAAGCCCGCTGCGCCCAAGGCCGTGGTGCCCCTGGCCGACGGCCCCGCCTGCGGCCCCGACGGCGCCTGCTAACCAACCGCCGCGTAGCCTGCCGCGCAACCACCGGCCGCCCGCTGCCCAGCGGGCGGCCGGTGTGCCTTTGGGGGGTGGCGCAATGGTTGAGCTTGTACAAAACCTAGGTGCCTAGCTGACAGCCTTTGCCGAAGGGCCGGGGCAGCAAGCGCAACCGCTGGTAGCCAGGGCCGCGGTGAGTATTTGCCGAAAATATGCGCAAATGCGTAGCCTAGAGTGCGTTGGTTGCGTACAATCGTTCCCGATGGCCTGCGGGAATTTGCCCCCGTGGCCCAGCCGGGTGCCCAAACAGCCTCGTCGGTGGGGCTGGGCGGGCGTAGCCAGTCATTGGACTGTGCAAGCCGAATGCGGTGAGTAGTTCCAGCCGAATGCCCTGCTTTGTTGAAGCAGCGGTGGCCGGCCCAGGCACCTATGCCCGTTCGGCGCTTCGTTCTAATCTGCCGTTCATTGCTCCCCAACCATGACTCCTTCAACCTCCCGCGTCCGCGCTTTTATAGAAACCAGTGGTTCCGTAGCCGAAATTTGCCTCCTGGTACAGCCAGAGCCCGGTGTGGATGTGCCCTGGCGCTGGGATTTGCCCTACCCGCTGTGGGCATCGTGGGGCACCGCCCGTACCGCCCGCTGGCTGGCCGATCAGTTTTTTCGCCACGACATCAGCCTTACCCGCGCCGTGGGGGCCGAGGCCGTGCGCCACGCTCTCTGGCGCGCCCTGGAGGTGCACCGGCGCTTTTTTAAGGTAACGTGGCTGGCCAACGTGGCCTAAACTGCCTTGCGCAACCCCAAGTACAGCGCGCCACCAAAAAGCCCCGGCCACCCGCCGGGGCTTTTTGGTGGCGGGTACCAAGCAGAAGGCGCCACACGCTAACCAAATAATAGGTGGTTGTAATATTTTCATGGTCAAATAGTTATAAAATCATATTTTTGCGGCCCGCTCCGCCAACGCGTACTTAAGCCGCACAGTACATGGTTACCCGCCTGCTTCACGAAACCCCGGTGCTTGCTCTTTCGCACGACGAATTCACGGATTGGCTGTACCTCGAGTGGTATGGCGCGCCTACCCTGGCGCAAGTGCAGGAAAGCTGCGCCATAATCGGGCAGGTATTGCGCGAAGACAACACCCAGAAGGTGCTCTGCGATATTTCGCAGGTGGTGCACCCCAACCAAGAAGCCGTGCAGTGGGCCCTAACCGAGTGGTTGCCCACCGTGCGCAACGTGGGCCTGCGCTACGTGGCGTGGGTGTACTCGCAGCACTACATCATCGGGCGCGAAACCTTTGATCGGCTGCACGTGCTGCTAACCGACCCCGTGGTAGCCGCCTTCGACGACCTGGCCTCGGCCTACGACTGGCTGCAGCAGCAAGCGTAGCCCCGCCCGCGGGCGCTGCTGCGCCCTAGGTGCCCCGCGGGCTACTTGCCGGCGGCAGCGGCCGGCGCGGCCGAGCGGGCTTTTTCGGCGGCGCGCATTACCCGGAACAGGTTGCCGCTCCAAATCTTCTCGATGTCGCGCCGCGAATAGCCGCGGCGCACCAGCTCGATGGTGAGGTTGGGGTACTCGCCTACGTCGCGCAAGCCGTCGAGCTCGGTGCCGCCGTCAAAATCCCCGCCGATGCCTACGTGGTCGATGCCGGCCACGCGCACAATGTGGTCGATTTGGTTGGCGGCGTCCTGCACGGTGGCCAGCGGCACCGGAAAGCGCTTGCTCAGCTCGTCCATTTCGGCCAAGGCTTGCTTTTGCTCCGGCTCGGGCAGGCTGTACACGTTCAGGAAGTTCTTGATCTTCCACTTGGCATTAAAAGCCTGCACGGCCGCATCGCGCGCGGCATCGGGCGGCAGGGGGCGCACGTAGGGGCTAAACAAGCTGAGCTGCACCACGCCGCCGTGCTTGGCCAGGGCGCGCAGCATGTCGTCGGAGAGGTTGCGGGGTACGTTGCTGATGGCCCGCGCCGCCGAGTGCGAGGCAATAATGGGCGCTTTCGACACGCGCAGCACATCGTAGAACGTGGAGTCGGAGGTGTGCGAAATATCCACCATCATGCCCAGCCGGTTCATCTCGGCTACGGCTTGCACACCTAGGGGGCTCAGGCCTTGGTACTCGGGGCCGGTGGGGTCGGTAGCCGAGTCGCAGAGGTCGTTGTTGGTGCCGTGGCACAGCGTCATGTACCGGGCCCCTAGGTTGTAGTACTGCTGCAGCAGGCCCAGGTCGCGGCCCATGGGGTAACCGTTTTCGATGCCGATAAAAATGGCCCGTTGCCCGGCTTTGCGAATGCGCACGCCCTCGGCAGGCGTGGTGGCTAGGGCTAGCTCGGTGGGGTGTGCTTTTATGGCCGCGTGGATAGCCTCGAAAATCCGGAGTGCCTCTTGCTTGGCGGCGGCGTTGCCCGCGGGCGTGCGCGGCCCCTGGCCCATGTACACGGCCCAAAATACGGCATCGAGCCCGCCACGCTTCAGTTTCGGCAAGTCGAGCTTGGCTTCGGCCGGGTCGTTGTCCTTGGTCAGGTCGAAGCCCGGCTTCACCAGGTTCATCGGCGTATCGGCGTGGGTGTCCACCGTGAAAACCTGCTCGTGCAGCTTGCGCGCTTGCGCGTCTGACTTGGTGGGTTGCGCCGCGGCACTTAGGCTAAGGGCCGCGCCCAGCAGGGCGGCGGGGCAGCAAAAACGGTAACGCATGGCGCGGTGACTTTGGTGGCAAGGGGCCCGCCCAAGGTAGCAAATGCCACTGGTTTCGCTACGGGGTTCGGCCGAACGGCCGTAACTTCCGGCGCTTGCTACCTCGCCCATGAACCCGGCTCCCTACGCATACCTGCGCGGCGATTTTGTGCCGCTCGATCAGGCCTTTTTGCACGTCAGCGACCTAGCCATTCAGCGCGGCTACGGCATCTTCGATTTCCTGAAGGTGCAAGACGGCCACCCGCTGTTTCTCGACTATTACCTCGACCGTTTCTACCAATCGGCTGAGCTGATGGAGCTAGCCGTGCCGCTGCCGCGGCCCGAACTGGAGGCGGTACTGCGGCAGCTCATCGGCCGCAACAACCTGCCGCTGTCGGGCATCAAGCTGCTGCTCACGGGTGGGTACTCCAGCAGCGGCTACGAGCCGCCCGCCCAGGCCAACCTCATCATCACGCAGCAGCCCATCGCGCTGCCCACGCCCGAGCAGTTGGCGCGTGGGCTGCGGATCATCAGCCACGAGTACGTGCGCGAGTTTCCGGCAGCCAAAACCATCAACTACAGCATGGGTATTCGGCTGCTGAAGCGGCTGCAAGCCCTAGGTGCCGACGAGGTGCTGTACCATCAGCAAGGTTCGGTAACGGAGTTTCCGCGCGCCAACTTCTTCATCGTGCGGCCCGACGATACCGTGGTTACGCCCGCCGCCAACGTGCTCGGCGGCATTACGCGGCGCAACATCCTAGGTCTGTCGGGGCGGCCGTACCGCATTGAGGAAGGCCCCGTAACCCTGCACGACGTGCGCCAGGCCAAAGAGGCGTTCCTGACGAGCACCACCAAGCTGGTAATGCCCGTAG
Organism: Hymenobacter oligotrophus; assembly: GCF_003574965.1. Lineage (NCBI taxonomy): Bacteria > Pseudomonadati > Bacteroidota > Cytophagia > Cytophagales > Hymenobacteraceae > Hymenobacter > Hymenobacter oligotrophus. The sequence continues at coordinate 2,586,179 of NZ_CP032317.1, read as the reverse complement.
TGCAGCTCGACGACCACGTAATTGGCAGCGGCCAGCCCGGCCGCGTCACCCTCGATTTACTTCACGCCCTCACGCAGCTCGAACAACAGCAGCTGACGCAATCCTACGCATGACCCACGCATCCATCCTCAGCATTCGTTCGCACTTTCCGGCCCTGCAGCCCAATGCCATCCGTCCGCCCTACATCTTCTTCGATGGGCCCGGTGGCACGCAAATGTCGCGGCAGGCCCTTGATGCCATGGTGGCCTACATCACGGGCGGCATGGCCAACCTGCACGGCACTTTCCCGACAAGCGTAGGCACCGATGCCCTGCTCGACGAAGGCCGCCAAGCCGTAGCCGATTTGCTGAACTGCGAACCACAAGAGGTGGCCTTTGGTCAGAACATGACCTCACTGGCCTTTGCCATTGCGCGCGGCCTGGCCGGCTTCATCAACCCCGGCGACGAAGTGTTGGTAACCGAGCTTGACCACCGCGCCAACGTCGACCCGTGGGTGACGCTGGCCAAAGACCGCGGCGCCGTGGTGCGGTTTATCCCCGTCAGCCCCGAAACCTATACCCTGGAGCTCGACGACCTAGGCACCCTGGTAAACGAACGTACCAAGCTGGTAGCCGTGGGCATGTCGTCGAACGTGACGGGCACGGTTACGCCCGTAGAGCGCATCATTGCCCGCGCCAAGGAGGTTGGCGCCCTCACAGTGGTCGATGCCGTGCACGCCGTGCCGCACTTGCCCATCGACTTTCGGACCCTAGGTGCCGATGTGCTGCTGTGCTCGGCCTACAAGTTTTTTGGGCCGCACCTAGGCGTGGCGGTTGTTTCGGCCGAGCTGTTCGAGAAGCTGGCGGTGTATAAGCTGGCACCCGCGCCCACCGACATTCCGCACAAGCTCGAAACCGGCACCCAAAACCACGAAGGCATTGCCGGGCTTATCGGCGCGCTGGAGTTTGTGCAGGCCCTAGGTGAGGGCAGCACCCGCAAGGAGCGGCTGCGCGCGGGCCTCGAGGCCATTGATGCCTACGAGCAGGAACTGGCCCAGGAGCTCGAACGCTTTTTGCTGTCGGTGCCGCAGGTGCGCTTGTACCGCGCGCCGGCTGGCACGCGCAAAACGCCTACGCTGGCATTTACCATCGAAGGCCGCAACTCCCGCGAAGTAGCCGCTTGGTTTGCCAAGCGCCACCACATGTGCATTGCCGATGGGCACTTCTACGCCTCCACTTTGGCCGATAAGCTGGAAGTAGGCCCGCAGGGCGGCTGGGTGCGCATTGGCCTGGCGCCGTACAACACCGCCGAAGAAATAGAGCAGTTCAAAGCGGCGCTACAGGAGTTTTTGGCTGAGTAGCCGACCTGGGAATTAGACATGGCACCGACAATTTTAGAAGACCGTCCTGCTGAGCTTGCCGAACCGTAGGTCGGCGTAGCCAAGCATTTCTCCCGCTTCGTTGTCCGGCTGTAGTGCACCAATGTTGTTAACGGGTTACCAGCTAGTTCCACTCCTCAGATGAATTCCGCGCCTGGAGCGGCGTGGGCTAGGGGTGGTTGAAAGGCTAGAATTAAAGCTAAACCCGTCTGTCATCCTGAGGCGTTAGCCGAAGGACCTTATCACGAGAGATAGTAAATACAACCTGGCGTGAGAAGGTCCTTCGGCTAACGCCTCAGGATGACAGCGTAAACAACGGCTATCCAACCACCCCTAGCCCACGCCGCTCGATGCGCGGAATTCATCTGAGGAGTGGAACTAGCGCTAGCTGGTAGCTTTAATCTTGGTTAGCTTCTTCCTTCTTCGGAGCCGGGGCGTAGGTGAGCACGGTTACGCCTGAGGGGTGCGCTTTTGAGCTGACCAGCTTTAGGTTGGCGGTGCTGCCTTCCTGAAACAGGCGCTGGCCTTTGCCTACCACCAGCGGAAACACCATCAGGCGGAATTCGTCCACGAGGTTGTGTTGCATCAGGGTTTGCACCAGTTGGCCGCTGCCGAACACCAAAATATCCTGGCCGGGCTGCTGCTTCAGGCGCGTAACGTACTCCGCTAGGTTATCGGCAGCAACGATGTGCGTGTTCTGCCAGGGGCCTTCGGTAAGCGTGGTGGTTACTAGGTGCTTGGGCATGGTATTGATGCGCTCGGCGTAGCCGTCTTCGTCGGTGCGGCTGGGCCAGGCGGCAGCAAAGCCCTCGTAGGTAACGCGGCCAAGCAGGAGGTCGTCGGCAGTCATCATTTCGTGCAGCTTAAACTGGCCTTCTTCCTCGCCGAAGTACTCGAGCGTCCAGCGGGGTTCTTCCATTACGCCGTCGAGGGTCAGAAACTCCGATACAACTACTTTTCTCATGGTGGGGAGGTAATGACTGAGTAGAGTGCTAAACTATTAGAAAAGAACCTAGGCCACGGCCAGCTGCGTAGCCACGGGCGCATTGGCTGCGGGGGCGGTGCGCAACTGCTGGCGCTTTTTCCAGAGCAAGTAGCTCAGGCCCATAAAGCCCAGAAACAGCAGCGGCGATACGATAAGCGCAGGGCTGTCGTGGGCGGCGGTACGAGCTGCGCAGGCCCCGAGCAAGTTGAAGGTGAAGCCGGCATAGGCCCACTCCTTAAGGATGCGGTAACGGGTTTGCACCAAGGCCAGCGCACCTAGGGCTTTGCCGGCGCCCAGCACCAGCAGCACGTGCTCGGGGTAGCCCAGGTGGCGCATAATTTCGCGGCCCTCGGGGCCTTGCATCAGCTCCATGATGCCAGCCATCAGCATGAAGGCCGAAAAGAGCAGGGTGGTGGCGTAGTAAAGGGCGGTTGTGGTTTTGGCTTTCATGGCTGGGCTTGGATAAAAGGGTTTGGTATATGCCTGATGGACATCCCAAAAGTATTAGCAACGCCGACCACCTAGGGGGTGTAAATGCGACCATCTGCGGGGTTGATTGCGACACCCCAGAATGGTAGCTTGGCACCATGAAACACATTACCATCCTGGTTCCTAAAGGGGCCATTCTAGGAAGCATCGAAGGGCCACGGCTGGTGTTCTCGGAGGTAAACGCCCTGATGCAGCGCATGGGCAAGCCGCCGTTGTTTCAGATTCAGCTGGTAGGCCTCGTGCACGACACGCCCGTGTGCGGCGGCCTGTACCAAGTGCACACCGATTTGCTTACCTCCGACGTGGAGCGCACCGATTTGGTGGTTATCCCCGCCATCGATGGCGACCTAAGGCAGGCGCTCGACGATAACCGCGACTTTATTCCGTGGATCATCGGCCAGTACAAGCGCGGCGCCGAGGTGGCCAGCCTGTGCGTGGGAGCGTTTTTGCTCGCCTCCACGGGCCTTATCAAAGGGCGGCAGTGCACCACGCATTGGGCGGCGGCCAGCTACTTCCGGGCCATGTTCCCCGATGTGCAATTGGTGGAGGACAAGCTCATCACCGACGAGCACGGCATTTACTCGAGCGGTGGGGCTTTCTCGTACCTCAATCTGGTGCTGTACCTGATCGAAAAATACGCCGGCCGCGACATTGCCGTAACCTGCGCCAAGGTGTTTCAGATTGACATTGAACGCGTCAGCCAATCGGCCTTTATCATCTTCAAAGGCCAGAAAGAGCACGGCGACGAGCCCATCAAGAAGCTGCAGACCTACATCGAGGACAACTACCAGGAGAAGATTACCGTCGATCAGCTGGCCGACATGCTGGCCCTAGGTAGGCGCAACCTCGAGCGCCGCTTCAAGAAGGCCACCGCCAACTCGGTGGTCGAGTACATTCAGCGCGTAAAGATTGAAGCGGCCAAAAACAGCTTGGAGTCGTCGCGCGATACCGTGAACGAGGTGATGTACCAAGTAGGCTACACCGACCCCAAAGCCTTCCGCGACACGTTCCGGCGCATCACCGGGTTGTCGCCGAAAGAGTACCGCGACAAGTACAACCGCGAGCGGGCCGTGGCTGCGGTTTAATACAGCACCTGCACCTGGCGGGCATCGTAGAGCTGCAGCCAATCGCGGCGCAAAATGGCGTAGAGCAGCTCGTCCTCGAACTCGCCTAGGTCGTTCAGGCCCGATTCGCGCATGACACCCTCGAACTGAAAGCCCGCCGTTTTCTCGATGGAGCGCTTCGACGACAAGTTCGACACGCGGCAGCCGGTGGCTACGCGGTTCAGGCCCAGCAGCTCGAAGGCCAGGTAAAACAAGTGCGGCTTGCTGCGCGGCGTAACGCCGCGGCCGCGCATGTGCTCAAACACATCGGCGCCGGTAGAGCCCGCGCGTTCTTCCCAGCTGTCCACCGAAAGCAGCGTCATGCCGGCCAGCTCCGCGCCGAGCATGGAGTAAAAGCCGAAGTTGGTGCGCTGGCCGCCCTCGTACCGGGGCAGGTAGTTGCGGAACAATTCCTCGAGCATCGGCTGCGAATCGGGGCGGCCCTGAAACAAGCCAAACACCTCCGCCAGGTTGTCCTCGTTGATGAGGTGCAGCGTAATGCCATCGGCGTGCAGGGCTTTAAACATGGCAGTGGAGGTGTTGCAGGTGAAGGCTAAATCATAGATCCGGTAGTTGCGCCTAGGTAGGTTACTGATCTTGGCAGTAGCAGCGAATGAAGTTGGCTTCGCCTTCGCGCTGGTTGTCGTAGGGCGAGCCGGTGGCGCCTTCCTCCAGGTACAGAATGGTGTGCCGGTTTTGGTTGCTTTGGCTGCGTATGTCGTCTTTATCGGTAGGGCCTGCATACCAGCCGCGGCGCTTCAGGCGCAGGTTCGAGCCGCTGGCCCAGGTAAGCTCGCGCGTACGGGCATCGAAACGGTAGGTGCCTACGGGCCCGGCCTCTAGTATTTTGTATTGGCCGGCGGGCATTATCCACATGCTGCCCACCAGCATGTTGGCTGCGGTGGTGTAGCACAAGTATTTGCCTACTGGCGGACCATCCTTGCCGGCCGCCGAAGTTTTGGTGGCGGGCAGTGGCTTAGCCGAGGGCGCAGCAGGTGTAGGTTTGGGAGTTGGTGCCGCAGCCGACGCTGCTTTCAGGCGGGCTGGGGTAACCCATTCATCCCAGCTGGCGGCGTAGCCATCGTAGTGAATTTTGTAGGAGCCGTTTTTCGCCTCCAGAACCCTGCCTGGGTACCACGAGCTTTTCCACTGAATCTGGACTGCGTCGCCGACTTTGTAGGCGGCCGGATTTTGGGCCTGCACAAGCAGCGCAAGCGGCAGCAAACCTAGGGCTGAAAGACGGCAGGGTAGAGGTAGGTGCATGCGGTATAAATCAGCGGTTAACAGTGCCGACGTTGCAACAATACACCGCCCGAGCTTCGCCGCAAAATCGTGCTGCAACTTTGCTAGGCTGCTCCGAAAAGCAGCGTTAAAACCCCACTGCGAAAGGCTTACTTCTGCGCTACCGATTTAGCGGCGGGCTTGTTGTTGAGGTACCGCTCGCGCACGGCATTGCTGGCGCCGGTGGTTTTCAGTACCGGCATGCCCTGCACGGTTTCCACCGCAAAGCCTTCGATCAAATCGGCGGTAGCGAGGGGCAAATCGGCGCCTACCAAAATGTGCTTCTGAAAAAACGCGCTGATGTCCTGGTGCAGGTACTCCTGCACCATGGCCAGGAACCGCTCGTCGGTAAACTGCTGGCCGGGCTGGCGACAGGCTTGTAGCATCTCGCGCATCAGGTCGTCGAGCGAGCGGGTGTAGTTGGTTTTCTTCAGAATTTGGTTGTCGAGCCAGAAGGCAAACACGGCGCCGCGGCGGTAAGCCAGCGTTTCGAAGCTGCGCGACTTCCAGAAGTTATCCTTGAGGACGTAGTTGGGTTGGTTGCGCTCGGGGTTGTTGTACAGCGACTTGATTATGCGGCTGTTGAAGCTCTTCACCCAGTCTTCCAGCGAGAGGGAGCCGTTGCGCAGGCGGTTTTTGTAGGCGTAGTAGTCGGTAAAGCCTTCCGTAAACCAATAGTTCAGCTCCTCGTGCGCGGCGCCGATTTGCCCGCCCAGCCAGTCGTGCATCATCTCGTGGTTGAACATGTAGCTGAGCACATCCCAGTTGTTGAACGGGTTGTTCGACGACTGCAGCTTAAAGCCCTGGTGCAAACTCTCGCCGCGCATGCTCTGCCCGTGCCAAGTAGTATCGGCGGTGCTAATGGTGGGGCTCATGAACACGGTGTAGAGAGCTGGGCCGGCATCGTTCCAGAACTCGCGCTGGGTGCTGAGCACCTGCTGCAGGTTGCTGAGCACGCGGGCCTCGTCGTAGTTGTGCCATTGCCCGCGCACGGCCAGGTACACGGGCTTGTTGCGGTAGCTAAACTGCTGCAGGCGGTAGTCGCCGCCCACGTAGAGCGAGCGGTAAAACTGTGTCCAGAGCTTGCCCCGGAAGGTTTGCTGCGCTACCTGCGAGGCAAACGTGTTGTGCAGCACGTAGCCCGCTGGGAAGCCCACCCACCGGATGCTAGCCGTAATGCTCGGCTCGGTGGGCGCATTGGTGATAAACTCGGGCATGGCAAACAGCGACTCGCCCAGCACGTGGAAGTACGTATCGGTTACGCGCGGCCGGTTGAAGGCGTCGCGTGGGTACTCAGCCGCATCCTGCTTTACGCGGTACGAGAAGCTCACCGAACGGGTGCGCGGGTGGTACACCACAATGCGGTTGCTATCGGGCACCACCCGAAAGCGGTACTGCGCGTTTTCGCCCGCAAAGCCACCTAGGCAAGCCAGCAGGTTTTTCTCGCCCCATACCTCGTTGGCGAAGTGGAAATAGGTAGAGTCGGTGGCCTTGGGCGTGCGCACGCTCAACTGCACCCGCAAACCCTCGGTGCCTAGGTTGGGCGAGTAGTGCACGGCGTAATCGAGGCGGTGTTGGGCCAGCAGCAGGGTAGGCAGCAGGCAGCAGAAAAGCAGCAGGAGTTTCATAGGCAACGGTGCGGGGCGAGCGTGTTGGCAAATGTAGAGTGCCTGCTAATCAGGTGTTTTCACATGATGATGTGAGCGTGGCTCGCTCACGTAGCTCTAGGTGAAAAAAGCACGGGGCCGCCCTGCCAGGTGCAGGGCGGCCCCGTGGGCAATAGGCGAGCCGGGCGCTAGTAGGTGCTGCCCGAGGTAGTGGTGGCGGCTTTCTGCTTTTGCTTTTTGCGCGCCTTCTTCATTTCCTTGTTGCGGCCGCTGGTTTGGCCTTGGCCCGAGGCAGCGGTGGTGGTTTCGCGGTCGGCGGCGGGTTGGGTGTTTTGGGCGGGCAGCGTGCCCAGCGAGCCGGGCGCCTGCGCCGGCGGCGCCGACTGCGGGCTGGTGGTGCCGTTTACGGTAGGCGTGCCCTGCGACGAAGTTTGGGCCGAGGCGGCAGTAGCGCCCAGCAGCAGGGCAGCGGCAAATGCAAAAGCAAGTTTCATAGCTATGGGTGTTGATGACGAGCTGATGCATACGGCCCGGCTTGCCCTTGCGTTCGGCCTAGCTAGCCAGGCCTATGCTTTGCCCGCATGGTGCCGCGCGGTGTAGCGCAGGCTTGGCCCGCGTTTGCGCGAACGATAACGATAGGGAAAAACCACCCGAGCAGTACCGTGCCACCGAGCCCGCGCTACACCGCACCCGGCCCAACCTGAAGCATATCCAGCCCCGGCGGCAAGCCGTAGGCCGAAATGCCACACCGTGCCCAATCCACTATTCTAGCTATGAAACACAAACGCCTACCGTTACCCATTCCCTTGGCGCTGCTTGTGCTCTTGATTGGCTTGCTTAGCAGCTGCGCCACCTCCAAGCCCGGCACCGCGGTGCAGAAGAAAGTACAAGGCAAAACCTACGTGATTGTGGGCGCCTCGAGCGGCTTTGGCCGCGGCATGGCCGAGCAGCTGGGCGCCCTTAAGGCCAACGTAGTGCTGGCTGCCCGCCGCACCGAGCTGCTCGAAGAAGTAGCCGCCAAAGTGCGTGCCGGTGGGGGCCAAGCCCTGGTGGTAACCACCGACATCAGCCAGCCCGACCAAGTGCAGCGCCTCGCCGATGCCGCCGTGCAGCAGTTTGGCCGCGTGGATGTGTGGGTAAACGACGCCGGCGTGGGTGGTATTGGCCGCTTCTGGGAAATACCCGTTGCCGACTACTCCCGCATGATCGACGTGAACCTGAAAGGCATTGTGTACGGCAGCCATGCCGCCATGCAAATCTTCAAGAAGCAAGGCGCCGGCGTGCTCATGAACCTGGGCTCCGTCGAAAGCCACGTGCCCCTGGCCTACCACGCCGTGTACGCCGCTACCAAAGGTGCCATCAAAAACTTCGACCAGGCCCTTAACCAAGAGCTGCGCCTAAGCGGCTTCCGGAACATTGAGGTGGTTACCATTGAGCCGTGGGCCGTGGATACCCCGTTCTGGACGCACGCCGCCAATTACAGCGGCGGCACGCCCCGCATGGCCGCCATGGACCCACCTACCAAAGTAGTAAATGCCATGGTGCGCTCCTCGGTGCGGCCGCGGCAAGAGCTGCCGGTGGGCTGGAAAGCCCGCGGCGCCGTTACCTCGCACCGCCTGCTGCCGCACTTCACCGAGCGGCTATCGGCCAACATTGCGCACCGCTACCAAATCAAAACCGCGCCGCCTGCCCCAGCCAACGCCGGCTCGTTGCATCAGCCCGAAGTCGAAGGCCGCGGCGTAGCCGATGGCGTAAAAGCCCGCATCAAAGCCGAAAACAAGCAACGCCGCGAGCAGAAAGGCAAATAGCAACGGCACCCACTATGAACGTCATGCTGAGCCCAGCCGAAGCATCTCTACCGCGTCGTTGCGCGGTGTAGCGCGGACTTCAGTCCGCGTTTGCTAGAACGAGCGGAATGCTGTAGCGCGGACTTGGCTACGCCAACCTTCGGTTGCGGTCCGCAGATGGAAAAACCAACAACGGCTCGGAGCACCTGCCCCGAGCCGTTGCGGTATTGTACCTGGTACCAATCGTGCTGACAAACGCGGACTAAAGCCCGCGCTACATCGGGCAACGAAGCACTAGCCGCAAACCTTAGCGCGTGCGGTACTTAGGCATTTCCTCGGGCCGCGACAACGCCGTTACGATGCTGGCAATGGCGCCCATGGCCAGGAAAGCGTTGCGGGCGCGGGTGTTCTTGGCGAAGCCAAACAGCCACGGCGCAGCCAGGGCCGTCAGGCCGCTTACGGCATCGAGCGCAAGGTGGGTTTTGTAGGGAATCACCTTCACGGCGCCCCATTCGGCGCGGGTAAACAAAGCCGAGAGCAAGGCCGTGCCGCTAAGCACGTAGCACAGCGTAGAGGCAGTTTTGTCGTGGGTGAAACCGAACGCGGCCGGCGCGGCGGCGATAGACGGAATCATGGTGAACTCCGGGATGGCATGCTGGCGGCGCGAAATGGGCTGATCCATAGGGTATCGGGCTGGGTTTGATGGGTTACACGTGCTGCTACCAGAGCAGTACAAAACCCAACGGCCCAACCGCCGAAAAGGATAATGCCGAGGTTGCCCCGCATCGTTGATGCTGCCGCTCAGTTCCTATGTTTGTGGGATATACACGCTACCTCCCAATGAAATATCTCATCTGCCTAGGTCTCATCAGCATTTCCGTAACCGGCTATGGTCAGCAGACCAAGAAAGTGACCGAGCATCGGGGCAACTCCAAAGAGCAATACAGCGCCCTGAAAACCGACCCGAAGGTGAAGCACGGGCCTTATGCCCGGTACGAAGGCCAGTCGGGGCAACTGGCCGAGCGGGGCTATTACCGCAACGGCGTGCGCGACAGCATCTGGACGGAGTACCACTGGGGCGGCAGCAAAGTGCGCGCCCGCGGCAAGTACCGCAACAACGAAAAAGTAGGGGAGTGGCAAGCCTACGATTACAAAGGCGAGTTGGTCCAGCGTTTCGACTACACCAAACGACAGTTGCTGCTCGATAAGCCCAACCCGTGGGCCGAAAAAGTCACCGCCAAATCCCTGGGCGCCGGCGCAACGCTCGATAGCAAGCCCACTTACATCGGCGGTTGGGATGCCGTTTTCAGAACCATTGGCATGAATGTGCGGTACCCCGCCCAGGCGCTGCGCAGCAATATTCAGGGCGAGGTGCGCGTGGCCTTCACGGTTGATGCCGATGGCAAGGCGTCCGGCTTCCGGGTAGCCAAAGGCATCGGGGGCGGCTGCGACGAAGAGTCGCTGCGTGTAATTCAGATGATTACGGATGGCTGGTTTCCGGCGCAGGTTGATGGGCAGCCGGTTGCCGCAGAGTTAGAGGTGCCGGTAAGCTTTTCTATTCGCTAGGTCGTCACAGCGCCCAGGCCCGCCCGACCAAGGCGGGCCTTGGCGTGGGGGTGCATTCCAGGGCAGGGCTTGCGTGTCGGGCTCGTTGTTTGTTGCTACAGCGGCGCTTGCCATCCTGCTGGCGCTGGCCTCCTGGCACACTCCCACACCGCATTCACCTAGGCCGCGCCTAGCTTACCCGGCATCATCGGCAGGCTCCCACAGCTCAATCTTGTTGCCTTCCGGGTCGAGGATGTGCACGAACTTGCCGTACTCCGAAGCCTCAATTTCGTCGAGGATGGTTACGCCTTCGGTGCGGAGCTGCGCTACCAGGGCCTCCAGGTTCTCGACGCGGTAGTTGATCATGAACTCCTTGGCCGAGGGCTCAAAATAGGTGCTCGTCTCGGCGAAGGGGCTCCATTGCGTCGAGCCTTGTTTCGTGGGGTCGGCATCATCCCGCCACGCAAAGCTGGCCCCGTAGGGGTTGGTATCGAGCCCTAGGTGCGTTTTGTACCACTCGCGCACTTGGGCGGGGTCTTGGCACTTGAAGAAGATGCCGCCAATGCCGGTTACTTTTTTCATTGTCTTTGTTGTGTCGGGAGGGTGCCATTCGGCAAGGAGCGCAGTCTAAGCAAAAACGAGGCGGAATGAATCGGAAAGGCATTGAATTAGTATCAGTGCTCTTTCAATGCTGCCTACAGGCGCGTTGTGCGTTGATGAGGCTTACTCGTTGCGGAACAGGATTGCCGCTACGCAGCAAAGAGGCGTAGCTTCCCTCCAACTTGGACACGACCTACAAGCTCGCGCCGCATAGTGCCTAGAAAGCATTCGCTCGCAAGACTAACTCCGTGTGTTGGTTGAGCTCAATAAGAAACTCATTTGCTCTGAACACATACGTTTATATGCTAATTTCAGTAGATGAGCTAATCTTATTAGTTAAATTAAAATATTGAACTACAGTATTTTATGTTCAAAGGAAATTTTTTTGGAAATTTTTGTAAGGATTATTGTATGTTTGCTGCGTTCATTGTCTACAACCAAACACCATTCACCTATGACAACAACTCCACTATCTCAAGCTGAAACCCTGGAGTACATCAAAGACGTTCTGCCGATTGTATACTCTTGCATACATGAGGGACATAATCAATTTGATTTGCGCAACAGCGAGTATGCACACGAACTAACTAGGGCAACTCGCTCAAGTATGATTCGTGACTACGTCGTGTACCGCGCCAAACAGGAGCTAAGTGGAAATCCTCGCATTCAGTTTAAGGAGGTGCAGAGGATGATGTTAATGGTTGTAGGCGACAAAGTAGCGCTGCGCTTTAAAAAATTAACTAAGAAGCGTAAGTCCGTTAACATCCTTACTAAGCAAGTTCGCAAATGGCGTGAAGGTCAATTTATCATGGAGATACCGGGTATTGAGGCACAGCGTCTCACTTGCATAGACGTAGGGTATGTGAATGATGCTATTGGCGCTGGCATAGATAACGTCTGGGCTGTGGCCTTAGGCGATGAGCCTTGGTTCTTCAATATGACAGAAGATTTAGCAGGAGTCATTACCCCGACACTGTTTAGCTCTCCAGAAGAGCTTCCTGAAGAAAATCCGTTTACCGTCAAACCAGCCGCAAGGAAAAAGCCCAATGACAAACAAGCCGGTATTTAACGGCGATGCTTTAATGATAGCCCGTCGTTCGCGGGGAATTAGCCAGAAAGATTTAGCTAGTGAAATAGGAATTACGCCTGCTACATTATGTAAATTAGAAAGAGATGATTTGTCGATTAAAGAAGATTTATTAGAAAAAATTGCGAACGTCCTGCGCTATCCTAAAAGTTTTTTCGCTAAAGATGTTTCTGTTTTAACGCCTAATATTATCTATTACCGGAAAAGAGCTGCGGCTCGGAATCCGGAAATAGATATAATAGATAGTCAGGTACATATTGAACGATTTCGAATAAAGCAGCTATTAAAATCTTTAGACCTGAACCAGAAGTTGGAGCCAATGAATCCGGTGGATTATGATTCGCCGGAACACATTGCTCGTATTGTGCGTAACAAATTGTCCGTACCTACGGGACCAATTAAAAACTTGGTTTCCACAATTGAGCGTGCTGGGGTACTTATTGTTACCACAGATTATAATATAGATAAGCTTGATGGTATGGTAGTGCCGGATCCTGACGCTCTTCCTGTAATATACATCAATAAAACTATGTCAGGTGACCGTCAGCGTGCAACTCTTGCTCATGAATTTGGGCACTGGATTATGCACAATGCTTTTAATCCAACGGCTTTAGAGGATGTTGAAGACGAGGCTTATCGATTTGCAGGAGAGTTTTTAGTGCCTGCAAAAGAGTTCCAAATTATGGTCAATGAAAAAACTTCCTTATCTGGCTATGCGGATCTAAAAAGATATTGGAAAGTCTCTATTCAATTTTTGGTGATGAGAGCTTATAAGCTAAAAATAATCAGTGATGAGCGCTACCGGTCATTGTTTCAACAAATTAGTCGTCTAGGTTACAGAAAGAAAGAGCCAATAGATATACCGATAGAGGTACCAGTTTTAATAAGTTCAATGATAAGAGCGCATTTGAATGATTTGGATATGAGTATTGATGAGATAGAAAATCATATAGGTTTATTAGTAGATGATATTAGGCATAGAATACATAGTCAGGGTGGAAATGGAATGATGAAAGTCGCATAAAAGAAACAAGCCCGCCAAAAGTGGGCTTGTTTCTTTTATGCGACTTTGTGTTGTTAATTCCTGCTTAATTAAATCTTAGAGTGCTTTATTAAATGATACTGCCTACACGTCATCCTCATCATCCGACACCGAAGCCGCAGCCACTACCGGCGGCATCGATTCCGCGCTTAGCTCGTTCATTAGCTCGCGGGCGTGCAGCACGTCGCGCACGTCGTCGATGCTGATGATGAGTTGGTCTTTGCGCTCCTTCATGCGCGAGGAGCGGGGGTGCGTCTGCACGTAGTTCAGAATCTGCCCGAACTGCTCGCCCTGGAAGTACGCCTCCGAGCCTTCGCCGGCGCGCAGGTAGCCTTTCAGGGTGCCTTTCTTCAAGGATACCTTCTCGAAGCCCACGCGCGAGCCCTGCCAGCGCAGGCGCACAATGTCGGCCAGCTGCTCTACCTCGGGCGGCAGCGGCCCGAAGCGGTCTTCCATGCTCACCAGCAGGCGGCGCAGCTCCTCGGGCTCCTTGGCGCGGTCGAGCTTCGAGTACAGCCGCAGGCGCTCCGATACGTTGCTCACGTAGGTATCAGGGATGAGGATTTGCAGGTCCGTTTCGATGCTGCACTCCTTGGGGCGGGCAAAATCGGCGGCTTCTTTGAGGCGGCCGGTGGTGTCGCCCAAAAACAGGTCGCGGAACTCCGTTTCCTTCAGCTCCTGCACGGCCTCGTCGAGTATCTGGTGATAGGTTTCGTAGCCTAGGTCGTTGATGAAGCCCGACTGCTCGCCGCCCAGCAGGTTGCCGGCGCCGCGAATGTCGAGGTCGCGCATGGCCACGTTAAAGCCGGCCCCTAGGTCGGAAAACTCCTCGAGGGTGCTCAGGCGCTTGCGGGCATCGGCGGGCAGGCCGGCCACCGGCGGCGTAAGCAGGTAGCAGTAGGCCTTTTTGTTGGAGCGGCCCACGCGCCCGCGCATCTGGTGCAGGTCGGAGAGGCCGTGCATGTGCGCCCGGTTGATGATGATGGTGTTGGCGTTCGGAATATCCAGGCCCGACTCGATGAGGTTGGTGGATACCAGCACGTCGTACTCGCCCTCCACAAACTTCATCATGCGCTTTTCCAGCATCTCGCCCTCCATTTGCCCGTGTATGTAGGTAATGCGGGCATCGGGCACCAGGCGCAAAATCATGGCGGCCTGCTCCTCAATGTCCTTCACGCGGTTGTGCACATAAAACACCTGCCCGCCGCGCTTTAGCTCGCGCGAAATGGCGTCGCGCACCAACAGCTCGTCGAACACGGCCAGCTCGGTTTGTACCGGCTGGCGGTTGGGCGGCGGCGTGCTGATTACCGACAAGTCGCGGGCGCCCATAAGCGAGAAGTGCAAGGTGCGCGGAATGGGCGTGGCCGTGAGCGTGAGGGTATCCACGTTCACTTTCAGCTCCTTCAGCTTGTCCTTGGTTTTCACGCCAAACTTCTGCTCCTCGTCAATCACCAGCAGCCCTAGGTCCTTGAACTGGATGTCCTTGTTGGTGAGGCGGTGCGTGCCGATGAGGATATCGGTTTTGCCCTCGGCCACCTTACCCAGGGTTTCCTTTACCTGCTTGGTGGTTTTGAAGCGGTTGATGTAGTCGACCGTCACGGGGAACTCGGCCAGCCGGTCGCGGAAGGTTTTGAAGTGCTGCATGGCCAGGATGGTGGTGGGCACCAGCACGGCCACTTGCTTGCCGTCGCACACGGCCTTAAAGGCGGCGCGTATGGCCACTTCGGTTTTGCCGAAGCCCACGTCGCCGCACACGAGGCGGTCCATGGGGTGCGGCTGCTCCATGTCGTTCTTCACGTCCTCCGTCGACTTGGCCTGGTCGGGCGTGTCCTCGTAGATAAACGACGACTCCAGCTCGGCCTGCAAAAAGCCGTCTTTGCTGAAGGCGTAGCCCGGCGCGGTTTTGCGCTTGGCGTACAGCCGAATGAGGTCGGCGGCAATGTCCTTAACCTTCTTCTTAACGGCCTTTTTCTTGTTTTCCCACTCCGGCGAGCCCAGCTTGCTCATGGTGGGCGGCGTGCCCTCGGCCCCCGAGTACTTGGCAATCTTGTGCAAGGCGTGAATGCTCACCGTCAGCACGTCGTCGTCGCGGTACACCAGTCGGATGGCTTCCTGCAAGTGGCCGTTGATTTCTACCTGCGTGAGGCCCACGAAACGAGCAATGCCGTGGTCTTGGTGCACCACGTAGTCGCCGGGGCTCAGGTTGCGCAGCTCTTTCAGCGTCAGGGCTTTCTTCTTCGAGAACTTGCGCTTCTCCTGGGCGCGGTAGTAGCGCTCAAACAGCTGGTGGTCGGTGTACACCACCAGCTTGCGGTCCTCGTCCACGAAACCCTCGCGCAGACCTAGGGCCAGGTGCTGAAAGCGCACGTCGTGGTCGAGCTCGTCGAAGATGGTGCGCAGCCGGTCGATCTGCCGCATCGAGTCGGCGGCAATAATGTTCACCAAATCGCGCCCCTGGTTTTCGTGCAGGTTCTTCACAAGGCGGTTGAAGTCCTTGTTGAACGAGGGCTGCGGCTTGCTCGTGAACTGCACCTGCTCGGCCTCTTTGTAGTAAAAGCGTTTGCCGAATTCCAGCACCGGAAACCGCTCCAGGCTTTTCTTCAGCGCCTTGGTAGTTTCGAACAAAGCCTCTGGCGACGACACAATCTGCTGCCCGCCGGCTTCCTCCAGCAGCTGCTTAAAGTTTTGCTCGGCCCGCTCGAACTGCTCGCCCACTACATCGAACAGCTGGCGTACGTCCTTCAGCCAAATGGCCGAGTTAACCGGCAAAAACTCCAGAAACGACTCGCGCTTTTCCTGCAGCAGCTTCGTCTGCACGTTCGGCACAATGCTGATTTGCTCCTTGCGCTCCACCGACAGCTGCGACTCCGGGTTGAACGTGCGAATCGAGTCGATTTCATCCCCAAAGAGCTCGATGCGGTAGGGCAGCTCGTTAGCGTAGCTGAACACATCCACGATGCCGCCGCGCACGGCGTACTGGCCGGCCTCGTACACAAAGTCGGTGCGCTCAAAGTCGTACTCAGCCAGCAGCTCACCTAGGAAGCTCACGTCGAGCCGGTCGCCTACCTTGGTGCTGAAGGTGTTCTGTACCAGGCTTTGCCGGTTGATAACCTTCTCGCTCAGCGCCTCGGGGTACGTTACGATGAGGGCACCTTTGGGTGGCTTATCGTCGTCGGCTTTGTCCGGGGCAGCGGCTTTGGGCTTTTCGTCAGCTTTTTTACCCTTCTCGCCCGATTTGCCGCTAAGGCGGTTCAGCACCTCGGCGCGCATGAGCACGTTGGCGTTTTCGGTTTCGTCGAGGGCGTAGGCGCGCTTGTAGGAGCTCGGGAAGATGAGCACCTCCTCCCGGTCGCCCACGAGGTGCTGCAGGTCGGAGGCGAAGAAAGTGGCCTCGTCGCGGTCGTGCAGCACAAACACAAGGTGCTCGTCGGGGCGGTCGAGGTGCAGGGCGGCGGCTACCGTGGCATCCTGGCTGCCCACCAGGCCGCGCAAATGAAAGCGCAGCGCAGCGGCGCCAGTGGCAGGCGCAAGGCGCATGGCCAGGGCCTGGATGTCGGTGTCGAGCGTGTAAAGGCGGAGGAATTCGGAAGCTTGCACGGGGTATCGGCTTGGAGCGGCGGCAAAGGTAGAAGCCCGACCGAATGGAATTTCGGCCGGGCACACGGTAGGCAATACCACCTAGGCGCGCCGAAAGTTTCCGATGAGCTGCCGCGCGCCCGCGCGCGCAGCTACCCGCAGCCCCGCGCCAAGGGCCAAAAGCCAGCGTTGGCCCAGAATATTGCCAAGTTCAGATATCGCAAAGGCTGTTTAAGCCAATGATTTTGGCCTTTTCGCGCGCAGCTGCCGTACTTTCGTATATCCACTTAGCAACTCTCAATCACTAGTGCGCGGATCTTCTCATTTAGCTATTGGCCTAATAACCGGAGCCGGAATTGCCGCCGTGGTGCCCGATATGCGCCTTTCGCTGCCCGGAGTTGCGCTGGCGGGTTTTTCGGCCCTGGCCCCCGACCTCGACCACCCCGGCTCGCGCCTGAGCAAGCGCCTGGGTTTTGCCCAAAACTACGTGCGCTGGGCTTTTGCGGCGGCGGGCGTGTTGCTGGGTTTGTACACGCACTTCAACCTGCCCATTGGCCCCGAGCGGCGCATGGGCTTTACGGCGGCCATGTCGATGTTCCTGATCGGTATGGCCATGCAAAACCAGTCGGCGCGCAAGCTGGCTTTGCTGTTCACGGGGGTAGGCACGGTGCTGGCCGGCCTGTACTGGCAGTTTTTGTGGCTGAGCTTGCTCGGCGCGTTTGTGGCCACGGCGCCCTTTACCTCGCACCGTTCCTGGACGCACACCATCTGGGCGGCCGCGCTCTGGACCTACATCGGCTACCTCGCCAACCGCGACCTAGGCTGGCACGGCGTAGCTGCCTACGCCGGGGCGGGGTACATGTCGCATCTGCTGGCCGATACGCTCACCAAATCGGGCGTGCGCTACCTGCTGCCGCTTTCCGACAAGGCGCTCAAGCTGCCGCTCATCTCCACCGGCTCATCCCTTGGAAATATGATAGAACTCGGCATATGTGCCGGATACGGTTTGCTGGTGGCCCTGCTGTGGTGGCAACGGTTCAGTTTTGCATAGTACCAAGTCAACCCAGTGCCGGCAAAATCCTAGGCAACGGCCGCTGTGGCGATTAATTGCGTTGCGGTGTTTGTCTATCGCCTAGGTTTTGTAACATTGCACTGCCCTAATGGGCACTTCGCAAGCCTCCGCAATTGTGGTGCTACCTAGGCACAGTCATATTTGCTCGGTTTTGCAACGTTTCTCCTCAGGGTGTGTTTCTACTACCGAAAGCACTGCTGATACGTATCTTTTTTATAGCACAATTTTTAGGAGAAAAATAGCTATAGCGCTGAACATCTTGCACATCTAATACATCGGAAATTAACTATGCTTTTGTACCTTTGGTCACTTCCGGCTACCGGGTCCGGAACCCCTGCTCCCTCCTCTTACCCTCTTGCACACCTCCTGTACTCATGAACCAGATCAATAGCCCGCTGATCCGGATCGGCGTCTTCTACGACGGCAACTATTTCCTTAAGATCAGTGATTACTACTACTTCCAGCACGACCGCAAAGCTCGCATCAGCCTGGAAGGCCTGCACGATTTCATTCGGCACCAAGTAGCCGAGGATGAAGACGCCGACGTGCGTCTGTGCCAAATTACCGAGCCCCACTTCTTCCGCGGCCGCTTGTCGGCTACCGAAGCCCGCGACAAAGACCGGTTGTTCCACGACCGTCTGCTCGACGATATCCTGATGAACATGTCGGTGCAAACGCACTACATGCCCCTCAAAACCCGCGACGGCCGCCTGCAGGAGAAAGGCGTTGACGTGTGGCTGGCCCTCGAAGCGTTTGACCTGGCTCTGCACAAGCACCTCGATGTGGTGGTGCTCATCGCCGGCGACTCGGACTACGTGCCGCTGATCAAAAAGCTGAACACGCTGGGCACCCGCGTGATGCTGCTGAGCTGGGATTTCAAGTACACCGACTTCAAAGGCGAAAGCCGCGTAACCCGCCCCTCGCAGCTGCTGCTCGAGACGGTGAACTACGCCGTGGCCATGAACGAGGTAATCGACGGCCGCGGTGGCGACATCGTCGACAACCTGTTTGTAAACCAGCCCGAGCCTTCGGCCTACCCCAACGTAGCCACGCCGCCGCGCGCAGCCGCCGCTACGGCTTATCAGCCAACTGCCGCCGGTCCCGAGGGTTCTATTGGTGTGAGCACCATCAAGAACCTGAAGAACGGCTACGGTTTCGTGGTGATGCCGCCCAACAACCTGTTCTTTTCGTACGCCGACATGGCCGAGGGCCAGGACTTCAACGAGCTGCACGAAGGCGACTGGGTTGAGTTTACGGTTGGCCGCAACCACCGCAACGAAGACTGCGCCCGCAACGTGCGCAAAGTAGAAGCTCCTGCCGAAAGCGACTACCAGCACGAACCCGCTGAGTCGGAAACGCTGTAGGCTTATTTACCCCACTTGCCCGGTAGTGTAGCGCCGCCGGACCGGTAGCCCCCAAAGGGCCACCGCGTCCGGCGGCGCTGCGTTTGGGGTGGTATTGGGAGGCAGATGACAAGTGACACGTAACACGTCGTTTGTCATTCCTCGCCGCGCTCGGCATAACAACGTTGTGGCGTAACCCGGCGCTAAGGCAGCAGTACCAACCTGTCACCTGTCACCTGTCACCTGTCACCTGTCACCTGTCACCTGTCACCCATTTTTCACCTAGGCCCAACTGGCTGGCTACGGCGCGCACAAAATCGCGCTTGGTGGCGGGGTAGCGGTTGAAGGTACCCAGGCCCACCGCCACCAAGGCCTCGCGCGCGGGGCACTCGATGCGGCCGTTTACTACTACCAGGCTTTTGCCGTGGTGCGCAACCTCGGCGTGAGCCACCAACTCGTCGGCCAAGTGCACGGGCTGCAGGTAGTTGATCTTGAACTCGACCGTCGATACAAACTCTTGCTCGGTGAAGGCCTGCGTGAGGGCTGCCGCACCTAAAACCGCATCCATCAGGCCGGCCACGATACCCCCGTGTGCCGTACCCGGCGACGACAAGTGCTCGTCGCGTATGCGCATGGTGTAGGTTACGTGGCCCGGCCGGTGCACCGTCAGCTTCATGCCGTTGGTGCGGCCGTAATTGTTGATTTGGTCGTAGAGCGCCACCAGGGTGCTCACGTCGGGCAGGTCGGCCATGGCTAGGTTACGGAGGGCTTGGGAATGGCTCAAAAGTTAGGTTTCTTTCCCCGACAAACGAAGCCTTCTGCCGCCACCATGCCTCACGACCTGCCCGCCCAGCCCACGTTTGCCGAGTTTTACCCGTACTACCTGCGCGAGCACCGGCAGCGCGGCACGCGGGTGCTGCACTTCGTGGGCACGTCGTTGTTTTTGCTGATGGCGGGTGCGGCCCTGGTGCTGCTGCGCCCGGGGCTGCTGTTGGCGGGCGTGGTGCTGGCCTACGGCTTTGCGTGGGTAGGGCATTTCTTCGTGGAGCGCAACCGCCCGGCCACGTTCCGCTACCCGCTGCTCTCGTTGCGCGGCGACTTCCGGCTGTACTGGGATTTGCTGCGCGGCCGGGAGCGGTTCGGGTCGGCCGAGGCGCCCTAGGTGCCGGCGCAGGCCGCTAGAACGGCAGTTTGGCCAAATCAACATTGCCACCCGACAGGATAATGCCAATCTGCTGGCCGGCGTAGCGGTCCTTTTCCTTTAGCAAAGCCGCCAAGGCCACGGCGCTCGAGGCTTCTACCACAATCTTCATCCGCTCCCAAATCAGCCGCATAGCCGCCACAATTTCTGCCTCGCTCACGCGGATAATGGCCTCGATGCCTTGCCGAATGATGGGGAAGTTGATGTCGCCGAGCTGGGTTTTGAGGCCGTCGGCGATGGTGTCGCCGGCCGCGTTGCCTTCAATCGTGCCCGCCTGCCACGAGCGGTAGGCGTCGTCCATGGTTTCGGGCTCCCCGGCCACCACGCGGCAATTGCGGCCGAAGTGCTGCGCCGCCAGAATGGTGCCCGCTACCAACCCGCCGCCGCCCACCGGGGCGAAAATGTAGTCGAGAGCGGGGTGCAGGGCCAGCAACTCCACAGCCGCGGTGCCTTGCCCCAAAATCACGTCGAGGTCGTTGGAGGGATGGATGAAGGTAGCGCCGCGCTCTTCTACAATTTGCTGCGCTGCTTGCTCGCGCGCCGCTAGGGTAGGGGCGCACTCAATTACCTGCCCGCCGTAGGCCAGCACGGCCTCCTTTTTCACGCGCGGAGCGTTGCTGGGCATCACAATGTACGCCGCCACACCCAGGCTTTGGGCGGCCAGCGCCAGGGCCTGCGCAAAGTTGCCCGAGGAGTGTGTAACCACGCCGCGCTGCTGCTGCGCCGCCGAAAGTTGCAGAATGGCATTCACGGCGCCGCGCATCTTAAAAGCCCCCATCCGCTGAAAGTTTTCGCACTTAAAGTACAGCGTAGCGCCGGCCAACGCATCGAGCAGATGCGAGGTGAGCACCGGCGTGTTGTGCACGTAGGGCTGAATGCGAGCGTGCGTTTGCGCGAGGGCGTCTTTCGGGGCGGTGACGGCGGGTAGCATGGGTGCTGACTGGGTAACAAAATGCACAGGCAAGTTCGGAAACACCCGCCACTGGGCCAACGCCCTAGGTGCCGGGGCTGCCAACCGGCCCCGGCACCTAGGGCGCTAGCCAATAGCCGCGTAGGCAAAGCGCGGAAAAGTGGCGCCGAACGCAGCCTTTGCCGGCATTTGGGCGTTTAGGCAAATTCGCCAACCTTTGGCGGCTGGGGCGGCCCGTAGCCGTGCCCGGTATTGCCCTTCACCAACCGACCTTACCTACCGCATGGCCTCGTTTGATATCGTCAGCAAAGTAGACCCGCAAATGCTCGAAAACGCCGTCAACAACGCCAAAAAAGAGTTGCTGACGCGCTACGATTTCCGCGACACCAAGGGCGGCATCGAACTCGATAAGCAGAACAACATCATCACGCTGTCGTCGGAAAACTCCATGAAGATTAAGTCGCTCGAAGACATTCTCATGGGCCGCATGGTCAAACAAAGCATCGACCCCACCAGCCTCGATTTCTCGGCCGACGAGGAAGCGTCGGGCGCGCTGGTTAAGAAAAAGCTGCCCGTGCGCGCCGGCATCGACAAAGACATGAGCCGCAAAATTCAAAAGCTCATCAAGGACTCGAAGCTGAAGGTGGAAGCCCAGATACAAGGCGACCAGCTCCGCGTAACGGCCAAAAAAATCGACGACCTGCAGGCCGTTATTGCCTTGCTGCGTGGCAACGCCGCCAGCCTCGGCCAGCCCCTGCAGTTCGTGAACATGAAAAGCTAGCGCGGCGGGTTGATGCGCCGAAACCAGCGCACCAGCAGCCACAGCAGCACGG
Organism: Hymenobacter oligotrophus; assembly: GCF_003574965.1. Lineage (NCBI taxonomy): Bacteria > Pseudomonadati > Bacteroidota > Cytophagia > Cytophagales > Hymenobacteraceae > Hymenobacter > Hymenobacter oligotrophus. The sequence goes on along the minus strand of NZ_CP032317.1, from coordinate 2,564,361 downwards.
CAAACAGGCCAATTGTTACCGTTTGCCACAGCATCATTCCCTGATCCAGACTCATCTTTTTGCGCGTCGTTAGAGGTTTGCCGAAAGGCCACAAACTTACAACCGCTCGTCACCGCTTCGCGACTCTTCTCCCTGCCTATGTTCGATTTATCCGTTTTCTCTGACCCTCAAACCTGGGTTAGCCTGCTTACCCTCACGTTCATGGAAATCGTGCTGGGTATCGACAACATCATCTTCATTTCCATCATCGTCAACCGGCTGCCGCCCGAGCAGCACCAGCGCGGCCGCACCATCGGCCTGATGCTGGCCTTGCTGTTCCGCATCGGGTTGCTGCTGAGCATCAGCTGGATTGTGGGCCTGAAAGAGCCGCTGTTTCATGTGAACCTGCCGTGGGTGGAAAGCGGCTTCGGCGTAACCGGCCGCGACATCATTCTCTTCCTGGGCGGCTTGTTCCTGATCGGCAAGAGCACCACCGAAATCCATACCAAGCTGCAGGGCGAGGAGGAGCACGAAGATGGCACGCCAACCTACAGCACCATGAGCCGCATCATCCTGCAAATCATCCTCATCGACATCGTGTTTTCGTTCGACTCCATCCTCACGGCCGTGGGCTTGGTGGATAACGTGCTCATCATGATCCTGGCCGTTATCATTTCGATGGGCGTGATGCTGGCCTTCTCGGGCCTAGTGGCCAACTTCGTAAACCGCAACCCCACCATCAAAATGCTGGCCCTGTCGTTCCTTATCATGATCGGGGTAATGCTGGTGATGGAGGCTTTCCACAAAGAAATTGAGAAGGGCTACATCTACTTCGCCATGTTCTTCTCGCTGGTGGTGGAGCTGCTGAACATGCGCCTGCGCAAGCAAACCGAACCCGTGCACCTGCGCGACTCGCCCTACGACTAAGCCCTACGTGCTTGCACTAATGCCCCTAGCCGCCCGCTTCAGCTATTGCTGGAGCGGGCGGTTTGGTTTAGTAGCTAACCATTAGGTACAGCACGATGAGCGCCAGTATACCAACCACAATGGCGTTATCGACGGCGTGTTTGGCAGAGCTGCCAGGCCAAGCGCCAAAACCAGCAGATGCCGCCATGACCAAGGGAAAGAAAAATAGCGCGCCGTACGTCAGCTCCGAGGAATAGTCGATCAGCGGAGCCGAGGCATCGGTAGCGGAGCGGTAGGCGCGCACCTGCCGAAACAGCGCACTGCGGCGCACGTCCAGCGGCTCGCCTACTTGGTAGTTCCAAGGGCTGCGGAAAGCTGCGTGCGAGGTTCTCACCCAATAGTATTGCCGCGCGCCACGCCGGGTGCCGGCACGGTACTCAACGGACGCTACCGGGTCGGCGGCAAACCGCAAAGTCCAGTTCATATCCACCAGCATAAGCCCGAAGAAAACCAAGGCCGCCCAGCACAGCCGCCGGGCCAGTGGGGAATATTTGGTGTATTGCTCCGCCAGCGGATCGGGGCGCCGCGCCGGGCGCTGCCCTTTCACACGGGCATCGTGCGCGGGCCGCAGGCGCGGGTCGTTCAGCGTAGCGTAGGCGTGCTCTACCTGCTGCAGGTATTGGCGCAAAGCCGGATCGACGGTGTTGGCCCGCAGCACAGCGCGCAACCGTTGGTAAGCCTGATCGATGTGAGCCGAGGTGGCCGCATAGGGTACGCGCAGCACCTGGTACGCATTGCCCGGGAAAGGCTCGGCATAGGCAAGCGGTGGAGAAGGGGCCAGCCGAGGGGTGCGCAGCGCCGCCAGCCGGGCATCGTAGCGGCTGCGCAGCTCGGGCTTGCTCAGCGTGTCGTACGCTTCGTTTACGAGCAGGTAACGCTGGTGGGCCGCTGGGTCGGGGGTGCGGTCGGGGTGGGTAAGGCGCACCAGCCGCAGGTACGCCCGCCTGATGTCGGCGGCGGTAGCCTGCTCGGATAGCTCCAGTACTTGGTAATAGGTTGTCACGCGCGGGCAGCGAAAAAAGGGCTACTCGGGTTCGGTAACCAATTGTACCACGGCAGCTGCCTGCGATAATACGCGCTGGCGGGTCAACTCCAATAACCGACGGTTTATTTCGGGGCGGTGCCGGCGGTAAAAGGCGTACTCAGCGGTGGTGAACAAGCTGGTCACCATACCCGTGAGGGTGTGCTGCAGGCGGGCATTGCGGCGCAGTAGCTCATCGAGTAGCCGTTCGCAATCGGCGGGGGCCGCGGTACCTAGGGGCAGGCGGTAGTCGCGGGCATAGTCGGCCACCAAGTGTAGCAGGCGTTGGTTGTGCAGCTTCAGAATAGGCCGCAGGGCGCGGTGCAGTATGTCGTCGGGGGTGGCGGCAGGGGTGCTGCCTAGGTCGGCCCCGATGGCGGGGCGCAAGGCAGCTACGGCCTCGTCGAACGAATAAGTATCAGGCATAATACGCAAACGGTTGGCTTCCTTAAACAACAAACGCCCGACCTAGGGCCGGGCGTTTGCTTAACAATTTGCGGTAGCGATTAGTGGCGCACCACCAGCTTGTGCGTAGCCGTACCGTTGGAGCCGGTCAGGCGAATAACGTACATGCCAGCGGGCAGGTTTGCCGTGCTCAGCTTGGCGCCTTCGCGCTGCAGCAATGCCGCCGACTGGGTGGTGCGCTGCACCACTTGGCCTAGGTGGTTGAGCAGCTCAACAGCCACCGGCTGCTGGCTGGCGGCCAGCATGCGCACCGTAACCTCCTCGTTGGCTGGGTTGGGGAACACCGCCAGCTCATCGGTCGAGAACTTCGGCTTGTTCGACGAAAGTACCGCCGTGGGCAGCGTAAAGCTGGGTTTGCCGTCGTTCAGCACGTCGGGCGAGCCTTGCGAGGCATCGGCACCCATGCCGCGGCGGGCAAACACCTTCCAGATGATGGCGGCGTTAGCGGCGTTGTTGTTCACCGAGTCAGCCTTCAGGATGCCGTTGCGCCCCGAAATAAAGCCGGGCGAGCAGCCTTGGTACTTCAATCCCTCGATTACCAGCTTCAAGGCAATGTTGTTGCCGCCGGTTTCGCCGTACAGGTCGGCGTTGTAGCCGTGCTTTTCAATCAACGCCCAGTTCAAATCCCAGAGCGCGGCGCACCAGATTTCGCCGTTGGCGTGCACCGCAGTGTAGGGCGCGGTGCCTAGGTTGGCGTACGAAAGGTCGTTTACCGAGAGGCTGGTGGAGTAGGGCTTGGTGCGGATACCGCCGCCCGTTACCGGTTCGCCAACGGCAAAGTTGCCGATGCCGCGGGGCGTTTCGCCTTTGTCGCCGGGCTTGGTGGTCATCCAGAGCGCAAAGAAGTCGCTCCAGCCTTCGCCCATTTGCTCGGCGTTGCTAAGGCAGCCCGAGCCCACGCCCGTCAGGCGGTTAGAAATGCCGTGGCCATACTCGTGCGCAATAATGCCGTTGTCGAAGTCGCCGTCGCGGTCGAGGGCCGTAACGGTGATGTTGACGGAGCCAGCTGCCAGAGCCGACAGCAGTTGCTGGCCATTGGCGCGCGAAATGAACACCGACGGAATACGAATGCCCGCCGTATCGGCCGCCGAGCCGCTCATCGAAATCAGCGGCGAGTTGGCCAGGCTGTCCATCACGATAACCATGCGGGCGCCGGCGTTTTGGGCGTTGCGTACTTTGGGCGCCAGGTTGCAGTTGCCGCGCTTAATCAGGGCCACTTTGCCGTTAAGAGCCGAGGCATTGGGCATTGGGTTGGCGCAACCGTCGGCGGCGTACACCAGCTGACCTGCCACCGGCGAAACCAAGCCCAGACGACGGCCAAACGCAGACGTAGCAAAGTTGAACGAGCCCAGCGTCGAGCCGTTGGCCAACTCCGCAATCAGCGAGCGTTGGTCGGTGTCCCACAAGTACATCTGCATGCGGGGCTGAAAGCCATCGGGCGGGGTAGCCATGTTGGCGTTCGATACGCCGCGGCCGTCCTGCGCTTCGGCCTGCACAAAGTCGTTGCCGATGCCCGCGCCCGAGTAGTTGTACATCTGGAAGTTGCGGGCGCCTTCGGTGAACCCGTGCTGGTTCATCACGTCGTGCATCAGGTTGTTCCACACAAACAGGTTTGTGATGGCCGCATCCTGGTTTACGCTGGCTGCTACCCCCGTTTGGTACGGGAAGTCAAAAATGAGGCTGGCGCCGCCGTTGGGCGAGTAGCCGGGCGTGTAGTTGTTAGAGGTGTTGCCGTTGTTAAGGCTGCGGCGGTCCTCATACGCGTGCACGTTATTGCCGCGCGTAATGGTGTACTCGGCGCCGCGCAGGCCGTTGGTGTCGTGCCAGCCGTAGGGCGAGGCCCAAGGGTGAGCCGGGTCGGTAATCAGCTGGCGGTTGCCGTGAATGGGGCTTTCAACGGTAAGCGGCCACACGTTGTAGCTATTGGGCGCATTGGTGCGCGAGGCTACGGGCGGGGCGGGCTGCGTGCCACCTGTGGTGGTGCGCTGGGCCGCTACGGCTGCAGGAGCCGCGTTGCGCCGTTGGGCCAAGGCCGCAAACGAGGCTTCTTCGCGCACCACAAAGTCGGTGCGGTCGAGCAGTTGGCCGGTGCTGGCGTCGATGCGCGCGTCCCAGTAATGCTCCGCGTCGAGCGGGTAAAGCGTTACGTTCCAGGTAAGCGCTAGCTCGCCGTTGGGCTGGCGGAAGTACATCAGCTTCACCGGGATTTTCTCCAGCGAAATGCCGCCTTCCGAGAACATCATGCCCTCGGTAGCGGTGCCTTCTTTCACGAGGCGCAAGCCTTGCGGGGCCGGCATGTTCAGGGCCCGGGCGGCGGCGGCCACAGCCTGCTCCGGCGAAAGCGCCGGGCGGGTGCTGCGCGCATGCGATGCCGCGTTTGGCACAAAGCCGTTGTGCGAGGCTACCACCTTGCCGTTGCGGTCGAAGTGCACCTCCGTAACGGCACCGTAAATCTCAACGCCTTGGTGGCGCTGGCGTAGGTACAGGTGGGTGGCGCCGTTGTGCGCATCGGTGTACTCCGAGGGCACCGCGGGGTTGCGCAAGTCGGCTTCGGTGAGGCCTAGCTTGGTGCGGCGGGCGTTCAGATACTCCAGGCCACGGTTAACCGCCGAGGCTTTGGGTTGGGCTGGCTGCTGGGCAGTGCCAATGCCGGGCAGTGCGAGCAACGCTGCCAGCGTGGCGGCCCGGCCGTAATGAGTAAAAGTGTTTGTCATGCAGAAAGTGTAGGAGCAGTAGGTGGTCAGCTGCAAGTTGTACAGCTAGTGCCCGTTAAAAATACGGATAAATAGCAGTAAATACGAGCCGATAGTAAAAAACTAAGCGCGCAATTAGCTGTTTGTTGCGAATGTTTACGAAGCGGTGGTAAGGCCCCATTTGCTGAGCACATCCCATACCATCACGCCCACCGTTACCGACACGTTGAGCGAGTGTTTAGTGCCGAACTGCGGAATTTCCACGGCCGCGTCGCAGTGCTGCAGCACGGCATCGTCAACCCCGAATACCTCGTTGCCGAACACCAACGCCAAGGGCTTGTTGGGCGCGGGCTGAAACTGCGGCAGCGGCACCGAGCCGGTGGTTTGCTCTACGGCCACTACCTGCCAGCCCTGCTGGCGCAGGCGCTCCACCAGGGCCGGCACGTCGGGCGCGTGCTCCCACGGCACCGATTCCGTTGAGCCTAGGGCGGTTTTGGTAATCTCGCGGTGCGGGGGCCGGCCCGTGATGCCGCCCAGCCACAGTTTGCTCACGGCAAAGGCATCGCAGGTGCGGAAAGCGGCGCCCACATTGTGCAGGCTGCGCACGTTATCGAGTACCACGCAGAGCGGGAATTTCTCTGTATTTTTGAAATCCTCGACCGTAAGCCGGTTCAGTTCGTGAATGGTTAGTTTTCGCATGTAAGATGTGGAGCTTGGGCGGGCGCGGCAAGGCCGCACCAACCGCCTAGGTGCTGTGGGTAAGCGAAGGCGCAAGCTACGGCTCCGCTTCGGAAAGGCCTCCTGTTACCGCCAAACCACCTGCGGCCCGAGCCGGCTTTGCAACGGAGCTTCTACCCGACTATTTCCGCGCACTTATGCGTAAACCAGCCCCCGGCGCGCCGGCCCCCGTGGTCGATACGCCCCTGATGAAGCAGTACTACGCCCTAAAGCAGCAGCACCCCGGCGCGCTGTTGCTTTTCCGCGTGGGCGACTTCTACGAGACCTTCGGCGACGACGCGGTTACCAGCGCCCGCATCCTCGATATTACGCTTACCAAGCGCGGCGCCGGCACTTCTTCCGAGGTAGCCTTGGCCGGATTTCCGCACCACGCCCTCGATACCTACTTGCCCAAACTGGTGCGCGCCGGCCAGCGCGTGGCCATCTGCGACCAGCTCGAAGACCCCAAACAGGCCAAAGGCTTGGTAAAGCGCGGCATCACGGAGCTGGTTACGCCCGGCGTAAGCCTGCACGACAACGTGCTGGAGCGCCGCGCCAATAATTACCTGGCGGCCGTGCACTTCGGCAAAAACCACCAAGCCGGCATTGCATTCCTCGACATCAGCACCGGCGAGTTCCTGGTAGCGCAAGGCGACGCCGGCTACCTAGGGAAACTGCTGCAAAACTTTGCCCCGGCCGAGGTGCTGCACTGCAAGCAGCAGCGCCAGCACTTCGAAACGCATTTCGGGCCCGACCTCTGCACCTACGCCCTCGATGAGTGGGTATTCGGCTTCGATTACGCCCACGATTCGCTCACGCGCCACTTCCGTACCACCTCGCTCAAAGGCTACGGCATCGATACGCTGCACGAAGGCATTATCGCGGCTGGGTGCATTATGCACTATTTGGCCGAAACCAAGCACACCGACATCGGCCACATCAACGGCATCGGGCGCCTGGAGGAAGACAAGTACGTGTGGCTCGACCGTTTCACGGTACGCAACCTCGAGCTGCTGTCGGCGCAGCACCTAGGGGGCGTGCCGCTGATTGAGGTGCTCGACCAAACCCTGACGCCCATGGGCGCCCGCCTGCTGCGCAAGTGGGTGGTGCTGCCCCTGAAAGAGCCCGCCCAAATTCAGCGCCGCCTCGATACCGTGCAGGCCCTGCACGAGCAGCCCGAATTGCTGGAGGCCATCCGCGACCAGCTGCGCCAGATTTACGACCTAGAGCGCCTAATTTCGAAGGTTGCCGTGCGCCGCGTGAACCCGCGCGAGCTAACGCAGCTGAGCCGGGCGCTGGAGGCCCTAGGTCCGGTGCGCGAGCTGCTGCAAGCCAGCGGGGTGCGGGCCTTACAAAAGCTGGCCGATCAGCTGAACCCCTGCGACGCGCTGCGCCAAGAAATACAAGCCAAGCTGCGGCCCGATGCGCCAGTACTCACCAATCAGGGCAACCTGATTACCGACGGCGTGGACAAGGAGCTCGACGAGCTGCGCGCCATTGCCTACACCGGTAAGGATTACCTGTTGCAGCTGCAGCAGCGCGAGCAGCGCAACACCGGCATCGGCTCGCTGAAGGTGGCCTATAACAAGGTGTTCGGTTACTACCTGGAGGTTACCAACGCGCACAAAGACAAAGTGCCCACCTCCTGGATTCGGAAGCAGACCTTGGTAAATGCTGAGCGCTACATTACCGAGGAACTGAAAACCTACGAGGAAAAGATTTTGCACGCCGAGGAGCGCTTGTTCGTAATTGAACAGCGCATTTACGACGAGTTGGTGCTAACGGCGGGCGAGTACATCACCCAAATTCAGCAGAACGCCCGCACCGTGGCCGTGCTCGACTGCCTAGGTTCGTTTGCGGCCACGGCCCGCCAGCACCGCTACGTGCGCCCCGTCGTCGACGACTCGGCCGTGCTTGACATTCGGCAGGGGCGCCACCCCGTAATTGAACGGCAGTTGCCGCCTGGCGAGCAGTACATCCCCAACGACATCCGCCTCGACCGCGACGACCAGCAAATTATCGTGATTACCGGGCCCAACATGGCCGGTAAATCGGCATTGCTGCGCCAAACCGCGCTCATTGTGTTGCTGGCCCAAATCGGCTCGTTTGTGCCGGCACAGGCCGCGCACGTGGGTGTAATCGACAAGGTGTTTACCCGCGTGGGAGCTTCGGATAACCTCTCGAAAGGGGAGAGCACATTTATGGTGGAAATGACCGAAACGGCGTCTATCCTCAACAACCTCTCCGACCGTTCGTTGGTGCTGATGGACGAAATCGGCCGCGGTACCAGCACCTACGATGGCATCAGCATTGCCTGGGCCATTGTGGAGCACTTGCACAACCACCCCAAAGCCCGCGGCAAAACCCTGTTCGCCACCCACTACCACGAGCTCAACCAACTGGCCGAGCAGTGCGAGCGGGTGCGCAACTACAACGTGGCCGTGAAGGAAGCCGACGGACGCATTCTGTTTTTGCGCAAGCTGCAGGAGGGCGGCTCCGAGCACTCGTTTGGCATACACGTAGCCCGCATGGCTGGCATGCCGCCCGCCGTGGTATTGCGCGCCAACGAAATCATGCACCATTTGGAGCAGGAACGCGCCCAAGTAAGCACCGACGAACCCGTTGCTGCCGACGAGCTGCTGCCCGTGGAGGCCGAGGTTACCATTGCCGTAAATGGCCAAGCCACTCGGCAGCCCCAGGCCCGCCCGGCTGCGGCCGTGGCTACTGCACCTAGGCCCACGCTGCAGCTTAGCATGTTCGAGCCCGCCGACCCCGCCCTCGAGCACATTCGCGAGCAGCTGCAGCACCTCGACGTGAATACGCTCACGCCTATTGAAGCATTGCTGAAGCTAAACGAGTTGAAACTAGCGCTGAGCCGCTAAGCACTGAAAGCAAGCTCAGTGTCTATCAGCAAGGCCCACTCCGGTCCGGTAGCACAGGGGCGGGCTTTGCTGTCGTATGGCAACGCCAAGTTCATTGGCTTTCGACGGGGCTAGCTGCACCCCATACATCTGCAGCGCTGCTTTGGTGCAGTGTTGGGTTTAGTGAAAAAAAGTGCCTCATAATGAGTCAGAACTAGTTTAGGTGGCAATTTTTTAACTGCTACTTCTTGACTTACCAGATTCTTGCTATACCTTTGTGCCATCAAAACGCCACTACGGCGGTTGACCTCAAGCGAGAGTAGCTCAGTTGGTAGAGCGCGACCTTGCCAAGGTCGAGGTCGCGAGTTCGAACCTCGTCTCCCGCTCAAAAGAGGATGTTGCTTCGGTAGCTTCCTCTTTTTTGTTTTAATGGAGAGCAAGCGAATCAGATTTTTCGCTTGACTCTTGACAACAAGAAACGTCTTGTTGTACCTTTGTGCCATCAAACGCCACTACGGCGGTTGACCTCAAGCGAGAGTAGCTCAGTTGGTAGAGCGCGACCTTGCCAAGGTCGAGGTCGCGAGTTCGAACCTCGTCTCCCGCTCCAAAAAAGGACGTTGCTCCCTGCAACGTCCTTTTTTACTTTTGTGCAGGTTCGCTGCACTCGCCGGAGTGGTGGAACTGGTAGACACGAGGGACTTAAAATCCCTTTTCCGCAAGGAAGTACGGGTTCGATTCCCGTCTCTGGTACAAGAAAGCCCGTTGGCCTCGGCCGGCGGGCTTTTTTTGTTGCCCGCTAGCACAGCAGCACAAAATCACCTAGGGCAACCAGCGCAGTGCCGGTGGCCGGTGATGTCGTTCGGCCCGGAAAGCACGCAGTTTAAACAGCAAATTGCCACCTTGGGCAAGCAACGGCACAAATGGCAGCAATAGATTGTTGCTTGCGCTTTGCCTGGTTTAATGCCTGCGCCGCACTGATGAACTCCTCCGAAAGCTTCCCCAATTCTATACAAAGCCCGGATGCCGATTTGCGGGCGTCGTTGGCCCAGGCCGAGGCCCGCATTCGCGAATTAGAACTGCGAGCACGCATTCCCGATCATAATCCGAACCCAATTCTGCAGGTAAATGATGCGGGGTACTTTTTGTACAGCAACGCAGCCGGGTGGAACCTCTGGAACTCGCTCACGCTCGACGAAAAGCGCTACGTAGCCGCCCGTTTGCGCGCCGTGGTGCAGCAGGTACTGCGCGAGCAGCGGCCAATTGAGCAGCAAGTGGAGGCCCTAGGTCGCCAGTACACGCTGTGCGGCTCGCCGGTGCAGCCCGAGGGTTACGTCAATCTATACTTCGTCGACATCACCGAGCGCCATCGCGCCGAGCAACAGCTGGCGCAGGAGCGGCTGTTTTACAGCCACATCCTCGACGAGCTACCCGTAGAGGTAGTAACGCTCGACGCCGACCGCCGCTACATTTACGCCAACCCGCAGGCTGTGCCAAGCGCCGAGGCCCGGCAATGGCTGATGGGCCGCACGGTAATGGATTACTGCACGCAGTTTGGCTACCCCACCGAGCTGGCCGAGCACCGGCACCGCATGTTCGATAAAGCCGTAGCGGAGCGCGGCGTGGTGGTGTGGGAAGACGAAACACCTACCCAAAACGGCCGCGCCTTTCACAACCGGTTTTTCAAGGCCATTGCGCACCCCGATGGCAGCTTTTACATGATGTTGGGCTTTGGGCTCGACAACACGGCCCAGCGCGAAGCCGAGCTGAAACTGGCCGAGCAGCGCGAGTTTTACGAGTCGATTCTCAACCATTTGCCTGCCGACGTGGCCGTGCTCAATGCCCAGCGTCGCTACCTGTTCGTAAACCCCGGCGCTATCAAAAACCCGGAGGTGCGCCGTTGGATAGTGGGCAAAACCGACTTCGAATACTGCGCCTACCGGCAGCGCCCGGTGCAAATGGCAGAAAGCCGTCGGCAACTGTTTGAGCAAGCCAAAAACAGCGGCCAGCGCGTTGCTTTTGAGGAGCAAGTGGTGCAGCCCGACGGCCGCACCGAGTACGCGCAGCGCCATTACCAGCCCGTGTACGACCAGCACGGGGAGCTGCAAATGATGATAGGGTACGGAAGCGACAACACCGAGCAACGCGTAGCCGAGGAAAAGCTGCGCCTAAGCGAGGCCGAGCTGCGCGAGCAGCAAGGGTTTGTTCAGCAAGTGCTCGATACTTCGCCGAGCCTGATTTACGTGCGCAACGCCAACGGCCAGGTCGAGTTCAGCAACCGCGCCATGCGGCAACTAGCGGAAAGCTCGAAGGAGCGGCAGGCGCTAACGCAAGACCCCACCACGGTGCAGGCGCAAGAGCAAGCGCACTACGCGGCCGCCGATCAGTACGTGCTGCAAACCAAAGAGGAGTTGATGCGCGAGGACTCGTTTACGCTGCCTTCGGGCGAGGTGCGCTGGTTCCAGACCATCAAGCGGCCCTTGCTGCGCCCCGACGGCAGCTTGCAGGTGCTGGGGGTAAGCACCGATATAACCGACCTGAAGCGTGCTACCGAGGCCGCCCACGCCGCGGCCCGCGCCCGCGAGAATTTTCTGGCCAACATGAGCCACGAAATACGCACCCCGCTAAATGGGGTGTTGGGCTATGCTAACCTGCTGGCCAAAACTCAGCTCGACGCCCAGCAAACCGAGCAGCTGAGCGTGATTCGTAAATCGGGGCAGCATTTGCTGGCCTTGGTAAACGACGTGCTCGATATGGCCAAAATCACCTCGGGCAAACTGGAATTCGAACAAACTCCCTTCAACCTCTGCGATTCGATGGGTGGGGCGGTGCAGGGCTTGGCGCTGCAGGCGGCCCAAAAGGGGCTTACGTTTTTGGCGCAGCCGCTTAAGCTTACGTGCCCGTATCCGTGGGTTATCGGCGACCCGCACCGCCTCAACCAAATTCTGATCAACCTGGTAGCAAACGCCGTGAAGTTTACGCAGCAGGGCAGCGTATCGGTGGCGGGGCGTTTGGTGTCGGAAACCGACGAGACCCTGACGGCGGAGTTCAGCGTGAGCGACACGGGCCCTGGCATTCCGCCCGACCGCCTGGAGCGCATTTTTGAGGACTTTACCCAAGCCTACGCCGATACTACCCGCAACTTTGGGGGCACGGGCCTAGGTCTGAGCATCAGCAGGGCCTTGGTGGAGCAGTTGGGCGGTACTATGCGCGTTGAGAGCGAGCTAGGGCGCGGTAGCACGTTTGCCTTCACGGTAACGCTGCCGAAAACCCGCGCGGCCGCCCCGCCGCTGCCGGAGCCGGCCGCCGCGGCGCCGCTAACCAATACATTGGCGGGCAAGCGCGTATTGCTGGTAGAGGACAACGAAATCAACCGCAACATTGCGCGCATGCTGCTGGAAGAGTGGGGCGTGCAGGTGGATGAAGCCGCCGACGGGTTCCAGGCACTGGCGTTGTTCGAGCAAAACCCCTACGACGTGGTGCTGATGGATATTCAGATGCCGGGCATGAACGGCATGGAGGCCACGGCGGCCATGCGCGCCCACGCCGACGCGGCCAAGGCCCAGGTGCCGGTGCTGGCGCTTACGGCTAACGCCTTCCGCTCCGACAACGAGCGGTACCTAGCCGCGGGCATGAACGATACGCTGGCCAAGCCATTCGACGAAGCCGAGCTATTTGAGAAGCTGGAAAACCTTATTCAGCGGCCCCCACGCAGCTACGACCTCACGCGCCTGCGCGAAATGGCGCGCGGCAAAGAGGCATTTGTGCACCGCATTATCCAGTCGTTTCTCGACAACATGCCGGAAAGCGTGGCGCAGATGCAAACTGCCGCCGCTGCCGCCGATTGGGTAGCTGTGGCCGGGCTGGTGCACCACATCAAGCCGTCGTTGTCGTCGTTGGGCGTGCAGCAGGTAGATGAGGCTGTGCGCCTGCTCGAAGCGGCCCGCGAGACCACCGTTTTTGGAGCCCACGAACAGCGCGTTTACCAGGATGCCGTGCAGCACTTGGTGGCGGTGGTAGCGCAGGTGTTAAACGAGTTGCCCGCCGAGTTGCCCACCGCCTAGGTGGGCAACTGCACCCCGGCTCCCGAGGCATGCCTCGGGAGCCGGGGTGCAAAACTTAGAGGCTGCGGAGCCGCTCATAAAACTCCTCTTGGTAGGACTTGCCAATGGGCACCTCGTGGTTACCTAGCTGCAGCATGTTGTCCTGCACCGACTCCACGCGCTGCATGTTTACCATGTAGGAGCGATGCACGCGCATAAAGTGCGCAAACGGCAGGCGTTCTTCCAAAGCCTTGAGGGTAATGTACACGATGTGCTTCTGCTTGGGCGTAACCAGCACCGAGTACGTCGACATGGCCTCGATAAACAACACCTCGTCGAAATTGAGGCGCAGCAGCTTGTTGTTCGTTTTAACGAACAGCGTCGAGTCGTTGGCCTCTACGCTCGAAGGCGTGGCGGCGGCCGCAACGGCGGCCTGTTGTTGCTCGACCGCGCGGTTTACGGCCTTGCTGAAGCGGCCGTACTCCACGGGCTTCACGAGGTAATCGAGCACCTGTAGCTCAAATGCATCGACGGCGAAATTGGCGTGACTGGTTACCAGAATTACCTGCGGCTGCGGCTCGGGCAGCACCCGCACCAGATCGAGGCCGCTAAGCTGGGGCATTTCAATGTCCAGCAACAGCAAATCTACCTGCGCACCTGCCCGCAACAGGTTGAGGGCTTGCACCGCATCGGGCAACGAAGCCACCAGCTCCAGCGATTCGGTCATCTCGACAAAGTGCTCGAGGGTGAGCCGGTTGATTTCGTTGTCGTCGATGATAAGGCAACGAAGACGAGCAGGTGCGTTGGGCATGAGCGCGCGGAGAAAAGGAGAAGAGGAATTGCTAAAATAAGCACCTTGTCCGAAAACCAGCCAGTGGCGCCCAATGCTTTGCCCTAGGTGCCAGGCCCGCGCCGCGCCCGCGGCACCCAGGCGTGGCAGCACAACGGGCGCTTAAGCCCGTGGCTTGCCCGCCGCCGGGTGCAGCCAATGCATAAGGGGCGCCAGCACGATAACAGGCAAGGGGTTTAGCGTCAGGTCGATGACGGGGCGGCCCAAGGCGAAAAGCGCGCTGGTGCTGCCGGCTGCCTTGCCCAGCAGCACCAGCGCCGCGCTTACCAAAAACAGGCCACCGTAAAAGGCAGCACACAGGCGCCAGGTGCGGCCGGGCGTTAGGGCCAACAGCAGGAGCAGGCACGCAAAGCTGTAGGCCGCGCCGTAGGTAAACTTGGCCGGCAGGCTGGTGGAGCCCGGCAACAACGTGGGCTGCTCGTGCCAGAAGGCGCCCCGCATACCTAGGGTTTCGGCCGCGCGGGCCCAACATTTGGCCATTGCCGTTACGGCTGTAGCATCGTGGGTGCCGGCCCAAAACAGCCCCGCTGCCAGCAACAGCGCCACGCCAACCCGCGCCGGGCGCGGCAGGGGCGCGCTACGCATGGCCGGGCACCTGCGACGGGGCAAACCGGCGCACCCACCACATCCAGAGCAGAAAAATGCAGCTGTACACCACAAACGTAAACGTGTAGTGGTGGTTAAAATCGACGGTGCCGCGCGAGTACAAGTGGTTGAGGGTGAGGGCGCCCACCCGCACAATGTTGAGCACGTAAATAGCCGCCATGCCCAGCGCCATAAAAGGCAGCTTGCGCCGCCAGCCGCCCCCCGGAAAAGCCAGTATAAAACCCGCAAACAAGGCGTACAGCACTTGCCCGTTGCAAGGATTGCCCACCCACACGGCGGGCTTGCCGGCCACCAGCACCAAGCGGCCGGCGGCGGCGGCCGGTATGCTTACAGCCCGCAGCACGGCGGCGCTTACCTGGGCCAGGTTCAGCGACAAGGCCTCGTCGAGCTTACCGGCGGGCTTCAGCCACAGCTCGTAGCCGAAAAACCACAGCAGGTAAAGCGCCGCGCCCGAAAGCGCAAAGCGAATGAGCTGCTGCGAATTGGGGTTCGGGCTCTGCATAAAGCAAAGATACCTGGGCTGGCCCGTCGTCGGCAAGTGGCGGAGAGCTGGGTGGGCCGCAGATTCGGGGCAATTTTGGCGTGGGCGCTGCCGCCTTAGCCGCAGCGTTGTACTTTTAACCTGTCGCTCAGCTGTATTTTCATGTCCGAAATTTTTTCCTCGCCCGACCTTACCCAGCATTATCAGCAGAAGATACGGCAGGTATTTGCCGAGGTCGGCAAAGTGGTGGTGGGGCAGCAATACATGCTCAACAGGCTGCTGATAGGCCTGTTCACGGGCGGGCATATTCTGCTCGAGGGCGTGCCGGGCCTGGCCAAAACCCTTACCATCAGTACGCTGGCGCAGGTGTTGCACTTGCACTTTCAACGGGTGCAGTTTACGCCCGATCTGCTGCCTTCTGATTTGGTGGGCACCATGATTTACAACCAAACCCAATCAGAATTTGAGGTAAAGAAGGGGCCTATTTTCGCCAACCTGGTACTAGCCGACGAAGTAAACCGCTCGCCCGCCAAGGTGCAAAGCGCGCTGCTCGAGGCCATGCAGGAAAAGCAAGTAACCATCGGCGAAACCACGTACCCGCTCGATTTGCCTTTTCTGGTGCTGGCTACCCAAAACCCCGTGGAGCAGGAGGGTACCTACCCGCTGCCTGAGGCGCAGGTCGACCGCTTTATGATGAAGGTGTATGTCGATTACCTGAAAAAGGCCGAGGAGCTGGAGGTAATGCGCCGCATGGCCAACCTCAGCTACAGCAGCGACGTGCAGGCCGTGCTGACCAAGGAAGACATCTTCGGGATTCGCGGGCTGATAAACCAGGTGCAGATTTCTGACACCTTGGAGAAGTACATCATCGAGCTGGTGTTTGCCACGCGCAAACCGGCCGAGTACGACCTAGGCGAGTTTGCCCAGTACGTGCAGTACGGCGTGAGCCCCCGGGCCAGCATTGCCCTGCACCGCGCCGCCCGCACCGTGGCCTTTTTTGACGAGCGCGACTACGTGCTGCCCGAGGACATTAAAGACGTAGCCGCAGACGTGCTCAACCACCGCATCATGCTCACCTACGAAGCCGAGGCCGACGGCGTGCGCACGCAGGATTTGATTGAGGCCATGTTGCGCAAAGTGCCCATTAGCTAGCGGCGCAGCCGTTGGGCCAGCAGGGCAGCATCGGCCGGGCGAGGCAGCAGCTCGGTAGGGCTGATACCGGCCGCGCGCACAAACCGCCACGCCAGCCACAGCGTGGACCCTAGGTACGAAACCGTGGCCGCCCAAGCGGCGCCCACCGCGCCGTAGCGCGGAATCAGCACCGAACACGCCCCCAGCGTAAGGACCAGGCCAAGTACGGCCGCTGTGTTGTTGGTGCGGTACCGGGCCGTGCCGGCAAAAAAAGCGCTGAGCTGCATGTGCATGCTGAAGGCCACTACACCTAGGGCCAAAGCCCAGACAATGCGCTGCGCACCCGCAAAGTCGCGGCCAAAAACAGCCGCGAGCCAATGGGCAGGTACCAGCGCCAGCACTAGTACTGCCAAAGCGCTTAGCACCGCCGAGAGCCGCACCGCCCGAACGGTGGCCTGCACGGGCGCGGCCACGTTGGCGCTGTAAATGGTATCGACGTACTGCACCTGCGAAATGCTGCGCGGAATCAGCCAAATGGCTTCGGCCAGTGCCACGCCCACCGACAGCACGCCCACCGCGCCGGTGCCCACCCAAGCCGCCACGAAGTAGAAGCCCAGGCGGTAGTTGGCAAAACTTACCAGGTTGGAGAAGTGGGCGCTGCGGCTGTGCCGGGCCAACTCGCGGGCTACGTAGCGCCACCGCCGGCGGTGCCCCCGCGGCCGATCGGGCTGCTGCCACAGTACCCTACCCGTGAGCACCCACAGCACTAGGTACGTAAGTATGTGGGCGGTATAATAGGCCGGGGCGCTTTGCCAGCGCAACGCAAAAAAAGCCGCGGCCAACCCAAGCGCCACGCCCAAGCTCTGCAGCAGGCCAACGGCGTTGTACAACCGCTCGCGGCGGCGGCCCAGCAACAGCTGCACGTGCACCAGCACCAAGCCCTCGGCTAAGGAGGCGGCCCCCAGGTAAGCGGCGTAGGCAGCCGGTGGTTGCCGCCACCACCATACCACCGTGGTGCCAACTGCACTTACCAGCACCGACCACCCGTAGGCGGGCAGCAGCAAGTGCCACAAGTTGCGCCTGGGTGCCAGGTAAATCAGCGACGAGCCGCCCACCAAGCCGGCAAACAGCAGCAGCAGCGTACGGTCGATGGCGAACAAGCTAACCTCGCCGCGGCCTGCCGCCCCAAGCCACCGCGCCGTAAGCCACACCAACCCAAAGTTGAGCAGGGCAGCACCTAGGCGCGTACCGAAGGTGAACAGGATGCGCCGCAGGTTCATCGGGCGAGGATGCTTTGGTAAAGGGCCGCAAACTGCCGGCCTACTTTGGCGGGGCTGCACCGCTCCGCGGCATCGGCGCAGAGCACCTCGGGGGCGAACTGCGGGTGCTCCTGGTACACCGCCCGAATGGCAGCACCTAGGGCCGCCTCGTCGTCGGGCTCAATCAGCACTCCAAACCGGCCTTCGGGCTGAAATAACTCGGGCACGCCGCCCACTCGCGTGGCCACCACCGGGCAGCCGCAGGCCCGCGCCTCAAGCAATACGCAACCAAATGTTTCGGCCCGGCTGAAGGAAATCAGTGCCGCCGCGTGCTGCATTTCGTGGGCCACGGCGGGGTGGGGGAGTTTGCCCAGAAACTGCACGGTGCCGCTGGCAAGCAGCCCTAGGTCGGCGGCCAGGTTTTGCAGGACTTGAGCATCGGGGCCGTAGCCGGCAATGCGCAGGCGCAGGTGGGGCAACTCGCTTTGCAGCCCCGCCACCACGCGCAGTATGCCCGAAATGTTCTTCACGGCATCGTGGAAAGCCGATACCACCAGTAGCGGCGCCGGAGCGGGCTTGTTGGCGGTAGGCCGAAACAGATCGGTATCGACCACATTGGCAATTACGGCCGAACGCGGGTTGCCAAACCCTAGGTGGCGCATGGCGTCGCGAAGGCCTTCGGATACCGTATGCAACGCGGCTGCTCGCTTCACTACCAAGCGCGTCAGCCACCGCCGCATGGGGCCGATGCCGGCCGACCGCGGAGGTAAATACAGCGTCCAGTGTTCAGTAACGAGGTACGGAATGCCTTGCCACACCCGCAGCCACCAAGCAAACAAACCCGTGCGCAACAGCACGTGCACGTGCACGAGGTGCGGCTTGGTGCCCCAGTACCTCACCACCTGTTGGTAGCCGCGCCAAAGGCACGCAAAATACAGCAGCAGCTTTAGCGGTTTGTCGAGCACCGGCCAGCCGGTAGGCGCAGCGCGGTAGTAATAGCGCAGTGTAGGCACGGCGGCTTTCCACTCGGCGGCGCACTCAATCAGCCCGGGCAACGGGCCGCGCGCTACGCCTGCAAAAAGCACTACGGCGTTGGTGTGCGGGGCTATAGCGGCCACGTGCCGCGCCACAAAGTCGCCGTCTTGGTCGTCGTACCGGTTGGGGTACCACTTGGGGAGCATAAGCACGCGGGGCAGCAACGGCAACGACGACGTCATGAGAGTGCAAACGGAGCACGGCACGCCTAGGTGCCAAGGGGCAAGCTACGGCTTTGGCAGCGGAAGCGGGCGTGGGCAAAACGAAATTCGGCCTGCATCCGCAAAACGGATGCAGGCCGAGTATCAGGGGTAATGATAGATAAGCTAATGCGGCGGAGACTATTGCGCTACCACAAAGCGTACCGCAGCGCTGGTTTCTTCGGTTTGTACCGTGGCCAGGTACACGCCCGCTTTCAGGGTGTTGGGCAGGGTTACTTCCTGCGGGCCAGCCTGCAGCTTGCGGCCTTCGCTCACCACGGCTACTTCGCGGCCGGTTAGGTCGAGCACGCGCACGGTAGCAGTGCCGGCGCGGCGCAGCTCAAACCCTAGCTTGGCTTCGGCGGCAACCGGGTTGGGGTACACGCCCAGGCTCTGCACCTGGTCGGAGGTTTTCTTGTTGCTGGCCACAATGCCCGTGAGGTAGGGCGTGTTCTGCGGGTCCCAGTTGGTCCAGCCCTGCGTCCAGTCGGTGGTACCGAAAGCGCCGCGGTAGGCCACGCGCTCGAAGAACGTATTGGCCAGCTTGGTATCGGCGAAAGCAGCGCCGTTTTGCAGCGGCGAGGAAGCAGCGGGCAGCACTTGTGGGCTGGTAAGCGTGTACGAGCCCGACTGGAACTGCACGTCCGACTCGTTGGCGTAGAGCGTGTTGCTGCGGGCGCCTTGGTTATAGAAGCTCGCCACATCGTAGCTGCTGCCCGATGCGGTAGCAAAGTTGGTGGGCAGGCCAGCCATTACAGTGTTGGCCACTTGCAGCTCGCCGCTTGTGGCGTTGCCTTCCGAGGCCGTGCCATCGATCAGCAGGCCCGTGCGGTAACCCGTGAACACCGAGTTGAACACCGACAGCGCCGAGTTGCGGCGGATGTGCATGGCGCTTTTCACGTTGGCGTTCAGCGTAGCCGTGCGGTTAATCACGTCGGTTACGTTCGAGAACACGGCCGACGTTTTGGGCGAGGCAGTGGTGCCGTTCCGGTCGTTGTCCGACTCAAAACCGTTCGAGCCCGATTGGTCGCCGATGTTTGGGTCGCGCAGCGAAAACGCAAACTGCACCTTGCCGGCGTAGCCGTTATCGGTATCCCAGTTGTCGTCGAGCGTACGGAAGGCCACGAGGTGCTTGGCATTTACGGTGCCGCCAAACCACTCAAACGCGTCGTCGCCGGAATACGAAATTTGAATGTGGTCGAGCACGGTACCCGAACCCACACCCCCTAGGGTCAGGCCGTTAATCTCGGTGTCGGGGGCAAAGGCAATACCCGGAAACTCGATGCGCACAAAGCGCAGAATGCCGGAATCATCGGCCGCGTTGGTGCCGCCGAAGTTCGATTCAGGCGTGGCCTCAATGGTAGGGTCGCCGGGCAGGTTGATGGGCGCCGAACCCGCAATTACGATACCGCCCCAGTCGCCGCGGGCGCGCGAGCCAGCGGGTTCGGCCGAGGTAAATACAATGGGCTGCTGGCGCGTGCCGTCGGCAACAATGCGCGCGCCGCGCTTCACTACGAGTGTGCCTTTCGAGGCCTTGTCGCCTTTAATAATGGTACCCGGCTGAATGGTGAGCGTAGCGCCCGGCGCCACGTACACGAAGTTATTCAGCACGTACACGTTGTTGTTCGACCAGGTGGTGTTGGTGCTGATTACACCCGATACCTGCACCACCGGAGCCGGCGTTTGGGCCAGCGCAGCCGGCGCCGCAGCGACCAGCAAAGAAGCGGCAAACAGTACGGGAAGTAGAAGCTTTTTCATAGCACGAAAGCAGTTGCTGATTGACGTTGCGAAGGTCCGGAACGACAACGCCTACCGGGGCACGGTAGGCGTTATCATATCGTTAGCGGGCAGTTACCTTTTCGTTTACAAACGCCAGATCAGGCCTAGCGTGTAGTACGAACCGCGGCGGAAGCGCGAGAAATCTTGGTCTTGGCCGCCGATCTGTTGGTTGCGGTCGAGGTCGCGCACCAAGCGCGTGGGCTGGTTCAGCACGTCCTGCAAGCCAGCTCGGATGTCGAGGCGCTTGGCTACGGTTTTGGTAACCGTCAGGTCGAGCACGTTGCGCGGCATCTCGTAAATGCTGCCGTTATCCACGTTGCCCACGAAGGCAATGCGGCGGCCGATGATGTTGTACTGCGCCGACATCTGCAGGCCGTGGTCGTCGTCCTGGTAAAAGGCACCTAGGTTCACCACGTAAGGCGACTGGCCTTGCAGCGGGCGGCGCTGAATTTGGGTAGCGTCGCTGATGCGCACCTGGCTGCGAATCCACGAAGCATTCAGCACAAACGACAGGCGCTGCAGCACCGGCGAGGCGGCCAGGTCGATCAGCGACTTGCGCACCTCCACCTCCAGGCCGTAGTCGTAGGCGTTGCCGTCGGCGTTGCGGTACGATACTTTCAGCAAGTCGCCGGCATTTTGCTCAATCACGCTCTCGATGGGGCGGTCGAAGTGCTTGTAGAAAGCGCCTACCGAAATCATCTCGGAGCGCGAGGGGTAAAACTCGTAGCGCAGGTCGCCGTTGTAAATTGTGGCTTCGCGCAGCGAGGGTTGGCCCACTACCAGCCAGTTGTTGGCAAAGTCGAAGTACTGGAAGCTGGCCATTTCGCGGAACTCGGGGCGGTTTACCGAGGTGCTGCCGGCCACGCGCAACAGCGAGCGAAGGTTGAAGTTGTAAGTGGCGTTGAACGAGGGCAGCACCACCGTGCGGTTGTAGTCGGCGTTTTTGCTAGGGTTGCCCGGTACCCGCACAGCGCGCACGTTGTTCTCCACGCGCACCCCACCCGATACATTAAAGCGGTCGGAGATGGGCGCCACCAAGCTCACGTACGAAGCCAGCAGGCGGTTGTCGCCGGTGTAGCTGTCGTCCTGGTTTGTGCCTTCATCAAGCACCAAACCCGTGCGGGCGTTGATGTTTTCGGAGCTGAAGATGGTTTCGATGGGCTGCTCCAGAATTTCGTAGCGGAAATTATCCTCGTTGCCAATCTTGTAGGAGAAGTAGCGCGCCGCAAACGAGCGGTCCTTCTGCTCGGCGTAAAACCCTACGCGCAGCTTGTACTCGTTGGCCTTGGTAGTGTCGCGGCCGGCCCAGCGGCGCTCCAACTGGCCGCTGCCAGCCAAGGTGTTTTCAGTGAGGTTCGAGTAGAAGCGGCTCGCGTCGTAGGGGTTGCCGCCCGGCGGAATCTGGATCAGGAACCGGTCGTTGGTGCCGGCATCGCGCTGCGAGCGGTACCGACGGAAGTCGGGTTCGTCGCGCTTTACGTAGTTGCAGCCGCCCAGCCAGGTAACGGTGGTTTGCGGCCCTAGGTCGTGGGTGCCCTGCAGCTGACCGGAGTAAATGCTGCGGCTGGTGTAGTGCAAGGCAAAGTCGCGCTTATCGAGGCGGCGCTCCAGCGAGGTGCCGGTGCGGGCCACTACCTGGTCTTGGCCGAACTGGTTGAGGAAGTTACGGAACTCGATGCGGTGGCGGTCGTTCAGGCGCAGCTGCCAGTTATGAATGACACCTAGGCGCACGTTGGTGTTCGACTGCAAATCGTTGTAGCGGTACTTGGCTTTGTAGTTGCCGTTCTCGTCTTTCTGGTCTTCGTAGTCGGCGCGCTCCACGTTGTATTGCTCGCGCGTGAGGCTGTACGAAACCGAAGTAACGTTGCTGAGGTAGGCGCTGCCCAGCTCAAACTTGCGCAGCAAACCTAGGGAAGCGCGCACGTCGGGCGAGGCTTGCGTGCGGCGGGCCACCCAATCGTTGCGCAGGCGCTGACCTAGGGCGTTTAGCTCGTCGTTGCTCACCTTGCCTTGCTGCACCATGCCCGGCGTGCCCGAGGGCAGCTGGCGGCGGCCGCCGTCAAAGCCCAGCCAATCGGTGCTGCTGCCTTGCGTAGTCGAGAAGTTGTTGAACGTGGTGCCGCTGCGGTACGACGACGACAGCGAAAACGTGGTACCGTTGTCGAGCACCGAGTTTTTGGTGTACACTTTCACCACGCCGCCGCCGAACTCGCCCGGCAGCTCCGGCGCACCTGACTTAAATACCAGCACGCGGTCCATTACCGACGAGGGAAGAATGTCGAAGCTGAAGGCACGCGTATCGGTTTCGGCCGAAGGCGTGAGGGCGTCGTTCAGCATTACGGTGTTGTAGCGCTCGGCCAAACCCCGAATCACCACGAAGTTGTTGTTCTGGATGGTTACGCCCGGTATGCGCTTTACTACCTCGGCGGCGTCGCGGTCCAGCGTCTTCACGATTTGGTCGTTCGACATACCGCTCACCACCACCTCGCTTTTCTTCAGGTCTTGGATCAGGGCTACCTCGGTGCCGGTTTGCTTTTGGCCCGTAATGGTTACCTCCTGCAAGGCCTGCACGTTTTCCTCTAGGGTGCCGTTCAGGGTGGTTTCTTCACCAGCTTTTACCTCGATGCCCGAAAAGTTCATGGGCTTGTAGCCGATGTTCGTCATCAGGATGTTGTAGGTGCCGGGCGCGAGTTTGAGCTCGTACTGGCCATCAACCCCCACGGGGGCCGCCTGGGTGGTGCCAGCCACTACCACGGTGGCGCCAATCACGGCCTCCCCGGTTTTTTTGTCGAGTACTTTGCCGACAATTGACCCTTGCTGAGCAAAGGTTAAAATGCTGATTGTCAGCAATAAAAAGAGTAGTAGTAAGCGGCGCATAGCGGTCTGCTGGTTTGCGTCGCAAAGCTATTTTAATGCTGTTACGCCAGTGTGAAGCCCTGGTTATGCTACCATGACGCCACCGTTACCCTTGCGTTACGCACTTTGCGCAACCTGCTGAACATCTGCAAGGAGGTCTTACTTTTGCGCCTTCCTCTTCTGCGTTCTGCCTATGCTGCTGTCCATGACTGGCTACGGGGTTGCTCACCACGAAACCGAGCAATACACCGTCACAATCGAAATTAAGTCGCTCAACTCCAAAGGCCTCGACCTAGGCTTGCGTACGCCGCGCTCCATTGCCGCCTACGAGCTGGAGCTGCGCAACCTCGTGAGCCGCCAGCTGGTGCGCGGCAAGGTCAACGTCAGCATCGATATTACCCGGCCGGCGGCCGCCCGCTCGCGCGCTACCCTCAACCGCGATGCCCTGCTGGCGGCTTACCAAGAGCTGAAAAGCGTAGCGCAAGAGCTCGGCGACGGCTCCAACAACCTGCTGGAGCTGGCTTTGCGCATGCCCGGCGTGGTGCAAACCCCCGCCGAAGCCGCCGCCCCCACCGAGGAAGAACTGGCCCTGTCGTGGGACGACCTGCAGCCGCTTGTGCAAGATGCCCTCGACCGCGTGCTGGATTTCCGCCGCACCGAGGGGCAGGCCCTCACCACTGAAATCTTGAGTTACATCGACCACATTCGCATTTTGCTTTCGGATGTGGAACGCCACGATCCCACCCGCCTCGAAAACGTGCGCCGCCGCATGCACGAAGGGCTAGGGGAGTTGGTGCAAAACGACCAGTTCAACCCCAGCCGCTTCGAGCAGGAACTTCTTTATTATATAGAGAAGCTCGACATAGCCGAGGAGAAAGTGCGCCTGATCAGCCACTTGCACTACTTCGCCGAAACCGTGCACCTGCCCGAGCCAAGCGGCAAAAAGCTGGTGTTCATCTCGCAGGAAATCGGCCGCGAAATCAACACCATCGGCTCCAAAGCCAACGACTCCACTATCCAGCATTTGGTGGTGGGAATGAAGGAGGAGCTTGAAAAAATAAAAGAACAACTAAACAATATCCTATAAGTCCTAACGAGCGTTAGTGCTCGTTTCCGATACGATTTAGGATCTTTTTTATAGATTCAAACCAATCAATGTTCGGCCTCGTAAGTAGCCTTAACCAAGCTGAACAGCAAAAGGAAAGTTTAGCAGAATGTGGGTTTACAGCATTTTAGCCCTAATTTTGCAGCACGAGCACCGCATAGCCGACTTGCACAAAATTATTTTTGTATGAAGCTCTTGTGTTGTCCGGGTTTCTTCCTAAATTGTGTTATCCAAACAGACTGCCTCTCCTTTGTTAGGTAGTTTACCTAGAAAGATTTCCACTTTTTTTCGCTTTAGATGATGAAAAAAGTTCTACTCGCCCCGTTGCTCTGCCTCGCAGTGCTGCTCATGGCCGCTCGGCCCTTTGCTGAAGTGGAGCTCATCAAAAAGCGCGTTCTGAGCGAGCGTGTTGAAATTCTGATCCCGAAAGGCTTCGAGGTGATGAGCGAGCAGCAAATGGACTTCCTCTACGCCAAGGCGCAGAGCCGTCCGAGCGTCATCTACACCAACACCTCGCACGCCAGCCTCGCGTTTTCGTACACCGACAACACGGCTGACCAGGACATGGTTGACATGTACGCGGCCAACTTCATGAAGACGTACCGGAAGCAGTACTCCGATGCCACGTTCTTCGCCGATGGTGTTCGCGAAATCAACGGCCGCAAAGTTGGTTTCATCGAAATGATGAAGCCCGAGTTGGGCCACCAGGTGTACAACCTGATTTTCTTCACCGACGTGGAAGGCCGCCTGCTGATGTGCACCTTCTCTTGCCCCGACCGTCAGAAGCCGGAGTGGGAATCGGTAGCTAAGCAAGTAATGGGTTCGCTGCGCAGCAACAGCTAAACAGGTCGGCCTAAAGCCACTGTTTTGTTCGTCCCAGAATCGTCCGTTCCACCTCGGATGATTCTGGGACGCTTGCTTTTTACCAAAGTGTGCTGCCAGCTTCGGCGAGGCACAACGGCCTAATTAAAGGCAGCGTTGCAGCCGATTCAAAAAGGCTGCAGCCAGCTTAAACATGCCTTGAAAGCCGGTGAGCGGCAGCGTTGCGGCGCGGTCGTGTACGTCGTGGTAGTGCGTGGGCGTGCCACGCAAATACACGAAGAAGGCCGGAACACCGGCCTCCGAAAAAGGGTAGTGGTCGGAGTTAGCGGCGCGGCCCCTAGGTGCCACATCGGGCAGGTGGCTGCCTTGTTGGTTGAGGCGCAGCAGCAGCTGGTACTCGCGCTCGTGCAGCCGGCCATTCACCACGGTGGTTCCGGCCTGGCCGGTGCCTTCTAAGTCCAGGTTCAGCAGAAACCGAATGTTGCCCAACGGCACTAAGGGCTGTTGCACAAAGTGGCGCGACCCCACCAAACCTGCTTCTTCGGCCCCAAATGCCAAAAACGCTATCGAATACCTAGGGCGGTGCTCGGCGTAGTAAGCGGCCAGCTCCAGCAGCATGGCGGTACCGCTGGCATTGTCGTTGGCACCCGGAAAGTAGGCCCGCTTGCCCATGCGCCCTAGGTGGTCGTAGTGGGCGGAAACGACTAAAAAGGAATCGGGCTGCACGCTGCCGCGCACCATGCCTACCACGTTGTGCGTGGTGTAAGCAGGCTCTAGTTTGGCCACTACGTCAAGCGACACGGCTGTGCCAAGAGCTGCCGGTTTAGGCCAGCGGCTAGCCAGTACTTGCAGACGAACTTGCGAAGCCTGCTGCCCGCTTACCGAGGCCGTAAGCTTATCGGGCACAAGCACAATACGGGCCGCTGCCGAGGCAAGGTGCCGCTCGAAGGCAGCAGGCAGCGTGCGAATGCGTTCCGCATCGCGCTGCCGCAGCACCAAAATGCGCCCGCGCAGGGAGTCGGCTAAAAAGCGGTAACCGGCTTGCTCGTCGGTGAAGATCAGGGTATCGAGGAGTACGGCAGGGCCGCGGAGCGTACCCGAGCCCGAGTGCGGCTCAGCAATGAAATCCTCGCCGACGCGGAGCGCTTGCTTGCCTACCCGAAGCTGTAGCTTGCCCGGAAAAGTATTTACCGGTAGCTGAAACGGCTGAAGATAATTGGCCGCAAGTGGCTCCAGCTTAAGGGCCGAAAAACGGCGCCGTATGTAATCGGCCGCTTTACGGTCGCCGTGCTGCACGTAGCCGCGGCCGTGCAGCTTAGGGCTGGCCAAGTAAGCCACGGTTTTGCGCACCCGCTGCATGTCCTGCGCCGAGGTGCTGCCACCGGGCGCAAGCCCAAGCAGCAAGGCTGCCCCTAGGTAGCGGAGGCAGTGGCACCTAGGCATGGGTACGGGCCATAACGGCAGGAGCAGGGGCATCCCACCAGCGGCGGAGGAGCCACATCAACAGCACCCCGGCCACGGCCCCTAGGCTGTCGCTCAGCATGTCCGTCCAGTCACCTAGGCGGCCTAAGTCCATGAAGCTTTGCACCAGTTCGATAAAGCCACCTAGGAAGATGCACACGGCCAGCACCCACCAAAAAGCCCGCAGGCGCAGACTCGGGTAGAGTCGTTGCCGGCGGGCAGTAAGGATGTAGAGCACGGCCGTAACCACAAACATGCCGGCGTGCGCGGCAGTGTCAAACGACAGCAGCTCCCAGTGGGGCAGCGGCGGCAGCCGGTTCAGCGGGCTGAGCGTACCCCAGAGCATAAAGGCCGTCCAGGCTACGGATAGCAGCAGCCAGACCCGGCTTCCGGCCAACAGGGTGCGCGGTTGGGCCATGGCTGCGGCAGGGAGTGTTAGGCGCCTACCAGGTCGCCGTAAGCTTCGGCGGTCAGCAGCTCGTCGAGTTCAGCAGGGTTGCTGATCGACATTTTGATCATCCAGCCGTCGCCGTAGGGGTCGGAGTTTACCGTCTCGGGAGCGTCGCCCAAAGCAGAATTTACCTCCAGCACCGTGCCCGAGAGGGGGCTGAACAGGTCGGATACCGTTTTAACGGCCTCAACGGTGCCAAATACTTCGTCTTTGCTTACTTCCTTGTCAACGGTGTCGATGTCCACGTACACGATGTCACCCAACTCCTTCTGGGCAAAATCAGTGATGCCCACGTAGGCAACATCACCTTCAACGCGGATCCACTCGTGCTCTTTGGTGTACTTCAGGGTGCTGGGCAGGTTCATGTCAGGCAAAAACGGAAATGTAGAATGGGAGTTGCGGCTTAGCCGCGGCCAAAGGTAAGCTTTAGCCGCATTGCGCGCAGCCTAGGTGCCGCATAAAAAGCAGCGGGCCCGGCACGCACATACGGCGTACCGGGCCCGCTTGGTTGCGGCTCGGCCGTTGCTACTGCGATAGGCTGTAGCGCAGCTGAATACCGCCTTCGGTAGCGGCGTTTTTGTAGGAGTTGCTCACCACCTTCGGCTGCGACACGTTGCGCGTAAAGAAGAACTGCAGGTTCAGGCGCTGATTCACGACGTAGTCGATGGTGGGGCGCAGCTGGAATTGGCGGTTGCCGTTGGTAACCTGCTGCTCGGCGCGGCCCACCGGGCCCGGGTCGCCGGTGCTGGGGTCGAGGCGCGCGATATCCACAATGCTGCGCTGGAACGTCACGTTGTCGCGGATGGAGAGGTCGAGGCGGGCGTTGAGCTCGTTGCGGAGTATGCGCTGCTCGCCCCCAATCCGGAACGGAATGCGGAAGCGGTTGGTGGTGTAACCCAGGCCAATGGTGAGAGTTTTGTTGCGTAGTTCCGTTACCTGCGCGTTGGTGGTGTTCAGGAACAGGTTACGCTCCAGGCCGTAGTCCACGCGGCCGTTCACCTTCTCCAGCGTCTGGAAGTTGATACCCACCAGCGGGGCCAGGCGCTCCGTAATGGTTACTTGGTTTACCACGTAGTAGGGCACGTACAGCCTGTCCTGGTTTACCTGCTTCGAGAATTCGCCCTCCTTGGGCTTGGTGTCGTAGAGCGTGGAGGTGGTGTAGCCCAGGATCTGGTACTCCGAGGAGTACTGGTGCGTAATCGACACCGAGCGCAGGTATTGCTGCACGAAGGGCAGGTTGGCCAAGCCGTTGTAATCGATGCGCCAGTTGGGGAGGGGCAGTTGGCCAAACGGGTTAAAGACCTTCGCCTTGTGCCCGCCCGACGAGCGCCCGCGGTATGCTTCGATGAAAGCCGGAATTAACACTTCCTGCGAGTTGTAGCCGTAGTAGCCGTTGTTGGGGTTGGCCGATTGCAGGCTCTCCCGTATGGGCTGGCGGTTGCTCACAAACCGGTCAAACGATTTCGAGGCGTTCTGGCGGTTTACGTCGCCAAACAAGGTATTCAGCGCGAAGAACGAGGTGCTGAACGTACCCGATCCCAGCGGCAGGCGCGGAGCCAAGGCAAACGCGCCGGTGTTCGGGTCGATGAAGGGTTGCAGGTTGATGCTGTCGACGGCCAAGCGGTAAAACACTTCGTTGTTTTCCACGCGCTGCCGGCGTATATCCAGCTGAATGTTGAAATCGCGGAAGGGCTCCAAGGCCGTGCGGGCGTTCAGATTTTCGGTCTTCAACGAGCTCAGCGGCGTGTTCAGCAGGTCGCTGCGTTGGGTGTACCAGCCGCGCGAGTTGGCTCGGTTGTACAGGTCGTCCAACTCGTTGTACTGCTGCCCCAGGATGAACGGCAGGCCCGGCGCCGACAAGTCGCTGTTCAGCCCGAAGAAGCGGGTGCCCGGCAGGTAGCCCGGCAGCAGTGTGCCCGCGGTGCGGGTGTACGTGAAGTTCAGCGAGCGGGCCGTCATCAATGAGCGCAATACGGCCTTCAGGGCGCGCAGCTCGGGGCCTTTGGCCGAGTCGGAAGCCGTCGGCGTTTGGGCACCTGAGGCGTCGGGGACATTGCCGCGGCGCAGACGCTCCAACTCCGAGCCGGGCTGCCGGCGCTGCGCAGTGGGGGCCGGTGCGTTGTTGATGATGTTGAGGAACCGCACCTTGTTGTACAGCTTCACCAGATCAATGCGGCCATTGACGCTAATGTCTTGGTTGTTCTGGATGGTGTTGCCGATGTTAACGCGCTGGGTAATCGTGTCGTTGAGCCCGCCAACCGGGGCCCGCAAGGCTGTGGAGGCTGCTTGCCACGAGTAGTTGGCCGCGTAGCGCGTATCGGCCGAGAGCCAGTCGGTAAGCGGAAACTTATCGAGCGGCAAACGGTAGGTAAGCGCAACGGTTTGGTTGAAGTTGGTGGTGCGGCCGCCGCGCTGCAGGTTGCGGCGCAGCAAATCCTGGTTGCGCTGCGCCTCCGGCGAATCGCCGATGGAGCGGCCAATGCCTTCGTCTACACTGCTGCGGTTGTTGGCCGTGTAGTCCAAAATCAGGCTCTTGGTCAGGTCCCACTTCAGGTCGTAGATGCGGTTGATAAAGAAGCTTTTCTGAAACACCCCCGGAATGCCATCGGGCGAGGGCACTTCGCCCGGCACCAGCGTGCGTTGCAAGAAACGCTCGTTGTAGCGGCGGTCTAGGTCGGCGCGGAAGGCAAAGCGCGAGGGCAGGGGCGTGAAGTTGAGCTCCTGCAAAAACTTCAGGTAGGGCGAGTTGAGCGCCTGCACCGAGCTCAGCGGCGCGTACGACTTGGGCGTGGGCTGGTACGTGTAGGCCAGGGCCCCGGTGTAGGTGCGCGTGAAGTCGCGGTCGGTCCGGATGTCGGTGTGTAAGCGCTCCGTAAGCGAGTAGCTCAGGGCCAGGTTTTCGACATCGTACGGCCGCACCTTTTTATCGGGGTTGAGGCGTTCCTTCCGTACGTTCAGCAGGCTAATGGAACGGCTGCGCGTTTGGTCGGTTACCTCGCGGCGGTACGCGGCGCGGTCCTGCTCCGAGTCGAACTTTTGCAACGACTGCTCCAACGGCGTGTCGGGGTCGAGCGGGTCGTACTTGGGCGAGCGGCTTTCGTGGCCGGCTTGCAGCAGCACCGGCACACGCAAGCCTAGCTTTTCGGGCAAGAACTTGTCCACGGCCACAGCGGCATTCACGTCGCCGCGGGCAATGTTGTCGAGCGAGCGTTGCGAGGGGCGGTCTTGCAGGGCACCAAAGCCTACCGAGGTAAAGCTGCCCGTAGCCGTAATGTTGGCCACGTCGGCCAGGCGCGTGTTAAAACGAGCTGTAGCAGCCCAGCCGGGGTTCTGGTCGAAGTTCAGCACGCGCAGCTCGTCGGCCCAGAGGCACAACGATTGGTCGGGGCCCTGCCCGTTGTCGGAGGGGTTCTGCACGCCAATCATCAGGCCCTGCAAGGCGCTCAAATCGGGGTTGCCCAGCACCGTAATAACGGCTCCGTTGGCCAAGGTTTTGGAGTACGGCACCAAGAAGCTGGCGCGGGCTTGGTTGCGCTCGGCCTTTACATCGATAAAGTCTTGCAGGGCAATGTCGATGCGGTTGGCTACCGGCCAAATCTGGTCGGCGGTGGTGGCGCCGGGGCGGGTAACTTCCAGTGGCAGCGTGTACTGGTAGTAGTTCTGGGTGTAGTCGGTACCGAAGCGCACAAAGCCTTGCGCTTGGCCATCCTGCAGGTTGCGGTTTTCGCTTTCGGCGTGCAAAAACAGCTTCAGGCGCTTGTAGCGGAGCAGGTCGAGGTTTACGTTTTTGTAAGCCGCCTTGGCGTAACCATCCTTCAGGCCCTCCACGCACAGGCGCAACGACTGCTCGTTTTGCTGGCGGTTTACGGTGCTCGAGCCGTATTCCCGGTCGCGCTGAATGCCGGGCGGCGTTACGTACGGAATGGCGTCGCTCTGGCCGCTGGTGGCACCGTTTTCCTCCACGCTCACCGTCGAAATGGCAAAGGCGTCGGCATCGTTCGTCACGTTGATAGGCTGCCCGCTGTTGGGCTGCGCAATTACACCTAGGTAGCGGCGCCACTGGTTGGCCACAAACTGCATCTGCACGAAGCGCAGCACCGTGGGCTGCTGCCAGCCCGTGAGGTACATCCGGATGAAGCGAATCGACTTAAAGCCAAACTCGGCGTTGGCACCCTGAATGCCCGAGTACTGCCGAATGGGAATGCGGAATTGGTACCACGTTACCTGGTCGCCGTTTACGGGGCGCGTAACCTGGTCTACAATAAAGTTTTCGCCCACGCGCAGCTGGTCTGGGCGCAGCGGCACGCGGTACTCGTAGTAGCGCTCCGTGTCGGTGATGACGTTGTCGCGGTTGAGGTCTTCCTTGTCGGGGTAGGCCGTGGAGCTCTGCGTGCCATCGGCGCGCGAGTTGCCCTCCATGCCGTTGAAGTCCTTGTAACGACCTAGGATCTTCACGTCGGCCTGATCGAAGGAGCCGTCGAGGTGGTGGCGGAAGTTATCGGCCGAAGGATCGGCGAAGGAACCGTAGCCCGGAATGCTGGCGAAGAACTGCTGCTCTTCGGTTTGCGTGAGGCCGTCGAGGCCGATATCCTGCCGCTCGCGGCCGCCGGGGGCCGTCGAGAAAGCGTCCGTCAGAAACTGCAAACGCGTGGCGCGGCCCCAGACAGTGGGCTGCACGTTGGTTTGGTCGTTGGTATCGGGCAGGCCGTTCTCAAACTCGTACACCCCGTCCTTCAGCAAGTCTTCCGAAACGGAACCTAGGTTGAAATACAGTTCGCCGCCCGAGGTATTGGGGCCGCTCGGCGTAGCAGGGTCCGAGTCGTCGACGGTGTTGTAGTTCTTGCCGCTCTGGTTTTTGATGAACGGGTCCATCAGCCAGAACTCCAAATACTCCACGTTGGCGTTGTCGAAGTCGGTATCGAACGCGATTTCGCGCGAGATACCGCCGTAGTGCGAAGCGGCCGGCGTGCTAAGGAACCGGCCATCGGCCGAAACCCGCGGCGAGTAGTTGTACTGCCCCCGCTCGGTGGGGTAGTAGGCCAGGTCAAAGGTGTTTTCGTAAGTGTTACCTAGGGCGCCGTTGTCGCGGTTGGGGAACACCTCCGAGCGAGGCACGCCGCGCGAATAGTGGTTTTTGAGGTCCTCCACACCGATGTTGCTCGGCTTGGAGCGGCCGTTGGTAAAGTAGGTCTGGTCGATGGTGTACCAGGCCAGCTTAGCGCGGCGGTAGCTATACTGCAGGCCGGGCAGGGCGCCACCCAGCGGCAGCGGGGTAGAGGCCAGCCGCCAGGTGCTGGTCGAGTTCAGGCCACCTAGGGTGAACGGCGTGCGGGCGTTTTCAAAGTCGTCGAGGTAGGAGGCACCGTCTTCGCCGCGGCCTAGCTTCGATTGGCCCGGCACAAATTGCGCAAACTCGCCACTGAAAGCCACCGACGACGGTGCTTTGGTGCTCAGGAAGGGCAGCGCATCGAGGTACTTCGTGAGCACCCGCGATTCGCGCCGCATGTTCACGTCGAGGCCGTAGATGGTGTTGTTGCCGGGCTCTTCGCCTATGTTCACGCGGTTGATGCCGGGTGCCTGGTTTTCAAGCAGGTGCAGCACCGTGCCGCCGAAGTTCAGGTCGTCGGATACCTTGTAGTCGAGGCGGGCACCCACCAGCTTGCGCGGCAGCACCTGCACCACCGCATCGCGCTCGAACTGCACGCGCAGCTCGTTGGCTGAGTTGAGGTAGCTCGGGTTCAGGATTTTGACCTTGGCCTGATCGTAGAACACCTGATAGTCGGTGCCTTCCTGCAGCAGCGTCGAGCCCGAGTACACCCGCACCGAGCCCTCCGGGATACGAATGCCGGGCAGGGTAATTTCGTCGCTGGAGGTAGCGGCGTAGCGGCCCTTCAGGAAAAACTTGTCCTTTTCTTGGCGCTGCTGTGCATCGCTTTGTACCTGCGTGTACAGCTCGGGGTACACGTAGCGCCGAATCAAGGCCTCCTCGCTCGGGTTGAACTGCGTTTGCAGGTAAGCGCCAAACGGCTCAATCACCGGAAAAATGACGCGCCCCTGTTCGGGGTCAATCGTGAGGCCGGGCAGAAAGTCGAAGTTGCCGTCGGCGGGCCGGTCGTTGTTGGGGTTAAGGTTATCGAGGTTGAAAACCTGCGTCAGCGGCACGTTCTGAATTCGCTCGCCTTCCTTCAGCGACAACAAATCGAGGCCGGTAATATCGTCTTTGTAGATGATGTCGAGGCGGAACTGGTCGCGGCTGAGCTGCGAGGCATTCAGCGCGTAAATGTTCTTCATCATCAAATCGAACACCGGCAGGTTGCGCGTTTGCAGGCGGTCGTTGGTGGGGTTCTGCGCGGGGTCGGCCAGGCCAACGCCGGGGTTGGTGGCGCGCAGCAGCTTCAGGAAGATGACGCCCGTATCGGGCACGTTGCCGTACTCGGTTACGGTCTCGCCAATCTGGTAGGGCCGGCCGTTAAACATGTATTCGCACGAAATAGCCAGCACCTGCTCGGGCAGCAGCGGCGTGTTCAGCGAAAGGTAACCGAGTTGCGAGTTGAAGGTGTACTCGCGCGGATCGAGCTTGCGGGCGCGCACCAGCTCGTAGTCCACGGTTTTGGTTAGGTTCTGGCTTTGCAGGTAGCCATCAATCTGCTGCACATCGCGCGGGCCGCGGCGAGCCAGCTCCAGCGTTTGGTTGGCGTCGTTGGCAGCCGGCGAAAGCTCGCGGCCGGGCTTGGCCAGCGTGCCGCGGTAGAGGCGGCGCGGCTCGGCCACGTCTTGCAGGGCCACCACGTTGCGCAGGGTTTCGGTGGTGCGGTTGTCGTTGGTGATGTACACCTCCAAACGCCGAATCTCAACGCCGCTCTGCACCGTGGGCAGGTTGCGCAGCACGGCATCGTACCGCTCGCGGAAAAAGTGCGACAGGAAGAAGTGCCGGTTGGCCTCGTACTGCGAGGCCTTAATTTCGAAGTTGCGGCTTTGGGCGCCGTTTTGCACCCGCACCTCGTCGGCGGTGCCGCGCAGTTGGGCAGCCACGCCCGTTACGCTCAGCTTGCCAAACTGCAGCTGCGTTTTAATGCCAAACATGTTTTGCCCGCCTTGCACCAGCGAGTTGTTCAGCGGCAACGACACGTTGCCCATCTCCACTTTGCGGATGATGTCGGTATCGTAGCCCGTAAAGTCGGCCTTAATCTGGTTTTCGAAGTCGAACGCCGCCCGCGTGTCGTAGTTGAACAGCAGGCGCAGCTTGTCGCCAATCTGGCCCGTCAGGTTCAGATTGAAGTTTTGCTGAAAGTTGAAGTCGCCGTTGCGGCGCTGGCGCAGCGTAAGGGCCGGGTTGTCGTTGAAGTTCTGGCGCCAACCCAGGGAAATAGTGGCCGCGCCGTTGGGCCGGATGTCGATGAACTCGCCGCCGAAAATGCGACCTAGGCCCGGTGCCAGCGCAATTTTTGGAATCAGACGCTTGGCTGCGGTAGCGTTGCCTGCCTCGCCGGCTACGCCGCCCTCGGCTTTGGTGCGGAAGTAGTTGCGAATGGCTTGCTGCTGCTGCAGGCGCTCAAACTCCCGGAACGACAAACGTGCTGGGTCGCGGTAGTCGAGGTCGGTACCGATGTTCTCCTCCACGTCCACGTAGTCGAGCGAGTCGCTCACCGTGATTTGCGGTTTCACGTTGGCGGGCAGCGGCAGCACCAAGGGCGAGCGGCGGCGCTCCGTCAGGAAGTTGCCCTGCCGGTCGCGCGGAGCCACCTTGGGGCGCCGGCTGCTGCGGTAACGCGCGGTATCGGCCGCGGGGCGCGTGGTATCGGGCAAAGCCGCAAGCAACGGCCCATGCGGCCGCACCCGCAACCAGCTCCACAGTTGCGAAAACTCGAAAGTGCGATTCCGCGCCGGCCCTGCCTGCGACCACCAGGTCAGCAGGAAAGCTACGGCAACGGATGAAAAAGCGGCAACGTACTTCTTAGTACCAGGTGTCAAGCAAAGGCGAAACAAAAGGGCCCGAAGGCCCAGGAAAAACTAATTCGACTTAAGAGCAAATTTAATTAAATCCTCCACGCTCAGGTCGTTGCCGTGTCGTTGCTGAATCTGGTCGAGCGTTTTCTCGGCAGCCGCCCGCGCAAAGCCCAGGGTAACCAGTGCGGCTAACGCTTCGGAGCGGTTGGTATTGTGTTGCTTGGCCAAAGGCACGGTTTCTACGCCGGCTTTGGCCAATAGTTCGTCTTTGCGGAGCCGGTCGCGCAGATCGAGCACGATGCGCTGTGCCGTTTTCGGGCCTACGCCCTTGATAGCCTGAATGGAGCGTACGTCCTCCTGAATAATAGCCTGGCGAATTTCGCCCACCGACATCGATGACACAATCACGATGCCTGTGCCCGGCCCGATGCCCGACACCGAAATCAGGTGCATGAACAAGGCCTTCTCGTTCGGGTCGAGAAACCCGTAGAGCGCCTGCGCGTCTTCCTTGATGTGATGGTAGGTGAAGAGGTTGATCTTGTCGCCCTCGGCCGGCAGCTTGGCGTAGGTGGCCAGCGAAATTTTTACTTCGTATCCGACGCCTTGTACGTCGATGATTACTTGCGTGGGGTCTTTGTAGACAATCTTACCGTCGAGGTAGGCAATCATGTAGGCAGCGGTGTGATGACAGGTAACTCGGGCTAAGTTAAGCCGACATTCCGAACGCAGCCGCGCGGTGGCGTTCGGGTCTTAGGTCAACAGTAAAACCGGGCAAACAATTCGCCTAGGTGCCACGGCGCGCAAGGGCTGCTGGCACCTAGGGCCCGCGGTGTTGTTGCCCTAGGTTCTGGGCAAAAAAAGCCGCCCAGAGCTGGAGCAGCCCTGGGCGACCTAGGTAAAATACCGGCGGCTTAATTCTGGCCCCAGCCTCTACAGCGGGTGATTGTAGGTTTGCGCGTCTACCACGGCAATGGACGTCATGTTCACGATGTCGCGCACCGAGGCGCCCAGCTGCAGAATGTGCACCGGCTTGCGCATGCCCATCAACACGGGCCCGATAACCTCGGCGCCGCCGATTTCCTGCAGCACTTTGTAGGCAATGTTGCCCGAAGTAAGACCCGGGAAAATAAGCGTGTTGGCGCCTTTCTCGGCCAGCTCCGAGAAGGGGTAATGCTCGCGCAGCAGCTGCGGGTTCAGGGCCGTATTGGCCTGCATTTCGCCGTCCAGGATCAGGTCGGGGAAGCGGCGCTTAGCCATTTCAGTAGCGCGGCGCATTTTGTCGGGCAACGGCCCCACGTTCGAGCCAAAGTTGGTGTAGCTCAGCACGGCAATGCGCGGCTCCGTGTCGAAGAAGCGCACGGCGCGGGCCGTCAGGCCGATAATGTCCACGAGTTCCTCGGCCGTAGGGTCGATGTTGACGGTGGTATCGGCAAAAAAGAACGGGCCCTTTTTGTGCAAGATGATGTACATGCCCGCCGCGCGCTGCACACCGTCTTCCACGCCAATAATCTGCAGGGCCGGCAAAATGCTCTTGCCGTAATCCTTGGTCAGGCCCGTAATGTAGGCGTCGGCCTCGCCGTTGTCGAGCATGAGCGCGCCGTAGTAGTTCCGCTCGCGCAGCAGGCGCTTGCCTTCGTAAAGCGTCATGCCTTTGCGCTGGCGCTTCCGGAACAGGATTTCGGCGTACTCGTGGCGCTTGGCCTCGTCCTCCAGAATGTCGATGATTTCGCAGCCCTCGAGGTCGAGCGAGTTTTCGCGGGCAATCTGCTCGATTTTAGCGCGGTTGCCCAGCAAAATGGGCGTGGCAATGCCCTCGTCGTGCACGATTTGGGCGGCCTTCAGGATTTTGTAGTTGTCGGCCTCGGGGTACACCACACGCTTGGGCGTGGCGCGGGCCCGCGAGGTAATGCGGTTCATCAGCTTCTGGTTGACACCAAGGCGCGAACGAAGCTCGTCCTCGTAGCCGTGCCAATCGGTAATCAGGCGCCGGGCCACGCCGCTTTCCATGGCCGCTTTGGCCACAGCCGGCGAAATGGTGGTAATCAGACGTGGGTCGAGCGGCTTCGGAATGAGGTACGTGCGGCCGAAGCTCAGCGTGTTATCGCCGTAAGCCTTGTTCACCATTTCGGGCACGGGCTCTTTGGCCAGTTCCGTAAGGGCGCGCACAGCGGCCAGCTTCATGGCCTCGTTGATTTCGGTAGCGCGTACGTCGAGGGCCCCGCGGAAAATGTAGGGGAAGCCCAGCACATTGTTCACCTGGTTGGGGTGGTCGGAGCGGCCCGTAGCCATGATGATGTCCTCGCGCGTGGCCATGGCCACCTCGTAGGCAATTTCGGGGTCGGGGTTGGCCAGCGCGAATACGATGGGGTCTTTGGCCATCTTCAGCAACAGCTCCGGTGCCAGCACATTGGCCGCCGATAGACCTAGGAAGAAGTCGGCACCTTCCATGGCCTCGGCCAATGTGCTGATGGGGCGCTCGGTGGCAAACTGCATTTGCAGCTCGGCCAGGTTGGTGCGCTGCCGGTTGATGATGCCGTCCTTGTCGAACACCACCACGTTTTCGCGCTTCAGGCCCAGCTCGAGGTACAGGCGCAAGCAGCTGATGGCCGCCGCACCGGCGCCGCTCACCACCACCTTAATTTCGCCGATCTTTTTGCCCACCAGCTCCAGGCCGCTCAGCAGCGCAGCCGCCGAAATAATGGCCGTGCCGTGCTGGTCGTCGTGCATCAGCGGAATGTTCATCTTCTCCCGCAGCTCCGTTTCGATGCGGAAGCACTCCGGCGCCTTGATGTCCTCGAGGTTGATGCCGCCAAACGTGGGCTCCAAGGCCTTCACAATACGGATAAACTCGTCGGGGTCGGTGGCGTCGATTTCAATATCGAAGCAGTCGATGCCCGCAAACTTTTTAAACAGCACGCCTTTGCCCTCCATCACGGGCTTGGAGGCCGCGGCGCCAATGTTGCCCAGGCCCAGCACCGCCGTGCCGTTGCTGATAACGGCCACGAGGTTGCCCTTGGCGGTGTACTTGTAAACGTCGTCGGGGTTGGCGGCAATTTCTTTGCACGGTTCGGCTACGCCCGGCGAGTAAGCCAGGGCTAGGTCGAGCTGCGTACTGACGGGCTTGGTAGGTACCACCTCGATCTTCCCGGCCGGGTTCTGTTCGTGGTAGTTAAGCGCGTCTTCCTTATTTATTTTCAGCATAAACAGGTGTGGGCAAAAAACAAAAGGCGCCGCCTGCTAAGGCAGCGCCCGAAAGCAAGTTGCGACAAAATTAAGTAAATGAATGCCGCAAGTTTGGCTTAACCGGCCACAATCAACTTCTGGCCAGGTTTTACCTCGTCGGATTTGAGGTTGTTGAGCTTGCGCAACTGCTCAACGGTAAGCCCCTGGTAACGGCGCGAAATGTTGAACAGTGTATCGCCGGGCTGCACCACGTGCACGCGCTGCTGCTCGGACCCTAGGTGCTGCCGCTGCTTGGTAGGCGCAGCAGGCTTGGGGGCCAAGGCAACCGTTTTTGCAGGTGAAGAAACCGGCAGGGTCGTTTCAGTGTCGGCGGGTTGGGTGAGGCGCAGCTTTTGGCCGGGTGCTACCGCCGCCGACTGCAACTTGTTCCACTCCATCAGCTGGGCCACCGTAACACCTCGCTCGCGCGCTACCTTGTTGAGGTAGTCGCCTTTGCGCACCACGTACTCGGTGGCAGCTTCAATTTGCGCCTGGGCCTGCGCAACGGTTGCTTCGGATGCGGTAGGCTCAGTGGTTGGGGTTGGCTCGGTTGCCGTCCGCGCCGAGCGGGTAGCGAGGCGGGGCGTAGCAGCGGCTACTGCGGCCGTGCCAGCTGGTTCTGGCGTTGCCACCGTTGCTGGCTCAGCTTTATCCGAAGCAGCAACGGGGCGCTTGGTTACTTTAACGCCCATTTCGCCGGGTGTGCGCGGTGCGGCGGCAACGGCCGGGGCGGCAGGCTTACGGGCCATGGCCACGGTGGCAGCATTGCTGCTTTCCTGAGCCGGCAGAAATACCACAAGCTGTTGCTTCGAACGCAGAGCCTGGCCTTTGGGCAAGTGGTTCCAGCGCCGGAGTTGCGCGGTGCTCACGCCGTACCATTCGGCTAGCTCACCTAGGGTTTGCCCTTTGCGCACGGTGTGCACCTTGCGGCGCGAGCGCGGCGTTTCGGCCGCGGCGGCTACTTCGCGATTGGCGTTCCTGGGGGTGTTGTTAGCATTGGCCGCCAGCGCCGACGGGAACGGCTCTACGCCCTGCAACCTAGGTGGCAAAGCGGCTATGGGCTGCGGCAGGGCGGCTTGGGGCGTGCAGTAGCCAAACAAGGTGGCTCGGTCTACCTCTTGCAGCAACGGCCTTGCCGCGGCCGGGAACTTAACGGCGTAGGGGCGGTAGCCGGCAGGCAAGTAGGTTTTGCGCAACTCCGGGTTCATGCGCAGCAGGGCTACCGAATCGAGGCCGGCGGCTTGGCCAAGGCGGCTTACGTCGAAAGCGCGGCCGCCAATTTGCAGCGTATCCATGGGCTGCGCGTACTGGTAGCGCAGGTCGGGGGCGTGTAGGTTGTGCTGCTGCGCGTACTTCATGGCGTACAAAATGGCCGTGAAGCTGGGCACGTAGTTGCGCGTTTCCTGCGGCATGTGCGGGTGCAGGTCCCAGTAGTTACGCTTGCCCGTGCGGCGCATTACGCGCTGCACATTGCCGGGGCCCCAGTTGTAGGCAGCCAGCACCAGCTCCCAGTCGTGGAGCATGCCGTACAGAAAACGCAGGTGCTTACAAGCGGCCTCAGTGGCTTTTTCGGGGTCCATGCGCTCGTCTACCCAGTCGTCGCGGCGTAGGCGAAGGTCGCCGGCAGTGGGGCCCATAAATTGCCACAGCCCGGTAGCGCCTACCCGCGACTTGGCCGTCGGAATCAACGCCGACTCTACTACGGCCAAGTACTTAAGATCTTGCGGCAGGTTGTACTTGGCCAGGTACTTTTCGAACAGCGGAAAGTAAAGGTTTTCGCGCTCCAGTACCCGCTGCATGTACGTGCGGTTGCGCTGTGTGAAGTACGTCACGTGCGCCATTACCACGTTGTTGAACACCAGCGGCATGTCCGAGTCGATGCAGCCAATCCGGTCGCACACTAAATCGCGCATGGCGGGCGGGGTCTGCATCCACGCCAGCTGTTCGGGGGTAAGGGCAGGCTCGGCTACCAGCGAGTCGGGCGCCAGCTCCAGCTGCACCTGCGTCGAGTCCAAATCCGTTCCGGCCGCTGGCGGTGCTGCGGGTGGCAATTGCGTTTGGCCCGCAACCGGGTGCGCAAAGGCAGCAGCCAACAACAGCAAAGCAGAGGCGCGGAACGGATTTTTCATGCGACTACGGAGCTACAGCAGAGGCAACAACACTTTCGGTCAGGTGCTTGGCAAAGGCCAGCATTTCAGCTTCGCGGAAAGCGCCGCTCATTACCTGCATGCCGATGGGCAGCCCGCCTTGGTCGTTTCCGATCGGCAGCGAAATGGCGGGCACGCCGGCCAGCGAAGCCTGAACAGTAAATATATCAGCTAAATACATTGCCAGCGGATCTTTCGTGTTTTCGCCGATGCGGAACGCTGTGGTGGGCGAAGTCGGCAAAATCAGGAAGTCGTATTGGCGCAGCAGCTCGTCGGTTTGCTCCTTAATCAGGCGGCGTACGCGCTGGGCTTTGGTGTAATAGGCGTCGTAGTAATTGGCCGAGAGTACAAAAGTGCCCAGCAAAATGCGGCGCTGCACTTCTTTCCCAAACCCTTGACTGCGCGATTTTTTGTACAGCGAAGCCAAATCGGTGGCATCGGGCGCACGGTAGCCGTACTTCACCCCGTCGTAGCGCCCTAGGTTGGAGCTGGCTTCGGCCGTGGTGAGGATGTAGTACGTGGGCACCATGTAATCCAGGTACGGGAAGTCGACCGCCTCCACCACGTGGCCCTGGCCACGCAGCTGCTCAATTACAGTTTCGGTGGCCTGCTTGATATCGGGAGCCAGGCCCGGCCGCTCCAACGTGTCGCGGATGTAGCCAATGCGGTAGTGCGCCTGCGGTTCGAGCAACTGGCTGTAGGCCGGCACGGGCTGCTGGCTCACGGTGGAGTCGAACTCGTCGGGGCCGGCCATTACTTCCAGCAGCAAAGCGGCGTCCTCTACCGAGCGGGTAATGGGACCTACTTGGTCGAACGACGAAGCGTAAGCAATCAGGCCGTAGCGCGAAATGCGCGAGTACGTGGGCTTGAGGCCCACCACGCCGCAAAATGCCGCTGGCTGACGCACCGAGCCGCCCGTATCGGAGCCGATAGAAGCCAAGCACAAATCGGCCTGCACCGCCACCGCCGAGCCGCCCGACGAACCGCCCGGCACGCGCTCGGGGTCGAGCTCGTTGCGAACCGGACCGAAGTACGACGTTTCGTTGGACGCGCCCATCGCAAACTCGTCGCAGTTCTGGCGGCCGATCAGAATGGCGTCTTCGTCGAGCAGGCGCTGCACGGCCGTGCCCGTGAACAGCGACTTAAAACCATCGAGGATGTGGGAGCTGGATTGCAACGTGTGGCCCTGGTAGGCTAGCACGTCCTTCAGCCCGATAACCATGCCGGCCAGCTTGCCGGCCGTGCCGGAGGCTAGTTTGGCGTCAACGGCATCGGCCTGCGCGCGGGCTTCGTCGGCCCACACTTCCAAGAAAGCGTTGAGGTGGGCTTTGCCGGCGATGTTATCCAGATAATACTCCACGAGCTGGCGGCAGGTGATGTTACCGGCCGCCAGCTCGTTACGAACTTCCGTTAGGGAGTTGAAGCGTCTCAAGGGAGCTTGGCTTAGATCAAGTGATAGGATGCTGATCGGAGGGGGGGTGGGGCAAACCGGCCGGGGTAACGGTGGGTTGCTCCGGGGCCGGAACGGGGCCACTTTGTGGCTGATCGAGACCCGAGGACTGGTAGGCTACCGGGGCAGGCGGTGCCTGCTGGTACGGTTGCGGCTGGGAGGCGGGCTGTTGGTACCCGTTGGGTTGGGTATTGGCGTTTTCTATCTCGCTGCGAATCTCGCGAGAGGCATCTTTGAACTCGCGGATGCCCTTGCCCAAGCCACGTGCCAACTCCGGTATTTTGTTGGCCCCGAAAAAAATCAGGATGACGACCATGATCAGCAGCATTTCGCTGCCGCCAATGTCGCCTAGGAAAAGCAGAAACGGCGTGCTCATCGCTACAAAGGTTAGCGGATGGGTTGCTGCGGGTCTTGCGGGCTCGTCGGGTTGTTGTCGCGGTATTCGGGCTTTTGCTCTTTCGAGGCGTCCTTAAACTCGCGAATGCCCTGGCCCATGCCTCGGAACAGCTCCGGAATGCGCTTAGCCCCAAACAGCAGAACTAAAGCAACAACTATCAGCAAAACCTCGGTAGTGCCGAGGCCACCGACAAACAGAAAAAGAGAAGCTAGCATGGTTTCCGTAGGGGAAAGTGAATGATAGTTAGGCTTACGGCCAGGCCTGCCAAACGGATTGTAAAGGTACCCGATAATTTCCAAACCCGATTCCAACAATCCGCATAATGGAATGGTTAGTGCTCTGCGTGGCCAAGGCAAGCTAATTTGTTCGTCACGCCAATAACCTTGTTTGACGAGCATAAAGTGCGTTTTGGCGAGACAAACCACCAAATTGCCATTGTTCGTAGGTAATTAGGGGTCTTGTTGTGCCTAGATGGCATTGCCACTGCCGCTACCACACTTCATAAGTCATGAACGTTCCACCCATTTCTTCCTCCCTTCTGCGTACTGGTGTGGCCAATGTATCCAGCGAAGAAGAACGCCTTGAGGCCCTACGGGCGTACCGCATTCTGGATACCTCGCCCGAAGAGGATTTTGATGCCCTGACGCGGCTGGCGGCTTACATCTGCGGCACGCCCATCTCCTTGGTATCGTTGGTTGACAGTGACCGGCAATGGTTTAAGTCGAGCTACGGGTTGGGCGTGAGCGAAACGCCGCGCGAGTATTCGTTTTGCCAGTACGCAATGGTTTCGGGAGGAGTGTACGAAGTGGAAAACGCCACAAACGACCCGCTGTTTCGCGACAACCCGCTCGTTACCAACGACCCCAACATCCGGTTTTACGCCGGCGCCCCGTTAATTACCCCAACTGGGCAGCCCCTAGGTGCCTTATGTGCCATCGATACGCAGCCACGCAACCTAACGGACGCGCAGCGCGATGCGCTTAAAACGCTGGCCCGCGAGGTGGTTTCGCACCTGGAGCTCCGCCGCGCACGGCTGCAACTAGAGCAGGAGCGCGCCAAACTCGAAGGCTTGCTCCGCATGGCCAACGACACGGCCGCTTCGTTGTACTCGAACGGCCGTACGGAACTGTTCGTGAAGCAGGACCACAAACTGGTACGGGTGTGCGCCGCCGATATTTCGTACGTAGAGGCCCTAGGTGATTACGTGAACATTTACGTGGGCACCGAACGCTACACCGTGTACACTACCATGAAGGACATGCTCACGCGCCTGTCGCCGCGCGACTTTGTGCGCGTGCACCGCAAGTACATCGTGCGCCTCGACCGTATCGTAACCATTGACGGGGATTCGCTAGTGGTTGACGGTGGCCGCGCCTCGTCGGTGCCCATCGGAAATTCCTATAAGCAAGACCTTATGGGGCGCCTGAATTTGGTGTAGCGTACCCCGCTAAGAATTTTTGGTGGTTTAAAAAGAATTTTAGTGTATTCGCCGAAAATAGTACTCAAGGAATACCTCGGGTGCTGTATCTTTCGGCTGTTGTCGGGGGATTAATCTTTTGGCGACGAGCTTTCGGGCTTGCCAAGGAGGGATTAACTGATAGCTAAGTTTGTTTTCATAGCTCAGAAAGGCACCGTACGCTGTACGGTGTTTTTTTATTTTAAGCCAGTGGCAAATTGTCGGCAACGGTGTAGCAACACTATTTGCGGCCTAGCCATTGTTCAGGATTAAGGTTGGTACTGTTCTTCCAAACCTGAAACTGCAGTTCGGTGGTGCCTTCGGCGTTGGTGGAAACCGTGCC
This sequence comes from Hymenobacter oligotrophus, assembly GCF_003574965.1. Taxonomy (NCBI): domain Bacteria; kingdom Pseudomonadati; phylum Bacteroidota; class Cytophagia; order Cytophagales; family Hymenobacteraceae; genus Hymenobacter; species Hymenobacter oligotrophus. The sequence goes on along the minus strand of NZ_CP032317.1, from coordinate 2,520,621 downwards.
GATGGGTTGGCGCATCTTCACTTGCTGGCCTTCGGCCACGTTTACGGAGCGCAGTTTGGCGTACACCGTGAAGTACTCGCCGTGCTGCACCATCACCACGTTGTTCATGCCGGCAATGTTGGCCACTGTTAGCACTTTGCCGTCGAAAATAGCCCGCACCGACTCGCCGGCGCCGGTCTGGATGTCGACGCCGCGGTTGTCGACGGTAACGTTTTTGAGCACTGGGTGCGGATGCCGGCCGAAGGGCTGCGAAATAAACCCACGGGCCACCGGCCACAGCAAACGCCCGCGGTTTTCGGCAAACGACGAGGAAAGCTCCGCCGTTTCGGGCGTGAGGGTTACGCGGCTGGTGGAGGTGTTGGCAGCTGCATCGGCGGCTTCGGCAGCCTCGGCGGCCTCGCGGCGGGCGGTGGTGCGCTCGGCTGCTGTGGCGTCGGTGCGCTCGGCACGTTCGGCGGCGGCTTTGGCTGCGGCAGCTTTGGCAGCGGCACGCGCGGCAGCTGCACGCGCAGCGCGGGCAATTTCCTCGCGTACGCGCTGGGCAATAAGGTTATCGAGCTTGCGAACGGCTTGTTGCCGCTGCGCCAGCTCTTTCTGCAACTGTTGCTCTTTTTGGCTAAGCTGCTGCACCACTTGGTCCTGCTGCACCTTCATGGTTTGCAGGCTGCGCCGCTCGCTTAGCTGCGTGGTTAGCAACGAGGTTTTTTGCTGGCGCTTTTCGGTGAGGCTGGTTAGCTGCTGGCTTAGCTCTTGCTGGGTGCGCAAAATGCCGCTTACCTGCTGCCGCCGCGCCTCGGCGTACTGCCGCACGTAGTGCAAGCGCCGCATAAACTCGTTGAACGAGTCGGCGGCGAACAAGAACATCAGGCGGTTGTACGAGTTGGCCGTTTTAGCCGAGGCGTAAATCAGCTGCGCGTACTCGACCTTGAGGCGGTCGAGCTCGGCTTTGGTAAGCTGTACGTTGGTGGTGGTTTGCTTTACGCCGGTATCGATGTAGCGCAGCTCCGTAGAAGTCGACTTGATTACCTTCTGCTGCACGGTAATCTTTTCCTTCAGGGCATTCAGCTGACCTAGGGTGCTTTGCTTCTGCTGCTTGGTTTGCTCCAGAATGCGGCTGGCCTCTTGTATGCGGCGCAAATTGTTACGCCGCTCACGCTCCAGCTGAACCTTGGATTTAGCCGGCTCCCGGCGGGTGGGGCGGCGCTGCTGGGCAGGGGCTGCAGTAAGAGCAAGCAGCAGTGCGCCAGCCAGCAGCCAGGCAGGCCAGCGGCTACTTGCGGTTTTTGCGCCCATACTCGGCCGGTACGGAGAAGGGGAAAGAAAGCCGTTCTTTGTCGAGGTCCACGTTGCGGTAATTAATCATCACGGTGGCCGCGGCGCGGCCCGGTTGCTGCGCCTGCAGCATTACGCCACGCGCAAACAGCTGCCCACCCGGCTCGAGCGGCTGAAAGTCGGCGTAAGTTACATCCAAAGAGCTTTTGGTGCTGTCGTCTTGCACGGTTAGCTTTTGCAGGCGGGCACGGTTCAGCTCAATCAGCTGTTGCACCAGCAGGCCGGCTTGCTTGTAGCTGACTTTTTGAACGGGGCCTTCTTCCACGGCCGTAAGCTGCACATTGGGTGCGGCGGCGGGCAGGTAGTCGCCGGCTAGCAGCGCCTGCAGCTGCGCAAACGTTACGGGCACATTAAACTGGCGGCTTAGGTAATCGAAATTGCCGGCGTAGTAGGTTTTCTCCAGCTTGTTCATCACCTGCACCGAATCGGGGGTGATGCGCGCCCGAATGCCTTCGATACCTAGGAACGAGGCCGAAACCCAAATAACGCTGTCCTTGCGCATGCGCACGTTCAGGTTGGCCGTGTACTGCTCGCCGTTGGCGTTGATCTGCGCTTTGCCTTTGGCCGCCAGGTACGTAAACTCGAGGTTGCGAGCACGCACCTCGGGCGCTTGGGAGCGGGCAGCGGCGGTAGATTTAGTCGGGATGGCGCGGCGCTGACAAGCACCTAGGGCAAGGCTTCCGGCCAAGGCCAGCAAAAGCGGCCAACTTCTATTCATACAGTTTTCGTTCTTTGATCTTGCGGTCGATGAGGGCAGAGGTGCCGCCGGCCTTTTTGGCCTGCTGCCACTGCTCCACGGCCGCCGCCGTATCGCCAAGCTGATACAGCACATCGCCGTAGTGCTCCAATACAGTGCCATCTTTCGAGGTCTTGATAGCTTTTTCGAGGTATTGGCGCGCGCCGGCGTAATCTTTCGATTTGTACAACACCCAGGCGTAGGTGTCGAGGTAAGTGTCGTTGTCGGGGAAAAGCTTCACCAACTTGCCCGCCAACTCCTTGGCCTTGGCCAACTCCTTGCCGCGCAACGACAGGTAGTAGCTGTAGTTGTTGAGGGCTTGGGCGTTGTTGGCGTCGAAGGTAAGCGCTGCCTCGTACGCCGCATCTGACTTATCGTAGTCTTTGAGCTCGTGGTACGCGTCGCCCAACTGCGTGTCGAACTGCGCGGCCAGCTCGGGGTTGTCGGTCGTGAGCTTTTTGCCTTGCTCCAGCGCTTTCACCGCCTTTTGCGGCTGCTTGGCAAACATGTGCCCCACGCCGTTATAAAACCAAAACACTGCTTGGTTCGGGAACAGCTCCAGCGCTTGGTTGGTGTGCCGCAGCAACGAGTCGGTTTGCGTCAGCTCGGCATCAATCAGCACCACCTGTTGCCAGATTTTGAAGTGCGAGTTGTCGAGGCGCAGGGCGCGGAGATAATTATCGCGCGCCAAGGCTTTTTTCTCCGACAACAGCTGCACATCGCCGGCTACCGAGTACGCTTTGGCCTCTTTGGGGTGCACGCGCGTAGTTATGTCGGCCAGCTCGAGGGCGGTTTGCTGCACGGCTGGGTTGGGCAGCTGCTTCAGGTAGTCGACGAGGATGCGCACCTTCTGGTCGATACCTAGGGCCGGGCTCTGGAAGGCCTGTTTGATTTGCTTTTCCGACTCGGCCTGGTTGCCTTGCTGCCGGTAGGCATCGGCCAAAATCATGTGAGCCTGCGGATTCTCGGGGTCTTTGCGCAGGGCTTGGTTGGCTACCCGAATAGCATCGGGCAGGCGGTTGTTAGCCGCGTACATTTCGGCTTGCGCCAGCACGTAGCGGATGTCCTCGGGGTTAGCCGATATTAGGGCTTCGCCTTCTTTCAGCGCCTTGTCGAGGTTATTTTGCTTGAGGTAAATCTGCTGCTTTTTAAACGACACCTCGTCGAGCGTACCAAATTCCTTTTCGGCCTGATCGAAGGTGCTCAAGGCTTCGTTGAGTTTGCCTTGGGCCAGGTACAAATCGGCTAGGTTGAACAGATAGGACTTCGACTCGGGCACGTCCTGAATCAGGCGCGTGTATACCTGCGCGGCTTGGTCGTACTGCTTTTGGGTGGCGTAAATCTGCGCCAAAATCAGGTAGTAGTACGGGTTCTTCGCATCGAGGCGCAGGGCGGCCTGTGCAAAGTTGGCCGCATCTTTCAGGTTGCCGATGAGCAGGTTGTTCTCGGCAATCTTGTAGTTAATGGCTGCGTTGTTGGGGTCAATCTGGTAAGCCTTCAGCAGCCGCTCCTGAGCCTTGGGGTAATCCTCCAGCAGCATGTACTTTACGCCGTCCACGAAGTAGGCCGCGCTCATTTCGCGGTCTTTCTCGGTAAGTTGGCTTTGCTGCTGGGCTTTGGCCGCTTCGAGCGCCGCCTGGCGCTGCATTTCCTTTTTTTCGCGGCGCGTAAGCTTGCGCGGCTTTTCGGTACCCGCCTTGTCCGTAGCGCGCTTCTGCTGGGCATAGCCGGGCTCGGCCGCAAGCAGGCCTAACACAAGAAGCAGAAGGGAAGCGGAGCGGATCATGGCAAAAAGCGGCAGCAACGGAAAACGTAGAAACGGGTGGTTTCGGGCCAGGCCGGCCCTAGGAAAAGATACGGCATTTACCCCGAAACCACCCGGCTGTCTCTACAGTTTCAAGGCGTTGTAATCACCCACGCTTAGGTCGGCGGGGGTACCGGTGAGCGTGGCAAAGCTGCCAATCATGGAGTTGGTGATGTTGGCGTTTTGCACGGCCGCCGACTTCTGCACGATGCTGTTAACGACCACCGAGTGGCGCACCGTCGAACCATCGCCTACCGATACGTGCGGGCCGATGATGCTGTGCTCGAGCACCACGTTCTCGCCAATGTACACCGGCGGGATGAGTACGGTATTGGTGAGCTTGGCGGATTTAGCAACGGTGTCTTCGCCGGCTTCCTGCAGATACTCGAGGTAGCGTTGGTTGGTGTACACGGTCGCATCCTTGTTGCCGCAATCGAGCCACTCCGTAACGCGGCCCGGAATAAACACCGCGCCTTGGTTTTTCATGTTTTCGAGGGCATTGGTGAGCTGGTACTCGCCCTTGTCCATGATGTCGTTATCAAGCAGGTACTGCAGTTCGCGCTTCAGGTACTCCCCGTCGCGGAAGTAGTATATGCCGATGATGGCCAAATCGGATACGAACTCCTGCGGCTTCTCAATCAGTTCGGTAATCTGGCTTTGCTCGTTGAGTTTTACCACACCAAACGGGCGCGGATCCTCCACGCGCTGCACCCAAATGGTGCCGTCGGCCGAGGTATCTAGGGTAAAATCGGCTTTGAACAGGGTGTCGGCAAAAGCCACTACCACGGGGCCGGTGAGGGCCGATTGGGCGCACAAAATGGCGTGGGCCGTACCTAGGGGCTCGTCTTGGTAATGAATAGTGCCTTTGGCGCCCACCGATTCGGCGATTTTCACCAGGCTCTTTTCAACTTCTTCGCCGAAACGGCCTACGATAAACGCAACCTCCGTAACCTGCTGGCCTACAACTTTGGCAATGTCCTCGACGAGGCGCTGAACGATAGGCTTACCAGCAATAGGAATCAACGGCTTAGGAACGGTAAGCGTGTGCGGGCGCATGCGCTTGCCCATGCCGGCCATCGGGACGATGATTTTCATAAGGGGTGCGTTGTGAAAAATTTAGTTCAGAGGGCGTGTACGTAAGTTGCTACGAAACGCTGTGTAAAATTCGCTCTTGGCAAAGTAATATCTAGCGTTGGGCGAATATTTTCTGCATTCTACTTAACGAAACATCAAGGCTATTTCGTACCCGTGCTGCCGTAGCCACCCGCGCCACGCACGGTTTGGCTAAGCTCGGCTACCTCTTGCCACTCGATGGCTTCGTAGCGTGCAAATACCAGTTGGGCAACCCGTTCGCCGTCGTTTACCACGAACTCTTCGTTCGACAGATTCACCAACAACACTTTCACTTCGCCGCGGTAATCGGCATCAATAGTCCCTGGGCTGTTGACGAGGCCAATGCCGTGCTTGTAGGCCAAGCCGCTGCGGGGGCGCACCTGCGCCTCGTAGCCAGCCGGGATTTCGAGGAAAAGACCCGTGGGGATAAGTGCCCGTTGCAGCGGACCTAGGGTAACCGGCTCGGTAAGGTTGGCACGCACATCCAGCCCGGCCGCGTGCTCGGTTTGGTAGGCTGGCAGCGGGTGATGCGAACGGTTGATAACGGCAACTTGCATGCGAAGAAGATAAAGAAGTAAAAGTTGGGCTTAGGCCGCTTTGGCCTGGGTGCGGCGGAATGCCCGCTCGGGCCGCTCCACCAGCCACACTGCCGCCACGAAGGCCAGCGTAATCAGAAGGTGCACCATATGGGCTATCCAGGAGCCCAAAGGCGGCAAGGCCCAGCTGCCTGCCACCACGGCCACGGCTGCCAGCAGCCACAGCAGGAGCCGGCTCATTGGGTAAGGAACCGGAAAGTGTCGCTCGCCTAGCAACCAGCAAACCACGGCCATGGTGACGTAGCACACCAGAGTGGCAATGGCCGAGCCCATGTAGCCCAGTACCGGGATAAGTGCAAAGTTTAGCGCGATGGTTAGGGCCGCGCCACCGAAACTGATGTACGTGCCGAAGTAGGTTTTGTCGGTGAGTTTAAACCACACCGACAGGTTGTAGTACACGCCCAGGAACAGGTTGGCCAGCAGCAGCACCGGCACCACCGGCAGGCCCTCTAGGTACTCGGGGCTGGTCAGAAACCGCGGGGCAATCAGATCGATATTGACGCTTACCGCCACGAACAGAATGGTGCAGCTGATGGTAAACCATTTCAACACCAGCGCAAAGGTGCGGGGCGAGTTTTTGTCTTCGCTTTGGGCAAAGAAAAACGGCTCGGCGGCGTACTTAAAAGCCTGAATGACCAAGCTCATCAGAATGGCAAGCTTGTAGCAAGCTCCGTAAATGCCCACCGCTGCTAGGCTGCTGCGCCCTGGGTAGAAACCCTCGGGCAACCAGCGCGCCAACAGAACGCGGTCGAGCGTTTCGTTAACCATGCCCGCCAAGCCCATCAGCATAATCGGGTAAGCGTAGCGCCACAGCGGCCCTAGGTACGTAACCTGCAAGCGCGGCCGGAAATCGAGCAGCTCGCGGCCCAGCAGCAGCAGCGTAAAGGCACTGGCTGCCAAATTCGACAGAAACACGTAGCCCACGCCAATGCTGGGGTTGTAGAGAGGGCGCAGCAGCGGCGCCAGGCCCGATAGGTATTTACCGGCCAGCACATCGGGGCAAAGAACCAGAAAGAACAGGTTTAGCCCCACGTTGAGCACGATGTTGGCCATCCGGATGGAGGCAAACTTTACGGCCTTGTTTTCCAAGCGCAGCCGCGCAAACGGAATGGCCGCCACGGCATCGAGCCCCAAAATCAAGGTCAGCCACACGGCGTACCGTTCGCTGCCCGGCGGAATGCCAAGCAAACGCATCAACGTGGGGGCCAAAGCTATCAGCAGGGCCGTTAGCCCAAAGCTGCTTAACAAGAGCAGCGTGAGCACGCGGTTGTACAGGTCGCGGCGGTTGGTGCCCGGGCGGTTGGCAAACCGCAGGTAGGTGGTTTCCATGCCGTAAGTGAACACCACGTTCAGAAACGACATGTAAGCGAACAGCCCGGTAATAATGCCGAACGCCGCGGGCGCGAACCGCCCGGTGTAAAGCGGCGTCAGCAAAAAGTTGAGCACCCGCCCCACGATGCTACTCACGCCGTAGATGGCAGTTTGGCCGGCCAGCCGTTTTGCGAGTCCGCTCACGGGAGGAATTAAAAATTGACAATTAAAAATGAGGAGTTAGCAGAGCGCCCGGCAAACCGCTTGGCCTGGTCTGGATGCCTGCCTTTCCTCATTTTCAATTTTTAATTATTCATTTTCAATTGAATTACTCGCCGCGGAACACGGCCGGGCGCTTTTCGAGGAATGCCTGCGTGCCTTCTTTAAAATCCTCGGAGGCGAAGCAGCGGGCAAAGGCATTTACCTCGGTTTGGTACCCGTGGCGCTCGGGCTCGAAGTAAGCATTTACACAGTCGATTACCTGACCCACGGCCAACGGGGCTTTGGTAAGAACGCGCCCGAGCAACTGGCGGCAGAAGCCCAGCAGCTCGGCCTGCGGCACCACGTGGTTTACCAAGCCCAGGCGCAGGGCCTCATCGGCTTTCACCAAGTCGGCGGTCATCATCAGCTCCAGGGCTTTGGCTTTGCCCACCAGTTGGGTTAGGCGTTGCGTGCCGCCGTAGCCCGGAATCAGCCCTAGGTTTACTTCGGGCTGGCCGAAGCGGGCATTGTCGGAAGCGACCCGGATGTGGCAGGCCATGGCCAGCTCGCAGCCGCCACCTAGGGCAAAGCCGTTGACGGCGGCAATTACCGGTTTGTTGCTTTCCTCGATGGAGCAAAACACCTCTTGGCCACGCTCGGCCGTGCGGCGGGCCAGCGGCTCGCTCAGGGCCGCAAGCTCGGCAATGTCGGCACCGGCCACAAACGCCTTCTCGCCGGCGCCGGTTAGGATTACGCCGCGCACCGAAGGCTCGTCGAGAGCAAACTGCATGGCTTGGCCAATTTCCTCGATGGTGGCCGCGTTCAGGGCGTTGAGCTTGCTGGGGCGGTTGAGGGTAATGGTTAGAATGCCGTCGTCGGTGCGGTCGAGCGCGAGGTTTTCGAGTTCTGGTAGCATGATGAAAACAAGGTGGTTTGCGAAGCGTGCCGGCAAAGATAGAGACATTGCGCACCTCGGCTTTGCGGCATCGGGAAAGCAGCAAGCGTGGTTCGGCCAGCGAAATGCAGCCTCCGACGAGGTGCCACTGCGCCGCCACACGGCGCCGCGCACCTTTGTACTGGCCACCGCGCCCATACTGATCCGGCAAAGCGCAGAAAGGAGATAATTATAATTTCTCCTATACTTAACCCCAACGGCAATCCTTCAAACCCTTCTTCTCCACCTTACTATGGGCTTCGTTTCCGAATTCAAAGAGTTTATTTCCAAAGGCAACGTACTCGATCTGGCCGTCGGTGTCATCATCGGCGCCTCGTTTGGCAAAATCGTAACGTCGCTGACCGACGACATCATTATGCCGGTGCTGAGCTTGTTTACGCGCGGTATCGATTTCAAGCAGATGTTTGTGTCGCTCGACGGCAACCAGTACGATACGCTGGAGGCCGCCCAGGCCGCCAAAGCCGCGACGCTCAACTACGGCAATTTCATCAATGCCCTGATTTACTTCCTGGTTATTGCCTTTGTCATTTTCTGGGTGGTGAAGCTGGCCAACCGCTTTAAAAAACCGGCTCCAGTAGCCGTGGTTTCGGAGCCTGCGCCCACCAAAGAGGCCCTGTTGCTAGCCGAGATTCGCGACGCCTTGCGGGCCCGCGCCTAGCGGCCAAAACCCTAGGTGCCCCAACGCAGCCGGTGCCGGAACACCTGCCCACGGGCAGGCCCGGCGCCGGCTGCGTTGCTTTGCTACCTTAGAGAGGCATTGTTTTTGCCAGAACTGCGTTACTTGCAACGGTTGTGTGCGGGCCAGCGTTTGTGCGGCTCGCCCGTGCCGGTGCCGGGTTGTTTGAACTAACTTGCTTGGGTGCCCGTTGCCCCCGCGTAGCCGCCATTCTTTCGTTTCTGCCGACATGAAAAAGAACCTTGCCGCCGCGGCCCTGCTGGCCGCTGCTTTGCTGACCACCGTTGCCGCGCAGGCCCAAACGGCTACGCCTTTTACGGGCAGCGGACCTCGCCGCGAGGCACCCAAGAAGCGCAAGGCCTCAAACCAGGATATTGCGCGCATGCAGCAACGCATGAGCATGAACGCCGACGAGGTAAAGCGCGACCAGCAAATTGAGGTACTGGAGGCCCGCTCGGGCGTGGGCAACAGCAGCCTTACGCGCGGTTCGTCGTCGGCGCGGCAGTACGACCGAGCATCGGGTGGCTTTACGGTGCGCAAATTCAAGGACAAGCGCGTGGGCGTGCGCCCGCAGAAGCGCGGTCAAACCCGCCCGGCGCCCGGCATTGACCCCAAAGGCAAGCCGCTCAAGCACAAGCATCCGAAAAAGGGCTTCTTGTTCTTCAAGTAGGCCGCTACTATTTACCCATGAAAAAGCCCCGGCGCAACGCTCCGGGGCTTTTTGCTTCTTCGTATCGTTCAGAGCCACCGTTCGCCTCTGAGTCGCAGAAGAATTGCTGGGTGTTGCGTAAGCGCAACTAGTAAACTTGGGTTGAGAGACGGACGAATCGGCCGGCAGGCAACACCGGCCCTAGATAATACTTAGCGTACAGCCGAGCAGGGCAGCCAGCAGCAAGCCCGCGCAGCGGCGCAGCACCACGCTGTGCATAAGGCCACGACTTACAACTTAACGAGCTCCACGCGCTGGTTGAGCGGGGCGTACTCGTCGTCGGGTTCGGAGTAGAGCGGCTGTGAGGCCCCCAGGCCCTTGGCCGCGAGGCGCGAGCCATCGATACCTAGGGCCACCAAAGCGGCTCGCACGGCATCGGCGCGGCGTTGCGAGAGTTTTTGATTGGCGGCGGCCTCGCCCGCGAGCAGCGTGTGGGCCTCAATTCGCACGCGCACGGTGGCGTCGCGGCGCAGCATGTCAGCTAGGCCTTTCACGAAGGGTTGCGAATCGGGCAGCAGCGTAGCCGAGCCCTCTTCGAACTGGATGGTGTGCGATACGATGCGGCCGTTTTCGAGCAACTGCGTGTAGTAGTCGCCGGTGCGCTCGGTGATTTTGCGCTCCACAGCGGCTTCGATCTTGCGTTCGGCGGCGCGCTGCACGGCCCGCTCCAAAATGCCGTATTGGGCCTGCGACACCGCCGGATGCAGCAGCAGTGCGCTCAGAATAAACAACAACGTTTTCATGACGGGGTAACTGCGGGATGAGTTGGGTTAAATCGGCTGGCCCCGGGCAGCCGCGCTTTGCCGCCGCCCGAAGTCGATGCCTAAAGCCCGGCCAAGCGGGCAAGGTTGAGTTGGCGCGCTACCTCCTTTACCAGCCGGGTATCGTGTTGCTGCGTCGACTCGACCGACACGAAAAACCGGTCGCCGACACCTAGGGCCACCGTGGCCCGGTGCTCTTTCTTTTGCAGGGTAGCGTAGCCGCGCACGTCGGGCAAGCCCAGGTCGCAACTTTGCATCAACTGCTCGTCGCTCTCTTGCGAGCCTAGGTCCATAAGCGCGGTGGCGCCGACGTACAGCGCGTTGGCGCCGTTGTAATCGACGAGTTGCACCTTCAACTGCTGGTTGCCCTTGCGGTATCGTTGCTCGCAGGTGGAATAACGCACACTGCCCAGGTCTACCGATTCGCCTTGCGGCTTGCCTTCGTGCACAAAACCGGCTACTACTGGTGGCAGAAACCGTTGTAGCTCTTGGTGATGCAACGAGAGCGTATCGCCGCGCATTGCGCGCAGTTGGTAGCGCCGCTCGGCCTCCACCAATTGCTGCGCCGGTTGCTGCGCGGCGTTGAGGCTGGCATCGGCCGGAGCTTCCGGCCGATGCACTTGGCCGCAACCCATGAGCGCGAGCAATGCGGCAATGCCGGCAAGGGGGCGCAGGACGTTCATGGGTGGAGGGTTGGGGGTGGAAGAAGGAGCCCGCGCCGGGTTAGAACCGGGCCGTCAGTCCAAGCTTCAGGTACGACATGTCGTAGCCGGCCTCGCCAAATGCCCCGAGGTTATCGGTGAACATGTAGCGGCCACCCAAGAAAAAGCCCGAAGTAACGTAGCTGCCGCCGTACTCGCGGGTGTACTCGCGGTCGAGGTAGTTATCGGAATACGACTCAACGCGCACGCCCAGGCTGATGCCGGCGTAGGTGTCGAGCTTCGGAATGTCGAACACGTTGTAGTGGTAAGCGCCGCGAGCCGATACCAGGAAGTTTTTCCAGGAACCTTTGTAGTCGCCCGATTTCCAGGAATAGGCCTTGTAGCCAATCATGCCGCCCACACCGATGACGCCCGGCCCTAGGTTGTCGATAATGCCGCGCTCCACCGACAGGCTCAGGGCCGGGGTCGAGCGGATACCCGAGAACAAGGAGTAGCCGTAGCCTAAGCCAAAGCCTATGCCTAAGTTGGCAGCCATGCTGCCCTTGCCAAACGTGTGCGCACCGGTTGCCTGCGTTTTGGCGGGTGCGGCGGCTTTGGCGGTGGTTTCGGGTGTTGCTTGCGCAGCCGGCTCGGCAGCCGGAGCTACAACGGCCGGTTTGGCCGCCGCCGGGGATGGCTTGGCAGCAGCCGGCTTGGCTGCAACGGTTTTGCTGGTGCTGGCAGCGGTTGGTTTGGTGGCGGGGCGCGTTTGGCCAACGGCTGGGTTAGTGGCCAGCGCCGAAACGGCAATGAGGGTAGAAATGCCAAGCGTTTTCATAGGGCTTTTGGGTTAGAACGGTGTTGGAATCGGGCTAAGGGAGCGGCTGCCATTGCGGCCAACCGTCTGCGACAAAGCTACCCTGTGCCCCCGCCCAGCGGCAATAGCATAATGATGTGAGCACACCGGCTGCGGCTCGTTTGCTTCGCCACAACCGCGACAAACGAGCGTGCCCCGCACCCGGGCCAATGGGCCTAGGTGCGGGGCACGCGCAGAAAACGGAAGGAGGGAAGCGAATTGAAAGCCGGTGCCAGGCGCCCCGTTTATGTGATGGGGTGGCCTAGGTGCGGCAGCTTAAAAACCCGGAAGCAGGCGGTAAGCCCAGCGGCCAACCAGCGGCAACGGCTCCTGCAACCCGCTGAGGGCGGCCATTACGCCGAGCATGCGCATGAGCAATGTAAGGGCAAGGCCGCCGCCGGCCACCACCAAGCTGCTCCAGCCGAAAAACGGCAGCAACGCAATTTGGGCCACCAGTATGCCCAGGCTCAGCAGCAAAAGCAGCGTCATTTGGCGCAGGTGAAAGGTAGCCAGGGGGCCGCGCTCGAGGCGCGACGCGCGGTACGCTACCAGCCAACCGAACACCGAGAGGTAGCACATAATGGCCATCTTCCGGTCGAGTTGTTCGGCATTGCCGCGTTGTTCGTGCGAGCTCCAAGGAGCCATTCCTACTTCGTCGAAATCGCCCAACCAACTTCCTAAGCGGCTACTTAAGCGCAACACTACATCAGCAGCCAACAACCTCTCCAGAGCAAGCATAACGGTGAGAAAAAAGTGATAGGTGTAACTGGGCCGGCGCCTAGGTGGGCAGCCGGTGTTGCAAGCAAAGAAGTCATTGTGCGTGGTGAGCGGGCCTCCTTTGCTTACGACATCACAAAGGTGTAGGCGCCAACGCCAGAAGCGCTAATACCCATGTTTCAAATGCTGTTGCATATGTTTCATGGGTGTTATTTACCTGTAAATCAATTGCTTGTAAAAGTATATTTTGCTGATTAACTACGCTTTAAAGCTCTGATACCAGCGCTTTAGCTGGCGGCAATTGCCTGTGTGGCGTACTCCGAGGGCGACTGTTGGTGCAGCTCGCGGAAGCATTTGCTGAAGTAAGATAAGTTGGAGAAGCCTACGGCTTCGGCTACTTCGGCTACGTTGCCGGCGTGGGCTTGCAGCAGCGCAGCCGCTCGCCGCAGCCGAACGGTGCGCACAAATTCCGAGGTTGACTGATCGGTTAGGGCTTTCAGCTTACGGTGCAGCTGCACACGGCTTAGGGCCATTTCGTCGGCAAACTGCTCCACGCTGAATTCGGTGTTGGCCATGTGCTGCTCCACCACGGCCATGGCGCGGTTGAGAAAAGCTTCGTCGGCCGAGGTGATGGCAATGTCGCGAGGCTGCAACGTAACCGCGCGGCCAAAGCGCTGCCGCAGCAAGCGGCGTTGCTGCACCAGGTTATGAATGCGCGCCCGCAGCTCGGCCGGCTGAAACGGTTTCGTGAGGTACTCGTCGGCACCTAGGCCAAAGCTGGTTAGGCGCGTTTCGTCGCCGGCGCGGGCCGTAAGCAATACCAGCGGAATGTGCGCTGTTTGTTCGTCGGCGCGCAGGCGGCGGCACAGCTCAAGCCCGTCGAGCTGCGGCATCATCAAATCCGACACAATCAGGTCGGGCTCCAGGTCTTTCAGCAACGCCAACCCTTGTGCGCCGTCGTTGGCGGTGCGCACCCTAAACTCGGTAGCCAGGCACGTGCGGATGTAGTCGCGCACCTCGGGGTTGTCTTCCACCACCAGCACCAGGGGGCGCGCATCGGCAGGCGCAACGGGCAACGCCGTGTCGGGTTGATCGATAAAGTCGGGTAGCGGTACGGCCACGGCCGAACTCATAGGTGCGGCGGGGCACAGCTCGTGGGCTTGCAGATGTGCGTTGCCCAGCGGCAACTCTACCACAAACGTGCTGCCCTCACCTAGGGCGCTCAGTACCCGAATGTTGCCCCGATGGAGCGCTACCAACTCTTTTACCAACGCCAACCCGATGCCTGAGCCCCCGTGCCGGCGCGTGTGGGTGTCGTCGACTTGGTGAAAACGATCGAAGATGAGCGGCACGTGCTCGGCGGGTATGCCTACGCCCGTGTCCTGCACGCGCAGCACCGCCTGCCCGGCTTGCTGACCCAGGCTTACCACTACCTCGCCGCCGGCGGGCGTAAACTTGAGCGCGTTGCCCAACAGGTTGTACAGAATTTTATCGAACTGATCGGCGTCGAGGTACACCTCCAGGTTTTCCAACTTCGTTTCGAAGCGCAGCCCCACGCCACAGCTCACCGCCAACGACTCAAAGGACGAAACGCCCGTACGCACGGTGCGCACCATATCGGTGGGCGCCGCGGCCAGGTGCATCTGGCCAGCCTCCAGGCGGGCAACGTCGAGCAGCTGGTTGATCAGCTGCAACAAGCGGCGGGCGTTGCGCAGCATCAGCGCGTACTCGGGTGGGGTGGGTGCGTCCGTGGTATGCCTCGCCTCGCTCAGCAGTTGCTCCAGCGGACTAATAATCAGGGTAAGCGGCGTGCGCAGCTCGTGCGAAATATTGGTAAAGAGCTTGGTTTTGAGTTCGTCAAGCTCTTGCAGGTGGTGCGAGGTCCGGATGCTTTCGTGCAGCTCGTGGTAGGCGCGTTGCAATTCGGCGGCGCGTTCGGCCAGCTCGTGGTTGGCGCGTTCCTGCAACTCCTCATTCTCGCGCGATACGACCAACGCAACTTCCTGGGCGCGTTGGGTTTCGCGCAAGGCCACCAGCGCCTGGCTTTGCGCTGCTTCCTTTTCTTGCAGCGCTTGCATGGCCGCTTCTTGCGCTAGCTCTTTGTCACGCTTCGCCAAGTTGATGCGGTCGGCAAAGCCAAACGAAAGTAGCAGCATCTCCAGGGCCGAGGCTACGTGCACACCGTGCGCGGCCCAAAAACCGGAACGTGGGGTAATGCCCAACAGCCCTAGGTAAAAGTTGGCTACCGCCACGAGCAGGAGCGTCCAGCCGGCCATGTAATACCTGGCCGGGCGGTAGCCGGTGCGCAATACCAGCACCCCGGCCACCAATAGCACCACGCACGTCCAGAGGGCAGGAAGCGCTTGCCACCAAATAGCCTGATCGGGGTTGCTGAAAAAAGCGCCCAGCAAAGGCAGCCAGGCCACCAGCAACGTAGCTTTCAAAGCCCAATCGAAGCGTGGCAACAAACGCCATGAGTCCAGAAAAGCCCGGGCCGTGAGCGTGCCAAAGAAAATAGTGCAGGCCAGTACCACGTTCTGGCGCATCTCCAAGGCAAAACCCGACCAATCGTTGGGCCACACTTGCCGCCAGTAACCTGTCATGTCGAACTGCAGGACGGCAAAGAAGCCCACGTACAGCACGTACAACAAATAGCTTTTGTCCCGAACCGAGAAATACAGCAACAGGTTGTAAGCCAGCAGCGCCAGTAGTATGCCGAAGTAAGGCCCCATGGCCCAATCGGCCTCGCGGTACTGCTGCAGCAGGTGCGCTTGCTCCGCCACGGCAGGGTACACCACCTGCCCGGACGGCACTTTCAGGTACACCGTAACGCTTTGCCCAGGCGGCAAACTCAGTCCTAGATTGAAGTGGCGCGTGCGCAGCGTATGGGTTTGCTGATGCGGTAGCGCATTGCTCATGCGCCGGTGCTGCACCTGTCCGCTGGCTTGCACCACGTACACGTCCAACCCATCCATGTATTCGGTATTGGTGCTCAACACCCAGTGCGTGGCCGGGTGCCCTGCTGATATTAAGGTATAGCGCAGCCATACCTCCGCCGCTGCAGAAACCGGAGCTCCGGCTTGTGTCACCGGCACAAAACGCTCGCGCCAGCTGGCCGAACGTACTTGCGCAAAGGCCAAAGGTTGATTGGTGGCTAGCACCGAGCCCTGGTTGCGTAGTTGGTACACGCGCGCGGTGTCCTTCACAACTACTGCATCGGGCCTAGGTGCAGCCGCCCCCAAAGTTGTCAACAAGCACAGGTATACGCCGAGTAACAGGTATTTCATTTGCTAGCAAGTGTCGGTGGCGCAGACATAAGATACAACACACCGGCCACATAGAGGCGCAAAAGCCCAAAGGCGTTGCCTGAGCCACAACAAAAAACCCCAGCCGTTGCGGGCTGGGGTTTTAGGTATGGTGCTAAGCGGCTGGCTTACAGCGTACGCTTAACTTCTTTTTCCTCGAAGCCTTCGATGATGTCGCCTTCGCGCAAGTCATCGTAATTTTTGATCGAGATACCGCATTCGTAGCCTTGGCGCACTTCCGAGGCGTCGTCCTTGAAGCGCTTGAGGGCCAGGATAGCTCCGGTGTGCTGCACGATACCGTCGCGTACCACGCGCACTTTGGTGTTGCGTGCAATGGTACCGTCCGTAACCATACAGCCGGCAATCGTACCCACCTTCGTGATGTTGAACACCTGGCGAACTTCCACCGTGGCTACCGTTACCTCCTGCACCGTCGGGGCCAGCATGCCTTCCATGGCATCCTTCACCTCGTTGATGGCGTTGTAGATAATCGAGTAGAGGCGGATGTCGATTTGCTCCTGCTCGGCCAGCTTGCGCGCACCCAGCGACGGGCGCACCTGGAAACCGATGATGATGGCGTCGGAAGCCGAGGCCAGCAACACGTCCGATTCGGAGATGGCGCCCACACCCTTCGAGAGGATGTTTACGGCTACTTCGCCGGTCGAGAGCTTCAGCAGCGAGTCCGACAGTGCTTCCACCGAGCCGTCCACGTCGCCCTTAACAATAATGTTAAGCTCTTTGAACGAACCGATTGCCAAGCGGCGGCCAATCTCGTCGAGCGTGATGTGCTTTTTCGTGCGCATCGACTGCTCGCGCTGCAACTGCAGGCGTTGGGTAGCAATTTCGCGGGCTTCGCGCTCCGTTTCCATAGCCACAACCTTGTCGCCGGCTTGCGGTGCACCCTGCAGACCCAGGAGCTGAACCGGGGTCGAAGGACCAGCCGATTTCATTTTCTTGCCGCGGTGGTCCGTCATGGCCTTTACGCGGCCGTAGTGCGGGCCTGCCAGCACGATGTCGCCTACGTTGAGCGTACCCGTCTGAACCAGAATGGTGGTTACGTAGCCACGGCCTTTGTCGAGCGAGGCTTCGATAACCGAGCCCACAGCCCGACGATCGGGGTTGGCTTTCAGTTCGAGCAATTCGGCTTCTAGCAGAACTTTCTCAAGCAGGTCGCTGATGCCGGCACCGGTTTTGGCCGACACCTCCTGCGACTGGTACTTACCGCCCCATTCTTCAACCAGGATGTTGATGGCCGACAGTTCCTCGCGGACTTTGTCGGGGTTTGCACCCGGCTTATCAATCTTGTTCAGCGCAATTACAATCGGTACACCGGCTGCTTGTGCGTGGTTGATGGCTTCCTTCGTCTGCGGCATCACCGAGTCGTCGGCAGCCACCACGATGATGGCAATGTCAGTTACCTTGGCACCACGGGCACGCATAGCGGTAAATGCTTCGTGACCAGGAGTATCAAGGAAGGTGATTTTGCGGCCCGAGTCGGTGGTTACTTCGTAAGCACCGATGTGCTGCGTAATACCGCCGGCTTCGCCTTTTGCCACCTGCGCGCTACGGATGTAGTCAAGCAACGAGGTCTTACCGTGGTCGACGTGGCCCATGATGGTCACAATCGGAGCACGATCTTGCAGGGCGTCCGGATCGTCTTCGTCAACGATGGCAACATCCTGCTCGTCTTCAGCCGACAGGAACTCAACATCGTAGCCGAATTCATCGGCAATAACCGTAATGGCTTCGGCGTCGAGGCGCTGGTTGATGGACACGAACATGCCCATGTTCAAGCACACCTTGATAACGTCGTTCACCGAGGCGTTCATCAGCGAGGCCAGGTCGTTGGCCGAAATAAATTCGGTCAGCTTCAACGTTTTCGAGGCCAGTTCGCTTTGCTGGCGGGCCAACTCTTGTGCTTCGGCAATACCAGCACGCTTATCGCGGCGGTATTTAGCGCGGTTTTGCTGGTTGCCGCCACGGCCACCGCTCAAACGAGCCAGCGTAGCCTTGATCTGGTCCTGAATCTGCTTGTCGCTCTGTTCGGGCGAAACAGCCGGAGCCGGACGATTGGGGTTGCCACCGCGGTTGTCGCGGCCGCCGTGCCCACCCGGGCGGTTGCCTTGGTTGGCCGGACGCGTCGGGCGGTCGTTGCCGGTGCCGGGGGCGCGGTTGCCGCCTTGCTGCTGGTTGCCACCTTGGCCGGGGCCTTGCTGCTGGCCACCAGGCGTAGTAATACGCTGGCGCTTTTTCTTATCGCCGATGCCTGCTTTGCGCACATCCGAAGAAGCAACCGGGCGGGCGCCACGATTTCCTCCTCCGCGACGCGAAGCATCGGTGGGAAGCTCAATCTTGCCAAGTACCGTCAGGCCTTTCAGCTGATCGGCACGCGCAATGATAGTGCCTTGCTCAGTAGTTTGCTCGGCCGAGGCGGGTGCCGCAGCGGCCGGCGCTGGGGCGGCGAGCTGAGGCTCAGGAGCCGGAGTCGGAGCAGGCGCCGGGGCTGTTGCTGCCACAGCCGGCTGAGCCGGAGCTGCAGCAGCCGGGGCCGGAGCAGGAGCCGGCTTCGCGGCTTGCGGCGCAGCTACAGGTGCCGGCGCTGCAACCGGAGCAGGTGCCGGAGCAGGTTTGGGCGCTGCAGGTTGCTGCGCTACAGGCGCCGGCTGCGGGGCCGGAGCAGGCTTAGGAGCCGGTGCCGGCGCAGGCGCGGAGGGCGCGGGCTGAGCCGGAGCTGCAGCAGCCGGGGCCGGAGCAGCCGGGGCCGGAGCCGGCTGCGCGGGCTTTGGCGGAACGGGCCGACCTTTAGCGTCGAGCTCTATTTTACCTAGCACCTTCAAGCCGGGTACGGGGCGGCCGTTGTCGGCACTTGGCGCGGGCGCCGGCTGCGGAGCCGAGGCTGCGGGCTTAGCTTCTGCCGTCGGAGCAGGTGCCGGTTGCGGAGCCGGCGCAGCCGGTTCGGCTGGCTTGGGAGTGGCCACCACTTTGGCTTGGGAAGCTTGCTCAAGCTCGGTATGACGCAGCGACTGGCTTCGTTTGGTCGCCTCGGCTTTATCCTGAGCCGACGACGCAAACTCTTTGTTCAGCAGTGCAACCTGATCGGCCGACAGCTTGGTGGTGGGTTTATTTTCAACAGAAATTCCCTTCGTCGCGAGAAAATCCACAATTGTGTGGGTCCCGACGTTCAGGTCCGTGGCCGCTTGTTTCAGTCGTTTGCTTGCTGCTTCCGCCATTCTTTGGTCGCGTGCGATACTCGTAGTTTGTTGCAAAAGTACGATTTAATTATTGCCAAACGGCGGAAAACCTGCCAGTACGGACAGGCCTTCCGCCGATGATATCCGAAGCGGGTGTCGGTCGCCTACGTTGGAGGCCGGTCCGCTGGTTACGCGTTGGGTTCCGCGGCTTCGCCTTCAGCAGGCTCCGCAGCTTCGTCCTCGCCGTCGAATTCGGCCTGGATGACGCGGAAAACGTCTTCTACGTTCTCCTCCTCCAGTTCGGTACGGCGTACGATATCGGCTTTGTTCACCGCCAATACGGCACGACCCGTGTCGAGGCCGATTTTCTTCAACTCATCGATAATCCACTGGTCGATTTCGTCGCTGAATTCCTCTAGCGCAATATCCTCTTCGTAAGAATCGGCTTCGCGGAACACGTCGATTTCCATGCCCACGAGGCGGGAAGCCAGTTTAATGTTGGCACCACCGCGGCCAATGGCCAGCGACACTTGGTCGGGTTTCAAGAACACCGAAACACGGCCAGTTTGTTCATTGATTTTCATCGATGAGATTTTGGCCGGCGACAACGCGCGCTGGATGTACAGCTCGAGGTTGTCGGTGTAGTTGATGATGTCGATGTTCTCGTTCTCGAGTTCGCGCACCACAGCGTGGATACGTGAGCCTTTCATGCCCACGCAGGCGCCTACCGGGTCGATGCGGTCGTCGTAGCTTTCAACGGCTACTTTGGCACGTTCGCCGGGCTCGCGCACGATGTTCTTGATGGTGATCAGTCCATCGAAGATTTCGGGCACTTCCTGCTCCATCAGGCGCTCTAAGAAAGCCGGAGCAGCACGCGACAGAATGATCTTCGGGGCACCGTTGAGCACATCCACGCGGTGCACTACGGCCCGGATGGTGTCGCCTTTGCGGTAGCGGTCCTTGGGTATCTGCTCGGTTTTGGGCAGGCTCAGTTCGTTTTCTTCCTGATCGAGCACCAGCGTTTCGCGGCCCCACACTTGGTACACTTCGCCGGCAATGATTTCGCCGACCATGTCTTTGTACTTCTGGTACAGGTTGTCGCGCTCTAGGTCCTTAATGCGCTGAATCAGCGTTTGGCGGGCCATAAGCACAGCGCGGCGGCCAAACTCTTCTAGTTTCACCTGCTCCGATACTTCTTCGCCTACCTCAAAGTCGGGCTCGATTTTGCGGGCTTCAGCCAGCGGAATCTTGTCGTGGTCCCAGATGTCCTCGGATTCGTCGTCCACGATTTCGCGGTTACGCCAAATTTCCAAGTCGCCGTTATCGGGGTTGATGATGACGTCGAAGTTGGAGTCGTCGTTGTACTTCTTGCGAATCATCGTCCGGAACACCTCTTCGAGGATGCTCATCATGGTAGGACGGTCGATGTTCTTGAACTTGGCAAACTCCGAGAACGACTCGATGAGGTTGAGCGTGTTCATATGGGTGGTGATTGAATGCTGAACTGCTGCCGTTGAAAAGCAAGCGCCTATTACCTAGGCAAGATGCTAACTATCGGTGCAACAATAAACCAGTCAGGTGTTTACTTAAATGAGATAACCACTTTGGCCTCGCTGATGTCCGAAAACGGAACGAGCGCGGGCTCCAAGGTTTTTTTCTTGTTCTTTTCTTTTACCACTTCGCTCAGCACCACGCCGTCGGCGGTGGCTTCTTCGAGGGTGCCGGTTTTTTCGGTACCGTCGGCCATTTTCAGGCTGAGCATACGGCCGGCGTGGCGGGGATACTGGCGCGGGCTCACGAGGGGCTGATCGGCACCGGGCGAGGTTACTTCCAGCGAGTACGCCGCGTCTTCGCCGTACGCCTCGTCGATTTGGCGGGTTAGGCGACGGGTGATAGAGCCAAGCTCATCGATGCCGATGCCTTGGTCGCCGTCGATGGTCGCCGTGATTTTCGGACGGACAGCCGTATCGCTTACCGTCAGGCCCACCACAAAGTACTCGGGGCCGGGTAGGCTGGCCTCAAGCATTTGTTGGATGCGGGTACGTTCGAAGCTCATGGAAAAGGTAGCAAAAGAAAGAGGGGACTACGCGTCCCCTCCTCTGATTACGATTAACTACGGCAAATATACAACTTCCGGAGGCCAAACGCAAGGAGCTGCGTCAACGCTGCACCTCGAGCCAGCCTTTTACCGTGCGGCCACCCACATAACGCAGCAAGTAATAATACGTGCCGGCGGGTTGGTTGCCACCACCCCAATTGTTGCGGTAAGCGTCGTCGTTGTACACTTTTTGACCCCAGCGCGAAAACACCTGCAAGCTGGGCGGGCAGCCGGCCGAAACCTCAAACACGTCGTTCTTGCCGTCGGCGTTGGGCGTAATGATATTTGGAACGGGCTTGGTTTCGAGCACCTCGATGGGGGCCAGCTGCAGCTCGGAGCGGCACCGGCGGTTGTTGTAGTACATAACAACCTTGGGTTGGTAACGCCCGGGCTGTTCGTACACGTGCTCAGGGTTTAGCCCCGTAGCGGTGGTGCCGTCGCCAAATTCCCACTGCACCTCGCCGGCATCGACATCACGGAACTGAACCCGTAGTGGGGCCTGCCTGTCGGCGGGGCACAGGGCCGCTTGCCACCTAGGGCCAAAAGACGGCATGGCGGCCACGCCCACGCGGCGCGTGGCCGTGCTAATGCAGCCGCCATTGTTGACGGTGTAGGTGAACGTAGCCGTACCCGTGAAGCTAGCCGGGGGCGTGAAAATCCCATCGGGGGTTACGGACAACCCCGTCCAGGTGCCGCCTTGCGGCTGCCCCCGCAGGCGAAACGGCTGCGTGCTGCCTGGGCACAGGAGCGTATCGGGCGGTAGCGCAATAGTCAGCGGAGCACCCACCAGCATGGTAACCGTGCCACGGGTTTCGCAGGGGCCGTTCCAGGTTACGTACGTTAGGGTGTGTTGCCCGGGGCCAGCCACTGCCGGCGAGAAGGTAAAGCCTTGCCAACCGGGCCCTTGCACGCCGCGCCCAGCCCAATAAGCGGCACTGGGTAGCCTAAGCGGGTTGGTATCGGTGGCGCAGAAATTGGTTTGGCTGGGCGCCGCTACCACCGCAGCGGCATAAACATTGGCTTGCAGGGCGCTGCTGCTGGTGCAGCCGCTGGCCGTGGTGATGGTGTAGGTAAGCCTTACGCTGGCGTTCAGTGTGGACGGCGGCGAGAAGAAATAGCCGGTAGCTGCGGAGCCGGTTACGTACTGCCCGCTCCAGACGCCGCCCGCCGGCAAGCCACCTAGGCGCACCGGAGCAGCCGGCAGGCACATGGTAAAGTCGGGGCCGGCTGTGGCAGCCAGCACGCTTACTTGCCGCGTGGCCGTTACGGTGCAGCCACCTAGGGCATAGGTGTAAGTGAGGGTATGAGTGCCAAGGCCCGCCTGCGCGGGCGAAAAGCTGCTGCCTACAACACCCGGCCCTGAGAAGGTACCGCCGGCCGGCGTAGCGGCGAGCTGCAAATTCGGCGAATCGGGGCACAATTCGGTTTGCGCCAAGGGGCTGAACTGCACCGTAGGGGCCGGCACTACTGCAAAGCGCAGCGATGTTTGGCTTTGGCACAGGTTGTTGTACACGGTGTAAGTGAGCGTGGCGCTTTGCCCTACGCCCACCACGGCGGGGTCGAAGGTGTAGCCGGTGCTGGGCGAGCCGCTTACGCCGGGCCCAGCCCAGGTGCCGCCCGCCGGCGTACCGTTTAGCGGCACCAAGCCAGTGGTAATGCACACCTCGCGGTCGGGGCCCACCACGGCGCGCTGAGGCTCGAAGTCAAACTTGAACGTGGCGTTGTTGCAGTTGGAATAGCCGTTGCGGGTGCTGTAGGTGCCAGCGCCAGGAGGAATTGGGAAAGTGGTGTTGGTGCCGCCGCAGGCGCACACGGCGTGGTACACAAAGCCGCGCCGGTCGAAGCGCGAGGTGCCGCCATCGACGTGGTCGGTGCTGGAGCCGCCGAAGAAAGTGGCGTACTCCAGGTGCGTGGCGCCCTCGGCCAGCTGCATCAGGTAAAAATCGCTGCCGTCGGTGGTGGGCTGCACGGCGCTGGGCGTGGTGGGCAGGTTGGTGGTGTAGCCGTTGCCGTAGCCGGCGTTGGTGCTGCCGCCCCAGCCGCTCACGTAAATGCGGTTGCATTGGTCGACCAGAAACGCCGTGGGGGAAATGTCGACGGTGGGGCGGCCAGCGCCAAACACCGTGGAGAAGGTGGTGGCGGTAAGGTCGGCGTTCAGCTTATGGATAAACTGCCGGCCGTTGGCGTTGGCGTACCGGCCCGCCGTAACCGGGTATTGGCCTAGGCTTTGGCCCAGCAGGTACACGTCGCCGTTGGTATCGAGCTGCACAAAGTAGGCTTGGTCGTACTGGGCCGTGCCGAGCAGGGTAGAGCGCTCCAGGGTGCTGCCATCGGCGCTTATGCGCACCACAAAGCCGTCGACGTCGCCGCGGTGGGTGGTTTGCAGCGCCCCCGCGGTGGTCGGGAAATTAACGCTGGTGGTGCCGCCGCACACGAAAAGCCGGCCCGCCGCATCGAGCTGCAGCGAATAGGCCGCATCGGGGTTGCCGCCGCCTAGATAGCTGCTCCACACTAGGTTAGTAAGGGCAGGCGTAAGCTTGCACACCACGGCATCGAGCCCGGCGCCGCGTGCCGCCTGAAAGTTGTTGCGGGTTGGGAAATCGGGCGAGGCGCTGTTGGAAGCAATGTAAATGTTGTCGTTGGCATCCACCAGCACGTCGCCCCGGAACTGGTCGCCGTAGTTGCGCATCAGCTCTGCCACCATGCCCGTGCGCATGTTCAGGCCCTCGGTGCTGTTGCCGCCTAGGTACGTCGAGCCCACCAACGCCGAGCCGGTGGCGTTAAGGCTGGTAATGGCCAGATCGGTGCCTTGGGCCATGGTATACAGCGCGTCGCCAAATCCGTAAGGGCTCACCGACGGCCCGCCGGCAAAGCTGCGGTCGAAGGCGCCTGCGGTGGTGGGGTAGTTGGCCGAGCCAGTGGTGCTCAGGATTACCAGCTCGCCGCGGCTATTCACCACTAAACTCTGTGGGTATTCGGCGCTGCTGCCGCCTAGGTAGGTGGCCCACACGCGCGAGGCGGCACCCGTGGTGGCTGTGTTGTACTTGATGATGGCAATATCGATGTTGCCGTTGAAAGTGGTGTTGTAGGCGCCGGCCGTAACGGGGTAGCCCAGGTTGAACGCGATGCCTCCGGAGTACATGTTGCCTTGCGGGTCGTAGGTGGCCGTGAAGCCCCAGTTGTCGGCCGTGGCCCCGGTGAAGGTGGAGAACACGACGGTGGGGTCGATCAGCAGGGGGCGTGCGCGGTCGTAGCGGCCCAGCGCGAAGCTTACTTCCTGCCCGCGCAAGGCGTAGCGGCAGGCCACCGGCTGCCGCTCCCCGCCCGCCCCCACCTGCCACGCCCGCGGCGCCAGCTCCGTTACGGTGCCTAGGGTTGTCTTGATCTGAAGCGTGCCGCCTTCGCCCAGGCGCAGCTCCTCGGTGCCGGTGTAGCGTTGCCGAATCAGGGCTGCATCGGCGCCGGGGGCCAGCTCGTAGTCGTACTCGAGCTGCTGCCGCGTGTTTTCGTACAGGCGCACGTCGATGTCCTGCCACACACCCTGGTAGCGCAGCTCGCGGTAGCTGCCTACCTGGCGGGCCCAGTGGTCGGGGTTATTGCCGATTAGGTAGTTGCGTACCTCGCCGGTGGGGGCGGCGGGCTGCAACTGCGCTTGGGGACGGGCACCAACAAACTCCATGCGCACGGCGTGGGCGCGCAATTGCTCCTGCTCCGGCCGGGCCGACCGCACGTGCGGGTCGACGGGTTCGGCCAGAGCGTACGTCCAGCCCGTGGCTTCCAAAAACACGCGGCCGTGTACCAGCGGCGCCACGTAGCGCACCGGCTGCGGCCACTGGCCTTGGTTCGGAACAAACTCGATGTGCTGCGCCGGAGCTGGGGCCGCCAACAGGGTGCCTGGGGCGGCATCAATCAATAACAAAAGCCAACAAGCCACAAGGCTTCGGTACCAGGCCGAAGAAAGCATCGAATAAACAAAGCAGTTTGGCCCCGAGCACTTGATTAACCTTGTGCCCGGCCCACAACTTGGTAGATAATTGGGCAAAGCTACACACTGCTACGGCGTTGGCCCGAAGAATTTTAGCGCGCCCGGTTATCCCGCTGTTTGGCTTGTTGCTTGGCTACCAAGTGCGCTACGGCACGCAGGGCCGGGCGCTGGCGGGTGCCCGGCCCTAGGTGATAAAAGCAAAACAGGCGGCAGGGTGCTACCCATACCGCCCGTGCAAGGCTGCCGCCGGCCGTGGGGCCGCCTGCTAGCGCCGGATTTCCAGCCAGCCCTTGGCTTTGCGTCCTTCGGTATCTACCAAGTGGTAGTAGTACACGCCGTCGGGCAGCGTGCCGCCGTTCCAGTTGTTTTGGTAATTGGCGGTGCTGTATACCTCCTTGCCCCAGCGCGAAAACACCTTCAGCGTAACGGGCAGGCAGCTGAGGCGCTGCTCAAACGCATCGTTTTGGCCGTCGGCGTTGGGCGTGATGATGTTCGGGACGAAAGGCGTGCCGACGTACACCGGCGCAAACACCGTTTTTGACTCGCAGTTGCCGTTGTAGTAAGCCGCAAAGCTTACCTGGTAGGTGCCGGGCTTGTCGTAGGTGTGCGTCGGAAACTGCTCGGTGCTGGTGGTGCCGTCGCCAAAATCCCAACTGTAGCGGCTGGCAAAAAGCATGTCGTGATTGAAGACGTGCGTAAACGGCGCTAGTCCGGTGTAGGCCGGCATGCCCTCGCTGCGGCGGGGGGTAAGGGGGCAGTCGGGCAGCTGCAGCGGCACGTTGGTGCGGTTTTCCGGCACGAGCATCACGCGGCGCTGTGCCGTTTGGGTGCAGCCGTCGGTGCTGGTGTAGCTGTAGGTTAGCATTACGGGGCCATACAGCCCGGCGGGCGGCGTAAACATGCCCTGCGGCGTGCAGCCCGGGCCGCTCCAGGTGCCCCCGGCCGGCGAGGCCCCCTTCAGCATGTAGGGCGCGCGCTGAAAGCTGCACAAGGCGGTGTCGGGGCCGGCTGCTACCTGCGGGGTGGGGCTCACCACTACGCGCTGGGTAGTGCTGCCGCACAGCGGCGCCGGCAAGGTGTAGGTAATGGTATGGGTGCCCGTGCCCGCAGCAGCGGGCGAGAATGTGGTGCCCGATACGCCGGGGCCCGAGAACGTACCGCCAGCTGGCGTGGCGGTAAGCGTCACCGAGTTGCCGTTGACGCAAGCCGCGCCCACCGGCGCAAAGTTGATGGTGCTAATCGGTACCACCGTCATGTCGAGCGTGCTGGTGGTTACGCAGGTGCCGGTGCTGGCTACCGAGTAGGTGAGCTTGTGCGTGCCGGCTTGGGCTGCCGAGGGCGTAAACGTAAAGCCCGCAGCCACCGAGCCCGTTACCCCCGTGCCCGTCCAGGTGCCGCCGGAGGGCTGGCCACCTAGGCGCAGCGGAGTGGCATCGATACAGATGTTTTGGTTTGGGCCCGCTACCGCCGCGTTTATGCCGAAATCAATTTTGAACGCGGCGTTGTTGCAGTTACCGGAGTTGTTGCGGTTGGAGTAATTGCCCGCACCAGGAGGCATCGGAAAGGAGGAGCTGCCGCCGCAGCCGCCGCACACGGCCTGGTACACAAATCCGCGGCGGTCGAAGCGCGAGGTGCCCCCGTCGACGTGCTCGCCGCGCCCCTCTGTGCCGCCAAAATACGTTGCGTACTCCACCGCGGTGGCGTAGGGCGCAAACTGAATCAGGTAGAAGTCGTTGCCATCGGAAGTGCGCTGCATAGCATTGGCCGTGGTAATGAGGCCCGCCACATTGCCGTTGCCCACGTTGTTGGTGCCACCCCAGCCACACACGTAAATCCGCTCGCATTGGTCTACCAAGAAGGCAGTCGGCGAAAGGTCGGGTGCCGACCGGCCCGAGCCAAAAGTGGTGCTGATGAGCAGCGTCGATAGGTCGGGGGTAAGCTTTTGGATGAACTGCTTGCCGTTGGCGTTGCTGTACACCCCGCTGGTTACCGGCACGGTGCCGCGCGTCTGGCCTAGGGTATACACCCCGCCCTGGTCATCGAGCTGGATAAAGAAGGCTTGATCGTAGGCCGAAGTGCCGAGGTACGTTACGCGCTCCAGGCTGGGCTGATTGCCCGCGGCGCCAATGCGCGCAATAAACCCGTCGATGTCGCCGCGGCGCGTAGCAAAGTAGGCCCCGTTGGTATTGCCGATGTTGTCGCTGTTGGTGCCGCCCGATACGTACACCTCTCCGGCCGCGTTCAACTGAATGGAGTAAGCTGCGTCGCTGTTGGCGCCTCCCAAAAAGGTGCTCCACAGCAAGGTCGAGAGGTCGGCGTTGAGCTTACACACCACCGCATCGGAGGAGCCGCCTTGGTAGCTGTTGCGGAAACCGCGCACCACCGGGAAGTTGTTGGAACCGGTGCTGTTAGAGGCGCTGCTAGTGCTCGAAGCAAAGTAAATGTTGTCGTTGGCATCCACGATTACGTCGCCCCGAAACTGGTCGCCGTAGTTATTGGCCAAGGTAATCGATTCGAGTACGCCGTCGTTGCTGGTGCCGCCCACAAACGTCGAGCCCAGCAGCCCCGAGCCGGCCGCGTTCAGCCGCGTTACCACAATATCAACTCCGTTTGCGTAGGGCAGTCCGTTGGCTGCAAAGTTGCGGCCCCCGGCAAAGCTGCGGTCGTGGGCGCTGCTGGTTGTTGGGTAGTTGCTCGACGAGGTAGAGCCGAGAATGATCAGCTCGCCGCGGCTGTTCACCACCATGCTGTGCGGGGCCTCCATGGCACTGCCGCCTAGGTAGGTGGCCCACACGCGCGAGGCGGCACCCGTGGTGGCCGTGTTATACTTGATGATGGCAATGTCCCACACGCCGCCAAAACTGGTGTCGTACGCCCCCGAGGACGTTGGGTAGCCCGAGCCATCGGCGATGCCTCCGGAGTACATGTTGCCTTGCGGGTCGTAGGTGGCCGTGAAGCCCCAGTTGTCGGCCGTGGCCCCGGTGAAGGTGGAGAAGACGACGGTGGGGTCGATCAGCAAGGGGCGCTGCCGGTCGTAGCGGCCCAGCGCGAAGCTTACTTCCTGCCCGCGCAAGGCGTAGCGGCAGGCCACCGGCTCCCGCTCCCCGCCCGCCCCCACCTGCCACGCCCGCGGCGCCAGCTCCGTTACGGTGCCGACGGAGGTTTTTATCTCCAAGGCACCGTCGGCCCGAAGCCGAATGGCATCGGCGCCTTCGTAGCGCAGCTTAATCACTGCTGGGTCGGCCTTGGGCTGCAGCTCAAAGTCGTATTCAAACAGGCCCTGCTTGTTTTCGTACAGGTGCGCGTCGATGCCCGGCCACAGCCCGCGGTAGCGCAACTCGCGGTAGCTGCCCACGTTGCTGGCCCACTTTTTCGGGTCGGCACCTAGGAGGTAGTTGCGCACTTCCTTGGTTGCCTCAATGGGCTCGAGCGTGGTGCCTTTGCGGGCGCCCACAAAGCGCATGCGGTAGGCGTGGGCTTTTATCCGAGTGTCTTGCTGAGGAGGTAGCGCGACACTTTTGCCCGCATCGGGGCCGTGGCCGTGTTTAAAAGCCGCAGGGTCGAAAAGCGAGTAGGTGAGCCCGCCCGGCTCCACAAACATGCGCCCCCCGGCCGGCAGCGGCGCGGCGTACCGGGCGCGTGCATCCCACTGGCCTTTGTTTTCGATAAACTCGAGGCTGCGCTCGGGCGGCGCTGAAGCTAGCATAGTGAGGGGCAGCAGCATACAGCCTAAGGCAAAGCCGGCCCGGTAAAGGGTAGAAAGCAACATAGCGGAGGCAACTAGGCAACTAAAATATCGACATGAAGGTACGACGAACCGGCGGCCTTATTGTGCACATCGCATGCAGATGTGGGAGGCGCCAAATTGCATTGTAGGTTTGCAGCTCCAAGCTTGGTTGGTATCGGTGCGTCGTTCATTAGCTTTCAAGTTCACTTTACTGGTTGTGGCGTGGCTGTTGGTAGCCATAGGATGCACCCAGGTGCCGCCTAGGTTGTTTTGGCCCGCGGCTTTTATTGCGCTGTCGTTGCCGGGGGCATTGGCCCTCAACGCAGCCATGTTGGTGTATTGGCTGATGCGCCGCTGGCCCGTGGCATTGCTGCCTTTGGCGGTGGCGCTGCTTACCTGGCCGCACCTTATGCGCGGGTTGGCGCTGCACCCCTTCGGCCCCGACGCGCAAGCGCCCGCCACCGTGCGCCTGCTCAGCTCCAACGTGCGCATTTTTAATGTGTACCCGCAACTGCGCGATGCCAACCTGCACTCCTCCAAAACCATGATTAAGTGGTTGGCCGCGCACCCCGCCGACGTGCTGTGCCTGCAGGAATTTTACACCGAGCCCAAACCCACCGCCGACGGCGTGGTGTTCAATACCGAGCGCCAAATTGGCCGGCTCAGCGGCCGCGAAAGTTTCGTTTCCACCACGCTTACCAACAGCGTTGGCGCCAAGTTTGGCATGGCCATATTCTCGCGCTTCCCCATTGTGCGGCGCGGGGTTATTCAGTTTGGCAAACTCACGCAAAACCACGCCATGTGGGCCGATTTGCGCCTGCCGCAGGGCGACACCATCCGCGTGTTCAACGCCCACCTGCAAAGCATGAGCCTAGACGAGCAGGATATCGTGGACAGCTACTCGAGCAAAGCTGGCCTCAAGGCCAAAGGCCTTGGGCTGATGCGGCGCCTAAAGCGCGGCATGGTACGGCGCAGCGTGCAGGTCGATACGCTGGTGCGGCGCATCGAGGCCAGCCGCTACCCCGTGCTGCTCTGCGGCGACCTGAACGACCTGCCCTACAGCTACACCTACGACCAATTGGCTGATAACATGCAGAACGCCTGGGCCACTGCCGGCCTAGGCGTGGGCGCCAGCTACAACGGCAAGCTGCCCTTCGTGCGCATCGACAACCAATTTGCCAGCCCGCAGTGGCAGGTGCTGAGCTGCCGAGTACGGCGCGACATTCCGTACTCCGACCACTTCCCGATTGAGGCCACGTACCGGCTGAAGATTAATGAACGATGAATAATGAACAATTAACAATGGGCAGCTAGGCTGGAGGAACAATTGCACATTCTTCATTGCTCATTGGTAATTGATAATTTCGCCCCATGCAACACCCACTGTCGCTCCACAATACGCTCACGCGCCGCAAAGAACCGTTCGAACCGCTGCACTCGCCCTTTGTGGGTGTGTACTTGTGCGGCCCTACGGTGTACTCGGAGGCGCACGTGGGCAACGCCCGCGGCCCGGTGGTGTTTGATGTGCTTACGCGCTACCTGCGCCACCTAGGCTACACCGTGCGCTACGTGCGCAACATCACCGACGTGGGCCACCTGGAAGGCGACGCCGATGAGGGCGAAGACAAAATCAGCAAGCGGGCCCGCGCCCAGCAAGTAGAGCCCATGCAGGTGGCACAAGAGTATGCCAACCGCTACCGCCGCCACATGGACGCCCTAGGTTGCATGCCGCCCGATATCGAGCCGCTGGCCACGGGGCACATCATCGAACAAATTCAGCTTATCGAAGAAATCATCAGCAACGGCTTCGCTTACGAGGCGAACGGCTCGGTGTACTTCGATGTGCCCAAGTACAACAGCTCCGGCAACAACTACGGCAAGCTGTCGGGCCGTGTGCCGGAGGAGCTGCTTTCGGGCTCGCGCGAGAACCTCGCCGGGCAAGATGAAAAGCGCAGTCCCCTGGATTTTGCCCTCTGGAAGCGTGCCGACGAGCGCCACCTCATGCGCTGGCCCTCGCCCTGGGGCGAAGGCTTCCCGGGCTGGCACCTCGAGTGCTCGGCCATGAGCCGCAAGTACCTAGGGCAGGTGTCGGACATCCACGGCGGCGGCCTCGACCTGATGTTTCCGCACCACGAGTGCGAAATTGCGCAAAGCCAAGCCAGCCACTCGCATACCGACGAGGCCCGCGTGTGGCTGCACAACAACATGATTACGGTGAACGGCCAGAAGATGAGCAAGTCTTTCGGCAACTTTATCACCATCTCGGAGTTGTTTGCCGGCCAGCACGCGCTGCTTTCACAACCGTACTCGCCCATGGTGGTGCGCTTCTTCCTGCTGCAGGCGCACTACCGCAGCACCGTCGATATTTCGGATGAAGGCCTACAGGCGGCCCGCAAAGGCTACCGCAAGCTGATGAACGGCCTGCGCCAGATCGAGCGCCTCAACCTGCCCGAAGGCACCGAGCGCGCCCCCGAAACCGAGGAAGCCGATGCCGAGCTGCGCAAGCTGGTGGCCGATTGCTACGTGGGCCTGAACGACGACCTGAATACGGCGCGCTGCATTGCCTCGCTGTTCAACCTGCTGCGCAAGTTCAACGGGTACTACAACCAACCGGCCACGCTTGCTCAGGTAGGCGAGGCGGCCCTGGGCGAGGCTACGTTGGCATTCCGTACGCTGGTGCAGGATATTCTGGGTTTACGCGACGAGCCCCGCGCCAACGCCGAGGAACTGTTGGGCTTGACGCTGCAGTTCTACCAAGAGGCCAAAGCCGCCAAAGACTACGCCAAGGTCGATGTCATTCGGGCGGCCCTCAAGGAGCAGGGCATTCTGGTAAAGGACACCAAAGCCGGCGTCGATTGGGCGTACGAAGAATAGCGTGCCGCATCTTAACTGCGTTTTTTGAGCGTCATGCTGAGCTTGCTGAGCATGACGCTCTTACTTGATATAGTTTCTGATTGACTTACATGACCCGCAACTACCTGCGCCTGTTGTGGCGCCCTGCCGCTTTGCTTGCTGCTACGGTGCTGCTTACGGCCTGCCCCGATAAAAAGCCCGCTGCCTCCGAAGCCGAAACCACCGCCGAGCCGCCGTTGCGCAAGGCACCGGTATTCAGCGCCGATTCGGCCTACCAGTACACGGCCAAGCAGGTGAGCTTTGGGCCGCGGGTGCCCAATTCCAAGGCGCACACCCAGGCCGGCGACTGGATTATTGGCCAGTTCCGCAAAATGGGCCTGCAGGTGCAGGAGCAGCCTTTTACCACCATGGCCTTCGATGGCACGATGCTGCGCAGCCGCAACATCATTGCCCGTTTCAACCCCACAGCGGCACGCCGGGTGGCGCTGTTTGCCCACTGGGATACCCGCCCCTTTGCCGACAAGGACAAGCAAACGCCCAACGTGCCTTTTGATGGCGCCAACGACGGGGCCTCGGGCGTGGCCGTAACCCTGGAAATTGCCCGGCAGCTAGCCGCCCAGCCCGATTCGCTGCAGCCCACGGTGGGCGTCGATATCATTTTGTTCGATGCCGAAGACTACGGCCACGACACCTCCACGCAGGGCAGTAGGGAAAACAAGCTGGCCGCGCAAGGCCTCGAAAGCTGGTGCCTAGGTTCGCAGTACTGGGCCAAAAACAAGATGCCCGCCAACTACAAGGCCGAGTACGGCATTCTGCTGGATATGGTAGGGGCGAAGGGCGCCCGGTTCTCGCGCGAGGAGATTTCGCGCCAGTACGCCAACGACGTGGTGGGCAAGGTGTGGAACATAGCTGGCCGCCTGGGTTACTCCGACTACTTTATTGCACAGGACTCGCCCGGCATCACCGACGACCACGTGTTCACGAACCAAGCCGGCGTGCGCACCATCGACATCATCGACCACGTGCCTTTCGGCCAGGAGTACTTCCCGCCGTACCACCACACCACCCAGGACAACATGAGCATCATCGACCGCAACACGCTGAAAGCCGTGGGCCAAACGGTGCTGACGACGTTGTACCAAGAGTAGCGTTGACAGAGCTACAAAACAGCGGCGCCCGTTCAGTATCAGTCTGAACGGGCGCCGCTGTTTCTACTAGAACTGGCGGCGCGTGTAGCGCGGGCTGAACCGCAGGAAGGCGTAGCCAAGCCTGCGCTATACGCGCCGCCATAGGTCAGAAATTACTATCCGCGGACGCGGACTACAAAGTCCGCGCTACGGCACTCCCAGCGTACTCCAACCGAGTGCCGGCTTCAGTAACTACCAGCCGGGCGCGGCGGCCGCAAATCAGGGCCATGTTCTCGGGCTCGTGGCCTACGGGGAAGTTGTAGGCCACCGGAAACTGGTACTTGCGGGCGTAGCTGTCGATGATTTCGTAGCTGGTTTGGCCGAACGGAATGGCGTTGTCCTGTGGGTTGGTGAAGTGCCCGACTACCAAGCCAGCCAAGTCGCGCAGCTTGCCCGAGCGGTCGAGGTGCACCATCATGCGGTCGACGTTGTAGAGGTACTCATCGATATCCTCCAGAAACAGAATACGGCCGGCGGTGGGGCAGTCGGAGGGCGTACCGCTGAGGGTTTGCAGCAGGCTAAGGTTGCCGCCAATCAGCTCGCCCTCGGCAGTACCTAGGCGGTTGAGTGCGTGCGCGGGGGCTGTGTAGCTCACCGGCTCGCCAAACAAAGCCCGGCGCAGGCTTTCGAGGGCCAACTCGCCGCCAGGCTGATTGAACAGCAGTGGCATTACGCCATGAATGCTCTCGTGACCTAGGGCCAGCAGGTGGCAGTTGAGGGTGGTAATGTCGGAGAAGCCTGCAATCCACTTCGGCTGCTCGGCAAAGCGCGAAAAATCGAGGTGGTCGATGATGCGCGGGGTGCCGTAGCCGCCGCGGGCGCACAGGATTGCCCGGATGCTGGGGTCGTCGAGCTGCCGCTGAAAGTCGCGGATGCGCACTTCGTCGGGGCCGGCAAACTGGTGATGCTCGGCGGCCACTGTTTCGCCCAGCACTACCTCCAGGTCCCAGCTTTCGAGCACGGCAATGGCGGCGGCAAGTTCATCGTGCGAAACTTTGCGGGCGGGGCACACAATGGCTACCCGGTCGTGGGGGCGGAGCGCAGGAGGCGTAGTAGGCATGGCAAGGAGAGCTGAGCTGCAAACCTACGCCGAAGAATGCGGTAGTATGCTACCGATGCCGCTTATTGCCGTACGCTAAAGCTCACGTTGTTGGCCATGAAACAGCTACTCCTTGCCTGGGTTATGTTGCTGCTGGGGTGCTACCCCGTGCTAGCGCAAATCGATACTACAGGTGGCCGCTACTGGCAGCCGCGCTTTCAGCAGGTAACCGTTACGCGCGGGGTGGAATACGGCTCGGCGGCCAACCTCAGCGGCACTACCCAGGTACTGCGCCTAAACCTCTACGAGCCCACCGGCGACACCGTGCGCCGACGCCCGCTTATTGTGTTTGCTCACGAAGGCGCTTTTCTCACCGGCAACCGCGACGATGCGTTCATGAACGCCATTTGCACGCGCATGGCCCAGCTAGGCTACGTGGCTGCCAGCATCGATTACCGCCTAGGTTTCTTTCCGCTTGATAGCCTCAACGTAGGCCAAGCCGCCCTGCGCGCCACGCAGGATATGCGGGCCTCCATCCGGTTTTTCCGGCGCGATGCAGCCACTGCGCGCCAATACCGTGTGCACCCGAGCTACATTTTTGCCGCCGGTTCGTCGGCGGGCGGATTCATGGCCCTGCAAGTTGGTTACCTCGATAAGCCCAGCGAAGTGCCTTCGTACATCAACCTGAACTCGTTAGGCGGCCTCGAGGGCAACAGCGGCAATCTCGGTTACAGCAGTCGGGTAGCAGGTGTTATTAATTTGTGCGGCGCCCTAGGTAGCCTAAGCTGGCTCGAGCCCGGCAACGTGCCCCTGTGCAGCGTGCACGGCACCGCCGATGGCGTGGTGCCCTACGGCGTAGGCAAAGCTTGGGGCTACGCCGCTTCGCCCCGGCTTTTTGGCAGCGGTGTTATTAAGCCACGCGCCGATGCCCTAGGTATACCCAACGTGCTGCGCACCTTGAGCAACGCGCCGCACGTGCCCTACAACGGCAGCAGCCCCAGCAGTGTCGCGTATTTCGACACGACTTACCAGACCGTACGGGCTTTTTTGCGGCCGTTGCTGCGCCAGCCGGGTACGGTGCTGAGCGCCGCCCCAAGCAACCGCCAAGCCAGCGAATTGCAGATCTACCCAGTGCCCGCCCAGCAACTCATCGTGCTGGAGGCAACTGGCCAGCCGGTATTCAAGCCCCGGCAAGTAGAGTTGATTGATACGCAAGGCCGCGTGGTGCGCCGCTTTCTGTGGGACAAGCCGCGTATGCTGATTCCGCGCGGCAACCTGCCCGAGGGTGCTTATTACCTCAGCGGCGAAGGGCTGCAGGGCCGAACCATCATCTTGCAATAACCCGAACGGGCTGCCTAGGTAGGCAGCCCGTTCGGGTTATTCGGCCACAAGCTCGGTGGCTAGTTGCGGCGGCTGAGCAACCGCTTGCCGTGTTTTGCCCGTGCGGGCCACGAATGCGCCGGCGGCGCGTAGCGCATCGCGGTGCTGGTGTAGCTGCTTCAGGCGGACATAACCTAGGAAGCCTACCGGTGCCGAAGTAGCTGCTATGGCCGCGCCCAATTCGTTGGTAACACCTAGGGCGTGCTGCAGCACTTCGGGAGCATTGCGCAGGTACACTTCCAGCTCCAGATCCGGCGTTGCCTCAGCAGTATCCGTGGCAGCGGCGCTCAGCTTATCGTAGCGGTAGCGGAAGCCGTTGCGTAGGGCTGCTAGGTCGGAAAGCACGGCCGAGCCGGTGGGGTGGCCGCCGGCACCGCGGCCGCGCCAAAAGTGCTGGCCGGCAAACTCGGCTTCCACTACTACGCCGTTGAACTCGCGCTCCACGGCATACAGCGGCGAATCGGCCGAAACCAGCTGAGGGGTTACAAACACGGTAGCGCCGCCGCCCGGCAAGGGCTGCAAGCTGGCCACTACCTTAATCTTCTGGCCGCGCTCGGCGGCGTAGCGAATGTCGGCCGACGAAATGTTTTCGATGCCTAGATTCAGCACGTCGTCGGGGTTCAGCAGCAAGCCGTAGGCATGGGCGGCCAGTATCACCGCTTTCGACCTAGGATCGAAAGCTGCCATGTCAAGCGTGGGGTCGGTTTCGGCAAAGCCTTGCGCTTGGGCTTCGGCCAAGGCCTCGGCGTAGTCGGAGCCGCCCTCGCTCATGCGCGTGAGCACGTAGTTGGAGGAACCATTGAAGATGCCGCTTACCGAGCGCAGCGGCTCCTGGCCAAAGTAGCTGTCGAGGGTGCGAACGACTGGGATACTACCGCACACAGCTGCTTCGTATAACAGCGTGCCGCCAAAATCGCGCTGCAATTGCAGCAGTTCGGGCAAGTGCCGGGCCACCATGGCCTTGTTGGCCGTAATCACCCGCTTGCCCAGGCGCAAGGCCGAACTCACCAGCCGGAAAGCTTCGGCCGCATCGTCGATAACCTCTACCAGTATATCCAGGTCGGCGTCGTGCAGCAGTTCATCGGCCTGAAACTCAAAGCGGCTAACCGGCAAGGCACGCAGCTTGGTGGGGGTCTTCACGGCGATGCGCACCACCTCAAAACCAGCTTCGGGGTGCCGCTCCAAAATCTCGAACAGGCCCTGCCCAACGCAGCCGAAACCAATTAGCCCAATGCGGGTGTGGGGGTTAGTGGACGAAGGTTTGGACATAGAAACGTTCGAGGAAATGCGTGATTTGCGCGGTTTCGATCAGAAAACCGTCGTGGCCGTAGGGCGAATCCATTTCGGCGTACATGGCGCCGGGTATGTGGCGGGCAATAAACTGCTGTTCGGCCGGCGGAAACAGCACATCCGACGAAATGCCGAGCACCAGCGTGCGCGCTTGCACCTGCGCCAGCGCAGCTTCTAAGCCATTGCGCCCGCGGCCCACGTTGTGCGAATCCATGATGTGCGACAGCGTAACGTAGCTGTAGGCATTGAAGCGCGCCGTCAGCTTGTCGCCTTGGTATTGCTGATAGGAGCTGGCCCGGTAAAAAGCCGGCAGCGTATCCTCGTCGGGCTCGGCTTGGGTGCGACCGTAGGCATCGTAGCTGCGGTAGCTGAGCAAGGCAACAGCCCGGGCAGCCCGCAAACCCGCCACGCCGCCTTCGGGCCCGCCGCCCTGGTAGGTGCAATCGGCCTGAATAGCTAGGCGCTGCGCCTCGTTGAAGGCAATGCCCCAGGGCGAGTGCCGCGCGTTGGTGGCCAACAGCACCAGGTGTTCGAACCGCTTGGGGTGCGCAATGGCCCACTCCAACGCCTGCTGCCCACCTAGGGAGCCACCGATAACGGTATGTATCTTCTCGATGCCTAGGTGCTGACGCAGTTGCTCGTGCGCGGCAACCAAGTCGCGCACCGTAAGGCGCGGAAAAGCTTGGTACAGCGGCCGGTTGTGCGGCAACACCGGCGTGAGTGGGCCAGCGCTGCCGTAGCACGAACCCAACACATTAGCACACACAATAAACCATTCGGCCGGGTCGTAGTAGTGGCCAGCGCCCACCAAGCCGGGCCACCAGCTTACTACATCGGCATTGGCCGTGAGGGCATGGCACACCCACAGCACGTTGTCGCGCGCGGGGCTAAGGGTGCCGTAGGTGTGGTAGGCAATTTGTGCCCCGGCCAGCTCGCCGCCGCACTCCAGCGGCAGCGGTTGGGCCAGGGTTAAGGTTTGTTGTTGGCTCATAGCAGGTCCTTTCGGGTAAGGCTGAAAGGAGTGGTAAAACACCGCCACCACTAGGCGTGCGGTGGTAAGTCATTCTTTGCTCCCGGCCCCCTCGAGCAGATAAAGGGGGCCGGAAAGCAAAGGAGCCGAAGCGGCGGCGAAGCACTTTCTCCCGAAGCGCTTCGCCTAGGTGCCTTGCTGGAAGGGAAGCCCCGTACCATGGCAGTGGATGGGCTTCCAAGTTTTCCCTCCCTTTATACTTCCAGCGTGGCGGGGTGCTCGGCTTGTTGTTCGGTGAGAATGGCGTTATCCTTGTCGGTGGTTAGCGGCGCTGCGTTGGCCACAGCGTCGAAAGCGCGCTGCAAATCGGCCTTGATGTCGTCGATGTGCTCGATGCCCAGCGACAGGCGCAGCAGCGTGGGCGTTACGCCGGCGGCGCGCTGCTCCTCGTCGGAAAGCTGCTGGTGCGTAGTGGCCGAGGGTTGGATGATGAGCGTTTTGGCGTCGCCCACGTTGGCCAGGTGGCTAATCAGCAGCAGGTTGTCGATGAACTGGGTTGCCGTATCCTTCGAGCCTTTGATGGCGAAGGTGAGCACACCGCCGAAACCGCGCTTGAGGTACTTGGTGGCCAGTTGGTGGTAGGGGCTACTCTTCAGGCCAGGGTAGTTCACGGCTTCTACCTGCGGGTGCGCCTCCAGCCACTCGGCAATTTTTTGGGCGTTTTCCACGGTGCGGTCCACGCGCAGGCTCAGCGTTTCGAGGCCGATGAGCAGCTGCCAGGAGTTGAACGGGCTCTGCGACGGACCGAAGTCGCGCAGGCCTTCTACCCGGGCCCGGATGATAAAGGCAATGTTGCCGAAGGGGCCATTCTTGCCGAATACGTCGTTGAACACTAAGCCGTGGTAGCCTTCGCTCGGCTCCGTAAACTGCGGAAATTTGCCGTTGCCGAAATCGTACTTGCCACCATCCACAATCACGCCCCCGATAGAAGTGCCGTGCCCGCCAATCCATTTCGTGGCCGACTGCACCACAATGTGCGCGCCGTGCTCGAGCGGGCGGAACAAGTAGCCACCCGCCCCGAAGGTGTTATCCACAATCAGCGGAAGGTCATGCTTGTTGGCAATGGCCGCAATGGCTTCAAAATCCGGGATGTTGAAGCCAGGGTTGCCGATGGTTTCGAGGTACAGCGCCTTGGTGTTTTCGTCGATCAGGCGCTCAAAGCTCTCGAGGTTGTCGCCGTCGGCAAAGCGCACCTCGATACCTAGGCGCTTAAAGGCTACTTTGAATTGATTATAGGTGCCGCCGTACAGGAAGGAGGTCGACACGAAGTTGTCGCCGGCCTGTAGGATGTTGTTCAGGGCAATAAACTGCGCCGCCTGCCCCGACGAGGTAGCCAGTGCCGCCACACCGCCTTCGAGCGCCGCCACCCGCTGCTCGAACACGTCGGTGGTGGGGTTCATCAGGCGGGTATAAATGTTGCCAAACTCCTTTAGCGCAAACAAGTTGGCGCCGTGCTCAGCATTCTTGAATACGTAGGATGTAGTTTGAAACAGCGGCACTGCGCGGGCACCCGTGGTAGGGTCGGGTTGCTGGCCGGCGTGGAGTTGCAGGGTCTCGAAGTGCAGGTTTTGCTGGGACATGATGAGGCTGAGAAAGGGGGTTGTGGATTGCGAAATCGATGCGGAAAACCGGCCACGCCAAGCCCGAAGCCGCGTGCGCCGAAGTGGTGGCTAGCCGCAAGCCCAGTGAAAACCTAGGGTGCGACGAAGCCACGTGCCGCCGAGCAGGGGCGGCCAAAATGTAGAGTGGGAGGGGTAGGGGCGGGCTTTAAGCGCCCGCGGGGCTAACTACCAACAACAGCAACAACACACCGCTGCGGCAGCACGCATAGCTTGCGGCTGCATCATGGTCGCGGGGGCGGGGCGAACGGCTACAAGCATAGCTGTAGCGGGCGCCGCGGTAGCGCGGAACTGCGAAAGAGTGTGGTAGGGGTGCGGGTAGGTATCCATAGCACGCTATTTATTTGTCCCCTCGGTGGGGGCAGGACTTGGCACCTGCCGGCTTGTGCGTTGCCGGTGGTTGCCAGCGGGTCATCGAGCCTGTTCTCTCGCCGCTTCGGAATAAACCATGCTTCAAAAAACGCCGGGCCGTAAGCCGGGCTGGCACAAAGGTAGTACCGGTTGCCTAAAACGCAAATCCGGCAAAAAGTTTTTTCAGAGTGATGAAAACTGTAAGTCTAATAACTGAATGCTGATGTGTAATTCATTTGCAATCAGCAATTTGCTTTGTCTGATAGCGGGCCAAGTAGTCATAAAAAAACGCCTAGGGGTCGGACCTAGGCGTTGCAGTTCTGGGAGTAAGCTGGGCTTACAATTTGGGCAGCTTCAGCACCTGGCCCACCTCGATGTGGTCGGGGTTGGAGCCAATCGTCGACTTATTGGCGTCGTAAATCTGGTGCCACTTGGAGGCGTCGCCGTAATGCTTTTTGGCAATTTTCGAGAGCGAATCGCCGCTTACTACGGTATAGCTTTCGCCTTGCGCGGCGGCAGGTTGTGCTTGCTGAGCTTGTTGCGGATTGCCAAAGAAATCGGCCGCGCCGCCAGCTGGCTTTTGGGGTTGCGTAGGTTGTACGGGCTTTTTCTCGCCCTTATCGCTGAGGAAATCGAACAGTCCCATGGTTGTGAGGTCTAGGTAAGTAGGTGCGGAACAGAGCGTTGGGGCTTAAGTAAGCGCCCATTGGCTCGGCTTGGGTGTACGCACCCTGCCGCAGATAGTTGCGCGCTTAACCCTTTGCAGCAAGGCGCGTAAGTAACGGCGCAGCGCTTGCCAACTCGGCCGCGCGGCACCCGCCGAACTCTTCTGTTCTATTTCATTCCAGACACCCCATGACACGCGCATTTAACACACCACTCCACTACCTGGGCACTTTGCTGCTGATGCTAACGCTCGTAATGTATGCCTGCGGCAGCAAAGAAGGCAAGGTAGAAGGCCAGAACATGCTCTACGGCACCGAAAGCAAAATCTGGAAAACCCGCCGCGAAGAAGATGCCACCGGCGACAAGGTGAAGCAAACCTCGGAGCAAAAGCAGGAGGAAATCCGCTTTTTCGCCAACGGCCAGTACGTAATGACTTCGCCCACGCAGTCGATCAACGGCAAATACACTTTTGATCAGGCCAACAAGAAGATTACCATGACGCCCGACAACGGCAACATGTCGAACACCTTTGACGTGGCAACCCTAACCGACGACCGCCTGACGCTCCGCAGTGCCGACGGCGCTGAGTTACAATTGGAAGCCGAATAGCACGCCGCAATCCGGTTTTGCCGATGAAAGAATAAGCCCCGTGGCAGTTATGCCGCGGGGCTTATTCTTTGTCCCTAGGTGCCGGCATGGTCTTAGGAAGCCATAACCTCGTGCGCCACTTTCTTGCTAAACACCCGCCCTACCCAGCGCGGCAGAAAGACGGAGCCGAGCACGAGGTACAAGTAGTAGGTAGCTATGCGGTAGAGTAGCAGGATGAAATTCGTTATGGTGGCCGAGCCGGCGAAGCTGCGGAAGAAGAACGGGAAAGCGCCTTCGGCAAAGCCAGCACCGCCCGGCGTAATGGCCACCAGCAGCACCACTTTGTACACAAGGTTACGCGCGAAAATGATGCCGAACGTGGCCCAGCTTACGGGCACGAAAGCCGCAATCAGGCAGCCGATAACGAGGTAACGCGCCGTCCAGACGAATGCCGTGGAAAGTGCCGCCCGGCTCCAATATGCCCAACCGTTGCCGCGCAGCTGCGCCGAGGCCCACACCAGCTCGCTGCCGTGTTGCCAGGCGCGGCGGCGCCAGCGGCGCAGCCCTCGCACCGAAAACAAACGCATAATCAGGCGCTTTACCACGTGCGGATTAATCAGCAGCGCCCACGCCATCAGGCCCGAGTAAATAAACGTGAGCACGTAGCTCAGCCAAAAAGCCACTTTAAGTGTGGTGATAAAGCCGCTGTCGAGCACCTCGGTGGGGTAAATAGTATCGCCGGCCAGCAGCAGCACAAAGGGTACCACCACCACAAAGTACAAGTTGTCGAGCATGGCGGTGGCCATTACGTAGGCCAACGACTTACCTAGGGGCACGCCTTCTTTGTTGATGATGAACGTAGCTACGGTGGTACCGCCCACTGCCGAGGGCAGCACGCACGAGGCCAACTCCCAAATCATAATCACATCAATGCTCTGCCGCCACGAAAGCTGCCGTTCCGAAATGTGCCGGATGCGGTACATGTAGCCTACATCGCGCACAAACAGCACGGCCAGCACCACCAACAGCCACAGCGGGCGCGCGTCGGCCAAAGGAGCCAAGTCGCCGGGTTGGTAGCTGCGCCAGAACATAAAACCCACCACTCCGAGGCCAATAGCAACCGGCAGCAGCATCCGCGAAGGCGATAATTTTTCGAGCAGCTGGCGGTCCTGCTGGGGAGTAGTCATGCAAGTAGGTGGGTAGTGATCAGGCAAAAATACGCAGTTGGCCCAGGCAGGGTCGTTAAAATTATCAGAAGCCCTAGGTGAAGGCAAAGCGGGTAGCCGCCAGCAGCTGCGCCTAGCCGAACCGCAGCCCGGCAGCAGCACGTTAAGCTACGAACCGCCAGGCTGAAAATGTCGTAACTTTGCCAGCTAATGCCGGCACGCCTTTGCAGGCTGCCGCAACAAACTGGCCACTGCGGTGGTTAGCCGCTACCATCCCACTCGTTGCCGTAACCGAACCCAATGATTGTTGAACCCGGACCTCTGCTGGCGGCCATAAACTCGCCTGCTGACCTGAAAGAGCTGCGCGAAGACCAATTGGTCCAGCTCAGCCAAGAACTACGGCAGTTTATCATCGACTCGGTCTCGATCTACGGCGGGCACTTTGGCGCTTCCCTAGGTGTGGTGGAGCTCACCGTGGCGCTGCACTACGTGTTCAACACGCCCCACGACCAACTGGTGTGGGACGTAGGCCACCAGGCCTACGGGCACAAAATCCTGACGGGGCGCCGCGCCCAGTTTCATACCAACCGCAAGTACGGCGGGCTGTCGGGTTTCCCGAAGCGTTCGGAAAGTGAGTACGATGCTTTTGGCGTGGGCCACAGCTCTACCAGCATTGGGGCGGCCCTAGGCATGGCCGTGGCTTCCGACTACAAAAAGGAGTTTGATCGGCAGCACATTGCCGTAATCGGCGACGGGGCCATGACGGCCGGCATGGCCTTCGAAGCCCTGAACCACGCCGGGGTATCGAACAGCAACCTGCTGGTTATCCTCAACGACAACTGCATGAGCATCGACCCCAACGTGGGCGCGCTCAAAGAATACCTTACTGATATTACCACCTCGCGCACCTACAACCGCGTGCGCGACGAATTGTGGAACGTGCTGGGCAAGCTCAGCAAGTTCGGGCCCAATCCGCAGCAGATTGCCAGCAAAGTTGAGTCGGCCATGAAGGCCACCTTGATGAAGCAGAGCAACCTGTTCGAGGCACTCAAATTCCGCTACTTCGGTCCCGTGGATGGCCACGACGTGCAGCACCTAGCCACCATTCTTAAGGACCTGAAGAACATACCAGGCCCCAAGCTGCTGCACTGCGTAACGGTAAAAGGCAAAGGCTACGCTTTGGCCGAAAAGGACCAGACGCTGTGGCACGCGCCCGGCTTGTTCGACAAGATTACGGGCGAGATTTACAAGAAGGTGCCTGATAAGCCGCAGCCGCCCAAGTACCAAGATGTGTTTGGCCACACCATGGTGGAGCTGGCCGAGCAGAATCCCAAGGTGATGGGCGTTACGCCGGCCATGCCTTCGGGCTGCTCGCTCAATATCATGATGAAGGCCATGCCTGACCGCGCCTTCGACGTGGGCATTGCCGAGCAGCACGCTGTTACGTTCTCGGCGGGCTTGGCTACCCAAGGGCTGGTGCCGTTCTGCAACATCTACTCGTCGTTTATGCAGCGTGCCTACGACCAAGTGGTGCACGACGTAGCCCTGCAAAACCTGCACGTGGTGTTCTGCCTCGACCGCGCCGGTTTTGCCGGCGCCGACGGGGCCACCCACCACGGCGCCTACGACATTGCCTACATGCGCTGCGTGCCCAACATGGTAGTGGCCGCCCCCATGAACGAGGAGGAGCTGCGTAACCTGATGTACACCGCTACGCTGCCCGAAAACGCCGGACCCTTCACCATCCGCTACCCCCGCGGCGAGGGCGTAATGCCGGAGTGGCGCAAGCCCTTGCAGCGCATTGCGGTGGGCACGGGCCGGACCGTGCGCGAAGGCAACGGCGAAGTGGCCATCCTAAGCATCGGCCACATCGGTAATTACGCCACAAAAGCAACCCAAGCTTTGCTGGCCGAGGGCGTAGATGCAGGCCACTACGACATGCGTTTCTGCAAGCCGCTCGATGAGGAACTGTTGCACCAAGTGTTGCGCCGCTACAAAGCCATCGTAACCGTAGAAGACGGTTGCTTGCAAGGCGGCTTTGGCTCGGCCGTGCTGGAGTTCATGGCCGACCACGGTTACTCGCTTCCCGTAAAGCGCCTGGGCATTCCGGACCTAGTAGTGGAACACGGCTCGCAGGACGAACTGTACAAGGAGTGCGGTTACGACGCCGCTGGTATTGCCCAAGCAGTGCGCGAAATGCAGGACAAAGTAGCGGCAGCCGTAACGCAACAGTTGCTGCGGTAGTACCCCGCCAAAGCAAACAGTGTAAAAGCGCCAGCTTCGGTTGGCGCTTTTTTTTGACGCTAATTTTCCGAAACCGTAGGGCAGCAGCCCTTTTCGGATGCCTCGCAGCGGCGCTTTACTACTAGCAAAATGCGCCGCTGAATCTCGCTCATTACGTAATCCGTCCAGAGCCCGGCGTAGGGGTTGAGGTTGGTGCTCAGGCGCTGTTGGCTGAACAGCACTAAGCGCGTGTGGCCGTTGGGCAACGGCTGCAGCTCGTAGGTGCCGCGCAGCACATCGAAAAAGCGCCCGCCCACAATTACGTGCTCGTCGAAGGTAATGGGTGGAATGGTAGCTGTGTTGGGCTTGATACCAAAGGAAAGTTTTTGCTCCGGTATCCATTCGTCCACGGTTTCGATGAACTCGACGCCTCGCTCGAAAGTGGCATGGCGTACTCCGCCGATGCCCTCGTGCGTAAGCGTAGCCTGCACAGGCCGCGGAAAACCAATATCATCGACAAGGCTGGGCCCTAGGTCGGCGGGGCTGATGGGGGCTACGCGCACGATGTGCCGCCACACCACGGCCGGCGGAGCAGCTATTTCCACCACGTTTTGCACCCGCCGCAAACTATCGGGGGTGGTAAAGCGGCTTTCGGCAAAAGCTACCACAAAAGGCAACAACGCTACGGCCGATACCAGGGCATAATCGTCGGGTTTGTTGTTGCGGTGCTTCTCTAACCATGCGTAAAGCCGTGCCCCCAACCACGACACGAAGTAGAACAGCGGCAG
Source organism: Hymenobacter oligotrophus (assembly GCF_003574965.1). NCBI lineage: Bacteria > Pseudomonadati > Bacteroidota > Cytophagia > Cytophagales > Hymenobacteraceae > Hymenobacter > Hymenobacter oligotrophus. The sequence continues at coordinate 2,475,727 of NZ_CP032317.1, read as the reverse complement.
AATTATGATCAGGCAGATGACACCCTCTAGGTGCGCCACAAACGCCGTGAGCAAGAACAGGGTGGTGGCAATCCAAGGCGCAAACACGTAACGCCACGCATTGCCGCGGCTGGCTGGGGTGTAGTGCGCCGTAAGAATGCCCAGGCCAAACGGCACCGCTATCAGAAACGACAGCATCAGCAGCCCGCCGAACCGCTCGAACGGGCCCGTGTTGAACACAAAACGAAAAGCCAAGGCGTACACCACGCCGGCAAGCACCGCCAAAAGTTTGGGAGTGTGGCGGCCAGAAACGTAGGGCATGTATCAGAGTAAAGGTTGGGTAAATATAGCTCGGCGCACTGTTGAGGTAGTATGGCCTAAGTGCGCTGGCGGTTGGCAGGCGTTACCTTTGCGCTGTGCCACTTTGCTACCTCCAACGTTCTGAGCTCGATATGGCCGATTGGCAGGCCTGCGTAGCCCAAGCCGAGGAACGTGTGCCGTATGCCCAAGCCCATTGGCTTGATGCAACCAACGGCCCAACCTGGGAGGCCATAGTAGAGCCCAAGCCCGGCGGTGGCTACGCCTCGGTTTTTCCGGTGCCGGTGCAGCGCCGGCTGTGGGGCACCGAAAGCTTGCAGCCGCCTTTTACACAGCAGTTGGGCTTGCTGACTACCGCCGCTAGCCAGCACCGCAACCCCGCCGAGTACCTAGCCTTGTTAAGCGGGCGGTTTGTGCGCTTGCATCTTCAACTGAATACCGGCAACGCTACCCCCAGCGGCCTACCGGCCGGCTGGCAAGCAACGGAACGCACTACCTACCACCTAGGGCTATCGGCCGATTACGGCACGTTGCTGGCGCACTACACGCCCGAGTTCAGGCGCCGGCTGCGGCAACACCGCGAGCAAGCTATGCCGCTGCAAGTAGTGCCGGCCGGCTCGTTGGCGCCAACAGTTGCCTTGTTTCGGAGTTACAAGCCCGACCACCAAACGCGTCTGTACAACAGGCACTTTGCGCGGCTGCAGCACCTAACGCACGCCCTAGGTGCCCACGGCGAAATACTGGAGGTGCGGCAACCCGGCAACGGCGAGCTGCTGGCCGGAGCGTTGTTTGTGCACAGCCCCAACCGCGTTACGTACCTGTTTGCGGCGGCTTCGGCGGCCGGCAAAAAGCAGCACGCGCCTATGCTGCTGCTCGATTACGTAATTGCCCGGCACGCCGGCACACCCGATCTAGTGCTGGACTTTGAGGGCGGCACCATACCTAGTATTGCCCGCTTTTTTGCGAATTTCGGGGCGCGGCCTGTGCCGTATTGTTCTCTCACCCAAACTACCCGCCCGTGGTACCTGACCTGGATGCGCTGACCCAAGGCGGCCGAGTGCACATCGTGACCTCCGAGCCGAGCATTGCCAACCATTTTTTGGCTGAGCTGCGCGATGTGCACGTGCAGCGCGATTCGCTGCGTTTCCGCCGCAACCTGCAGCGCCTCGGCGAAATCATTGCCTACCGCATCAGCTCGCAGCTGCAGTACACCGAAAAAACAGTACAAACGCCCTTGGCTGAGTCGAGCGGGCAGTTGCTGTCGGATTTTCCGGTACTGGCCACGGTACTGCGCGCGGGCTTGCCGTTCCATCAAGGATTTCTCAATTACTTCGATCAGTCGCCCAGCGCGTTTGTGGCCGCCTACCGCATCGAGGCTACTTCGCGGGTAGAGGTGCAGGTTGATTACCTCTCGGCCCCCAACCTCAACGGGCGCGTACTGATCTTGGCCGATCCTATGCTGGCCACGGGCAAGTCGTTGGCGCTTACGTACCGGGCCATGCTCCGCTTCGGCCAGCCGCGGCAGGTGCACATTGCGGCCGTAATTGCTTCGCCCGAGGGCCTGAAGCACGTACTCGAGGAAATTCCGGAAGCCCACATCTGGCTGGCCGCCCTCGACGACCACCTGAACGAACATGCGTATATTGTTCCGGGCCTAGGCGATGCGGGCGACTTGGCCTACGGAAGCAAGCTGTAAGTCTGCCTGTCAAATAATTAGCACAGTTTCGTAACCGCTCTTGGGCCCGCACCGAATTATCTGTGTAAGTACCTGGCTTTGCCTAAAACGATCAACGTCTGAACGCCCGTGATGCCGCACGCCGTGAAATACGCGTCCGTTTTCCTGCTGAGCATGGTAAAGTTCTTTGGAGGGCCGCTGGCTGGTGCTGCCGCGGGGCTATCGTTTGTGCCTACGTGGGTGCTTACCGTAGCCGGCATGATGACGAGCGTGCTGGTGTTTTCGGGGCTGGGGCGTGTGTTTGTGGCGCACCTGCAGCGCCGGCGTCGCTTGCGGCACAAACCGGTTTTCACCCCTAGGGCCCGGCAAATCGTGCGCGTGTTCCGGCGCTTCGGCATCGGGGGCATTGCGTTCCTTACACCGGTGTTGTTTACGCCCATTGGCGGAACCGTTATTGCCACGCTGCTGGGCGTGAAGCGCCGGCACATTCTGCTGCACATGCTTTGGAGCGCCATGTTTTGGGGGGCAGCCTTCACGTTTCTAACCATCAAGTTCAGCCACCTGCCCATTTTTCACCGCTGAGTTTTCCGGCACAAGCACTTTGCTGCTGCGGCCCCGCGCCATGGCGCGGGGCCGCAGTGCTTTTAGGGCGCAACAAAACGCATTGGGTCCGGCTCGGCGAAGTTGCCAAACCAGACTCAATGCGTTTTCGACCCTGCTACCTATTTGCGGCGTTGCTGGCGGTTTTTGGCGGCTGCGGCCTTGCTGGCCTTTGCTGTGGGCGAGGAGGCTCGGCCCTTCGAGGGGTTTGCTTTGCTGCCCTTTTTGCTGCGCTGCGGGCCGTCGTAAGTTTTGCCCGTGCGTTTGTCAATTGTAACGCCGGTTTTCAGCCACTCCTGTTTTTCGTGGAAAGCGCCTTTGTAGTTGGGGTCGGCTTTGCGGCGCAGCGTATCCAGCTCGCGCGCCATGCGCTGGGCCTCTTCAAAGGGCGTTTCGGAGATTTTTACCTCGGGCGGCAGGGGGTGCTGCGGAATTGGTTGGCGCATTAGCTCTTCGATACGCTGCACATGCGGCATTTCGGCTGGCGTAGCAAACGTAACGGCGGCACCCGTGCGCTCGGCCCGGCCCGTGCGGCCAATGCGGTGCACATAGTCGTCGTACACCACCGGCACATCGAAGTTAATGACGTGGCTTACTTCCGGAATATCAATACCGCGCGCCGCCACATCGGTAGCTACCAGAAAGCGCACACCGCCTTCGCGGAAGGCATCCATTGAATTCAGGCGGGTGTTCTGGCCCTTGTTGCCGTGAATTACGCGCGATTCGCCCTCGATCTTGCGGTTAAGGAAGTGGAAAATGTTGTCGGCGGTTTCCTTAGACCGGGCGAAAATGATAACCCGATTAAACACCTCCACATCGGCCACCAAGTGCTCGAGTAAGTGAATTTTGGTCAGGAAGTTGGGTACCTCGTACAGTGTTTGCTGTACCGTGGAGGCCGGCGCGGCCGAAGGCGTTACCTCAATTTTTACCGGAAATTCGAGAAACTCGGCGCTTAGCTCCTCCACCTTGGGCGGCATGGTGGCCGAGAACAGCATGTTTTGGCGCTTCCGCGGAATGATTTCGAGCAAACGCCGGATTTGGGGCATAAAGCCCATGTCCATCATCTTGTCGGCCTCGTCGAGCACCAGCGTTTTCAGTTCCTTCAGCACCAAGTCGCCTTTGGAGTACAGCTCCATCAGGCGGCCCGGCGTGGCCAGCAGAATATCTACACCGTTGCGCACCGCCTCGGAATGCGTTTTGACGCCTACGCCGCCATACACGGCCACAATGCGCAAATCGGTGTAGGCGGCCAGCTTGCGCAGGTGCGTTTCGAGCTGCAAAATCAGCTCGCGCGTGGGGGCCAGCACCAAGGCGCGGGGGTGCGTGCCCTGAGCGTACTTCACCTTCATGAGCAGCGGCAAGCCGAAAGCGGCCGTTTTGCCGGTACCGGTTTGCGCTACACCTAGGAGGTCGTGGCCGGCGAGCAGCAACGGTATGGCTTGTTGTTGCACCGGCGTGGGGCGCTCAAAACCCGCTTCGGCCACGGCCGTGAGCAGCTGCTTGTTGAGTTTGAAATCCTCAAACGATAGGGGAGCGGCGGCTTGTTCGGGGGTAGGTTCGGTCATGAGGTAGCTGCAATGGGCAACCGCAAAGGTACGCCGAAGTAGTGGGAGGCTCAGGCAAATAGCATTTGGGAGGCTTTTGCACAGAAAAAAAGTTGGGGTAAGACTTGCCTAAAACCACCTCGCGTTCTACTTTTGCCATCCAAACAAACACGGTAGGTATAGCTCAGCTGGTTAGAGCGTCGGATTGTGATTCCGAAGGTCGTGGGTTCGAGCCCCATTACTTACCCCACTAGGTCCCCGGAACTTAAGCTCCGGGGACTTTTTTATTGCCTTTGCGGTTTTACAGCGCAACTTCACGTCTACATCAACTCCTGAATTTAACTGCTTATGAGCCTGGTCGTAATCGGCACGGTAGCCTTCGACGCTATCGAAACGCCCTTTGGCAAAACCGACAAAATCGTGGGTGGCGCTGCCACGTTTGCTTCCCTGGCCGCTTCCTATTCGGTCAAGCCCGTTAAGATTGTTTCGGTAGTGGGCGACGATTTCCAGCAAAGCGACATCGCCATGTTGCAGCAGCACGGGGTTGATACCGAAGGTCTGCAAATCAAGCAAGGCGAGAAGTCGTTCTTCTGGGCGGGTAAGTATGCCAACGACCTGAACTCGCGCGATACGCTGGCTACTGAGCTGAACGTACTGGCTACGTTTGACCCCGTTATTCCGGATGCGTACCAGGACTGCAAGTACCTGATGCTGGGCAACCTTACGCCCCAAATTCAGCGCTTGGTTATTCAGCGCCTCGTGAACCGCCCCAAGCTCATCGTGATGGATACGATGAACTTCTGGATGGATACGGCCATGGAAGACCTGCTCGAGACCATCCAGATGGTAGACGTGCTGAGCATCAACGACGAAGAGGCGCGTCAGCTGTCGGGTGAGTACTCGCTCGTGAAGGCGGCCCGCAAGATTTTGGCCCTAGGTCCCAAGTTCTTGATCATTAAAAAGGGTGAGCACGGCGCCTTGCTCTTCCACAAAAAGCAGGTGTTTTTCTGCCCAGCGCTGCCGCTCGAAGAAGTATTCGACCCAACCGGTGCCGGCGATACGTTTGCGGGTGGCTTCATCGGTCACATCGCCGCTACCGACGACTGCTCGTTCGAAAACCTGAAGCGCGCTGTTATTCACGGCTCGGCCATGGCCTCGTTCTGCGTCGAGAAATTCGGCACCGAGCGCCTGCTCAACCTCACGCAAGAGGAAATTCAGGAGCGCGAAAAGCAGTTCGCTGACTTGGTGCGCGTAGAAGAAGTGCTGGCTTAACACAACCTTGCGGCCGGGCTCGGGGTAAAAGAGGGTATCCGTTTACCTTCTAAACGACCCAACGCCATGTCTCAGAGCAAGAGCAAGCATAACCATAACAAGAATCAAGAACTCATTCCGGGCTCGAATCTGGAAAACAGCAAAGTGCCTTCGTCGAACAGCGACGGCACCAAAGTGCAGAACGTAAGCCGCAACCCGATTTCGGAAGAAGGCAACCAGATTCGAAACAACGCTGCCGGCGGCAACAAAGACGAAATCCGTTCGAACGCCTCCAACAAGCCGCGCAGCAACCCGCAAGGCAACTGGCCCATGTCGGTTGACAACAACCAAAAAGGCCCCGGCCGCAAGGCTGACTAGCCTGAAAGCTGATAACCGAAAAAGCCCCGCCAGATTCGTCTGGCGGGGCTTTTTCGGTTATGGTGCTAATGCGTACCGTGCGACATTCGACCTAGGAAGTGCTCTAGTTCACCACTTTAATGCGCATCACGCGCGTATCCACGTCGCCGTTGTAGATAAAGTCTTGCTCAAACAAGACGTTGTGGTTATCCAACCACCTTGGCTGGCTTACGCCCCACTCTGTTTGCCGCTCCCACAACAGGCGCGGTCGGCCGCCTGCCATGCTCCACACTTGCAGGCCACTAGGTTCGTAGCGGGCCAGTACATCGGAGGAGCCGCACACGAAATGCTGCCCGTCGGGCGCTACCGAAGGCGGGCTCCACACCACCGTTTGCCGGCCGGTTTGCTGATCGACCAGCAAATAATACCCGCCTTCGTAGAGGCGCACGGCCACCAGCCATTGCCTGATGCTGGGCAACGTGGCCACGTACTCGTACACCACGCTGGTTTCGTAATCCTCGGTGGGGTTGTTCACGAGGCGTACCTCCTTGCCTCTGCGGCAGCGCAACACCAGCACCTGACCTAGGCGTTTTACATCGGCTGCGGCTTTGCGCAAGCGGCGGCGCTCCTCGGCTTCGGGGTCGAACTCGTCGCCTTCGGCTGCGGAGCTGCTTTCCAGCCACGGCTGCAAAGGCAGGCGCTCGTATACCTCGCGCGTGCCGGGGTACAGGCGCAGCACCCTCTGGCCGAGCACCAGCGTATCGAAACGCCCGTACCGGTATATGGGCGGCGGCACGGGGCGCTTGGGGCTGCTGGCCGCGCCCGCCGACGGGCTAAGCGGCGGATACGGCGACGAGCCCGGCACGCCCGGCTTGGCGCGTTCCGCCGGCTGCATACGCAGCGTGCAAGAAGTCAGCAGGCTCAGGCCCAGCAGGGCCGGCAGCGGACGCAGCGAGTACATACGGCGGATACGAAGTGGCGAAACGACTAGAAAGCTTGGTTTAGCCACTGGCTGAAACTTGCTTGCTGCGCAGCGGTGGCCTCGGCTAGCTTGGCCACCGTGATGCGCGGCCAGTACAACCGCTCCGAGCTCGGTTGTAGTTCAACGGTTACCAGCCGATCTTGCCGGAACACGGTAACCTCGTGTTGCAGCTGCCCGTTGTTTAACAGGCTTTGCAGGTTGCCGCTTACGCGGCGTCCGTTTACGGCCACAATCTGATCGTCGACGGTGAGGTTGTGGCTGGCGGGCGAGTCGGGATGAATATCGGTTACCTCGGTACGGTCGCCTTTCTGCACCGTTCGGAAACCAAGGCGCCCTTCGGCAAAAGAGCCGTTCAGTTGCACCATCAGGCAGCAGCCCGCAAAACGCAAAGCCTCATCAAGCGGGCCTTCGAGCTCGGCCGTGCCGTAAATGTGCCCATCGAAGTACCAGTTCATGTCTTCGCCGGCCACCTCGGTTACCACACGCTGGTAATCTTGCTCGGTGTAGCCAATGCCCGTTTGGCCGAACTCCTGCCACAAGCGGCGCATCACGTCGTCGAGGCTGCGTCGGTGGTTGTGCCGGCGTCGGATGTGCAAATCAAGCAGCAAGGCTACTAACGCCCCTTTGTGGTACACCGATACCTTGCGGTCGGGCACGCCCGCCTTGTAGCCATCGAGCCACAAATCCATGGAAGCATCGGCCACCGAAAGATTGGCGCGACCGTGGTCGTCGTAATGCTTGCGGAGCACCGTATTCAGTTCGTCGAAATACTGCCAGGCGGTGCGCACGTTGGCGCGGGCCAGCAAATACTCGCCGTAGTAGGTAGTAATGCCTTCGGCCACAAAACACGTGCGGAAATAATTCTCGCGGGTGTAATCGTAGGGCATCATCTCGGCGGGCCGGATGCTCTTGATGTTCCAGGCATGAAACAGCTCGTGGCAGCTCACGCCCAGAAAATCCTTGTACAGCTCCTCGTTCATCAACTGCTCGGCCGGACCTAGGGTAATCACGGTGGAGTTGATGTGCTCTACTCCGTGGTAGTGCTTGTAAGGCAGGATCTCGTTCAGGAAATGATAATCTGCGGCCGGAAACGAGCCAAACAACCGCAGCTGTTCTTCGCTGAACGCTTTGAAGTCGCGCACAATTACCTCCCAGTTGGGCCGGGCCTCGTTGCCCTGCACCCACACGTGAAAAGGCAACCCGCCGGCCTCGTAGCTGGCGTGCTGCAGGGTAGGGGAGGCAATCAGCGGCGAATCAACGAGCACATCGAACGAGGCCGCCTCCAGTACATTCGGGGCCGTCTGCGTCATGCCGCAGGCAATGCGCCAGCCATCGGGCAGCGCAAGGGTAAGCTGGCAGGGTTCGGCCTGGCGGCCTTCGGCGTACATAAAGCACTGAATGCCGTTTAGGTACAGCTGCGATTCATCGAGCCAGGAGCCGCCCGCATCCATCTGGTGGGCGTAAAAATTGTACTGCACGCGCACCGTGCGGCCCGTAGCGTTGGCTACCTCCCAACGGTCCTTGGTAAGCTTGCGCAAGGGCAGCGGCTCGGCCGTGTCGGCATCAAAGGCCTCTACGCGCTGGATCTTCTGCCCGAAATTTTGAATTTCGTAACGCCCTGGCCGCCAAGCTGGCAATTGCAGCTCGAGCGGTGCCGCCTCTTGGGCAGGCACGGCGAGCTGCATTTGTACTTGCAGGTAAAAAGTGAGCGGGTTGGCAAACGAAACGTGGTACTGAATCATGGCGCGAAGAGGCACCGAAGTGCTTAGCAAAGCTACGGCGGAAAAGGGCAGTCTGCTTGGGGTAAGGCAACGGAAATAGAACTTTGTAGCAACCATTCGGATAATCGATTGCCTTTTTAAATATAACTCCTTACCTTTGCCGGCCTTACATAACCGTGCCCCGTCATGAAAAGAACGTTTCAGCCTTCTCAGCGCAAGCGCCGTAACAAGCACGGCTTCCGTCTGCGCATGGAATCTGCTAACGGCCGCCGCGTACTCGCCGCCCGCCGTAAGAAAGGTCGCAAAAAGCTCACCGTATCGGACGAGCACAAACACAAGCGCTAATAGCCCCGTCGCACGGCTGGCTGGCTAGCATATAGCTCGCTTAGCCGTGCCCCGAGTTTTCATGCCGGGCGCGCGCGCTTACACGTTTTCGAAAGAAGAACACTTGTGCCGTAAAAAGCTCATCGACGAGCTTTTCGGCCGGGGTTCTTCTTTTGGTTTATATCCTCTGCGCATGGTGTGGCTGCCCCTTAGGGAGCCTACTACTGCGCCGCCCCAGGTGCTCATCAGCGTGTCGAAACGCACCTTTAAGCGGGCCGTCGACCGCAATCACCTTAAGCGTTTGTTGCGCGAAGCTTACCGCCTCAATAAGCACTTGCTTACCGAGGCAGCTGGCGGCCACCATGTGGGCCAGTTGGCGCTTATCTACACGGGCAAGGAAAAAAAGCCTTTCACCGTCGTGCAGAATAAATTAATTTCAGGACTGGAGCGTTTGTTACGCGCCACCGAGGCTGGATCTGTGCCGAACAACGCAACTCCTCCGGCGGTATAAGTGTCTGTATTTTACAGCTGCTGCCTTCTATGAACGTCCGCAAAACTACCCTAGGTTTAGCTGCTGGTGCTGCCTTAGTATTCTCTCTTACCTCGGCCACCGACAGCGAACGGTATTTTGAAATAGCGAAGAACCTCGACATTTTCGCTACCCTCTTCAAGGAGGTGAATACCTACTACGTGGACGAGGTACCGCCCGCAAAGCTCGTGAAAACGGGCATCGACGCGATGCTCAAGTCGCTCGACCCGTACACGAACTACATTCCGGAGGACGACATCGAGGATTTTCGCACGATGACGACCGGGCAGTACGGCGGCATCGGGGCCATTGTGGTGAAGCGCAGCGGCAAAACCGTGGTGCAAACCGCTTACGAAGGCTTTCCGGCCCAAAAAGCCGGTTTGCTGCCCGGCGATGAGATTCTGTCGATTAACGGCGTAACGGTTGAGAAGAAGAATAACTCCGACATCAGCAAGCTGCTGAAAGGCCAGGCCAACTCCACCGTGAAGCTAATGGTGACGCGCTACGGCCAGGAGCAGCCCATCGAAGTCAACATCACGCGCGACAAGATTCAGGTAGACAACGTGCCATACTTCGGCATGATTACTACCGACATCGGCTACTTGCAGCTGTCGGGCTTCACGGTGGATGCCTCGCGCGAGGTACGCAACGCCGTAACCAAGCTAAAGGAGCAAGGGGCCAAAAAGATCGTATTCGACCTGCGCGACAACCCCGGCGGTTTGCTCAACGAGGCCGTGAACATCTCGAACCTGTTCGTGGACAAGGGCCTCGATATCGTGAGCACCAAGGGCAAGGTGACGGAGTGGAACAAGACCTACAAAGCCCTCGACGCGCCGCTCGACACGCAAATTCCGATGGCAATTATTACCTCGGGCCGTTCGGCTTCGGCTTCCGAAATCGTGGCCGGGGTGATTCAGGATTACGACCGCGCCGTGGTGGTGGGCGAGCGAACGTTTGGCAAGGGCTTGGTGCAAGCCACCCGCCCGCTGTCGTACAACTCGCAGCTGAAGGTGACGACGGCCAAGTACTACATTCCGAGCGGCCGTTGCATTCAGGAAATTGATTACTCGCACCGCGCCGAGGACGGTACCCTAGGTAAGGTGCCCGACTCGTTGCGCACGGCATTTAAAACGCGCGCAGGCCGCTTGGTGTACGACGGCGGCGGCGTGGCGCCCGATGTGGAGGTGAAGGACAAGGAAATTGCCGACATCACGCGGGTGCTGCTCCAGAAAAATTACCTGTTTGATTACGCCACCCGCTACCGCGCCGAGCACCAAAGCATTCCGCCCGCTCGCGACTTCAAGCTTTCTGACGCCGAGTACCAGAAGTTTACGCAGTGGGTGCAAGGCAAAGACATTAGCTACTCGACACCCGCCGAAAAGGCCTTGGCTAGCCTCACGGCCCAAACCAAGGAGGAGAAGCACTACGAGGACGTGAAGCTGGAGCTTGATGCCATTCGCAAGAAAGTAACCACCAACAAAGCCAACGACCTTACCCGCTTCAAGCCCGAAATCCGGGAGCTGCTGGAGCAGGAAATTGTGTCGCGGTATTACTTCCAGAAAGGGCAGATCGAGGCCACCTTCAACGACGACCCCAATATTTTGGCCGCCGTGCAGTTGCTCAACGACCAGTCGCGTTACACTACCCTCTTAAAGCCAGGTGGCAAAGCCGCCAGCGCCATGAAGAGCGCCGGCACTCCGGGCAAGCAGTAAGGTTTAGCATACCTTTGTATTCGAAAGCAGACTCAAATCGAGTCTGCTTTTTTGTTGAAACGACAAGTGTTCTATTAGCGAATGGATTGCCACACGCCAAAGGCTGAGCATGATTCATAAGCCAGCCAAATAGGGATATGGTTTCTGCATCCACGGACCAATCAACTTTTCGCTGCGCGTAAGACTGAAACGTTGGTAGAAACTGGCGCCCAGCCTGCGTAGTATTGCTTCGAAGTACTTCTCAATGCCCCTCATCCTCGCTCTTGAAACTTCCTCGCCCGTTTGCTCAGTAGCCCTGACGCACGACGGCGCATTGCTTGCCGCTACTGAGTTGCGGCTCGAGAAGTCGCACTCGTCGCATCTAACCGTACTGATCGAGCAATTGCTGAGCAATGCAGGCGTTGCGCTCGAGCAGGTTTCGGCCGTTGCGGTTTCCGACGGGCCGGGCTCGTACACGGGGCTGCGCATTGGGGCAGCGGCTGCCAAAGGGTTGTGCTACGCCCTAAGTCTGCCGTTGGTGGCAGTGGGCACGTTGCCGGCGCTGGCGCACCAAGTTGCCCAGCAGGTACCTAGGGCCGCGCGTTACCGCTTTTGCCCCTTGCTCGATGCGCGCCGCATGGAGGTATACGCCGCGTTGTATTCTGCCGATGGCCAGGAACTGCAAGCTCCGGCGCCGGTAATACTAGATGCCGACAGCTGGGCCGCCGAGCTAGACCTAGGGCCGGTGCTGTTTTTCGGTAGCGGAGCAGCCAAGTTTCAGCCGCTGGTAGCTGATAAGCCCAACGCCGAGTTTCTGACCAACGTGCACCCCTCGGCCATAGCCGTAGCGCAATTGGCCGAAGCCGCCTACGCCCGGCAAGCGTTTAAAGACGTGGCGTACTACGAGCCTTTTTACTTGAAGGAGGTGTACACCACCACTCCGAACAAAGCCCTTTTGTAATGTGTATTGCATAGTGAGTAGTTGGCCTAGGCTCAACGAAAGCTCACTACGAAGTACCAACTACTGAATACTTCCTCCATGGACGAAATCATCAACCGCGTTGCGCAAAGTGCCCTGGTCAGCTTCAACCTCGAGGAGTTGAAGCACCCAGGCGAGCGGGTCGTGTACGACATCAAGGATAACCTGTACCACGGCCTGATTTTGCGCGAGAAAGACTTCCGCGACTTTCTGAAAACCCACGATTGGAGCCAGTACGCCGGTAAAAACGTGGCCATCATCTGCTCGGCCGATGCCATTGTGCCCACTTGGGCTTACATGCTGTTGGCTAGCAAGCTGCAGGGCCACGCGCACCGCTACGTGTTCGGCAACCTCGAGGCGCTGGAGCAGGAGCTGTTTCACGAAGCCATTGCTGGCGTCGACGCCGAGGAATACCGCGACGCCAAAATTGTAGTAAAAGGCTGCGGCAACGACCCGATACCCACTTACGCCTACGTGGCCATCATGCAAAAACTTTTGCCGGTGGCTGGCAGCATTATGTACGGCGAACCGTGCAGCACCGTGCCGCTGTACAAGCGTCCGAAAGCCTAGGTCGGGGCAGTAGCAGTTGCGTTGGGCAACTTAGTGCGCCGTGCCAAGCGTAGCAGAAGCATTCTTGTTGTGCCGCTCCGGGGCACACTTTTGCTTCGCACCGCTTGGCACGGCGCTTTTTGTGCCCGTTTCTTTAGTAATTCGCCGCATGAGCCAGCCTGTACTCAGTAAGCCAGTATACCGCATTGGGTTTTACACCGGGGTTGCCATTGTGGTAGCCAACATGGTGGGCACCGGCGTATTCACGAGCTTGGGTTACCAGGTACTGGGCACCACCAGCGGCTTTGCTTTGCTGATGCTGTGGGTAGTGGGCGGCGTAATAGCTTTGTGCGGCGCCTTGTGTTACGGCGAACTGGCCGCGGCACTGCCTAGGTCGGGCGGCGAGTACCACTACCTCTCGCGTATCTACCACCCGGCAGTAGGGTTTTTGTCGGGGTGGATTTCGGCTACCGTTGGCTTTGCAGCTCCCACGGCTTTGGCAGCCATTGCCCTGGGTAGATATACGGCCAGTGTATGGCCCGCAGCGCATGCCAACTTGCTTTCGGTGGCGGTAGTGGCTGTTGTTACCGTAGTGCACCTGATCAGCGGGCAGGTGGGCAGCCGCTTTCAGGTGGTAGTTACGCTGCTGAAAATAAGCTTGCTGATTTTCTTTATCGCGGCAGGGCTCTTGGCCGAAGCCCAACCGTTTTCGTTTGCGCCAACGGCCGAAGCTACCCGGCAACTGCTGCAGCCTTCGTTTGCGGTGTCGCTTATTTATGTTTCCTATGCCTATTCGGGCTGGAATGCGGCCGTATACATGGCCGGTGAGGTGGAGCAGCCGCAGCGCAACCTGCCGCGCATTTTGCTTACCGGCACGGGCATTGTGGCGCTGCTTTACGTGCTGCTCAACTACGTCTTTCTGCGCACCACCCCCATCAAGGTATTAGCCGGGCAGGTAGAAATCGGGTTTTTATCGGCCAATCAGATTTTTGGCGTGGCAATAGGGCAGCTGATGGGTTTACTGGTTGCGCTGCTGCTAGTCTCAACTGTTAGCTCCATGGTGTTTGCGGGCCCGCGCATTGTGCAAACCATGGGCGAAGATTTGCCAGCCTTGCGGTGGTTGGCGCGCCGCAGCCGGCGGGGGCTGCCTGTGCGGGCCACACTATTCCAAACCGGTCTCACGTTGATATTTATCGTGTCGGGTACGTTCGAGGCTGTGTTGGTGTATGCTGGTTTCGTCCTCAACCTGTTTACCTTCCTCACGGTGTTGGGGCTGTTTGTGCTCCGCTGGCGCCAGCCCGAGTTACCACGCCCGTACCGTACGTGGGGTTACCCATTCACACCGCTGCTGTTTTTGGCACTCAACGCCTGGACGCTGGTTTATCTGCTCCGCGACCAAACCCTCGAATCACTTTTGGGCCTGGGTACTGTAGCATTGGGGTTGGTTATCTATGCCGTCATCTACGCCCTAGGTGCAGCCAAGCAAAAGGCCATCGGGTAGGAGAGGGGCTTACGCACCAGTATGCCGTAGTCAGCTCGGGCCTTACAGGACCTAGGACACGCTGCTGCTTCTAGCGCTATCACCCGACGAGGTTTAGTAACTTCCCGGCAAATCAGCGTTTGTTTAGGCGATGCGTTTCTCCTTGTGCCGGTGGTTGATGCCGGTTTTCGTTGTTGCATTTTCGGCTTGTTCCGAACAGCGTACCTCATCGGTGGCTCAGCCGCCCCAACCTGCACCCGATACTGCCGCAGCCCCGGCGGTAACCAACCCAGCAAGCCAACCGATTAGTGCGCAGCCAGTAGTGGCGCCAGCTCCTTCCGATACTTCCGACGCGCACGACGTAGCCGCTTACTTGGCCGGCATGCCCGTGAAGCGTGGCTCAGAGCTACGTGCCTTAACGAACAACCCCGGGTGGCAGGCCTTCGCCGCCGATGCCAATATAAGTTGGGCGAAGTACCATGCCACCCGCACCACCAAAATAGAAGCTTGGGCCAAGCAAGAGCTCGACAGCCTGCAGCAGCAGAGCCCGGTGGTGTTTTACCCGTTCAGCGGCCCCGATTTGTTGAACGCGGCCACCATGTTCCCGAACAGCCAAAGCTTTGTGCTGGTGGGGCTGGAGCCGGTCGGCTCTGTGCCCGGGCAGGCATCACTTAAGAGCCCCAAGCTTTTTCACGCAATCAAAACCTCGCTGTGGTCGGTGCTGAGCTTTAGCTTCTTTCGCACCAACAGCATGGCCGTCGATTTGAAGTCGCTAGAACTCGACGGCGCGCTGCCCCTAATCATGCTGTTTGCAGCGCGCACCAACCATCTAATCACCGATGTGCAGCACCTGCGCCTCAGCCGCAAGGGCGAGTTGTTGCCCGCCGATTCGGTTGACAATACTGCCGCCGCAAATACTCTCATTCCGGGGGTACTGCTAAAACTACGCTCCTCAAGCGGGCACGAGAAGAAGGTATACTATTTCTCAGCTGACCTCAGCGACTGGAAGCTAGCTCAAACCAACGGCGCCGTGCTCACCTACATGCGAAACCTAGGTCCGCTTACTACTTACGTGAAGTCGGCTACCTACCTCATGCACAAGCCCTATTTTAGCAAGGTGCGTAACCTTATTTTGGAGCAGAGCCGGTGCGTTCTTCAAGACGATTCAGGAATTGCTATGAAGTATTTTAAACCGGACGACTGGCGCTTTGTGCACTACGGCACGTACCGCAAACCCATTCCCATGTTTGCCATGTACTATCAGCCAGCGCTTACCGCTGCGTACCAAGACACAATACGCAAACCACGCCCACTTCCGTTTGGTACCGGCTACAACTGGCGCGTCAATGATTCCAACCTACTACTTGCCCAAAAGCGCAACCAACCCAAAACTTAGCATATCATAGCACAAGCAATGCTCCCTAGTATAAATAGGTATTAACCCAGAGCTATGTTGAAGCGCGGCAGGTTAATGTTGTGGGGGGTATTAGGCTGTGTAAGCGCCAATTTTAACGCTTCACCAACAAACCAGCTCGGGCGTACACCAAGTCTAGCCGCAAACCCATTAGATAGCTTACTATACAATACCCCGGCGCTGTCACCTGTAGTAAATAAGGCTGAGCAGTACGAATTGCAGGTGATTTATACGCGCATTCAACGCAACGCTCAGGGTAAGCCGCGTTTTCAGCAGTTCACTTATCGGCTGAATGATAAAGCCTATTTCAACCCAGCTAGCCTAGTAAAGCTGCCGATAGCCCTGCTTTCACTTGAAAAGCTGAATGCGCTTCGCCGACAGGTACCCGCTTTATCGCGCCAAAGCATTATGGCAACGGGTGTGGCGGGGCGCTGCCAAACGGCTGTGCCGTTCGCCGCTCCTGCCGATACCAGCAACACAGCTACCCTAGGCAACTATATAAAGCGAATGCTGCTTGTGAGCGATAATCAAGCTTATAACAGGTTATATGAATTCCTAGGTCAACAGTACATACATCAACGGCTCGCAAAAGCCGGGTACCCCTCGGTGCGTATCGTTCGGCGGTTTGCCCCCTGCGACACCGCAGCCAACCGCTATACCAATCCCATTACGTTTTATGACGCAACCGGCAAGCAACTTTACCACCAACCCGCAGTCTGCAACCCTGCTGCGCCCAAGCCGCCTCTGGGGCGGATCGTAAAAGGGCGCGGTTATTACCAAGCAGGCAAATACGTGCCGCTGCCCTACGATTTTACCACGGCCAACTACCTGCCACTGCGAGTCGTCGATGAATTGCTTCGGTATACCTTGTTTCCAGATGAGCAGGGCACGGCCCCAAGCTTTGCTCTGACAGATACCGACTACGCATTTTTACGCAAGTACCTAGGGAGTACCCCAGCCGAATCCGGTATTCGCCGGTACGCTTCCCCCGACTTTTATCCGGCGTACAAGAAGTATTTGTTCTACGGCCGCCAACGGTCGGCCCAGCCACAAGGCGGCCTACGCATATATAATATAGTAGGCATGTCGCACGGCTACCTAGCCGATTGCGCTTACTTCGCCGATCAGCAAGCCGGTGTCGAGTTCATGCTGAGTGCCATTTTGTACGTCAACCGGGACAGAATCTTGAACGACGGTCAATACGAATACACATCCGTTGGCCTGCCCTTCCTGCAAGCCCTAGGGCAAACCATTTATCAATTCGAAGCGGATCATGCACGCACTAACCTGAAAACAGAGCGGAACAAGCAGTGAACGTGGATACATTAACAAAGCTCAACAGCCACATATACAGTGCATAGTCTGTTTGGGCGTTTATCCAACAAGAAAAAATGTTTGACCAGCCCTTGCTTAACTCAAGTCCATCCGCCACTTTTGCACTCCCAAACCGAAACGCGGTATGGAAAACAAGCCAAACAAGGTTGTTTGCGGTCTTTTAGGATAGTGCTTGGTTAAAAAGCAGAAGTTGAAAATCTTGCTCAGCTCTTGCTTTTGTTTCTTCAAGGACATTACCTTTGCAACCCGCTTCAAACGGAAGTGATTGTTAAAAAAACGGCGCTGGAACTTGCAAAGCAGCGAACGAGTTTATTACCTTTGCAGCCCGGTTCGGAACGCGAGTCGGGGAATAGAAAACAAGTCGGACGGCGCGGCGAAAAAAAAGTTGGCGCCGGGGGTTGCGAAAGCGGGAAAGAGCTGCTTACCTTTGCAGCCCCAACCACAAAAACACGGGCCGCGGGATGCGCGGCGCTACGGACACGACCGGTGTCCGCCCGTTCTTTGAGAGAGTGTTGAAAACGACAAGGTAGTAGCCGGTTGCGGCGCCGCGAGGCGCGGGCAAGCGGCGAACCAAGCGAAACGAACAAACCGATCCTGTCGGCGCGCCCTTCCAGCGGGAAGGGCGGCGGCAAAAGATTGCTAGGACAAATCGCTGCTGGAAGCAGCAGCAACAAACTTTTACAATGGAGAGTTTGATCCTGGCTCAGGATGAACGCTAGCGGCAGGCCTAATACATGCAAGTCGAACGGGGTAGCAATGCCCAGTGGCGCACGGGTGCGTAACGCGTAGGCAATCTGCCTACACCTGGGGGATAGCCCGCCGAAAGGTGGATTAATACCGCATAAGACCATAGGGCGGCATCGCTTGGTGGTTAAAGAATTTCGGGTGTAGATGAGCCTGCGTGCCATTAGCTAGTTGGCGGGGTAAGGGCCCACCAAGGCGACGATGGCTAGGGGAGCTGAGAGGCCGATCCCCCACACTGGCACTGAGATACGGGCCAGACTCCTACGGGAGGCAGCAGTAGGGAATATTGGGCAATGGCGGAAACGCTGACCCAGCCATGCCGCGTGCCGGATGACGGCCTTCTGGGTTGTAAACGGCTTTTGCCCGGGAAGAAAAGACCGCTGCGGCGGGAATCGACGGTACCGGGTGAATAAGCACCGGCTAACTCCGTGCCAGCAGCCGCGGTAATACGGAGGGTGCGAGCGTTGTCCGGATTTATTGGGTTTAAAGGGTGCGTAGGCGGCCCGGTAAGTCCGTGGTGAAAGCCCCTCGCTCAACGAGGGAACTGCCATGGATACTGCCGGGCTTGAGTCCAGGCGAGGTTGGCGGAATGGATGGTGTAGCGGTGAAATGCATAGATACCATCCAGAACCCCGATTGCGTAGGCAGCTGACTAGGCTGGTACTGACGCTGAGGCACGAAAGCGTGGGGAGCAAACAGGATTAGATACCCTGGTAGTCCACGCCGTAAACGATGGATACTCGCTGTGGGCGATACATGGTCCGCGGCTTAGCGAAAGCGTTAAGTATCCCACCTGGGGAGTACGCCGGCAACGGTGAAACTCAAAGGAATTGACGGGGGCCCGCACAAGTGGTGGAGCATGTGGTTTAATTCGATGATACGCGAGGAACCTTACCGAGGCTAGAATGCGCGTGACCGGTCCGGAGACGGACCTTTCCTTCGGGACACAAAGCAAGGTGCTGCATGGCCGTCGTCAGCTCGTGCCGTGAGGTGTTGGGTTAAGTCCCGCAACGAGCGCAACCCCTATGTTTAGTTGCCAGCGCGTCAAGGCGGGGACTCTAGACAGACTGCCTGCGCAAGCAGCGAGGAAGGCGGGGACGACGTCAGGTCATCATGGCCCTTACGCCTCGGGCTACACACGTGCTACAATGGGCGGTACAACGGGTTGCCACTGCGCGAGCAGGCGCCAATCTCGAAAAGCCGTTCTCAGTTCGGATCGCAGTCTGCAACTCGACTGCGTGAAGCTGGAATCACTAGTAATCGCGTATCAGCAACGACGCGGTGAATACGTTCCCGGGCCTTGTACACACCGCCCGTCAAGCCATGGAAGTCTGGTAGACCTGAAGCCGGTGCTCGTCACAGAAGCCGGTTAGGGTAGAACAGGTAACTGGGGCTAAGTCGTAACAAGGTAGCCGTACCGGAAGGTGCGGCTGGATCACCTCCTTTCTGGAGCGCTTTTGCCGCGCCGCCGGATCGGGCGTTCAATCGCTTAACCTGTTGTTTTCGCACTCGCTCAATGATTTTGAGACACGAGGATTCGCTTTTCCCCGGTGGGGAAAAGACCGAAGGCCCGGGCTTGTAGCTCAGGTGGTTAGAGCGCGACACTGATAATGTCGAGGTCCGTGGTTCGAGTCCACGCAGGCCCACTCGCTTCGGCGTCCGGCCGCGGCGACTCGTGCGACGGGGGATTAGCTCAGCTGGCTAGAGCACCTGCCTTGCACGCAGGGGGTCAACGGTTCGAATCCGTTATTCTCCACTTTCCTTTTTGCGGAAGCGCTTTTCCTTGCGGAAAGCGCTTCCCCGCCGCCGGGCAACAGGCCCGGCGCACGTTCTTTGACGTAACGGCTAGCAAACATAGTAGAAGAAATAGGCCTGTCCAGTAAGTTGGACGGGCATCGCACGAGCAAACGACAGACCCATGATTACTCTGGGTCGACCGTTACGGAAGTAACGAAGGGCGCACGGGGGATGCCTAGGCTCTCGGAGGCGACGAAGGACGTGATAAGCTGCGATAAGCTTGGGGGACGGGCACATGCCGGCTGATCCCAAGATTTCCGAATGGGGCAACCCACCGGTTTGAAGAACCGGTATCCGGTCCGCAAGGACGGAGGCGAACGCGGGGAACTGAAACATCTAAGTACCCGCAGGAACAGAAAATAACATATGATTCCCCCAGTAGTGGCGAGCGAACGGGGACGAGCCCAAACCGGGTTGGTTACGGCCAGCCCGGGGTTGTAGGACTACGACGTGAGACCTTGATCGGGTAGCGGAAGCAGGTGGGAAACTGCGCCAGAGACGGTGAGAGCCCGGTACGCGACATTTGATCAGGCTCTAGTAGGATCCTGAGTAGGGCGGGGTCGGAGACGCCCCGTCTGAATCCGCCGGCACCATCCGGCAAGGCTACATACTCCCGAGAGACCGATAGTGAACCAGTACCGTGAGGGAAAGGTGAAAAGAACCCCGGATAGGGGAGTGAAAAGAACCTGAAACCGTGCGCTTACAAGCGGTCGGAGCTGCCAGGTGCAGTGACGGCGTGCCTTTTGCATAATGAGCCTACGAGTTGCTCCTCCCTGGCGAGGTTAAGCGTCTGAAGACGCGGAGCCGCAGCGAAAGCGAGTCTGAACAGGGCGCAGAGTCAGGGGGGGCAGACGCGAAACTTTGTGATCTACCCATGGGCAGGGTGAAGGTTGGGTAACACCAACTGGAGGCCCGAACCAGTTTCCGTTGAAAAGGATTTGGATGACCTGTGGGTAGGGGTGAAAGGCCAATCAAACTGAGAAATAGCTCGTACTCCCCGAAATGTATTGAGGTACAGCGTCGCGGTCGAGTCACGTGGAGGTAGAGCTACCGATTGGACTAGGGGGTGTCACAGCCTACCGAATCCAGACGAACTCCGAATGCCACCGTGATATACGCGGCAGTGAGGCCTGGGGTGCTAAGGTCCCAGGCCGAGAGGGAAAGAACCCAGACCATCCGCTAAGGTCCCTAAATCCGGGCTAAGTTGAACAAAGGAGGTCCAGTTGCCTTGACAGCCAGGATGTTGGCTTGGAAGCAGCCATTCATTTAAAGAGTGCGTAACAGCTCACTGGTCGAGCGACAGGGCATCGATAATACGCGGGCATCAAGTCCGGTACCGAAGCGATGGGTTGCAGCTTGCTGCAGCGGTAGGGGAGCATTCCAGCAGCGGCGAAGCCATGACCGGGAGGCGTGGTGGAGCGGCTGGAAAAGCAAATGTAGGCATGAGTAACGATAATGGGGGTGCGAAACCCCCACGCCGATAGACTAAGGTTTCCTGCTCAACGCTAATCGGAGCAGGGTTAGTCGGGACCTAAGGCTAAGCCGACAGGCGATGACCGATGGCCAGCTGGTTGATATTCCAGCACTCGTTTAATTGAGTGATGCGGTGACGGAGCAGTGAAAGGCACGCGGGCGGACGGAAGTGCCCGTTGAAGCGCGTAGGTATAGGACCGGTAGTGAAGTACGCCGGTTTTGCCGAAACGCGATAGTAGGCCAAGCCCCTCGGGGCGCGGCCATAGTTGCCCTAATCAGACTCCCAAGAAAACCCGCTAAGCGTTTACGATTGAACGACCCGTACCGCAAACCGACACAGGTAGTCAAGGAGAGCATCCTGAGGCGCTCGAGTGAATCACGGCCAAGGAACTCGGCAAAATGGTCCTGTAACTTCGGGAGAAGGGACGCTTCCTGCCAGCGATGGCAGAAGCCGCAGTGAAAAGGCCCAGGCGACTGTTTAACAAAAACACATGGCTTTGCGAACTCGCAAGAGGAAGTATAAGGCCTGACACCTGCCCGGTGCCGGAAGGTTAAGAGGGGGACTTAGCGCAAGCGACGGTCTGAATCGAAGCCCCGGTAAACGGCGGCCGTAACTATAACGGTCCTAAGGTAGCGAAATTCCTTGTCGGGTAAGTTCCGACCTGCACGAATGGTGTAACGATCTGGGCGCTGTCTCAGCCGTGAGCTCGGTGAAATTGTAGTCTCGGTGAAGATGCCGAGTACCCGCCACGGGACGGAAAGACCCCGTGCACCTTTACTACAGCTTGGCATTGACCCTGGGCACCGCATGTGTAGCATAGGTGGGAGGCGTTGAGCCGGGGGCGCCAGCCTTCGGGGAGCCGACGTTGAAATACCACCCTTGCGTTGCTTGGGGCCTAATCTCCAGAAAGGGGAAACAGTGCCTGGTGGGTAGTTTGACTGGGGTGGTCGCCTCCAAAAGTGTATCGGAGGCTTTCAAAGGTCCGCTCAATCCGCTTGGTAACCGGATGCAGAGCGCAATAGCAGAAGCGGGCTTGACTGTGAGGCCGACACGCCGAGCAGGGTCGAAAGACGGATATAGTGATCCGGTGGTTCCGCATGGAAGGGCCATCGCTCAAAGGATAAAAGGTACGCCGGGGATAACAGGCTGATCTCCCCCAAGAGCTCATATCGACGGGGAGGTTTGGCACCTCGATGTCGGCTCGTCACGTCCTGGGGCTGGAGAAGGTCCCAAGGGTTCGGCTGTTCGCCGATTAAAGTGGCACGCGAGCTGGGTTCAGAACGTCGTGAGACAGTTCGGTCCCTATCTGTGGCGGGCGTTGGAATGTTGCGGGGACCTGACCTTAGTACGAGAGGACCGGGTTGGACCAGCCGCTGGTGTACCAGTTGTGCCGCCAGGTGCAGCGCTGGGTAGCTACGCTGGGTCGAGATAAGCGCTGAAAGCATCTAAGTGCGAAACTCACCCCAAGATGAGCATTCCGTTCAATAAGGTCCGTGAAAGATCATCACGTCGATAGGCCGCAGGTCTTAACGCGGAAACGCGCAGCCGAGCGGTACTAATGAACCGAACGCTTCCGCATACCCGCTCTTGCATTTTTCTTCTTCCCCTGCGTTTGCTGGCCGTGCGTCAACGCTTCACGGCCCCGCTTGCCCGCGCGCAAGCAGGTGTCCGCGCACGACAATGGTGGCTTTAGCCCGGGTGTTCACCTCTTCCCATTCCGAACAGAGCCGTTAAGCCCCGGAGCGCCCATGGTACTGCCTTCGCCGGCGGGAGAGTCGGTCGCCGCCAACCCTTGTCCCCACGCCCCCCCGCGGTCCGCCGCGGGGGGGCTTTTGCGTTTAATCGCCCTGGTTGCATGGCGCCTATGCAGGCGCATCAGTGCCGTCCGGATTCCTGGCGGTGTCAAAGGTTCTATAGCCTTTTGAGTATGGTTTATACGCACCATTATGACACTCGTTTAAACGGCTCATACTTGAGCTGAATGCGATTTAACGACTATAGAGATAATAGACGATCGTATAATAGTTTGTAAGCTTTATCCAGAATATCATCGTTAGCTGCTTTAGTGCGGAAAGGTTACCTAGGTATTGGGCTAACATGATAGCCAAACAGATGAGGCCGAAACGGGTGGCGAATTAACTCGCCCCCCGTTTCGGCCTCATCTGTTTGATTTATACCCCAAGTCTTTGCTTACAACATTATTCGCGCAGCAGGGAAGATTATTTCCGTTCGGGTCCTGCCACTACTTCAATAAGCTCTACGGGTGAAAGGTAAGTTTGCGCTAGGGCTTGCAGTTCTTTTGCTGTTACCGTTTCCACGTCTGCTACGAAGCGGGCGTGGAAGTCTATTGGAAGGCCCAGCAGTATTCTGGTTCTGTATTTATCTGCTTGCTCAAAAATTGTCCCAAGCTCGTTCAGGAACTTGCCTAGAATGTAACTCCGGACCGTCTCTAGTTCATCGGCGGGTACGGGTTCTTCCTGCAGCTTGCGCATTTCATGATATATTTCCGTTACTGCCGCTTCTGCGTTTTGAGCATTCACATCCGAACCAATAAGTAAGTTGCTGCCATGCTCGCGGTGATTTATGCTGGCGTAGATACCATATGTGAAGCCTTTATCCTCCCGAATATTCTTCATCAACCGGGAGCCGAAGTATCCGCCAAGCACTTTTACCAAAAATTGCAACTTGTGCGTGTCAGAATGTAATGGGGATGGCCAAGTGCGGCCTAAGCGCAACGAGGCCTGTATGCTCCCGCCAACAGGCACGTAATCGTTTCGCGTTGATTGTGCTTCACCTTGACTTGTTGGTTTGTCAACTAACAGAGCTGATGTATTAGACTTGCCAAGCAAGCTATGGATGAGGTGTGTGTGGTCGTCGTATACGTCGCCGCACAAGAAAAGCTCTGCTATGCTTAAATCGTATGCTTGGCCATGAAAGCTGCGCGCTTCGTTGGCAGAAAGCAATTGAAATGACTCCTCGCTGAACGGACGACCGTACGGGTGCTTCGGGCCAAACAGGTTTTGCGAGAAACGTTCCGATGCTAGATAGCTTGTCTTTTGCCGCTCCACCCGAATATTTTGGACGGTACGCGTCTTCAACTGCTCAATCTCTTTGTCGGGGAAGCTGGCGTTCAGGAGCACATCGTGAACTAACGGAAGTAGCTTCTCCAAGTGACGAGACAAACAGTAAAGCGTAAGCGTGGCCCTGTCGAACCCTTGGTCGCACTCCAACGAGGCGCCGTAGAAAGCTATTTCGTCGGCGATTTGGCGAGCCGTGCGCGTGCGCGTGCCGTCGAGGAGCGTGCGGGCGGTAAGCAAGGATACCCCCGGCAAAGGATCGTACCAACGGCCAGCCGGCAATACTACTTGTAAGCGAACAACCGGTTGTGCATCATGCGGCAATATATGAAGCCGAGCGCCGTTGGGCAGCTGGGTAACGGTGGCCGTAGGCAAAGCGACCCGGCCAATTGGCCGGGTCGGGGGAGCAAGTTGACGATTCAGCATCGACAATTAGTTTAAGGAATCGCCGGAAGAGGCGTTGTCGCTGGCGTTTCCGAAGTTGAAGTGGAGCGAAACCCGAATAGTATTGGCAAGCGGATTGGCGCGGGAGTTGGGCACCAGGTAGGCAGCATCAACTCCAAACACCTGGTAGCGTAGGCCTAGGCCCAAGCATAGGTACTGACGGTCGCCTTTAAGCGGGTTTTCGTAGAAATAGCCTACGCGGGCGGCTAGCAAATCGTTGTACCAGTACTCGGCGCCGGCCGAGAGGTTAATTTCTTTAAATTCTTCGCTGGCGCCGCCAGGTGCATCACTAAAAGAACCTAGGATGCCGCTTACGATAGACTTGCGGGAAATCCGGTCGTTCTCCGCCACAACGGCCGGGTCCGACGAATCAACACCGTCGATGTAATACGGCGTGGGCACCAGCAGTTTGTTGGCATCCACGGTGAGGGTAATCTTGTTGAAAGCATCTAACTCGCGCGTAATGGCCGTGCCCAGCTTCAGGTTAGTGGGCAGGAAATCGGCTTGGTCGGCGCGGGTGTAGGTAATCTTGTTGCCGATGTTCGATACAGCGGCACCAAAAGCCAGGTTGTAGTCGCCGGCGCCGATGGTCACGTCGCGTGAGTAGTAAGCTCCTAGGTCGACGGCGAAGGCGTTGCCGGGGCGGCTATCGGCAATTTGGCTGCCGGTAAGGTTCGAGCGAATGTAGCGAGTGGTAACGCCCACGCCTAAGTACTCACTCAATTTCTGACCGTAGGTAACACTTACCGAATATTCCTTCGGGTTGAAAGTACCTTCGGGCTGATTGGTGCTGCTGCGAAAATCGATGGAGCCTAGGTCAAAATAAGTCAGTGAGGCAGCCAGGGCCGAACGTTCCCCAAGTTTTTTGTACCCCGACAGGGCCGAAATGCTCATGTCGTCGGTAACGTTGCGCAGCCAGGGCGAATACGAGGCCGAAGCGCCGTAGGGGTTGCGCAAAAAGCCCAGCTTTCCCGCGTTGTGGAACGGTGCATTCGCATCCGGCGAAATGGCAGCGCCAGCATCACCTAGGGCCGCCGATCGGGCATCGGGGCTGATGGTAATGAACGGTACAGCTGTGGTAATGGTGTTGGGTAGCTTTTGGGCCTGCGCAGCGCCAGCTGTGCCGAGCAGTGCTGGCAGTAGCAAACGCATGGCTGTCGACTTCGAAGAGGGCATATGCAGAGAAAAGGTTCGGAAAGGCGGAAGGTAGAAAAAAGCAGGCAGCAGCTTAATTAAGAAGAACCAGCTTCTCGTATTTGCTTACCGGCGCATCGCGCGAGGTGCGCACGCTTAAGCGGTACACGTACACGCCCCGGGCGAGCTGGTCGTTGTATTCGTCGCGGCCGTTCCAAGTAATTGTCTTGACGTGAGACTCGCTTGCGGGCACATACGCGGAGAGGGTACGTACGAGTTTGCCCGAAACGGTGAAAATCTGCACTTGTATATCAAGATCTTCGCCTGGGCGGTTGTGGTCGAAGTGAAAGGCCGTATGGGTAGCAAACGGATTGGGGTAGTTTATAATATGGCTTAGCGCTAATTTTTCGTCGCGAGCCACAATGAACTCGATTTCTCGCTCGCCGGAGTTGTTGAAATTATCCCAGGCTTTTACCCGTAGTACGTGTGGCCCCGGGGTCAGGCCCTTAAACAAGTAGCGTACCCGGCCGCTGGTAAATTTGTTTAGGTCAGCGGTATAGAACTCGTTAAGCACCGTCACTTTGCCGGGGTCGTTGTCGAGCGTGGCCGTAAGCTCGTGGCCAATGCCCGTGCCGGCGGTGTTGATACCGCTCGAGTCGCTCAGGCTGGCCAGCAGCGTGGTGTTGGGCCGGGTAAGGCCGCCGAACACAAACGACTCCGTATCCATAGCCAGCCGGATGGCGGGCGGAATGGTATCGGTAAGCCCCGCCTGGGCGGCCCCGCCCACCACAATGCGCGGGTTGGCGCCGTGGGCGTCGATGTTGCGCACCGAATCGGAAGCGTACAAGCTGATTTTGCCCAGCCCGAAGCGGTAGTTGATGTCTTTGGGTACTACGAATTGCACGGCAAAGCGGCCGTTGCGTACGGTAGCTTGGCCGTCGTACACTACGTTGCGCTGCACCGCAACGGCGGTCGGCGGGTTTTCATTGCCTAGCGTGCGTAGGGTGTCGGTTTTTTCAAACACCGTTACCTGCACTTTGCCGTTGAAGTCGCTCTGCAAGGCACTGCCCACGGAGTTGACTACCTCGCCTTCGAGCCGTACGCGCTGCAGCGCCCGCACGGTATCGAGCGGGGTTCGGGCCGGGTCGGTGGCATCGCTGATGCGCGTGCTACGGGCCACCAGATGCGGCATAGCCAAGCGCATCGACGGGTCGCCGAGCAACGAGAAGTTGCGGTTGTATACGTCCTCGAAGTCGTTGTTTTTGCCAAACACCACGGCATCACCTAGGCGCGGCCAACGGCCCGTGGCCGCGTTGCGCTGAAACAGGTGCCGGTAAAAAGCATTGGCCAAAGCTTGGTTGTTTTGGGCGTATACCAAGCGCGTGGTAGTGAGCAAGCCAATGGCGCCGTTGGGCGTGTCGGTAAGCATCTGCTCGCCGGCCGAGGTTAGGCCGGGGTCGTCGTACTGGGCAAAATCGCAGGTGCCCGTAAACATGAAGGTAAGCCGCTGGCGGTTTTGCAGCTGCTGCACCGAGGCCTCGGTGATTAGCTTTTCATCGGCCCAGGCCGTGGGCCCGCCATGGCCAGCGTAGCTTACGATAAGCGAGCCTTGCTCGATGGCGGCATCGAGGGCTGCGGTAGCATTAGGCGAGCGTTGCCCACCCGAAGTGCTTACCTGCGGGTACATATCGAGGTAAACCTTGTTTACCTGAAAACCCGGCTGAGTGCTTACCAAGGGATTGGCAGTGTCTTCGGAATTGCTGAGGTGCAAGTTGCTGTCGCCATCGTCGGCCACGAAGGTGAGGCGGTTGCGCCATTTGCCGTGGGCCGTGGCTTGGTCGTATTCAACCAGCTTGCGCACCACCTCGGCGGCCATGGCGGCAGTGTTGGCTTGCTTGCTGGTGAAACGAACCGGTAAGCGCCCCACAGCGGCATCCATTACCTGCGCCCCAGCCGAGCCGTCTTCGGCCCAAGCGCCTTCGTTATCGTCGAGGAAAGCATAGTAATCGTCGGAGCAGTACGACACGCCTTGCCCGTTGTAGCGCGGTGAGACTCGGGCAAATGACTCGATGGCCTCGTAGGTGGGCACCAGGTTTTGGTTGTCGGCGTCCTTGATCTGCCTGTCTTTCCACCAAGCCGGGAGCTGATTGGCGGCGTTGCTCGCGTCGGCTTTGTAGTCGTACGAGGCGTCGCCTAGCAGCAGCACGTAGAGGCCTGCCGTGCCGCCTCGGCGGTCGTACAGCATCTTTACGAAGTCGCGGATGGCCGTAATGTCCTGCCCGCCCGAGCTAAACTCGTTGTAAATCTGATGGGTGGTTACTACGGCGGTGCGCAAGCCGTCGTGCGTGCGGCGGTGGGCTGCCAGGCGCTCGGCTTCGGCCACAAACAGCGGATGCGTAACAATGGCTAAGTCGACGGGTGCACCGGCCCCGATGGCGTGCAGGTTTTGGTTGGCCACCCGGCCAAAAGCCCTAGGTGCCTCGAAGCTGCCGGCCGGGTTGAAGGCCACATATTCGCGGGCTTGGCTGGTGCGCGCCAAGAAGCGTCCGCCGGTGTGGGCCACAGCTTGCGGCGTGCGGGCTTCGGTTACATCCCACACCAAAGCGTTATTGGCGTTTTGCAACACGAAGGTGCTCAGGGCGCCCGAAAATGTGTTTTCGAGCGAGCGAAACAACAACGGCGTGTTGCCTAGCCTAAGCTGCCGCCGCGCTTGCACTTCCAAATAATCGAGGTAGCCCGAGGCCGAAAGGTCGGCGGGGGTAGGGGAGTACCTGAGCCCAACGCGCACATCGGGCCCGGCTGGGGCCGCGGCGGTGTAGGTGCCGACCTCGGTGTTGGCGGCTTCTTCGTAACAAAAGGCCGTGCCAGGGTTGCAGCTTATGTTGCGAATGATCTGGGTGCCTAGGTTTACGCCGTTGAGCGTGAGGCTGAAGGAAGTAGTGCCGCCTGGTGGCAAGGCCCTGGCGGCCGCCGACGATGTAATGAGCAGCGGGCTGCCGGGCACCAAATCAGTGACATTGGCAAACGTAAACTCCTTTTGCAGCCCGGTGTTGCCGCTGAACGTTTCGCCCAACCACTGCCGGCCCGACTTCAGCAGGTTGATCAGGTCGCGCTCGTAGAAAAAATGGTCGGTGTATTCGCGGATTTCGGCCGTGGGGGTGCCGCTTACAGCCGGCGCCGGCGCTACGCGTTTGCCTGGCGCGCTGCCTACGGTCAGAAAGTAATAAGCCGTATCGGTGTAGAGATTAAGCCGGTGCCGGAAACGCCCGCCGCTCAGCTCCCAGGTGTGCGGGCCGGGCGAGTAAAACAGAAAAAACTCGTCGTCGTCGAGGGCAGCGTTGTTGCTGCCGTTGTCGGCAAAGTAAATGGCGTTTTCCTCGAGGTCGTCGGGGCGCGGGGCGCTGTTGGCCTGCGGCAGCATGCCCATGCTGTGGCCGTATAGCTGCAGCCGTCTAGGGTCGAGCGATTGAACAGGCAGCCCTAGGTTGCGCAAAAACGTTTTGTCGAGCTTGAACACGTTGCCGTTGCCCAAGCTGGTGTTGGTAACGCCAATTTTAAACCACTCGCCCTGGCGCAGCACCGAGTTGGGGGCGTAGGTGCGGTTGGTGCGCGCCTGCACCGGGCTGCTGCCGGTACGGTAGGTGTATTCAAACGAAACCAGCTTTTCGAGCTGCCCGCTTTGGGGGTTGCGGCGCAGCGGCACCACCGCGGCTAGCGTAACGGGCTGGCGGTTTTCGGTGCCGTAGCGCAGTTGCACCTGCGGCGCCGGGCCAATGTTGGCATTGCCAAACGCAGCGGCCTCTTGCGCCGTGAAAGCGGCATACTGCGTGGCCTGCAGTTGTACTTCGGTAACGTAGCCACCTAGGCGCAGGTGCAGGCTGGGCACCCGCTGGCCCGCCCCGAAAACGCCGGCGGTGAACGTGGGCACCCGTACGCCCTGGCCGCCTTGCGGAAACGCCACTCCCTGCCCACGCCACGTGAGCTGAACCCGCTGAGCCGGAGCCTGCGCCCAAGCGGCCCACGACCAACCCATTATTGCCAGAACGAGAAGCGAGGTAAAAAAGCGCATGAACAAACGAGCAACTAAGTGGGGCTGAGCAGCGCCTAGGTAGGTTCGATAAAATAAAGCCGGGCCAACACACTAGATGCAGCTACAACTGCCGCTCACACAAAATATTGTGGGCACTATCCGTGCGAAGGGCGCAGCACCGAGAGCAGCACGTACAGCAAAATAACGAGCGGTACCGCCGAAGCTTTGAGGAGCATCAGCAAGACTACCGTCGCAATCAGAAACACGAAACGCAGCGAATTGTCTTGCCAGCTTAGGTTCTTGAATTTAAGCGCAAACAGTGGCAATTCAGCAACCAGCAAACCCGAAAGCACCAACGTAAGTGCCAGCAGCACCCATTGGTTCAGGATAATGCCGCTCACGCCAAACTGGTCGTTCAGCAGAATGATGGGCAGCGAGGTAACCAAAATGGTGCAAGCCGGCGTGGGCAGGCCGATAAACGAATCGGACTGGCGCGTGTCGTTGTTGAACTTGGCCAAGCGTAGCGCCGAGAAAATACTGACCGTAAAGGCCAAATAAGCCAAGGGCGAGTCGTTGGCTGCGGTAGCGTTTTGCAGCAGCTTGAACAGGAAGGCGCCTGGCACCACGCCAAACGAAACCATGTCGGCCAGCGAGTCCAGGTCTTTGCCGATCGGAGACGAAACGCGCAAGGCGCGGGCTACCAAACCGTCGAAGAAGTCGGCAATAGCGGCAATACCGATGAGCACGGCGGCTGGCAGTAGCGCTTGCCAATCGGTGCCTGGCCGGAATGTGCTGGTGTTGGTACCTAGGATGATGCTCAGCGCCACGCAACCGCACAGCAGATTGACGCAGGTGAGTGCGTTCGGAATATGGTTTTTGATTGCCATGTCAGCCTGAAGCCTAGCGCAGAAATGGGTTGGTACGGCGCTCTACGCCAATGGTGGTGGCCGGGCCGTGGCCGGGGTATACCGTTACGTCGTCGGGCAGGGTAAACAACTGCTCCCGAATGCTGCGAATCAGGGTGTCGAAGTCGCCGCCGGGTAAGTCGGTGCGGCCGATGCTGCTCTGGAACAGCACGTCGCCGCCGATTACCGCCTTGCTGGGGGCATGGTAGAACACCACGTGGCCAGGAGCGTGGCCGGGGGCAAAGCGCACCTCCAACTCGGTGTCGCCAAACATCAGCGGTTCGCCCGGCTTCAGGAAACCGGTAGGTTCGGCGGGGGTGTAGTGCGGGAAACCGTACACCGGAGCGTAGGTGGGCACAGCGCGCAAAGTAGCCAGGTCGGCCTCGTGGATGAGGAAAGGCGTGCCGGGCCAGGTATCGAGCACAAACTGGTTGCCAAATACGTGGTCGATGTGGCAGTGCGTGTTCAGCAGCAGCTCCACGCGCAGGCCTTGGTCGGTGATGAATTGGCGAAGTTGCTGCTGTTCGGCGCGGTCGTAGCAGCCGGGGTCGACGATGGCGCAGGCGCCGGAGGCATCGTGCAGCAGGTAGGTGTTTTCGGAGAAGGCGTTGAACGTAAAGCCCGAAACAATCATGCAGTCAGGAAAAGGCCAGCCCTAGGTGAGCGGCATACAAAGGGAGGGTAAGTTACGCATTCAGCAACGGAAAGTGCGTATTTTGCTAGGAATGCAAGAGCAAGCCGATTACCTGATTATAGGCCACGGTATAGCCGGCGCCACCCTCGGGTGGGAGCTGCGCCGCCGTGGTTTGCGCGTGGTAGTACTCGATGAACACCAGCCCAACTCGGCCACGCGCGTGGCCGCCGGGCTCATCAATCCCGTGGCCGGCAAGCGGTTTGCGCTGGCTTGGCGCATCGATGATTTGCTGCCTGCCGCGCAGGAATTTTACCAAGCGTTGGAGACCGAATTTGGGCGCCGCTTCTTTTTCGAAACACCTATTCTGAAGCTGTTTTCGTCGGTGCGCGAGCAGAACGACGTACTTGGCCGCTCGGCCGATCAGCCGTGGGGCGACTACGTGGCCGATCCGGCCCTAGGTCTGCCCGAGGTGCCCGGCCTGCTGCACCCTTTCGGAGGTTTGCAACTAAAGCACGGCGGCTGGGTTGATACCACGGCGCTGCTCGATGCCCTAGGTAACCAAGGGCGCGAACAGGGCTGGTTGCGCCCCGAAACTTTTGTGTCGGAGCTGCTTGTTCCCGATGAGTTGGGCGTAAGTTACGGCCGCGAGTTGCGGGTCCGCCACGTGGTATTCTGCGAAGGCGCGGCGGTGGTGCGCAACCCGTGGTTTAGCTGGTTGCCGGTTACGCCCAACCAAGGCGAAGTACTCGATGTGGAAGCGCCCGAACTGCCCGCCGGCTACGTGCTCAACCGCGGCGCCTACGTGGTGCCCTTGGGCAATGGCCAGGTGCGAGTAGGAGCAACTTACCGTTGGCCGCCTTTTGAGCTGCAGCCAACGGCCGAGGCTCGCGCCGAGCTTACGCAGCGCTTGCGCGACCTGACCACGGTGCCTTTTCGCGTGGTGGGGCAGCGGGTAGGCGTACGGCCTGCCGTGCGCGACCGTAAGCCCTTGTTGGGCACACACCCGGTGCATCCGGCACTGGCGGTTTTCAATGGCCTGGGTTCAAAAGGCGTGCTGCTGGCACCGCGCTTAGCACAGGTGTTGGCCGATGCCCTGGAATCTGAAAAACAGCTTTGGCCAGAAGTCAATATTATACGTTATCAGGCGTTGTATACTGCTGCTGCTTCGGCAACGGCGTCGCCCGCCTGAGTTACCCTCCCCTTCAGCCTATACGCGGCTTCTATGATGCACTTGTCCAACTTGTCGCCCCGCCTGCGTTGGGGTGTAAGCCTGCCGGCTTTGTTGCTGGCGCTGCTGGCTCCGGCCGGAGCGGCGGTAGGGCAAACCGCGCAGGAAAGCTTTGGCCGTACCCGCATCCAGTACAAACAGTTTGAGTGGCAACTGCTCAGCACGGCCAATTTCAACGTGTACTACTACGGCGGGGGCCAAGCCACGGCACGCCGCGCGGCCGAGTACGCCGAGCAGGAATTGCAGCGCATTACGTCGCTCATCGGGTATTATCCGTACTCGAAAACCACCCTGATGCTCTACAACTCGGTGGGCGACCTGCGCCAGAGCAACGTGGGCCTGAACGCCGATAAGTACCAGACCGGCGGCGAAACCGCCCTGCTGCGCATGACGAAGGTGCAGCTGGCGTTTCAGGGGCAGCAAACGTTGTTTAAGCGCGACCTCAGCTACCAGATTACCAAGGTGCTGCTGAACGACATGATGTACGGCGGCTCGCTGAAGGAGGTAATCCAGAGCAGCTACCTGCTGCAGCTGCCCGATTGGTTTGTGGCGGGGGCTTCGGCCTACGCCGCCGAAGGGTGGAGCGTGGAAATGGACGACTACATGCGCGACATGACGCAGAAGGTCGACAAAGACAAAGCCGCGCAGTTTTTCGTGCGCAACCCCGAGTTGGCCGGCCAAAGCGTGTGGAATTACATTGCCGAGCGCTACGGCTACACCAGCGTTCAGAACATACTGAACCTGACGCGCATTACGCGCGACGTGGAAACGGGCATCAGCTCGTCGCTGAACGTGCCGTACCGCCAGTTTTTGCGCGATTGGCTGGGCTACTACCGCCAGCTGAACGCGCAACCCGAAACGGCCTACGCTCTGCCCGACGAGCAGCGGCAGGTGATGCACCGCAACAAGCGCAACCTGAGCTTCAACGAGCCCGTGATTAGCCCCGATGGCAAACGGCTGGCCTACACCGAGCTCGACCGCGGCCACTACCGCGTGATTGTAACGGGGGTGGATGGCTCGGGCCGCCACGTGGTGTACTCGGGCGGCTACCGCACGCCCGATCAGGAAATAGACCGCCGCCTGCCGGTGCTGGCTTGGCGCAACAACGCGCAACTGGCCATTGCCGAGGAGGTACGCGGGCTGGTGTCGCTGCGCTTGCGCTCGGCCGATGGCGGCGCATTTGGCGTGTTTGCGCGCCTGAAAGAAGCCCTGCCTTTCGCCGACAAGGGCTCGTCGGCCTTCAACCCTTTCTCGCAGGTGCACAGCATGGCCTACTCGCCCGATGGCAAGGCCCTGGCATTTAGCGCCACCCGCAACGGGCAGGCCGATTTGTACTTGCTGCGCGCCGGTAGCCGGCAGCCCGAGCGCCTCACCAACGACGTGTTCGACGATGTGCATCCGGTGTTTATGCCCGATGGCAACTCGCTCGTGTTCAGCTCCAACCGGTGGCTCGATTCGGCCGGCACAGCCAAAGGCTCCTTTGGCGCGGTCGTGAACAATTACGACCTGTTTCGCTACCGCCTCGACGGCAGCGCCCAGCCCGTGGAGGGGTTGGTGGCTACCATCTCCAACGAAACCCGACCTAGGGCATTGTCGGCCAACGAGCTGCTGTACCTGAGCGAGGAAAGCGGCGTGCGCAGCGTGTACCGCTACAACCTCGCTTCGCGCGAGCGTACGCCGGTTACCAATTTCCTCAACAATCTTAAGAGCTTCGACTACAATGCCAGCAGCGGCTCCCTGGGATTTGTAGCCGCCGACCGCGCCCGCGACTTCGTGTATGCTTATCCGAAATACGAGCTGCCGCAAAGCCTGAGGCTAAGCAAAACCGCCCGCCAGGAAATTCTGGAAGACCGCTCGGCCGCGGCCGCCCGGCCACGCCCGCAAGCGCAGCCGCAGCAAACGGCGCCGGCCACCACCGAGCCCGGCAACAACGCCGCGCAGCCGGCCGCCCCGGCCCGCAACCAGGGCGTGGACGTGAGTGACTACCAATTCGAGGAAGATACCCCGCAGCTTCGTCGCCGCAGCAACGCGCCCGTGGCCCAGCAGGCAGCCGCGGCAGCGCCCGACCTAGGGCTTACCGGCCCCATGCGCTACGACACCCGCTTCAGCCTCGATAATGTGGTATCGACGATTTACGCCGATCCGCTTCTGGGCATCGGCCTGGTGGGGCAAGCCTCGATGTCGGATTTGTTTGAGGACCACCGCATCCGGGCAGGCATTTTTGCCCTCACCGATTTGCGCACCAGCAACATTTTTGCCGAGTACACCAACCTCAAGCACCGCTACGACTGGAGCATCGGCTTTCAGAAGCAGAGCAACTACGTGCAGCTCGAGGAAACTGGCGCGCAGGTGCGCATGGGCCGCTACGAGGTTACGCCGGGCATCTCGTACCCGCTCACGCACAACCTGAGCGTGCGGGGCAACCTGCGTTACGTAGCCAGCACCATTTCTTACCTCGACGACATTTCGCGCGGCGACCGGCGCGAGCATTACTACGGCGGTAGCGGCGAGCTGGTGTTCGACAACTCCGTGGCCACCGGCGTAAACATGCTCGAAGGCTCGCGCATGAAAGTGGGCGTGATGAAGTTGCGCGAGCTCAACGACGCCGACGGCGACTTTGGCAAGGTGTACGTTGATTTGCGCCACTACCAAAAGGTGCATCGCCAGATCATTTGGGCCAACCGCGCTTCGTATGGGCAGTTCTTTGGCAGCTCGCCCAAGCAGTTCCGCCTCGGTGGCATGGATAACTGGTTGAATGCCCGCACCGACGATTTCCGCGAAGTGCGTCCGCAGATCGATGCCTCGCCTACCGATTTCTTCTACCAGCAGTACGTAACCAACCTACGCGGTTTCAACTACAACACGCGCTCGGGGCCTAAGTACGTGCTGTTCAACTCGGAGCTGCGTGTGCCCATCATCCAGTACTTCTCGCGCAAGCCCATTTACTCGGGTTTCTTCCGTAACCTGCAACTCACGGGCTTTGTGGATGCCGGCACTGCGTATCGCGGCTCTAACCCCTTCAACGTCAACAACTCCTTCAACACGCGCCCCTACGCCGGCAACGACAACGCTTTCTCCGGCACGGTTACCAACTTCCAGAATCCGTTTTTGGTGGGCTACGGCGCCGGTGCTCGTACTACGTTGCTGGGTTTCTATGGCAAGCTCGACGCGGCTTGGGGCCGCGAAAACGGCCAGGAGCGAGGCCCAAAGTTTTACTTCACGCTGGGCTACGACTTCTAACGTCGCCCTTGAGCTCCTGACAACGGCACCGCCCGGCTATGCGCTAATAGCCGGGCGGTGCCTTTTGTGGCCTAGGTGGTTTGGCCTAAAAGGAAGCCGGGCAGCTACGGCAATTGCATAGCACAATGAGGTGAGGCCTATCATGCGTAGCCCTTGTTGCCAGGTCTGTACGGAGGAGCTGGTCACATATTCGGACTAGTCCAACCCCTTTCCGCGCGTTGGGTTGTATCTTTGCACTTTCGCTTACCCACCGACTGGCCGTGCAGCTGTTACGCGAGATTTGGTACCTGATGCAGAAGGACTTCCGCCTGGAATGGCGGCAGCGTTCAGCCCTCAATGGCATGTTGCTATACGTGGGCAGCACGGTATACGTGTGCTACCTCAGCTTTGTGCGCGGAGGCCAATTACCTGCGCCAGCCTGGAACGCACTGCTTTGGATTATTCTGCTCTTTACAGCCATCAACGGCGTAGCCAAGAGTTTTTTGCAGGAAAGCCGCGGCCGACTGCTCTACTACTACACCCTGGCCCGCCCCGAAGCCGTAATTCTGGCCAAAATAGCCTACAATACCTTGCTGCTGTTGGGGTTGGGTATGGTGGCTTTCGGTGCGTACGCTCTGGTGCTTGGCAACCCCGTGCAAGATGTGCCCCGCTTTACGTTGGTGGTAGCCCTAGGCGCCGTAGGCTTTGCCACTTCGCTCACGCTCATTTCGGGCATTGCAGCCAAAGCGGCCAACAGCAATACCCTCATGCCGGTGCTGGGCTTCCCGGTTGTCATTCCTATTCTGCTGCAGCTCATCAAGGCTGCCAAAAATGCACTCGACGGCCTCGACGCTTCGCCGCAGCCCTTGTACATGCTAATGGGCCTGAGTTTGCTGGTGGTGGCGGTTTCTTATTTGCTCTACCCGTTTTTGTGGCGAACGTGACTTAAGAGAATACAGGAGTTAGAAGCTAGGAGCTAGAATGATGATAAGTGCTCTGCAACCGCTTTTTACTCCTGACTCCTAGCTTCTAACTCCTAACTCCCTCGATGAAAAACGCTTGGTGGAAAGTTCTGACGGTGGTGCTGCTGATTTATTCAGTGGTGATGGGCCTGATGGGCCAAGTGCCCCGGCTGGCCATCCTCAACGAAACCATTCGCAATTTGTACTTCCACGTGCCGATGTGGTTCGGCATGACCATCATCCTGTTTGCCTCGGTGGTATACTCGGTGCTGTACTTGCGCAAGCCCTCCGATCGGCTGGATGTGTGGGCGTACCAAACCGCACGCACCGGTATTTTACTGGCCGTGCTGGGCCTGGCTACCGGTGGCACGTGGGCGCGCTTCACTTGGGGTACGTGGTGGACGGCCGACCCGCGCCTGAACGGAGCAGCCGTGGCCGTGCTGATTTACGGTGCCTACCTGGTGCTGCGCTCCTCCATTGTCGATGAGCAGCAGCGCGCCCGCATTTCGGCCGTGTACAACATCTTCGCCTTCTGCGCGGCCATTCCGCTGCTGTTCATCTTGCCGCGCCTCACCGACTCGCTGCACCCCGGCGCCGGCGGCAACCCGGGCTTCAACCAGTACGACCTCGACAATAACATGCGCCTGGTGTTTTACCCGGCCGTGATTGGCTGGACGCTGCTCGGCGTCTGGATTACGAACGTGTCGGCCCGCCTGACCTTCGTCAAACACAAGCTCTATGAAAAACAATTGGCTTAATCGCCTAGGTCGCCGCGCCTTGTTGGTGCTGGCGGCCGTGCTGCTGCCGTGGCTACCCGCGCTGGCGCAGCAAACTACCTCGCCCGAAATGGCCGACCAACTGCGCCAAGACGGTAAGATTTACGTGGTGGTGGCTGTGGTGTTGGTGATTTTAGTGGGCCTGCTGCTCTACCTCGTGGCCATCGACCGCAAGGTGAGCCGCTTGGAGCGCGAGCTGCGCGATTGATAAAAATCATTTCGAAGACGCGGATTTTTTCCGCCCTTCGTGGTTGTTCAAAATGGGCTGGCTGCCGAGCAGTTGGTCCTATTTTCCGGCTGCTTTGCTAGGTAAGCACCATGAAAAAAACACATTTGTTAGCCCTTGTGGTTATTGCCCTGGCCATCGGCATTGTGATGGCCACTGCTGGCGACGCCAGCGTGTATGTATCGTTTAAGGAAGCCAAAGAACTGGCTGCCGACGGCGACTTGCGCAAGGTGCACGTGGTGGGGCGCCTGCCCCACAATGCCAACAACGACATTGTGGGCATGCAGTACAACCCCACGCTCGACCCGAACTACTTCACTTTTGTGCTCGTCGACACGAACCGCGTGCACCAGCAAGTGGTTTACTTCAACCCAAAGCCTCAGGATTTCGAGAAGTCGGAGCAAGTGGTGATAACCGGCAACATGCGCAACGATGTGTTTGTGGCCGACAAGATCCTGCTGAAGTGCCCCTCGAAGTACGTAGAAAACGAGGTGAAGGGAGCTACGGCTGGGCTATAGGGCCGGCCAATTATGAATTCTGAATGTTAAATTCTGAATTACCCAGCCCTGATCAGGTGCCGGAATTCAGCACGACCAATTCAGAATTCACCATTCAGAATTCAGAATTTAGCGAAGCATGAGCATCGGCGACTGGGGACATTTAAGCGTTATCGTGGCCTTTGTGGCAGCGGTAGTGTCGGCGTTTGGGTATTATATGGCAGCGCGGGGCCGGGCGCTGGGCGAGGTCGATCCGGCTTGGCTGAAACTGGGCCGTGGCGGTTTTGCCGTGCACAGCTTGGCGGTTATCAGCGTAATCGTAACGCTGTTTGCCATCATCTACGGCCACCGCTACGAGTACTACTACGCTTGGTCGCACTCCAGCAACCACTTGCCGGTGTACTACATGATTTCCTGCTTCTGGGAAGGGCAGGAAGGTTCGTTTTTGCTCTGGATTTTCTGGCACGTGCTCCTAGGTGCCCTGCTGATGCGCAGCGCGCGGCAGTGGGAGGCCCCGGTGATGGCTGTGTTTGCGGGCGTGCAGCTGTTCCTGATGTCGATGATTTTGGGCGTCACGTTCGGTTCGCTCAAAATTGGCTCGTCGCCGTTTATTCTGATGCGCGAGTTCATGCCCGATTTGCCGGTGTATAAGTTGAATCCCGACTGGGTACCCCAGGATGGCAAAGGCCTGAACGCGCTGCTCCAGAACTACTGGATGGTGATTCACCCACCCACGCTGTTTTTGGGTTTTGCCCTTACGCTGGTGCCGTTTGCTTACGCTATTGCAGGCCTCTGGAAAGGCGAGCTTACCAAATGGGTGCAGCCGGCTATTCGCTGGAGCCTGTGGGGCGGCGGCGTACTCGGCATCGGCATTATGATGGGTGCTTACTGGGCTTACGAAACCCTGAACTTCGGCGGCTATTGGAACTGGGACCCGGTTGAAAACGCCGTGTACATTCCGTGGCTGGTGCTGGTGGCGGGCTTGCACGCCCTGGTGCTGTGGCAGCGCGGCCGCACTGGCCTGCGTACAGCTTTTGCCTTGGTAGTCACCACTTTCTTGCTGGTGCTGTATGCTACCTTCCTCACGCGCAGCGGCGTGTTGGGCAATGCCTCGGTGCACTCCTTTACCGACCTAGGCCTATCGGGTCAGCTGATTGTGTACTTGGCCGCATTTGTGGTGCTGAGCGTGGGTATGCTGGTGTGGCGCTGGCAGCAAATTCCGGTTTCGGAAAAGGAGCTGACGATGTACAACCCCGAGCTTTGGGTGTTCATCGGGGCTACGGTGTTGTGCCTAGGTGCTTTCCAGGTGTTGGTTACTACTAGCATTCCGGTTTATAACGCGTTTGTGGGCTTCTTCGGCGTGAAGTCGAACTTGGCCTTGCCTGCCGATCAAATTGCGCACTACACCAAAATTCAGCTCTGGATGGGCGTGGGCGTAGCCGTTCTCTCGGGCATCGCGCAGCTGATGTGGTGGCAGAAAAACGATAAGGAGAGCGTAACAAACACGTTCACCATTCCGGCGATGCTTACGCTGCTGGGCGCTGCGCTCGTTATTCTGCTCGTGCGCCAAAACGGCCAGCAGATGAGCTTGCCCTACATTGCCTTGCTTACCACGGGCCTGTTTGGCGTGCTGGCCAACCTGAGCATGCTGCTGCAATTGGTACGTCGTAAGGTGCGCTTGTCGGGCGGAGCAGTGTCGCACATTGGCATTGCGCTGATGCTACTTGGCATCCTAGCTTCGGCCGGTTATTCCAATATTATTTCCAAAAACACCTCGGGCCTGCTGTACTCGCGCGAAATGCCCGAGGAAATCAACCGCGACAACGTGCTCTTGTGGCGCAACGACGTCACCAAAATGGGCCCTTACGAGCTCACCTACACCGGCCAGTACTTCGATGTGCCCAGCGTGCCGGAGTACGTGAACAAAGAGCTGCTCTTCCCGGTGCTCAACGACGAGTACAAGGCCGTAGCGCGTGGCGAAATTAAGGTAGGCGACAAGTCGTACTACAAAGCCGGCGATACGCTGGAGATTCGCCCCGAAGACACGTACTACCGCGTGGTATACAAGCACCAGAACTCAGGCGAGGAGTTTGTTCTGTTTCCGCGGGCACAGGTAAATGAAGAAATGGGCGGCCTGCTGGCTTCGCCCGATATTAAGCTGTTCTGGGACCACGACATCTATTCGCACGTGTCGTCGGTACCTGATCCGACGAAGGAAAAGGACTGGAGCGAGGCCAAGGAATTCGTCGTTTCGATGAACGACACTTTGTTCCTGAACGACTATTTTGCCGTGTTCAAGAGCGCCGAGCCGGCCCGCAACACCGCCGGCCTGGGCCTAGGCAAAGACGATATTGCCGTACAGGGCGACATTATCGTGTACGGCGAGAAAGGCCGCCAGTACCACGTGCACCCCGTGTTTGTGGTGCGCAACGGCATGGTTGGCCGCGTACCCGACGAAGTGGAGGACCTAGGCCTGCGCATCACCTTCGACAACATCGACCCGCAGAAGGGCAAGTTCACCTTTGGGGTAAGCACCACTCAGAAAGACTACGTCATTCTGAAAGCCATGGAAAAGCCCTTCATCAACTTGCTCTGGAGCGGCACTTTGCTCATGGGGTTGGGTTTTGCCATAGCCATTTACCAGCGCGGCCGCCAGCCCAAAGTGGCACCGGCAGCTGCTAAGGCTATCATAAAGCAAGTACAAGCTGCCTAACGCGGCTTACTTACGCCGAAGCCCGCCCGCACAACTGCGGGCGGGCTTCGGTTTTTCAAAGCAACTTTGCCCCGCACTCGCTCAGCCATGCGCGGCTGCTATGGGTTGTCTGCTTCAGAACTTCAACTTTTGACCTAGGACTGTGCGCATTGCTATAATCGGGGCCGGGCGGGTGGCTAGCCAATTGGCGCCGGCACTGGCGCAGGCTGGCCATGAGGTGGTGGCCGTATGGAGCCGCAGCGAGCCGTCGGCGCAGCTCTTGGCCAGCAAAACCGGGGCTGTGCCGCTGCATGGCAGCAAACCCGATTTTGCCACCGTCACCGCTGCCGCCGACCTATACCTGCTGGCCGTACCCGACGACGCCGTAGCCCAAGTACTGCAGGCTGCCCAATGGCCCGCCGGTGCGCTGCTGGCGCATACCTCCGGCGCGCTGCCCCTAGGCGTGTTTGCCGCGCAGCAGCAGGTGCGCGGTGGCGTTTTTTACCCGCTCCAAACCTTTAGCCCGGGCCGCGTGCTCGATTGGAGCACGGTGCCTTTGTGCCTCGAAGCTGACGAGGAGGCCGATTTAGCGGTGCTCGAGGCTGTGGCCCGCTCGCTGAGCCAACGCGTGCTGCGCGTGCCCACCCCGGCGCGGCAGCAGTTGCACGTGGCGGCCGTGTTTGCCTGCAACTTCACCAATCACTTGTTGGGCATTGCCGATGCGCTGCTTGCCGACGCCCACTTACCTGCCGACTTGCTCACGCCGCTGATTCGCGAAACCGTGGATAAAGCCTTGGCCAATCCGCCCTTCGCGGTGCAAACCGGGCCGGCCGTGCGCCACGATGCGTCTACCGTTGCGTTGCACACGCGGGCCCTAGGTGCGCACCCCGCTTGGCAGCAACTGTACCAACTGCTCACGGCCAGCATTCAGGAAACGGCCGCCACGCGCCCGCAAGCCTAAACATCTGAGCAGGTTCAGGCTTTATGGAAAGGCGTGCGTACCTTCGCGGCCGCATTCGTAACAGCACAGAATTCAGTGAAAGCCGTCAATATCACCTTCAAGTTTTCGGACGGGCAGCCCGAGCAAACCCACGTGGCCGCTGAGGGCGAGTCGGTGCTCGACGTAGCGCTCAACAACGGCATACAGCTGCAACACAACTGCGGCGGCGTGTGCGGTTGCAGCACCTGCCACGTGTACGTGCTGCAAGGCGGCGACGAGTTGCCCGAAATCAGCGACAAGGAGGAAGACTTTATCGACCGGGCAGTAAACCCGCGCCTTAACTCGCGCCTGGCTTGCCAGTGCGTGGTGCAAACCACCAGCGAAAACCTCGTAATTGAGGTGCCGCCGCAGGATTTCCTAGGTCATTAATCACCGAGGCGTTCGGCCGGGCGCCTTGCCGCGGCCTGCGTACTCACCAACCGACAACTTCGAATATGACTCATTTCGAGCCGCCCATACAGTGGCAAGACCACGAGGATATTGCCATGGCGCTGTACGAAAAGTTCGGCGACGACTTTACCGAGGCAAAAATTTACCGCATCCGCTTCACCGATCTGCTCGAGTGGATTTTGAGCCTGCCCAACTTTGCAGGCACCCGCGAGCAAGCCAACGAAGGCCACTTGGAGCAAATTCAGGCCAAGTGGGTGTACGAGTGGCGCGACAACCAAAAATAGCAGCAAACCGCTTGGCGAGCAGCAAGTGACCGGTAGCAGGTGTTGCCGGTCGCTTGTTGCTTAAGGGCTACACGCAAATTTTATACATGCTCGATTTTTCGGCCGTCGAGGCCTTCGTGTTCGATGTCGACGGCGTACTGACCGACGGCACCTTGCTGGCCCTGAGCACGGGCGAACAAGTGCGCAGCTTCCACATCCGCGACGGGTTTGCCATTCGGCACGCCTTGCGCCAGGGCTACCGGGTCGTTATCATTTCGGGCCGCCAAGAGGAAGGCGTGCGCAAGCGCCTGGAGTCGCTCGATGTGACGGAGATTTACCTGGGCGTCGACGACAAGCTGAAAGTGTTTGGCGCGTGCGGCCTCGAGCCGGGCCGCGTGGCCTACATGGGCGACGACGTGCCCGACCTGGAGGTGATGCGCCGCTGCCACATTGCCGCGTGCCCCGCCGACGCCGCAGCCGACGTCATCGAAATCAGCCAGTACATTGCCAAACTGCCTGGCGGCCACGGCGCTGCGCGCGAATTGATCGAAAATGTGATGAAAGCGCAAGGCAAATGGTAGCCCACGCATTTACAATTCCTTAACATTAGCCCGCTTTGATATTGGGGTTGCAAGTGTGAGATATTCCGGTACATTTACCGGAACATTATTCACCTTTTCCCTTTTCGCGTACCAATGAAAACAGGAACCGTCAAATTCTTTAATGAGTCGAAGGGCTACGGCTTCATTACGGAAGATGCCACCAAGGAAGATTTCTTCGTGCACATCACTGGCCTGAATGGGCTGCAAATTCAGCAGCACGACCGCGTGGAGTTTGATACCCGCGAAGGCCGTAAGGGTATCAACGCAGTTAATGTGAAGAAGGTATAGGTTACAATTGCGCGTTTTCGCGTTACCCTCTCAAAAGACCCTCCCGCGTGCTGCGGGAGGGTCTTTTTTATGTTGCCGGCTGCCTAGGTAGGGGGCAGGCCCCTAGCTTTGCAGCGCTGGGCCGGCGCAACGCCCAGGCCCATGTTACTTTGTGCTTATGCCAACCCCCGTCAGTGCCTCGTTGCCCCAGGGCGTGGCTGCCCGCTGGCGCCACCTAGGGCGGTTGGTGCGTTTGCCCAACTTGCTGATCATGGCCTTGTGCCTGACGCTGACGCAAACGTGCCTGTTGTTTCCGCAGCAACCGTTGCAGGCCCTGCTCAGCGAGCGTTTTCTGCTGCTGCTGCTGGCCACCTTGTGCGTGGCGGCGGGCGGCTACATCATCAACGATTACTACGACGTCAAGATCGACGCTATCAACCGGCCAGGGCAGTTGGTGGTAGGCCACAGCGTAGGCCGCCGCGCCGCCATGGTGGCCCACCTTATTTTGTCGCTGGAGGGGGTATTGGTGGCGGTCGTGCTAAGCCGCGTGGTGGGCGTGGTAACCCTGGGGGCAGCGCTGTTGCTCTGGGGCTACTCGGCGCGGTTTAAGCGGCTGCCGCTAGTGGGCAACCTCAGCATTGGCTTGCTAACGGCGGCCCTGGTGCTGCTGCCCGAGCTGTTGCAGCGCACCGGCAGCACGGCCGTGTGGGCCTACGCGCTGGCAGCTTTTTTGCTAACGGTGGTGCGCGAAATAGTAAAAGACCTGGAGGATATGCGCGGCGATGCCGCCCACGATTGCCGCACATTGCCCCTGGTAATAGGCATTGCCCGCAGCAAATGGGTGGCTGGGCTGTTTCTGGCTAGCCTCGGGTGGCTGGTAACGGCCGCCGTGGGGGAGGGGTTCGTGGCCGGGTACTGGCGCCTGGGGCTGTGGCTGCTAGGTGCCGTGCTGGGCCCCATGCTGATGATGGCCTGGCAGCTACCTCGGGCCGACCGAAAACGACACTTTGCCCAGCTGAGCTTGCTCTGCAAGCTTATCATGTTGGCGGGCGTCCTCTCGATGCTGGTGCTAGGGCGGTAGCGGCCTAGGTGCTGGCGGCAACCGCAAGGGCCAGAGGGCCGTTAGCACTGCGTTGCCCACTTGCTGCGGTTGGCAGCGCGGTAAGGTACCGTTGCTTCCCGCGGCCTATTCGTGCCCACTACATGCTACTCCGGCTTTGCTTCGTGTGCGGGTTGTGCTTTGCGGCCGTTACGGCGGCCCAAGCCCAAACCCCCGACTCTACCGCCGCCGCTCCGGCGGCGCCCGCTGCTACGCAGCCCCCCAAAGACCCACACGACAAGCCCAACTTTGTGCCGGCGCCCGTGGTGTTCTACGAACCCGAAACCGGGTTTGCGGTAGGCGCCACCTTTTTGCCCACGTGGCGCCACGGCCGCGATACCACGGTGCGCAAATCCAACGGGCGCATTGGCGGGTGGTACTCGCAAAAAAAGCAGCTGAACCTGCAGCTTTCGCACACCATCTTCACGCGGCAGGAGCGCTACCTCGTGATGGGCGACATCCTGTTTTTCGATTATCCCATCTACTTCTACGGCATCGGCAACGACACCGAGGAGCGCAACGAAAGCGAGATTTCCTACAAGCTGCTGATTGTGCAGCAGCGCGGGCTCCGGCGCTTCTGGCCCTTTTGGTTTGCCGGTGCTACCTACCGCTTCACCGATACGCGCAGCATCAAGGCCGACAAGCCCACCGTAAACGACGGCGACACGCCCAACCTGCTGCTGGGCCTGACGGAGCGCGAACGGCAGCCCACCCGTATTTCGGGTCTGGGGCCCACCGTCATTCACGACAGCCGCGACAACATTCTGAGCTCCTTTA
This sequence comes from Hymenobacter oligotrophus, assembly GCF_003574965.1. Classification (NCBI taxonomy): domain Bacteria; kingdom Pseudomonadati; phylum Bacteroidota; class Cytophagia; order Cytophagales; family Hymenobacteraceae; genus Hymenobacter; species Hymenobacter oligotrophus. Next base: position 2,430,762 of record NZ_CP032317.1, on the reverse strand, counting down.
CGGGCAACTACCTCGAGCTGCAGGCCTTGTTCAACGCCAAAGGCTTGGGCAGCGACTACAACTTTACGCGCTACCTGGTTGATGCCCGCCACTACCAACCGCTTTTCGGCAGCACCAATACCATTTGGGCCTCGCAGGTTATCGGGCAGTTCCACAACGGCTCCGTTCCGTTTCGGGAGCTGGCCAACCTAGGCGGCATTAGCTTGCTGCGCGGCATTTACGAGGGCCGTTTCCGCGACCGGCAATTGGTGGCGGCCCAAACCGAAATCCGGCAGCACTTGTTCTGGCGCATCAACGGGGCCGTGTTTGCCGGCGTGGGCCAAGTAGCGCCCCACGTCAACGACTTTGGGTTCGGGCGCTTCAACGTGGCCGGCGGAGCAGGCATCCGCTTCCAGTTCAACCGCCGCGACCGAATCAACGTGCGCTTTGATTACGGCGTGGGCACGGGCGGCAACAGCGGGCTTTATTTCGGCGTGAACGAAGCCTTCTGACCTAGGCGGCCAAGCCAAAAACGGCTCCGGGCAAGCTCATCTTTTCATGGCATTAATGCTGTACATTTAGCAGCCGCCCGGGTTGGGCGGCTGCTATTTTACGTTGATGCGTAGCCGCTTACTACTGCTGGCGCTGGGCCTGCTGCCGCTTGCCGCCCGTACCGCCCAAGCCCAAACCCTGCCGCCCCCGCCTGCCGCCGACGAGCCCGCCGCGGGGCCAACCGCCGCGGCCCCGCGCCCGGAGCGGCGCGTGAAGGTGGCGGCGCTGCCCATCGTGTTTTCGCAGCCCGAAACCGGCATTGCCTACGGCGCGGCGGTGCTGCCGGTGTGGCGCTTCGGTACCGATACGGCCACGCGCAGCTCCACGGCCCGCTTGCTGGGCTACTATACCCAGAAAAAGCAGTCGAGCGCCTCGCTCACCTACACCATTTTTACGGCTGGCGAAAAGTGGGCGCTGAGTGGCGAGGTGTTCTATTTCAACCTGCCTATTTACTACTACGGCATCGGCAACGACACCCGCAAAGCCGAGAAGAGCGACATTTCCTACAAGCTCGTCATTGCCACGCAGCGCGTGCTCAGAAACCTGCGCCCGCACGTGTTTGCCGGCCTCAGCTACCGGCTCACCGACATGCACCACATCCGCATCGACGACCCGCTGACCGACGACGCCTCGCGCCCCAACCTACTGCTCGAGCGCAGTGCCCGCGAGCGTGAAACCACCCTGACCTCGGGCGTAGGCCCCACGTTTCTGTACGACAACCGCGACAACATCCTGAGTGCTTGGCGCGGCAACTACCTCGAGGCCACCTCGCTGTTCATGGGCCGCTACCTCGGCAGCGACTACGGTTTCACGCGCTTGTCGGTGGATGCGCGGCATTTCCGGCCGCTGCGCCAAGGCAGCACCAACACTATTTTGGCGGGGCAAGTGCTGGGGCAGTTTCATACGGGGCAGGTGCCTTTTCGGGAGCTGGCCAACCTAGGCGGCGAACGAATGATGCGCGGCATTTACGAAGGCCGTTTCCGCGACCGGCAAATGCTCGCGGCCCAGCTCGAGCTGCGCCAGAAGTTGTTTTGGCGCCTAGGTGGTGTGGTGTTCGGGGCGGCCGGGCAGGTGCACAACCAGCTCAGCCAATTTCGCCTCAACGACTTCAACGTGGCCGGCGGGGCGGGTTTGCGCATCGCCGTCAACCGCAAAGACCGCCTGGCCATTCGCATCGATTACGCCGTGGGCTCGGGGCAGTCGAGCGGGTTGTACTTCGCTTTCAACGAAGCGTTTTAGTGGGGCACCCCCGCGGTTGCCGGCTTGGCCTAGGTTGAACGTAGGTGGGCGGGCGCTACAGAGGTAAGGCAGCGAATAACAATTCGGTAACGCAGTTGGGTTGAGGGTACCGGCGGCAGCGGCTACCTTCGCCCAGCGTTTCACCCCAATTTTCCTGCTTACTATGTCTACCGTGCCGTCGCTCACCACCCCCGAGTCGGTTGCCGAGGCGCAGCTGTTGCCCATCCGCGCTGCCCTCGTATCCGTGTACTACAAAGACCGGCTCGAGCCCTTGGTGCGCCTGTTGCACCAGCACGGCGTAAAGCTGTATTCCACGGGCGGCACGCTTAAGTTCATCGAAGGCTTAGGTGCCGAGGTAACGGCGGTGGAGTCGCTTACGGGCTTTCCGGAGGTGTTTGGCGGCCGCGTAAAAACCCTGCACCCCAAAGTGTTCGGCGGCATTTTGCACCGCCGCCACGAGGCCGGCGACTTGCAAGAGGCCGAGCAGCACCAGATTCCGCCCATCGACTTGGTAATCGTCGATCTATATCCTTTTGAGGAAACCGTGGCGAGCGGTGCTGCCGAAGCCGACGTGATTGAAAAGATTGACATTGGCGGAATTTCGCTGCTGCGCGCCGCTGCCAAAAATTACCGCGATGTGCTGGTGGTAAGCTCGCGCGAGCAGTACCAGGCCGTAACCGAGTTGCTGGAGGGCCAAAACGGCGGCACCACCCTGGATCAGCGCCGCCACTACGCCGCCGCCGCCTTCAACCAAACCTCTCACTACGATACCGAAATCTTCAACTACCTAGCCCTAGGTACCGAGCTGGCCGGCAGCGCCCTGAAGATGAGCCAAAGCCCGGCCACGCCGCTGCGCTACGGCGAGAACCCCCACCAGCAAGGCACGTTCTATGGTGACCTAGGCGCGCTGTTTGAGCAGTTACACGGCAAGCAGCTGAGCTACAACAACCTGGTTGATGTAGATGCCGCCGTGCTTCTGATGCAGGAATTCCAGGAAAGCCAGCCCGCGTGCGCCATCCTCAAGCACACCAACGCCTGCGGCGTGGCCCAAGCCCATACGCTGCAGCAAGCCTACCTGAACGCGCTGGCCTGCGACCCCATTTCGGCGTTCGGTGGCGTCATCATCGTGAACAAAGAGGTGGATGCTGCTACCGCCGACGAGCTGAACAAGCTGTTTTTTGAGGTGCTGATTGCCCCCAGCTTTGCGGCCGCTGCGCTGCCCACGCTGCAAAGCAAAAAGAACCGCATTCTGCTGCGCCAGAAACCGGTGGTTTTTCCGCAAAAGCAAATTAAGACCTTGCTCAACGGCGTCATCGAGCAGGATTTCGACCGCGTGGTGGAAGGCCGCAACGAGTTCCGCACCGTTACCGAAACCGCGCCTACTGCTGATGAGGTAGAAGCCCTGGAGTTTGCCTTAAAAGTGTGCAAACACACCAAGAGCAACACCATTGTGCTGGCCAAAGCGGGCCAGTTGCTGGCTTCGGGTGTAGGCCAAACCTCGCGCGTCGATGCCCTCAAGCAGGCCATCGAGAAAGCGCGTTCGTTCGGCTTCGATCTGCAAGGCGCCGTTATGGCTTCGGATGCGTTCTTCCCCTTCCCCGACTGCGTAGAAATTGCCGGGGCGGCGGGCATTCGGGCGGTGGTGCAGCCCGGCGGCTCCATCAAAGATCAGGACAGCATCGACGCTTGCAACCGCCTAAGCATGGCCATGGTGCTAACGGGCGTACGTCATTTTAAGCACTAAGCGCTTAGCCACTTAGCAGAAAAAAGACCCGGCTGAGGAATAACAGCCGGGTCTTTTACGTTTAGGGGCCCAATCGGTAAGTTTCTGCCGTTGCAAAGGAGTTGGGCTTCGCCGAAGAGTGCTTACCTTTGCCCACCTTTTTGTAAGCGCACAACACACGCTTTCTTTTTCAATTGCCTCTAAATCAATGGGATTTTTCAACTTCCTTACCAGCGACATCGCCATTGACTTGGGCACGGCCAACACGCTCATTATTCACAACGACAAAATTGTGGTTGATGAGCCCAGCATAATTGCTAAGGACCGTACGACCAATAAAGTAATTGCCGTGGGCCGGCAAGCGCAGCAAATGCACGAAAAGACCCACGACAATATCAAAACCATTCGTCCGCTGAAGGACGGCGTAATTGCCGACTTCCACGCCGCCGAGGAGATGATCAAAGGCATGATTCGCATGATTGATGCGAAAACGCGCCTTTTTCAGCCCTCGCACCGCATGGTCATCTGCATTCCCTCGGGCATCACGGAGGTGGAGAAGCGCGCCGTGCGCGACTCGGCCGAGCATGCCGGTGCCAAGGAAGTGTGGATGATTCAGGAGCCGATGGCCGCGGCCATTGGTATCGGTATTGATGTGGAGCAGCCTGTGGGTTCGATGATCATCGACATCGGAGGTGGTACCACCGAAATTGCGGTAATCGCCTTGTCGGGCATCGTGTGCGACCAGTCGATCAAAACGGCCGGCGACGTGTTCAACCAGGACATTCTCGACTACATGCGACGCCAACACAACTTGCTGATTGGCGAGCGTTCGGCCGAGAAAATCAAGATTGAGGTAGGTGCGGCGCTAACCGAACTGGAGCAAACGCCGCCCGATTTTGAAGTACGCGGCCGCGACCTGATGACCGGCATCCCGAAGGTTATCAAGGTTACCTCCGCCGAAATTGCCATTGCGCTGGATAAGTCGGTGGCCAAAATCGAGGAAGCTACCCTGAAAGCACTCGAAATTGCTCCGCCCGAACTTTCGGCCGACATCTACGACAACGGCATTCACCTGACGGGCGGTGGCGCACTGCTGCGCGGCCTCGACAAGCGCCTGGCTGCCAAAACCAAGCTGCCTATCCACGTGGCCGAAGACCCGCTGCGCGCCGTAGTGCGCGGCACTGGTGCTGCCATTAAAAACATCCAAGGCTTCCGCAGCGTCCTACTTACCTAGGTGCAATGAGGAACGAAGAATGAGGAACGAGGAAGTGTGGGGCCGCCCCGTTGCTCGTTCCTCATTCTTCGTTCCTCATTCTTCATTAGCTCATGCGTAATCTGCTCGCTTTCCTTTTTCGCTACCGGGGCATCCTGGTGTTTGCGTTATTGGAAATCGTGAGCCTGATTATGCTCATTCGCAACAGCGCCTACCAGCGCGCCGCTTTCTTCAACTCGTCCAACGCTTACGTAGGGCGCGTGCTGGAATTTCGAACGCAGGTGTACGATTACTTCCGGCTGGTTGACGTGAACAAGGCCCTGGTAGCCGAAAACGCACAGCTGCGCCAGCAAATCTACCGCTCCGACCTGAGCAGCCGCCTGCCCGATAGCCTTGGTGTGCCGGGCGATACCACCGGCACGCGCCTGCGCCCCGATACCCTAACCCTAGGTATGCAGGCGGTGCTCACGCGCTCCTCCGACTACCCGCTCATTCCGGCGCGCGTCATCAACCAAACGCTGCGGCGGGTTGATAACTACCTGACATTGAATGCCGGCAGCAACCAGGGCGTGCAACCGGGTATGGGTGTGCTTACGGCCGGTGGGGTAGTGGGACGGGTGCGGCAGGTAAGTGCCCATTACGCTACCGTTACGTCGGTGCTGCATTCCAAAACCAATCTGTCGGCCAAGCTGCTGCGCGACGGCACGTTTGGCACCATTAAGTGGCTGGGCGAAGACCCCACCCACGCGCTGCTCGACTACATTCCGCGCCAAAACAAGCTGCTGCGCGGCGACACGGTGGTTACCTCCGGCTACAACGCCGTGTTTCCGGCCGGCGTGATGGTTGGCACGGTCGACGGCTTCAGGCAGGAGCCCGACAAGAACTTCTGGACGGTGCGCGTGAAGCTGGCCGTCGATTTTTCGAAACTCACCTACGTGTACGTGGTGGGGCCGCAACCGCGCGCCGCCGAACGCGACACGCTGGAAACCCGCTCGGGTTTGCGTACGCCCGCCACGGGCGAGGAAGGAGGGCAACCCTGATGGGCAACCTAGGGCAAATATTACTGCAGCTGCTGCGTTTTGCCATTTACGCAGGCGTGCACGTGCTGCTCATCAGCCGGTTGTCGTTGTTCAATGTGGGCTGGTGCTTGTTTTACCTAGGCTTTCTGCTGTTTCTGCCGATAGCCACGCCCATTGTGCTGCTGCTGGTGCTGAGCTTCGTCACGGGTTTTACCATGGATTTGTTTTACGACACGGGCGGGGTGCATGCCGCCGCTGCCGTGCTCCTAGGTTACCTGCGCCCTTGGGTGCTAAAGCTGCTTACCCCGCGCGACGGGTACGACGCCCAAGACTCCGTGAACATCCACCAAATGGGTTGGCAGTGGTTTTTGGTGTATTTGGTGTTGCTGGTGGGCATCCACCATTTTGCCTTCTTCTTTTTGGAGCTGGGCAGCTTCAGCGCGGTTGGGCTTACCCTGCTGAAAGTGTTGGCCAGCACCTTGTTTACGGGCGTTACCATGCTCATTGTGCAGCTGCTGTTTTTCCCGGCCAAGCGCCGGCGGTAGCGGCGGCCGCGCCAAGCCGGGAGCTAAAGCCCCCGCCGCAGCGTTGTGGCGTAGCTGCTTGGCCCAATCGGTCCCGGGCTTAGGGATAACGCCGCGGTTGTGGTACCTTTGCTGGCTGATTGCACCTAGGGCAGTCACCTCACTTTCAGATCGTAACGCAACTTGCAGTACTTAGAAGGCCGCAAATTTGTCGTGCAGGGGATTTTCCTGGCAGTGGCGTTGGTATTTGCGGTGCGGCTCTTCCACATTCAGGTGCTCGATGGTAGCTACAAGCTGGCCGCCGACAAAAACACGCTGCAGCGCATCGTACAAACGCCCTACCGGGGCATGATTTACGACCGTAACGGGCAGCTGCTCGTGCACAACACGCCCGTGTACGACTTGCTGGTGATTCCGCGCGAGGTGAAGAACCTCGATTCGGCGCGGTTTTGCCAGCTCATGCAAATGCCAATAGAGGAGCTGCGCGAAGGCCTGAAAGCCGCCAAAATTTATTCGCGCTCCAAGGCCACGCCGCTGGTGCAAAACCTCTCCACGCCCGAGCTGGCCGCTATTCAGGATAACCTCGTCGATTTTCCGGGTTTTAGCATCAAGGCGCGCATGGCTCGTGCCTACCGCACCGAGAACATGGCGCACGCCCTAGGATACGTGGGGCCTATTTCGCCCATGATGCTCGAAAAGCCCAAGTACGCCAAGTACACACCCGGCGACTTTTTGGGCATCAGCGGCCTCGAGTCGTTTTACGAAAAGGAGCTGATGGGCCGCCGCGGCATACAGTACCGCATGGTAAACGTGCGCGGCGTGGAGAAAGGCGCGTTCCGCGACGGCGAGTTCGATACGCTGTCGGTGGCCGGGCAGGACTTGCACCTCAGCATCGATGCGGAGCTGCAGAAATACGGCGAGTTTCTGATGCAGGGCAAGCGGGGCTCCGTCGTAGCCATCGACCCCAAAACCGGCGAAATACTGGCATTTGTGTCGGCGCCGGCCTTCGAGCCCACCCGCCTCACGGGCAAAGGCTTGGGCAACCGCTACATGGAGCTGCTGCGCGACGAGTCGCGCCCGTTGTTCAACCGCCCGCTCGCGGCTACTTATCCGCCGGGCTCGGTGTTCAAGCTCGTCAACGAGGCCATAGCGCTGCAAGAAGGCGTAGTAACGCCCGAAACGGGCTTTGCGTGCAACCAACGCCTGGTGCGCTGCACTCACCGCCACGAGTACCCGGCCAACTCCACCATTGCCATCAAGAACAGCTGCAACCCGTACTTCTACCAGGTAATGCTGGCCACCGTGCGGCGCGGGCGCTCCACCAATAAGTTCAAGGATGCCGCCCTGGGCCTAGCCGAGTGGCGCAAGCATGTTACTTCGTTCGGGCTGGCGCAGCACCTAGGGGTCGATATTCCGGGCGAACGAATGGGGCTGATTCCGTCGCCTAACTTTTACGACAAGCGCTACGGCCAAAACCGCTGGGGCTACAAAACGGTGTATTCGCTCAGCATTGGGCAAGGCGAGATTGGCATTACGCCCCTGCAAATGGCCAACCTGATGGCCATCTTTGCCAACCGCGGCTGGTACTATGCCCCGCACTTCGTGCGTCGCATCGGCAACGGCGGGCCGCTGCCACAGTTCACGCAAAAACACTACACCACGGTAGCACCGCAACATTTCGAGTCGATTATACCCGGCATGCTGGCGGTGGTAAACCAACGCGGTGGCACCGGCATCAACGCCAACCTATCCGATGCCGGTATTTGGGTGGCCGGCAAAACCGGCACCGTGCAAAACCCCCACGGCGACGACCACGCCACTTTCGCCGCTTTTGCCCCCGCCGAAGACCCCAAAATCGCCATTTCGGTGTTCATCGAAAACGCTGGTTTTGGCGGGTCATCGGCTGCGCCACTGGCGGGTTTGATGATCGAGAAGTACCTGCGTGGCAAAGTTTCGCCGTGGCGCAATCGGTGGGAGCAGTGGCTGCCCGGCCCCGCCGAGCGTTTCGTGACGCGTCATTGATTATCAGCCAATAGAGGCACTTCGAACAGCATTTTTTCCTCGCATCTAATTACCCGTTGCCCGTGAACCAGGTACGCTACAGCCGCAGCATCGATTGGGTAACGCTGTTGCTTTACATCCTGATGGTGGGGGTGGGCTTGCTGAACGTTTACGCAGCCTCGTACTCGCCCGAAATGCCTTTTTCCAGGGTATTTTCCTCTGATTGGAGCGGGTTGATGGCCTTCAACTGGTTCAAGCAGCTGGTTTGGATTGGGGCGGCCGTGGTGCTGATTGTGGTGCTGGTGGTAATCGACTACAAAGCCTACGACACCTTTGCCTACGTGCTCTACGGGGGCATGATTGTCCTGCTGCTGGTAACGCTGGTAATTGCGCGCCCCATTGCTGGTTCGCGCTCCTGGCTGGAGTTGGGCCCCGTGCGCCTGCAACCCGCCGAGTTTGCCAAATTTACCACTGCGCTGGCCGTGTCGCGGTTTATGGCTGGCATCAACCTGCGGCAGCACAATTTTCGGCAGCAGATGGTGCTGGTGGGGCTTACGCTGTTGCCCCCAGCGCTTATCATTGCCTCCAACGAAACGGGGCAGGCACTGGTGTTCGGGGCCTTTCTGTTGGCGTACTTCCGCGAGGGTATGTCGCCGCTGATTCTGCTGATTTTGGCCGCTGCCGCCGTGGTGCTGATTTTGTCGCTGCTGGTGCCCAAGCTGTGGCTGGTGGGCGTGTTCACGGTAATTTTGGCCTTGGTGTTCGTGTTCAATAGCCGCATTTTCCGCCACCACCTCCCGCTTGCCTTGTCCACCTACGCGGTGGTGGTAGGCATGGTGTTCGGCGTCGATTTTTTCTACAACAGCGTGTTGCAGCCCCACCAGCGCAAGCGCATCGAGGTGCTCATCAACCCCTCGGCCGATCCGCTGGGCTTTGGCTGGAACGTTACGCAGTCGAAGATTGCCATTGGCTCGGGTGGGCTGCTGGGCAAAGGTTTTCTTGAGGGCACCCAAACCCGTTTCGACTTCGTGCCCGAGCAAAGCACCGACTTCATTTTCTGCACGGTGGGCGAGGAGTGGGGCTGGTTTGGTACCATGCTTACCGTGGTGCTGTTCATGACGCTGCTAGTCCGCATTATTTACGTGGCGGAGCGCCAGAAATCGGTGTTTGGGCGCACCTACGGCTATTGCGTAGCCAGCATCATCTTCTTCCACTTCTGCGTGAACATCGGCATGACCATTGGATTGGCGCCGGTGGTAGGCATTCCACTGCCGTTTTTCAGCTACGGCGGTTCCTCGCTGTGGTCATTCACCATTCTGCTGTTCATTCTGCTGGCCATCGACGCCTACCGCAAGCAGGATTTGGTGCGCTAGCCCACCGGCCCAGCCCTAGGTTAGGCGAGGCCCGCCAAAAACAAACAGCCCGTTTCGGGTAAGGTAGCCGTCGATACCTTCCGAAACGGGCTGACTGCATGCTCTGGCAGCCTCGGTGCCGCCCGCGCACCTAGGCGGTGCAGCTACGCAAATTTGCGGTCAATCAGGCGCAGCAGCTTGTTTACGTGCTCGTCCTTGCGCACCCACTGGTAGCGTTGGGCCAGCTCGTCGGTAACGTACGAGCGGGCTGCATCGGCTGTGGGCAGCCCATCCAAGTGCTCTATGGCGGCGTGGTACTCCATGTTTTCGCCGTTGAACAGCTCGTTGATAAAGCTGAAGCGCTGGTTGATGGAAATAGCCCCGCGCAGCGAATCAATTTTGGGCTGTGCCTCGGCAATGGTGCTCCCGTTGGCCTTCACGCCCAGCTTTTCACCTAGGGCCACCGGGCGGTTGCTGGCCAGCTTGTCGTTGAGCGTGTTGATGGGCTGCACCGCTTCGGCCAGCGGCTTGGGCCGGGGCGCGTCGGGGGCAGCGGGCATTGGCTGGGCCGCCGGTGCCTCGGCGGGCACAAGGGCAGGGGCGACAACGGGCTCGGCAGCGCGAGCGGGCTCCGGCGAAGCAGCTGCGGCCGCCGTCGGCTCCGGGCTCTCGGGCGTTGGCTCGCTTGCCGGGCGAGCGTCGGCGTCAACCGGTTGTGGCGGTGCGGAGGAGGTGGTGGCCGTAACAGCGGGCTCGGGCGTTGCCGAGGGCGCAGCGGGAGCGGCGACTTGGGGTTGGCGCAACTCGCTGGCCGTAACGGGCAGCAACGTGCTCAGTTCGGCCAGCAAAGCACTTAGCGTTTTCACCTCTTGGTAGCGCGCGTCGGCATAAACCCGGAAGCGGGTAAGCAGGGCATCGCGCTCCTGGGGCAGTTCGGCCGGCAAGCTGTCGATAAACTCTTGGTAAAGCGGTTTGTTTACCTCGATGTAGCGCAGCATATCGCGCAGTTGGGCCGGCGCAACGGCCGCTTGCTCGGCAGGCAGCAGCTTGCTTTCGAAAATGGCGGCTGGGTCGAGGGCGGTGCGCAGCGTATCGGCCACGGCCTGAGCCAGCAGGGGCTCGTAAGTGGCGCGTGTAAGCTTGATGCGCCGCGAAAGCAGATTCATCAGCTGGGTTAAGGCCTGGCGAACAGCGTCGTCTTCGTAGTCGAAGTAGGGGCTGCGCAGGCGCGCCATTTCTTGCGTCCATTGGGCCAGCAGTTGCTGCACCACGTACAGGTTGAGTTGCCGAACGGGGGCGAGCCGCAGCACAGCGGGGCCATCCAGGGTAGTGCCAACGGGTTGCGTGGCAAAGTATTGGTCGCAGAGGCGGGCCGCCAGCCGGCGGCCGTAGGCCAGTAGCTGGTCGTTGCTATACGTATCTTGCATCCTCAAAAAAAGCCTGCTTCAAGTAGGCAAGTTAGCCAAAATGCCTACACTAACCGTGCAAAACCTGCCCGGCGGGCCTATCAACGTAAGCAGCGGGCAGACGTTGCTGCGGGCTGTGCAAGACGCCGGCCACGACTGGATGCACGCCTGCGGCGCCAAGGGCCGGTGCACCACGTGCCGCATCGAGTTAATAAGCGGAGCCGAAAACCTGGCCCCGCCCACCGCGCACGAGCTGCGTTACCTCAACACGGGCCGGCTGGCACCCAATTGCCGCCTAAGCTGCCAGGCGCAGCTGCCGCAGGGCGAGGTGGTAGGCCGCGTGCCCGATGCCACCCAGCTGCCCCACGTGCAGTACCTAGGTGATAGGTAACATGTGACACGTAACAGGTGAGCTGGTTGGCCTCGCCGCGTGTTGCGGGCTACAATTCGGCCAGCACCTCCGATAGCACATCGAGCGAGCGAACGTCGCCTAGGCCTTCGATGTGCAGCTGATAGTAGCGCAGCAAAATGTTGAGCAAATCGCGGCGTACGCGGCCGTTCGGGATGGCAGCCTGCTCGGGCTGGTGCAGCAAATCGTCGTAGAAGTGCTCGAACTCCTGAAAGCGCAGCACCGTGCTGCGGGCCGTGGACGATTGGTTGACGTCGGAGGCAAAGGCAACTTGCTCGGTAATCTGCTGCCCCGACTCGGGCCCGAACCCTAGGTAGCTGGCTAGGTTCAGCAGAAACAGGAGCGGGAAGTTCTCGAACCCGGTTTGCTGCTCGTCGAAGGCCACAATGGCGTCGTACAGAAACTCAAACAACGCGGGGTTTTCTTCTTCTTCGCGCAGGGTGCGGCCGGCTACTTCCGACAGAAAGAGCACCACACTGCTCTTGCGCACGTCGTACGGAATGCTGCGGAACGGGCGCAGGCACCGGTACTCCGACAAGCGCGTGAGCCCGCCGCGCGGCGACACGTACGCCACCATATCGAGCAGGGTAAAGGGCTGAAACAGCGCGATGCGCCCCGGCGGCTTGGCCTTGCGCACCCCGTTTACGATGTACGATTGCACCCCGCGCTCTTCGGTATAAATGCGCGCGATGATGCTGGTTTCGCGGTATTTCAGGTAGTTCAGGACGATGCCCCGGGTTTTGATCAGCATGCTGATGGAAAAACAAGAATGAGGAAGGCGAAAGGAAGAATAAGTAGAACAATTGTTCCTCCTTATTCCTTCTTTGTTCTTCCTTATTTTGTCAGTACGGCCACCTTCGAAATGCAGCCGTTTTTGCCTTGCGCATCGGCCGTCAGCACTAGGTACACGCCCGATTGCACGCGGCGGCCGTTGTAGTCGGTGAGGTTCCAGACGACGGTGCCGCCGGTGGCGCGGGTTTGGTACACAAGCGTGCCCGTAACATCGGTAATCTTTACCTCCGCGTTGTTAGCCAGCCCCGAAATGCCCACTTGCCCGCTATACTCGGCTCGCACCGGGTTCGGGAACACCTTGGCGCATTCGATTTTGCCTTCCGTAACGGTAGCGGAGCCGCGGTAGCTCACCAAGCCGCCTTCGGTGGCCACCCACACCTCGCCGGTGTAGTCATCAACGGCTACATCAACAATGCGGTTGGTGGGCAGCGGGCTGTTGTCGGTGGTGAAATGAAACAGGCCTTCGTCGCCATCGGGGCTGAACAGCCACAGGCCGTTGTCGGTGCCAAACCACTTGCGGTTGGCGCCGTCCACGGCAATGGCATTTACCACCTCGGAGTACAACAGCTCGTTGCCGCGCCCTTCGCCGCGGCGCACCGCCGGCCGAACAAAGTCAGGCGCATCGGCGTCGAATACCTGGCCGGGGTTGCTGTACACGGCCACGCCGGCATCGGTGGCGGCCCAGATGTCGCCGTTGCGGTCCTTCACCAAGTCGCGCACGTTCACAGCGGGCAAGTTGTAGCTGGCAATGGTAAAGCTGCGGTAGCTGTTGTTTTGCGGGTTGTAAGCCAGCAGCCCCGGCGTGCTGCGCCGGTCGCGGCTTACCCAGGCGTGCCCTAGGTCGTCGAACACCAGCCGCTCGAGGTTGCCCGACCCCGGAAACGCCGGCGCCGCCTGCCAGCTGTTGGTGGCCGGCGAAAACTTAAACAACCCCGGAAACGTGGTAGCGGCCGGGGCGTTGTTCGGCGCCCACCGGTTTACCACCCACACGTTGCCCTCGGGGTCGGCGGCCACGTCGGTCACGCGCACGAACAAGGGCAGGTTGGGGTCTTGCGGGTTGGTAATGCCCGAGCGCAGCGGGCTGTTGCCCAGCCCAAACACCTGAAATTCGCCGGGTCCTTTCCACTGCAGCAGGCCCTGCCCGTAGCTGGCCACGTAGAGGGTGCCGTCGGGGGTGCGGGTGCCGCGGCTAAGGTCGAGCAGGTTGGGGTATTGGCTGGGCGGCAGGGTTTGGGCATTAAAGCTGGTCCAGCGGCCGTCGGCATCGTACTGATAAAACCCGTTACGCGTCCCCAACTGCAGGTAGCTTTCCTGGTAGCCGCCCGTAAATACCGTAACGGTGCGGGTGGTGCGGTCGGTGAGGATGTTGAATGCGGCGGTGGTAGGTGGTGCGTTGCCGACAAAATTTGTCGCGTTTTGGCCGTTGGCCTCGAGGCGTACCAGCCCGTTGCGAAAATCGGCTACGTACACCGGGCCGCTTGCGGGGCGCACGGCATCGCGGATGTCGGCAAATTGGCTGGCCTTTAGCTGGTACCGCGCATTGGTGCGCGCATTGAGCACGTTTACCGCCGTGGGCTCGGCAACCAGCAAGCCCGCCGCCGACGAGCGCAGCGCCCGGAAATCGGCAGCGCCAAAGCCCAGGCTCACTAGGTTGGCCCCCACGGCGCGGTAGAGGTTGTCGTTGTTGATGCCCGCAAACACTTTGCCCTGGTGCGCCACCAGCGTGCGGTAGGGGTTGCCGGCGCGCTGCCCAAAACCAGCGTAGCCGCGCCAGTTATTAAAATCGAGTAGGTTGGTGCCGAGCCGCCCGCGCAGCAAGCCTGCGCTGGTAGCGGCGTATAGCGAGTCGTTGAGCACGGCGGTGGCGTACACCTGCGGCACGGTCCCGCCCGGCCCAATGTTGGCGTAGGTGTCCCGAATTTCGCGGCGCTGCAAGTCGAGCACCACCACGCCAAAGCTCGTGCTGAGGTAGGCCTGCCGGCGCGCAAAGCTGATGCTATAAATATCCTTGCTGCCCGAAATGGCCTTGCGCCGGATGTCGGCGTACGAGGTAAGCAGCCGGCCGGTAGGATCGAGCACATCCACGGTGCCGCTGCGGTAAGCCACCACCACCTGCTGCGTAAGCGAATCGTAGGCTACGGCGCTAACACCCACGTCGGTGAGCCCGTCGCGCCGCGAAAGCAACTGCAGGCTGCTGGTCTCCTTGTCGAAAGCGTAAAAAGCATCCTGCGCCACCACAAACACGCGCTGGCCCGCGTCGGCCAGCATCAGGCTGCGGTTGGTGGGCAAATGCAACTGCCAATCGCCGTAGGCGGCGGTGCGTTGGGCCACGGCTGGTACCGCCGCGCAGGCCAAGCCAATCAGCAGCAAAAACAAACGGAGCGCGTGGGTCATACAGAGTGGGCAGTAGCAGGCGGCGTGCGCACCCAACGCCGCCTAGGTGGCATTTAGTGCTTGAGGTGGGCCACAGCGGCCGCGGCTGCCTGGGCCTCCGATTTGCCGTGCTGGCCCTCCAGGAAGCAGTGGCGGCAGCGGGCCTCGTACGAGTCGGTTTCGCCTAGGAGCACCTGCTCCGCGGAGGCAATTTTGCGGAACGAGTACGAGGCAATGTCGCCGCAGCGCACGCACACGGCGTGCACCTTGGTTACGTACTCGGCCACGGCCAGCAGCGCCGGCATGGGGCCAAAGGGCTTGCCTAGGTAGTCCATATCGAGCCCGGCCACGATTACGCGCACCCCGTGGTCGGCCAGTTGGTTGCACACGTCCACCAACGAGTCGTCGAAGAACTGGGCCTCGTCGATGCCCACCACGTCGCACGAGGAGGCGGGCAGCAGCATTTCGTTGGGGAAGGTAACGGGCGTGGAGCGGATGCTGTTGGCGTTGTGCGACACCACGTCTTCGGCGTGGTAGCGCGTATCCAGCCCCGGCTTAAAGATTTCGACGTGCTGGCGCGCAATTTTGGCGCGGTTAAGGCGCCGGATCAGCTCTTCGGTTTTGCCCGAAAACATCGAGCCCACAATTACTTCTATCCAGCCCCGGCGGGGCAATCCGCGGCCATTGCCGACACGGGGTTCAATAAACATACTCGGGGGTGAAAGCGGCAGGTTCGAAGTCCGAAGTTACACCGCCGCGGGGTGCTTTTTCAAACGCCTTTTCGCGGCACCTAGGGCCACAACGGCTGCGTGCAAAAACCAACCGGCCGAAACGCCTGGGGTTTAGGGTTTCGGCCGGTTGCTTAGTTGATGCGCACAATTTCGAGCTCAAACACCAAATCGGTGTTGGGGGGCACGCGGTACTTGCTGTCGTCGTCGGGGTCGCGGGCACCTTTAGGGCCATAGGCCAGTCCGGCCGGAATGCGGGCCCACACACGAGCCCCCTCGGGCAACAGCGGCAGCAGCTCTTCCCAGCCTTCAATTACCTCGTGCTTGCCGAGCTTCACCCGAATGGGCCGCCCATCGGTAGCCGACGAATCAAAAAACTTACCGTTGGGCAGAAAGCCCGTGTAGTTTACCCGCACGGCTGCCGCGGGCCCAGCCGGCTTGCCTTGCCCGGGTTGCCGCAGCACGTAGCGCACGCCGCCGGGCGTGCGCAGGGTGTCGGCCGCGGGCGGGGCAGCCGCAATACCTAGGGCTGGGAGGCTGGCAAGCAGCGCCGAAAAAAAGGCAATGCGCAACACGGTTTATTGCTTAACGTCGAGCAGCTCCAGCTCAAACAGGAGCGGCGTGAAAGGCCCAATAGTGGAGCCGCTGCCCGTATAGCTGTAGGCCAGGTGCGACGGGATGAGCAGCAGCACGTCTTCGCCTTTGTACATGTGCTCGGTCAAGGCTTCGTTCCAGCCTTCGATTACGCCACCAACCGCAAAGCTGGCGCAGCCGCAGGTCGAGCCGTTGTCAATCGACGAATCGAACCGCAGACCGCTGCTGATGATGCGGCCAACGTAGCGCGTCGTGACGTTGTTGCCGCGCACGGGGCGCACACCCGAGCCAATCTTCTTGCGCCACACGATGTACAGGCCCGAGTTGGTGCGGGTAAAATCGGTGATGTTGTTTTTCTTCAGGTAATCCTGAATGGTGGCATCGTCGATGGGCTTTTGAGCCTCGATCTTCTTCTCGATATCCTTCTGGAAATCGGTTTTGTTGTCGCAGGCACCTAGGGCCAGCAGCAAGGGGAGCAGGGCCCACAACGCGAGGCGGGCAAACAGGTTGGGTGAAGCAGTGCGCATGGTTTTACGAAATAACAGCGGGCGACCAGCTACTGGAGCCGGCCGCCCGCCGGCGGGTTGCATCAAGGTAAGGGATTAACGGCCAGCCGGCGCGCCACCGCCGGGCATCATGCCCATGCCGGGTTGCGGAGCCGGAGCGGCTTTCACATCCACCAACTCCACGTCGAAGCGCAGCACGGCATCGGCGGGGATGTCGTTGCCGGCGCCGCGCTGGCCGTAGGCCAGGCCCGACGGAATCAGCAGCGTGGCTTTGGAGCCTTTGCTGAGCAGGGCAATGCCTTCGTCCCAGCCCGGAATTACGGCGCCTACGCCAATCGGAAATTCAATCGGCTTGCCGCCGTTGCCCTTGGCCGACGAGTCGAACTCTTTGCCGTTGAGCAAGGTACCGCGGTAGTTTACCGATACCACCTGGCCCTGGGTGGGCTTGGCGCCGGTGCCGGGCTGCGTTACCACATAGTACAGGCCCGAAGCAGTTTTCTGACCCTGCAGGTTGTTTTTCTGCACGTACTCCTGGATGGTTTTCTCATCCACGGGCTTCTGCTTTTCGGCGTGCTGCTGCATTTTGGCCATGGCAGCTTGCTGATCTTTCTGCTGGTTGGCCATGGCCGTAGCCTGATCTTCGATGGCGGCCACCTTCACGAACAACGTCATGGTGTTGCCGTGCTTTTTGATATTGGGTGGCGCGGCCTGGCCGGTGGTTTTCATCGATAGCGTATCGGCGTTGAAGCGGAACACGGCCGAGTCGCCGGCTTGCAGCAGCGAAATAGCTTCTTCGAGGCCGCCTTTGCGCGCTACGTCTTGCAGGGGCACCCGCACCGGGAAGCCCATTTGCTGCTTGCGCGACTGAAACAACACCGAGTCTTTGGCGGTGCGGTACTCTACGTGCAGGGCAATGATCTGGCCCAGGCGCTTTTTGTAGTCGGCTTCCGCGGTTTCGGGCTTGATGTCGCGGGCTTTGCCGCTTTTGTCGAACACCTTGTATTCGATGCCCGATTTGGTTTTGGCAAAGTTGCCGCCGGCAGAGTTACAGCCGTTCAGGCCTAGGGCGCCAACCAGCAGAGCGGCCGGCCACAAAAGGAGGGAGTTGCGGAGCATGAAGTAGGAAAAGAGAGAAAATGCGGCTAAAGGTAGAAGTTAGAAGTCAGAGCGTAGAGGGAAGAACTCAGAGCTGAGAAAACCAGCGGCAAACCTGCCGCGTGCTGTTCCGGCTGTTGCATGGCTAAGCTCTTGGCTCTTGGTTCTCGCTTCCGGACCTAGGGAATGGCCAGCGGCGCGGTTACCAATTGGGCTTGGTACTCGGGCAGCAAATCCAGAAACTTCTTCACGGTGGCGTCGAGCGGCTCGTGGCTGATGCCGCCGGCGGCGTTGTGGTGGCCGCCGCCGTTGAAGTGCCGGCGCGAAAACTCACTTACCGAGAAGTCGCCCACCGAGCGGAACGAGATTTTGACGGCCTGCACGCGGTCGATGAGGATGGCGGCAAACACAATGCCCTCGATGCTGAGCGCGAAATTGACGAGGCCTTCGGTGTCGCCGGTTTTGGAGTGGTACTGGCGCAGCTCGTCGGCCGTAATGGCGATGTAGGCCGTGTTGTACTCGCGCAGTACCGTGAGCTTGTCCTTCAGCACAAAGCCCAAAAAGCGCAGGCGCTCCTCGGAGTGCGAATCGTAAATGCGGCGGTGTACGGCCGACAGGTTGATGCCCGCGTCGAGCAGCTCGGCAATGATCAGGTGCACATTGCGCGACGTGCTGGGGTGGCGGAACGAGCCGGTATCCGTCATGATGCCGGCATACAGGCACTCGCCGATGGAGGGGTCGATGAGGGACTGGTCGCCTAGGTCGCGGATGAGCTCGAACACCAACTCGGCCGTGGCAGCCGCGGTCGGGAAGGAAAACGCGATGTCGGCAAACTGCTCGGGCTTTTCGTGGTGGTCGACGAGCACCTTCTTGCCCGGCGCGTTGCGCACGTACTGGCCCAACTCGTTGATGCGGCCGAGCGAGGAGAAGTCGAGGCAGAAAATAACGTCGGCGGTGCCTACGATTTCCTGCACCTGCCGGTCGTTGCGGCCGGGCTCAAACACCACTACCTCGTCGTTGCCGGGCATCCAGGCCAGAAAGTCGGGGTAGTCGGAAGGCGTAACCACCGTTACGTGGTGGCCTTTCTTCTTGAGGTACCCCGCAAGGCCCAGCGACGAGCCCAGCGCGTCGGCGTCGGGTTTGTGGTGGGTGGTAATAAAGATGTGCCGCGGCTCCCGCAGGAGCTCCTTCAGCGCCGTGACTTCGTGCATTGTCGGCTGATAGGTGACTGACTTTGCGGCCCTTACAGGCCGTGCAAGGGGCAAATTTCGGGAATGATTCGCAAAGTTGTTCTGGCCTGCAACATTCGGCCTCGGTCTTTCGGTTCGCGGCCGGGCCTCAAGTGCGGCGCGCCACGGGGCAAAAGTGCCCTAGGTGCCCGGAGCAGCCGGTATGGCTGGCCTTGTTGGGGCAACTTTGTGCGGCGCCACCAAGGCGCGCGGGCCAAAATTAAACCAGCCGGCGGGCCACCGTGCCTCCCAAACAAGCCGGCTTGCGGCGGATACTGCGGCCGGGCTGTGCCACGTCTTCGCATTAACTCCTACTTTTGCGCCCGCAATTCCATTGTTTCTGTAACCGACCGCGCACCCTAGGTGCTGGTCTTTCATTTCAACATCTGACCACATGGCAACGAACCGCACCTTTACCATGATCAAGCCCGACGCTGTACAAGACGGCAACACGGGTGCTATCCTCGCCGACATCGAGAAAGGCGGCTTCCGCATCGTAGCCCTGAAGAAAGTGCTGCTCACCCCGGAGCGCGCCGGCCAGTTCTACGAAGTGCACAAGGAGCGTCCGTTCTACAACGACCTCGTGAAATACATGTCGTCGGGCCCCATCGTAGCGGCAATTCTGGAGAAGGACAACGCCGTAACGGCTTTCCGCGAGCTGATTGGTGCTACCAACCCCGCCCAAGCTGCCGAAGGCACCATCCGCAAGAAGTACGCAAAGAGCATCGAGGCCAACGCCGTGCACGGTTCTGACTCCGACGAAAACGCCGAAATCGAAGGCAGTTTCTTCTTCGGCGCCGACGAGCGTTTCTAGGCTTCTCTCAGCTATTTAAGTTAAAAAGCCGCTCTGCAGTGCGCAGGGCGGCTTTTTTATATGCTGGTTTTGTGCCAGGTTTATACTGGTTATGTATTGACGAGCTTGCTTGAAGCTCCAATTGCCTTGTTGCAACCCTTGGTAGATGCGCACGGAACCGTAGTCGGGCGGTGCTGTACAAGCACGTTGCCCTAGGTGCTTTACCGAAAAGTAGAGCAATAGGAGCTTCGCCTGCAAGCGGATGGCAGAAAAAGCAAAGAGCCGCGCCGCTTGCAGTCCCGAAGTGTTTCCGGGCTGCAAGCGGCGCGGCTCTTTGCAGGTGTCGTGGCTAGGTTACCTAGGCCGAGAGCACCGGTTCGGCGGCGTGGGTATCGGCGTCGGGCACCTCCTGCGGGTTGTGCTTGTGCTTGAAGAGGAACAAGAACAGCACGGCAATAACGAGGGCGTACAAGGCAAAAGCCGTCCAGATGCCGGGCCAGTCCTTGCTTTGGTCGGCGTAGGTGAAGTACTTCTCAATCACGATGCCGCTTACCGAGCTGCCGAGCACGGCACCGAAGCCGTTGGTCATCATCATAAACAAGCCCTGCGCGCTGGCCCGAATGGAAGGCGCCGTTTGCGTTTCGACGAACAACGAACCGGAGATGTTGAAGAAGTCGAAGGCCATGCCGTACACGATGCACGAGAGAACAATCAGCCAGATGCCGGGGCTATCGGGGGTGCCGTAAGCCAGCAGGCCAAAGCGCAGTACCCAGGCAATCATGCTGAACAGCATTACCTGTTTGATGCCGAAGCGGCGCAGGAAAAACGGAATGGCCAGGATGAACAGCGTCTCGGAAATTTGCGAGATGGACATGATCATGGCCGGGTATTTCACCGCAAACGTGTCCTGGTACTCGGGTACTTTGTCGAAGTCGTGCAGGAAGGTGTCGCCGTAGGCGTTGGTGAGCTGCAAAGCGGCCCCCAGCAACAGCGAGAAGATGAAGAAGGTGAGCATCTTAGAGTCGCGCAGCAAGGTAAACGACTTCAGGCCCAGCACATCCACGAGGGAGCGGCTGGGCGTGTCTTTGGCCGTGGGCGGGCAAGCAGGCAGCGTAAACGAATACAAGCCCAGCAGGATGGCCGCGCCGGCCGCTACGTAAAACTGGCTGGCCGATTTTTCGAGGCCCAGCAGGCTCACCGTCCACATGGCGGCAATAAAGCCGATGGTGCCCCAAACCCGAATGGGCGGGTAATCCTTCACCACATCAAGGCCGTCGCGCTTTAGAATGGAGTACGACACGGCAATCGACAAGGCCAGCGTGGGCATGTAGAAGATCATGTTCAACAGCATCACCCAAAACATCAGGCCCGGGTCGTCGACGAGCGGCACGGTGCACAGTACCACCCCGCCCAAAATGTGCAGCAGGCCGTACAGCTTTTCGGCATTCACGTACTTATCGGCCACAATGCCCATGAGCGAGGGCATGAAGATAGACGCGATGCCCATGGTCGAGAAGATGGCGCCGAACTGGGCCCCCGACCATTTCATGGTTTGAAACCAATACGCCCCGATGGTGATCAGCCACGAGCCCCAGATAAAAAACTGTAGAAAGCTGAGGATAATAAGGCGCAGCTTAGTACTCATGCGAGTGCAGTTGGGAGAGGGTAGGGAATGATTAAGTCCATAAAGATACAAGTTTTCTGCCGTGGCAGATGGCGGAAGTGCGCTGCCCCAAGTACCAACAAAAAGCCCCGCACGGTGTCGTACGGGGCTTTTTGGTGCGGCCTGCCCACCAAGTAGCTGGTAGAGCTAGGGCTTGTTAGCTGAGTTTGGCTTCCAGGAAGCGGCGGTTCACCTCATCCCAGTTAATCACATTGTAGAACGCCTGGATGTAGTCGGGGCGGCGGTTCTGGTAGTTGAGGTAGTAGGCGTGCTCCCACACATCGAGGCCCAGCAGCGGCGTGCCTTTGCAGCCCGAGTCGGGCATCAGGGGGTTGTCCTGGTTGGGGGTAGAGCAAATTTGCAGGTTGCCGTCGTTCATTTTGCAGAGCCAAGCCCAGCCCGAGCCGAAGCGCGTGGTAGCGGCTTTGGTGAATTCCTCCTTGAATTTGTCGTAACCGCCGAAGGTCTTCTGGATGGATTCGGCAATGGGGCCGGTGGGCTCGCCGCCGCCGTTCGGCGACAGTACTTTCCAGAACAGATCGTGGTTCCAGTGGCCGCCGCCGTTGTTGCGCACGGCAGCCGGAGCCTTGGCAATGTTATGCAGGATTTCCTCGAGCGACTGATTTTCCATTTCAGTGCCCTGGATGGCGTTATTCAAGTTGGTAACGTAGGCCTGGTGGTGCTTGGTGTGGTGGATTTCCATCGTGCGTGCATCGATGTGGGGCTCCAAGGCATCGTAAGCGTAAGGAAGCTGGGGCAGTTCGAAAGCCATAGCGTCGTGTGGTTTTGGGATGGATAGGATGAGGTACTTCGGTGATTAACCGCCGAAACCGGCCGCGGGTTACGTGCTAGTACGGAGGCGGCCAAAAGTAGCTATTTCCGCTTGTCGGCAAAGAAGCGCTGCATTAAAGCTGCACATTCGGTGGCCAGTACGCCCGTAAGCACTTGGCACCTAGGGTGCAGCAGTTGCCCGTGGCGCGAGTAGCCAACCTTGGGCTCGGGGGTGCCATACACCACGCGCGGTACTTGCGCCCAAGCCGTGGCGCCGGCGCACATTACGCAGGGCTCCACGGTTACGTACAAGGTGCAATCGTGCAGGTATTTGTTGCCTAGGTGGTTGGCGGCGGCGGTAAGGGCCAGCATCTCGGCGTGGGCGGTTACGTCGCGCAGCTGCTCGGTTTGGTTGTGCCCGCGGCCGATGATCTGGCCGGTGCTGTTGTGCGCCACTACCGCGCCAATCGGGATTTCGCCTTGGGCAAAAGCCAGCTCGGCTTCGCGTAGGGCTTGGCGCATCAGGCGTTCGTCGTGGGGTAGCACTCGCATGGGCGGCAAAAGTAGCGCGGACTTTGTAGTCCGCGTCCGCAGGTAGTAATTTCTGAAACGAATAACGATTGAGAATACTATCTGTGGACGCGGACTACAAAGTCCGCGCTACAACTCGGTCAGGCCGCTAAACCTTCTTCTCTTCCGGCGCTTTCACGTTGTCGTCGGGGTTGCGGTCGACGAGCTTGTTGAAGGGGTCGATGCCGACGCGGTCGGGTTTCTGCGGCACCGTGAACTCCAGGCGGTTGAGGCCCGGCACTAGGCGGCGCTTTTCGAGCAGCATGGGCACGTCCTGGTAGCTGCCGTCTTTGGCTTTTTTGCGGGTAATTACGCCCACATCAATAAAGTCGCGCGCTTTCAGGTCGGGCGTTTCGTTGCCCAGCGAGTCGGCGTACAGCTTCTTGGTGTTCACGGTGAACTGCACGCGGTACTGCCCGTTGGGCAGCTTGCGGTATGAGGCCGAATCGACCTTGTTTTCGTACAGCGTAATGCGCTCAAACAGGTCGGTAACCAGGTACTGCAGCGAATCAGGCGTGTGCTTGCGGATGTACCCCAGGAACTCCACCGAAGTCGTGAACGGCGCGCGTTGGAATGCCACCTTGTCGCGGTACTCCTTAATGGCGGCGTTTACGGCCTTCTCGCCCAGGTAGTCCTGCAAGGCGTACATCACCACCGAGCCTTTGCGGTAATGGATGTAGGGTTGGTTTTCAACCAAGTACAGCGGCACTTCCTTTTTGCGCTCCATGGTGCGGCCCGTGAGGTACGAGTTCAGCTCGTACTTCAAGAACTTCTTCATCTTCTCCTCGCCGTAGATGTGCTTCATCACCATCAGGGCGCTGTACTGGCTTAGCGTTTCCGACATGAGCGTACCGCCCTGCACGTTGCCGCCGATAATTTGGTGGGCAAACCACTGGTGCGCCACCTCGTGGGCCGTTACGTACAGCGGGTAGTCGATGTCCTTGGGGTCGGTCGAGTCGACGTGGGCCACAAAGCCAATGCTCTCCGAGAACGGAATGGTGTTCGGGAACGACTGCGCGAACGAGTTGTACCCCGGAAACTCCAGAATACGCACCTGCCGGTGCTGGTACGGGCCGAAGTTGGCGGTGTAGTACTCCAGGCCCTTCTGCACGCCCTTCACCATGCGCTTCAGATTGTACTCGTGGCCGGGCTGGTAGTAAATCTCAATCGGAATGTCCTTCCACTTGCCCTTGTACACGGCGTAGCGCGCCGACAGGAACGAGTAAAAGTTGAGGATGGGCGCATCCATTTTGTAGTGGAAGTAGCGGCGGCCGTCCTTGGTCCATTCCTTCTGCAAGTAACCCGGGGCAATGGCAATCTGGTCGGGCGAGGTGCTGACGGTCGTCTCAAACCGAATCCAGTCGGCCTCGTTGCTGATGTAGGTGTTCATGCGCGCTGCCGAGTCGTGCACCGAGGCCATGCGCGGCTTGGGTTGCAGGCCCTGGTCTTTGCGCAGGTCGTCGTCGCCGAGCTCGGCGCCGTCTTGGTAGCCGATGTGGGGCAGCAGCTCCGAGCTCACGAAGGTGCCGTTGTACACCATGTTGGTGTTGGAGCCGCGGTTGCGGAAGCCCGGGTTGGTGTAGCCTAGGTCGAAATGCAGCTGCAGCGAGTCGCCGGGCTGCAAGGGCTGCTGCAGGCGCACAATGCGGTACACCACTTCCCCAACTTTTTTGTTGAGTACTTCTTTGGCCGGGCGGGCCAGCTCCAGGCGCTTCACTTCGGCGTCGGCCGAGCTGAGCAGGTGCACCGAGTCGATGGCCACTTTGTCGCGGTTGCGCAGCCAGTACGTGCCCTTAAAGCGCACATCGCGCTCGGCCGGGTAAATATCCGCCTCGATGTTGACGGCCGTAATGCGCGGCTGCGGGCGCTTCTCGAAGCGTTTGAACTCCCGCTCGTACTGGGCCTGCAGCTCCTCGGTCTCGTCGGAGGTGCGGTACTCGTTCAGTACGTTGGTGTTGTAGAAGATGTAGGCACCTAGGCCCACGAACGCCAGCAAGGCCACCCCGGCCACCCCGCGCAAAGCCGGCGACATGGAGGAGCGCGCCTGCGCCCACCGCCACGAAAAGCGGGTTTCGGTGCCGCGCGGCCACAGCAGCGACGAGGCCAAGGCCAGCAGCACCGCAAACGCCCCCCAGTACAGCTTAAAGGCAAAGTACGGCCACACAAAATGCCCGTAGCCATTCATGGCTGAGTACCGTACGCCGGGGTCGGAGTTAAAGGAGTACAGGTTGTGCTCCAAGCCCAGCTGCCCTTTGAAGAGGTTAAAGGCGTAGTACAGGATCATGATGAAATGCCCCATGTACTTGTTGTTGCAAAGCACCTGCACCAGCATGGCCAGCACGCACATAATCCAGAAATCGAGCAACTGGAAGCCGAACAGCTCCTTCAGGTACACGTCAATTTCGTAGTTGAAGTAGCCTTTGAAGGTTTGCAACAGCACGCCGCACACCAGCACCACCGTCAGCAGCACCACCTGAATAAGCATCAGCGCCCCGAGCTTGGCCGAAAATGGCACCCAGCCCGGCATGGGCATGGCATCGTAGATCTGGTGAATCTGTGAATCCCGCTCGCGCCATACCAGCTCGCCCGAGTAGAACGTAATGATAATGAGGATGAACAGCGTGAACGAGCCGCCCAGTACCTGCACCACCACCGGCGTAACGGGGTAGGTGTTGGTACCGAACATTTGGCCCACCTGCATACCGGCTATGACAAGGAACAGCACGCCAGCGCCGGCAATGCCCATGAAGTACACGCTGCGCACCGTGCTGAGGAACTCGAGCCGCAGCAAACGCCCAAACTGCGCCCACGCCAGCCCCGCCGTGAAGCGCGGCGTAACGCGCGGCAGCTGCAGGCCCTTAGGAGCATCGGCTACACCTAGGGCGCCGGCTTTGGGGCGCGGGCCGGAGGCCGAAGCGTTGGCAAACGAGAAGCGGAACACGAAGTAGCACACGGCCAGCGTGAGCAGCGTAACGGCGCCCCACAACAGGCGGTTTTGCACCAAATAGTCGCTCCAGGGCATCAGCATGGCGTTGCGTTCGGCCACTGTCCAGTACCGTTGCGTGAGGTACACGGCGCCGCCGCCCATGGGGTCGAGCAGGTTTTGCAGCGTGTCGTTGTCGATGTCTTGCTGCAGGGTTTGGCTGATGGAGTACAGGACAAAGAACCCGATACCGCCTAGGTATACCGCCAAAGCTGAACGCGTAAGAGTAGCCCCCGTGAAGAAGATGGCCCCCGTAAACAGCAGGTTCGGGATGATGATGGTGAGGTAGGGCTGCAGGTAAGCGGCCGCGCGGTTCGGGCCGATTTTGGCCTCATCGAGGCCGGGCCAGTACGTGGCCAGCCAGGCACCTAGGCCCGCGCCGGCAAACACCAGCAGCAGCACCACAAACGAGCCTAAAAAGCGGCCGCCCAGGTAGCCCAGCTTGCTGATGGGCGCCGTGTAATAGAGCGAGTGCGTGCGGTGCTCGAAGTCGCGGAACACGGGCGTGCCCATGATGGCCGACGTAACGAACACGCCAAACATGCTGATGGCCGTAAGCAGCCAGTTAATCTGGTACGGCGAGTTGGCCAGCACCTTGCCGCCGGCGGCGTCGCCCACCACAATGCCCCCGCCGAACAGCCCGCCTAGGGCGAGCATCAGCAGGAAGGCCATCAGGAACATGAGGGCGAAATAAATGTACGTAGCCGGCCGTTTCAGCCGGTAGCGTAGCTCAAAGAGGAATATTTCCAGGAACATGACAACCAGTTTTGGGCGTCATGCTGAGCCCTGCCGAAGCATCTCTACCGATAGTATTCTACTATCTCACGAAGCGGTAAAGAGGCTTCGGCAAGCTCAGCATGACGTGCTTGATTAGGCTACTACCGATTTGACCGCTACTTGCTCGGCCGCATGAATGCGCGCGAAGTACACGTCTTCGAGCGTGGGCTCCACGCCCTCGAAGCCGTTGCCGGGCTGCGCCACGCTGTGCACGTGAATGATGGTTTGGCCCGCAAACAACCGCGACGAAATCACCGCGAACTGCTCCTGGTAGCTGCTGAGCTCCTCCTTGCGGATGAGGCGACGCCAGATTTGGCCGCGCATTTCTTCGATGGCCTGCAGCGGGTCGCCGGTGTACAGCACCTGGCCTTTGTTGATGATGGCAAACTGGCGGCATAAGTCCGACACGTCGGACACGATGTGCGTGCTCAGAATCACGATGCGGTCTTCGCCGATTTCGGCCAGCAGGTTATGAAAGCGGTTGCGCTCGGTGGGGTCGAGGCCGGCCGTGGGCTCGTCCACAATAATCAACCTAGGGTTGCCCAGCAGCGCCTGCGCAATGCCGAAGCGCTGCTTCATGCCGCCCGAGTAGCCGCCCAGGTTTTTGTTGCGCACGTTGTAGAGGTTGGTTTGGTGCAGCAAGGCATCCACCACCTGCCGCCGCTCGCTTTTGTTGCTGATGCCCTTGAGCACGGCAAAGTGCTCGAGCAGCTCGGCGGCCGTTACTTTCGGGTAC
The DNA here is from genome assembly GCF_003574965.1 of Hymenobacter oligotrophus. Classification (NCBI taxonomy): domain Bacteria; kingdom Pseudomonadati; phylum Bacteroidota; class Cytophagia; order Cytophagales; family Hymenobacteraceae; genus Hymenobacter; species Hymenobacter oligotrophus. The sequence goes on along the minus strand of NZ_CP032317.1, from coordinate 2,403,735 downwards.
ACCCCAAACTCCTGCGGCAAGTAGCCCAGCACCTGGCGCACGCGCTCCGGCTGGTGCAGCACATCGATGTCGCCCAGGCTGATGGTGCCCGAATCGGCTTCCTGCAAGGTCGAAATCGTGCGCATCAGCGACGATTTGCCCGCGCCGTTGGGGCCGAGCAGGCCAAACATGCCCGGCTCGATGCGCAGCGAAACATCGTTGAGGGCTTTGGTGCCGTTGGGGTACGTTTTGGAAAGGTGTTCGATGACCAGTTCCATCTGACTTATAGGGTTAGGGTGTGGAAAGCAAGCGTAGCCTGCGGATAATATATCGGCGTGGGGCCGTGTGCATTACAGCCGCAGGCAAAAAAAAGCCCGGTGGGTAAAACCCACCGGGCGCAAGATGCGTAATTGGCCGCCTTCGTTGCCTATGCAGCCGGCCGCTTCGGCCTTTTTATTTCAATACGATGCCCTGCATTACGGCTTGCGCCACAGGCTGGTACTGTTTCTGCTCCTCAATGGGGCTGTTGAAGTGGAAAACGTACAGCTGGTCGCCGGAAATGGCGTACTGCATCAGCTGGTAGCGTTTCAGCGGAGCCATCATTTCGCGACCGCGGCGGTTGTCGGTCAGCGTCGAAACAAACTCGAGCACCACAAAATCGCGCTTGTTCACGGTGCGGATATCCTTGCTGATGAAATCGACCTTGGTGTAAGTGCGCTTCAGGTTCGATTCGTACACCTTCAGCAGCAGGGCGTAGTCGCGGTCGGTAAAGGTGGTTTGCTTGTTAGCAATGCTGAAATCGACGCGGCCAGCGGGGTTGCTGAACACCGCCAACGGCTTGCGCGCCGCCGGGTACTTCGAGGCAATGGCATCGTCGGGCAGGGGCTGAAAGTCTTCCGGCACGCTCACCGTCAGGTTCTTGGCCACCTGCACTTTCTTTAGTTTGGGGGCTGCAAAAGCGGCCAGCAGCAACAGCAACGGCAGCAGCCACAGGGTAGGGCGGAGGGTATTTCGCGAGGTAGTCATTGAGTGAAGCATCGGAAGCAAAGTAACGCAGCTAGGCCCAACAGAATTTCGTGCCAACTCATTTGCCCCGCCCGCGGCGCGGTGGCCCTAGGTGCCAGGGCCGCAAAAAGCCCCCGGCACCTAGGGCACCGGGGGCTTTACGTTTCAATAGAGCACGTCATGCTCCATCTGGCGTCCGCGCAGCCGAAGCATCTCTGCTGATAGTATTCTACTATTCGACGAAGCGGTAGGGATGCTTCGACTGCGCGGACGCCAGATGGAGCATGACGTTGTATATGAGGCCTTAACGGCGGCCGCGCTTCTTCTTGGTGGCTACCGGCGTGGAGGGGTACTTAATGCGCACCTTCTTCCAGTACAGGTAATTGTCGATTTTGGCCTCTACTAAGTACGTACCGGCCGGAATGTGGCCTAGGTCGACGGGGGCACCGGTGTGGGTGGCAGGGTCGAGCTCCTGCGTGTAAATGGCGTTGTTCTTATAGTCGGTAACGGTGAGCTTGCCAGGCTTGGTAAACTGCTGCGTAAAGCTCAGCAGCACCGAGTTGGAGTTGGGCTTCGGAAAAATGTCGATGCCCGACAAGGTTTCTACGCGCTTAACGGCGCCATCGAGCACCACCGGCTCGGCCGTCGACTTGGTTTTGATTTCGGTGCCCGTGGTTTCCGACTTGGTTTTCGTCTTCACCTTGGTTTGGGCGTGGGCGGCGGGCAAGGCCAATAGAGTAGCAGCGACGAGCGTCAGCGCAAAGCGTTTCATATCGGTGGTAGGAGTAGAAAGTCCGGAGTTGAGAAGTAGCTGAGGCGCCCTTTGCAGAATCCGGGCCAAAATTAACGAAGCTCCTTGTACGTACCCATCGGCCGCACGGCTTGCCTATCTTTGCCGCCTCCGATTTAGTTGTCCGGCTGCCCGCCCTAGGGGGTGGGCCTACCTCTGAGCTTATGCTTCGAACGAATACCTGCGGTGAACTCCGCCTAGCAAATGTTGGCCAAACCGTTACGCTGTGCGGCTGGGTACAGCGCACCCGCGACAAAGGCGCCGTGCTTTACCTGGATTTGCGCGACCGTTACGGCCTTACCCAGGTGGTATTTGAGCAAGGCGTGGAGGCCGACGAGCTGCGCGAGCAAGCCCGCAACCTAGGCCGCGAGTTTGTGGTGAGCATTACGGGCCGCGTAGCCGAGCGCTACAACAAAAACCCCAACCTGCCCACCGGCGACATCGAAATTCGGCCCGAAACCCTGCAGGTGCTTAACCCCGCCAAGCTGCCGCCGTTCCTCATCGAAGACGAAACCGACGGCGGCGACGACCTGCGCATGAAGTACCGCTACCTCGATTTGCGCCGCAACCCCGTGCGCCGCAACCTCGAGCTGCGCCACCGCCTGGCCCAGTCGGTGCGCCGGTACTTGGATAACCAGGGCTTTCTGGAAGTAGAAACCCCGGTGCTCATCAAGAGCACGCCCGAAGGCGCCCGGGACTTTGTGGTGCCCTCGCGCATGAACCCCGGTCAGTTCTACGCCCTGCCGCAGTCGCCCCAAACCTTTAAGCAGCTGCTGATGGTGTCGGGCTTCGACCGGTACTTCCAAATCGTGAAGTGCTTCCGCGACGAAGACCTACGTGCCGACCGCCAGCCCGAGTTCACGCAGATCGACTGCGAAATGGCCTTCGTAACGCAGGAAGACATTCTGCAAACCTTCGAAGGCATGACGCGCCAGATGTTTGTGGAGGTGAAAGGCTTCGACCCGGGCGAGTTTCCGCGCATGACCTACGCCGACGCTATGCGCCTCTACGGCTCCGACAAGCCCGACACGCGCTTTGCCATGCAGTTCGTGGAGTTGAACGACGTGGTGAAAGGCCACGGCTTCCCGGTATTCGATAGCGCCGAGCTGGTAGTGGGCATCAACGCCGCCACCTGCGCCCAGTTCACCCGCAAGCAGCTCGACGAGCTTACCGATTTCGTGAAGCGCCCACAAGTAGGCGCTACCGGCTTGGTATACGCCCGCGTAGAGCAGGACGGCAACGTGAAGTCGTCGGTTGATAAGTTCTACTCGCAAGAGCTGCTGCAGCAGTGGAAAGCCGCCTTCAACGCCAACCCCGGCGACTTGCTGCTGATTTTGGCCGGCCCCGCCGACAAAACCCGCAAAGCCCTCAACGAGCTGCGCCTCGAAATGGGCCAGCGCCTAGGTCTGCGCAACAAGGAGGACTTCCGTCCGCTGTGGGTAGTCGATTTCCCGCTGCTCGAGTTCAACGAAGAGGACGGCCGCTACTACGCCATGCACCACCCCTTCACCTCGCCCAAGCCCGAGGACATTCCGCTGCTCGAAACCAACCCCGGCCAGGTGCGCGCCAATGCGTATGACCTAGTAATCAACGGCACCGAAATCGGCGGCGGCTCCATTCGCATCCACGACCGCGCCGTGCAGGCCAGCATGTTCAAGCTCCTGGGTTTCTCCGAAGAAGAAGCCAAGGCGCAGTTCGGCTTCTTGCTCGATGCCTTCGAGTACGGCGCGCCGCCCCACGGCGGCATTGCCTTCGGCTTCGACCGCCTGTGCTCCATGTTCGGCGGCGCCGATTCCATCCGCGACTTTATTGCCTTCCCAAAAAACAACTCCGGCCGCGACGTGATGATCGACTCGCCTTCGGAGATTTCCTCGGCTCAGCTGAAAGAACTGAGCATTGACACCAAAGTGGAAGCGGCGAAGTAGGGTTTGGTTTGGCATGTGCAAAGCACCTGCGACTTG